>NZ_JAIQDH010000022.1:0-194100 GCF_020037095.1 Myxococcus sp. XM-1-1-1
GCGCCCCGCCATCTCTGGAGAGCGCGGAGTAGACCGCCGCGCTCTCTCCCTCGCTCTAAAATGGCGAAAGTCGAGTCTGAGGCTTCCATCTCTTTGGAATCACGATGAAAAATGAACGGGCCGGCCCGCGATGGATGCGGAGCCGGCCCGTGGGATGAGTCGATTTTCGTCCGTGGCTCAGTGGTCGCCGTAGCGCTTCTCACCGGCCTCCACGCGCAGGGCCAGGCGGTTGCCGCGCGGGGGCAGGGGGCAGGTGGCGAAGCGGGTGAACGCGCAGGGCGGGTTGTAGGCGCGGTTGAAGTCGAGCACCACCTGGCCGTCCTTCGGCATGTCCGCGTACAGGAAGCGGCCCGAGCCGTACGTCGAATCGCGGTTGGTCTCGTCCGCGAAGATGACAAAGAGCTGGTTGGAGCCGTCCTCCACCGGCGTCAGGCGGTACTCCTTGCCCGCCACCGTGAAGACGAGCGTGCCCGGGGCCTTCATCTCCTCCGTGGTGCCCAGCACGTTGGGGACCTGGAGCATGCGCGGCGTCTCGGCGGGCTCGAAGCGCGCGGTGACGCGCCAGGCGTTGCTCGCGGGGTACGTGGGGATGCCGTGGAACCCCGTGCGCGCGGGCGACTGCGAGTCCTTCACCCGCACGCCCACCTTGTCGCCGCGCTGGATGACGTGGAAGTTGAGGCTGCCGAGCTTCAGCACATCCGGCGAGCCCTGCTCGTCCGTCTTCAACGCGCCGCCGGTGAAGGGCTCGCCGTTGCGCGTGAACTGCACGCCCTTCTCGGGTTGGAAGGAGACCTCCTTCCCCTTGCGCGTGAAGGTGCCGAGCTTCGGCGGCGTGCCGTCCGGGAAGTCCAGCTTGTTGTCCGGCGCGGAGCCGGCGGTCTGCGCGCCCTCCTCCAGCCAGAACAGACCCACGAGGGACAGCCAGCCGTCCTCGGACTGGAGTCGCTGGAGGCGCTGCTCGTGCCACGTGCGGGTGGCGGCGGTGATGTCTTCGGGCGTCGTGGGGGCGGGCACGTTCTTGGCGGGGGCGGCGGGTTTCGGGGGCGCGGCCTTGGGGGCCGGCGCGGCGTGAAGGGCGAGGGACAGGGCCAGGGCGATGGGCGTCATGTCGGGGGCCTCGGTGGAGGGCTGGCTGCGGACGACCTGTCTAACAGGGTGCCCTCCGCCGCGCAGGGTGGGGTTGCAGGAGCGTTGGACTCCATGCGAAGCCCGGGCTCTTCGTGGACCTCGACCTGAAGCCGGCGCCGCCTCCTGGGGCCTTCCGCAAGCTCGCCCTGGGGGCCTGGGGCGCGCCTCGGGACCCGACGTCCTATGCCGCACTCGAGGTGCGCATGGAGCGCGCGCTCGTGTTCCTGGAGGCGTGGCGCGAGCGGACGGGGCAGCGGCTCACCGTGACACACCTGGTGGCCAAGGCCGCCGCGGACGCGCTGCGGCTGTACCCCGAGGCCAACGTGCTCATGCGCTGGGGCAGTCCGTCTCCGCGCGTCGACGTGGGCGTGTGCGTGCTCGTGGTGCAGCCCGAGCCGTCGGGGCGCGTGGACCTGACGACGGCCACGGTGCACCGCGCGGACACGTTGTCGCTCGCGGACTTCGTGCGGGCGATGGAGGGCGTGGTGGGGCGGGTGCGCTCGCGGGAGGACGCGGTCATCGAGCGGGGCAAGCGTCGCTCGTATCGCATCCCGGGGATGTTCATGGGGTGGGCGCTGCGGCTGCTGTCCTTCGTGTGGTTCACGCTGAACGTGGACCTGCGCTGGGTGGGGATGCCGAGGGACCCGTTCGGCTCGGTGGTGGTGACGAGCCTGGGCACGCTGGGGCTCGAACGGGGCTACGTGGCGACCGTGCCGTACACGCGGGTGCCGTTGGTGCTGGCGCCGTGCTCCGTGCGGACCGAGCCGGTGGTGGAGGCGGGGGAGCTGGTGCCGGGGAAGGTGATGACGCTGACGTGTACGTGGGATGCGCGGGCGCTGGATGTGGAGGTGGTGGCGCGGGTGCTCCGGCATGTCGGGGAGGTGCTGGAGTCGCCCGAGGAGACCCTGGGGGCTGCGAGCGGGACGCAGGTGGGGTAGAACGGGGCGTCGTCACCGCTGGAGGTCTGGTCATGCCCGTGGATACGAACCGCCGTGTTGCTTCCGCTCGTCCCGTGGGACGCGCGCTCGGAGGGCAGGACCGCTACGAGAAGGAGGCCCTCGAGGGCCCCGCGGAGGGAGGTCTGGCGATGGCTCGGCGGCAGCGGCTGGCGGGCGGTCCCAACCGGGCGGAGGGGGAGAGCCCCTTCGCCGCGAAGATGCGTCAGCTCGCCGAGGGCAAGCCGTCGAAGGACGGCGGACGCTGACTCGCCTGGGGTGACGCGGTGAGAGTGTATCTGGATGACGAGCGGCCCGCTCCCGAGGGCTGGGTGGCTGTCCGTTGGCCGGAAGAGGCCATCGCGTTGCTCGAGGGAGGACAGGTGGTCGAGCTCAGCCTCGACCATGACCTCGGGGATGACGAGCACGGCACCGGGTATGACGTGCTGCTGTGGCTGGAGGAAGCGGTGGCCACGCGAGGCTTCGTTCCTCCGCGAGTCCGCGTGCACTCGGCGAACAGCTCGGCGCGCCAGAAGATGGAGCTGGCGATTGTGCGCATCGAGCGGTTCGCGCGCGAGCGGTGAAGCTCCTTCGCACATGAGCTGGCGACACGAGGCGCGCAGGCCGCGCGCCGAGGCGCCCGCGCGGGCAGGACGCGGACCCAGCTCATGGTTCGCGCGTGAGCGAGAGGTGCTTGCGCCGGGGCCTGACGTGAGCGCCTCCGCCGGGAATCAGCGCGAGCGCGGTGTCACCTGGATTCGGGTCGCGTCGGAGGTGCCATCCGCGATGAGGTTGTAGGCGGCCTGGACGGCGGTGCCCTGTCGCAGGCCCTGCGTCGAGATGCGCTGCCCGTTGCGGACGATGCGGGTGTCCTCGCCGACGCGCAGGTCGTAGAGGTCCCCGGTCTCCGAGTCCTTGATGACAATCCGGTCCTGGGTGGCCGAGGTCACCTGTCCGCGCATGACGACGTTCGCGACGATGGTCTTCTCGGGGTCGGCGTTCACGTCGCCGGTGTCATTGGCGGAGGCGTCCTGTCGAGGCGCGCTCGCTGGGCCCGAGCCTCCCGTGCCGTCCTGCTGCTTCCCCGAGTCATCGTCATTGGCATGTCCGCCTCGGAGCGCGTTGACCTGTCGCTGGAGTCGCAGGACATCGTTGCGAAGCATGGCGACCTCTCGGGTCAGGTCTCTCTGGCTCAGGTCCTCTCCGGACGCGGCTGCCTCCGCGCTGCCGCCTCGTGCATCGCCCGCCGCATCTCGCGGCTCGGTGCCCTGGCGCGTGGGCTCGGGGCGACCGGCGGGCACGGAGTCCTTGTTGCCAGAGCCGCCCGTTCCGCGCGCATCCGACGCATTGTTGCCTGTGTCCGTGCCGCCAGCGTTGGTGTTCGAGGTGTTGCCAGCGCCACCGGTCGCCTGCGTGGTGGTGGTCGTGCTGGAGATGTCTTCAGCGCCCGTGGACCCATAGGGAACGACGGAGAAGGTCCCGGACGGATAGGTGCCAGGTGCCTGGTTGGCGCCGACGCCCGACTGGGATGGAGAGGACGTCCCTGCGCCCGCTCCGCTGCCCGCTGATTGGGCGAGGGCGACAGGAGACAAGAGGAAGCTGAACGTCAGGGCCGCGGTGCAGAGCGCTCGTCGCATGGGTGGGGTCCTTTCCTCGTGCTCAAACTTGAGGCGAGGACGGCCAGCGACAAGCGAGCCTCACGGAGGGCTCGGCCCCGTGGCTACTCGGGGAGCGGCGTGGTGACCCGAGACTCCAGCACGCGTGTCAGCGCGGGTTGTCCACAAGTTCCCCAGTCGATGGGGCGCACCGTGAGGAACAGCGGTGCGCGGAGGGCCGTCGCCAGCGCCGGCTCATCGAGCCCCTCGCGGTCATGCAGCGTCCACAGCAGCGCATCACGGACCGCATGGAGTTGTTCCCGCTCGCACCACGGGTCCACGCGCCAGGAGAGTTGCCCCAGTGCCATGAGCAACGCGAGGTCCTCGACGGGGAGCTGGGTCCAGCTTCGCGCGAGGAACACGGGGACGCCGCGCCTCACGCTCGACGCGTGCCACCGTGACTCGATGGCGGCGACCCGCCAGTCCGCCTCATCCCAGTGGCGCGTGAGCCAGATGGCCAGGGCGACCCGCTCGAGTCCCCGATATCGAACCGAGTCGCGAGCCTTCAACACGCGGAGCCAGCGGTCCGCCGCGTCCCGCGCGTGCTCGAAGCCCTCGGGCATGAGCCCCTCTCCGAGCGAGGGTGGGGAGAGCGCGACGCGAAGCAGCCCCTGCACCACGGTCCAGGACCACACGGGCTGCACGCGCTCCGTGTCAGGAGAGAAATCCCTCCACCACGTCACCCGCTGACGCGCGGAGGGCGTGAGCCCTTGGGTGGGCGAAGGAGGCAGCTCCGGGAGGCGCGTGAGCGCGTACCGATAGACACACTCCACCGTGGCCAGCGGCGCCACGAGGATGAGGCCCAGCAGCCACAGTCGTGCCCGCGCGGGGAGGATGCGACGCATGGCCGGCCCGCTGTGCAACGCGCGGACCAGTCCTGCCCCAATCATCCGTTGCTCCGCATGAAGCAAGCAGGCACCCGAGTCCATTCCGTGATGTGCTGGGATGCACCTCGGGGGGAGTGGCCTGGAGACAGGCCGGGCGCTATGCGTAGGGCCGGGCGGCGCGAGGCAGCGAGGAGTCACCTTGAGCGGACGCGAGAGCGCGGTGACCACGGGAAGGAAGAACGCGCGTGCTCCCGCCAGGAACACCCGCGCGCGCAGCCTCAGGCCCTGGCCCCTCACCCTCGCCTCCGCCGTCTCCCTGGGCCTGCTCCTCTACGTCGCCACCACCAGCCTGCCCTACCTCGTGTCCTCCCCCACGACGGACCCGAACTTCGGCGCCCTCAACCACTGTCTCTTCAAGGCCCACCCCGAGGCCCGGCTCGGCTGGGCCGTCTCGCCCGATGCCTCGCGCGCCGCCGTCTTCGGCGCCCACTCCGTCGCCACCTGCGGCCCCGCCAACGCCACCACGCGCCATGACCTCACCGGCGCGCTCGCCATCGCCTTCGACGCGGACAACCACCTGTGGCTCTCCGCCGGAAACCGCCTCCTGCGCGAGGACGGCGCCACCCTCGTCCCCATGGGCGACTTCCAGCCCATCGCCCTCGCCGGACACGCGCACGGCATGCTCGCCCTCGATGCCTCGGGGCAGCTCGTCTCCGTCTCCTCCAACGGCTCCGTGCTCGCGCAGACCCAGGTCCCCGCCTCCACCGCCCGGCTCTCCGTGGGCGCCGGCGGCGTGCTGGCCGCCGTGCTCTCCGACGGACACCTCCGCGTCTACGACACCCGCTCCCTCTCCCACCGCCCCCTCGATGTCCCCTGTCAGGTGGAAACGATGTGGTGGCTGGACGCACCCGAGCAGTTGATGATCGGCTGTTCCCCGACCGGGGCGCCGTCGTTCTCGCTCGATGTGCGGACGGGGGAGCGGACTCCCGTGCCCGAGGGCCGCGCGTTGGCCCCTGCTCGCCGGCTCTCCGGTCGGCCGCTTTATGTCCAGGGCTGCGACGGTTTTCCCTGCACGGCGCCGCCGCCCTGACATGTTGGACAGAGGCTGTGGGTTCCGCATGTTTCACGCGCGGTATCCATCGCCCGGGCTCGAAGTTCAGTAAGCGACAAATCACCTGGAGGACCGGGGCTTTGATTCGACAAGCCCGCGAACTCACAGGAGATTCGCTCCTGCCCGTCCGCTGCGAGGTCTCGGCTCGCGGCGTTCATCCCGATCAGAAGGGTTCTCCTCGTGGACGACACCAAGGTTCCCAGCTCCAACGGCAATGGCAGGAAGCGCGCCTCGACGCGCAAGCCCCGGAGCGAAGCGGCGTCCAGCCCGCAGCTCGCGGCCAACCGCGTCGAGTCCGAGCGCACGCGCGGCCGTGCCGCCGAGGACGGCGGCAGACAGACGGGCGGCCGAGGCGGCGGCGCGAGGACGCCGGGCGCGCGCATCCGCGGGGATGACCCCATGCAGACGCTGCTCGCCGCGCTGCGGGCCGTGCAAGGCGGCGACTTCTCCGTGCGCCTGCCGGACTTCACCTCCGTGCCGGTGATGGACGACATCTCCCGCGCCTTCAACGCGGTGGTGACCCTCAACTCCGCCATGACGCACGAGATGGTGCGCGTGGCGCGAGTCGTCGGCCGCGAGGGCCGCATGGCCGAGCGCGTGTCCTTGGGCGACGGGCGCGGCGACTGGGCCACGAGCATCAACTCCATCAACGCGCTCATCGGCGACCTGGTGCAGCCGACCACGGAAGTCGCGCGCGTGCTGGTGGCCGTGGCCGAGGGCGACCTCACCCAGAAGATGGCCCTGGAAATCGACGGCCAGCCGGTGAAGGGCGAGTTCCTGCGCATCGGCACCACCGTGAACGCGATGCTCGACCAGCTCAACTCGTTCGCCGCCGAGGTGACGCGCGTCGCGCGCGAGGTCGGCAGCGACGGCAAGCTGGGCGGTCAGGCCGAGGTGAAGGGCGTCTCCGGCGTCTGGAAGGACCTCACCGACAACGTGAACCTGATGGCCAACAACCTCACGGCCCAGGTGCGAAACATCGCCGAGGTGTCCACCGCCGTCGCCAACGGCGACCTGTCGAAGAAGATCACGGTGGACGCGCGCGGCGAGGTGCTCGAGCTCAAGAGCACCATCAACACGATGGTGGACCAGCTCAATGGCTTCGCCTCCGAAGTGACGCGCGTGGCGCGCGAGGTGGGCACGGAAGGAAAGCTGGGCGGTCAGGCCGCGGTGCCCGGTGTCTCCGGCACGTGGAAGGACCTCACCGACAACGTGAACTTCATGGCGTCCAACCTCACGACGCAGGTGCGCGGCATCGTGAAGGTGGTGACGGCGGTCGCCAACGGCGACCTCACCCAGAAGCTGATGGTGCCGTCGCAGGGCGAAATCGCCGCGTTGGGCTCCACGCTCAACAACATGACGGACACGCTCAACGTCTTCGCGCAGCAGGTGACGAGCGTGGCGCGCACGGTGGGCGTCGAGGGCAAGCTGGGCGCCCAGGCCCAGGTGCCCGGCGCCGCCGGCACGTGGAAGGACCTCACCGACAACGTCAACCTGATGGCCAACAACCTCACGGCCCAGGTGCGCAACATCGCCGACGTGACGACGGCCGTCGCCAAGGGTGACCTCTCCAAGAAGATCACCGTCGACGTGAAGGGCGAGGTGATGGAGCTCAAGGACACCATCAATACGATGGTGGACCAGCTGCGCGCCTTCGCCTCCGAGGTGACGCGTGTCGCTCGCGAGGTGGGCACCGACGGCAAGCTGGGCGGTCAGGCCGACGTGAAGGGCGTTGCCGGCGTGTGGAAGGACCTCACCGACAACGTGAACTCGATGGCCTCCAACCTCACCACCCAGGTGCGCAACATCGCCCTGGTGACGACGTCGGTGGCCAACGGCGACCTGTCCAAGAAGATCACCGTGGACGCGCGCGGCGAGATTCTGGAGCTCAAGAACACCATCAACACGATGGTGGACCAGCTCAACTCGTTCGCCTCCGAGGTGACGCGCGTGGCGCGCGAGGTCGGCACCCACGGCAAGCTGGGCGGTCAGGCCGAGGTGAAGGGCGTCTCCGGCACCTGGAAGGACCTCACCGACAACGTGAACGTGATGGCCGTGAACCTCACGACCCAGGTGCGCGGCATCGCCAAGGTCGTGACGGCGGTCGCCAACGGTGACCTCACGCAGCGGCTGAAGATGGAGGCCAAGGGCGAGGTCGCCGAACTGGCCGACACCATCAACGCGATGACGCAGACACTGTCCATCTTCGCGCAGCAGGTGACGGACGTCGCGCGCACGGTGGGCGTGGAAGGCAAGCTGGGCGCCCAGGCCGTGGTGCCGGGCGTCGCGGGCACGTGGAAGGACCTCACCAACAACGTGAACCTGCTCGCGAACAACCTCACCGACCAGGTCCGCAACATCGCCGAAGTCACCACGGCCGTCGCCAATGGTGACCTGTCCAAGAAGATCACCGTCGACGCCAAGGGCGAGGTGCTGGAGCTCAAGAGCACCATCAACACGATGGTGGACCAGCTCCGAGGCTTCGCGTCCGAGGTGACCCGCGTCGCCAAGGAAGTCGGCACCGAAGGGAAGCTGGGCGGTCAGGCCGAGGTGCGCGGGGTGTCCGGCGTCTGGAAGGACCTCACCGACAACGTGAACTTCATGGCGTCCAACCTCACCAGCCAGGTGCGCGGCATCGTGCGCGTGGTGACGGCGGTCGCCAACGGTGACCTCACCCAGAAGCTGATGATGGACGCGAAGGGTGAGATCGCCGCGCTCGCGGACACCATCAACGCGATGACGCAGACCCTGTCCATCTTCGCGCAGCAGGTGACGGACGTCGCCCGCACGGTGGGCGTGGAAGGCAAGCTGGGCGCCCAGGCCGAGGTGCCGGGCGTCGCGGGCACGTGGAAGGACCTCACCAACAACGTGAACCTGCTGGCCAACAACCTCACGGCCCAGGTGCGAAACATCGCCGAGGTGACGACGGCGGTCGCCAATGGCGACCTGTCGAAGAAGATCACCGTCGACGCGAAGGGCGAGGTGCTGGAGCTCAAGAGCACCATCAACACGATGGTGGACCAGCTCCGCGCGTTCGCCGCCGAGGTGACGCGCGTCGCCAAGGAGGTCGGCACCGAAGGAAAGCTGGGCGGACAGGCCGACGTGAAGGGCGTGTCCGGCGTGTGGAAGGACCTCACCGACAACGTGAACGTGCTCGCCGGCAACCTCACCGACCAGGTGCGAAACATCGCCAAGGTCACGACGGCCGTCGCCAATGGCGACCTGTCCCAGAAGATCACCGTCTCCGTGAAGGGCGAGGTGCTGGAGCTCAAGAACACCATCAACACGATGGTGGACCAGCTCCGAGGCTTCGCGTCCGAGGTGACTCGCGTCGCCAAGGAGGTCGGCACCGAGGGCAAGCTGGGTGGTCAGGCCGCGGTGCCCGGGGTCGCCGGCGTGTGGAAGGACCTCACCGACAACGTGAACGTGCTGGCCGGCAACCTCACCGACCAGGTGCGAAACATCGCCAAGGTCACGACGGCCGTCGCCAACGGCGACCTGTCGCAGAAGATCTCCGTCGAGGCCCGGGGCGAGATCCTCGAGCTCAAGAGCACCATCAACACGATGGTGGACCAGCTCCGCGCGTTCGCCGCCGAGGTGACCCGCGTCGCCAAGGAGGTCGGCACGGACGGCAAGCTCGGTGGTCAGGCCGCGGTGCCCGGGGTCGCCGGCACGTGGAAGGACCTCACCGACAACGTGAACTCGATGGCCTCCAACCTCACCGCGCAGGTGCGAAACATCGCGCTGGTGACCACCGCGGTGGCCAACGGAGACCTGTCCAAGAAGATCACCGTCGACGCCAAGGGTGAGATCCTCGAGCTGAAGGACACCATCAACATCATGGTGGACCAGCTCAACTCGTTCGCCTCGGAAGTGACGCGCGTCGCGCGCGAGGTCGGCACCGAAGGAAAGCTGGGCGGTCAGGCGGAAGTGCGCGGCGTGTCCGGCGTGTGGAAGGACCTCACGGACAACGTGAACTTCATGGCCCGCAACCTCACCACGCAGGTGCGCGGCATCGTCAAGGTCGTGACGGCCGTCGCCAACGGCGACCTCAAGCAGAAGCTGGTGGTCGAGGCGAAGGGCGAGGTCGCCGCGCTCGCGGAGACCATCAACAACATGACGGACACGCTGGGCACCTTCGCCGAGCAGGTGTCCACCGTGGCCCGCGAAGTGGGGGTCGAGGGGAAGCTGGGCGGCCAGGCCCGCGTGCCCGGTGTGGCCGGCACGTGGAAGGACCTCACGGACAACGTGAACTTCATGGCCTCGAACCTCACCACGCAGGTGCGCGGCATCGTGCGCGTGGTGACGGCGGTGGCGAACGGTGACCTCACCCAGAAGCTCATCGTCGACGCGAAGGGCGAGGTGGCCGCGCTCGCGGACACCATCAACAACATGACGGACACGCTGGGCACCTTCGCCGAGCAGGTGTCCACCGTGGCCCGCGAGGTCGGTATCGAAGGAAAGCTGGGCGGCCAGGCCCGCGTGCCCGGCGCTCGCGGCACGTGGCGGCAGCTGACCGACAACGTGAACCAGCTCGCCGGGACGCTGACCAGCCAGCTGCGCGCCATCTCCGACGTGGCCACCGCGGTGACGAAGGGTGACCTCACCCGCAGCATCACCGTCGTCGCCGAGGGCGAGGTCGCCGCGCTGAAGGACAACATCAACCAGATGATCGTCAACCTGCGTGAGACCACGCAGAAGAACCAGGAGCAGGACTGGCTCAAGACGAACCTGGCGAAGTTCAGCGGCATGATGCAGGGCCAGAAGAGCCTGGACGCCGTCAGCCGCCTCATCATGAGCGAGCTGACGCCGCTGGTCTCCGCCCACCACGGCGCGTTCTTCCTGATGGACACCGACTCCGGGACGCCGGTGCTCAAGCTGACCAGCACCTACGCCTACCGGGAGCGCAAGCACATCGCCAACCGCTTCCGTCTGGGCGAGGGGCTCGTCGGTCAGTGCGCCCTGGAGCGCAAGACCATCCTCCTCACCCACGTCCCGCCGGACTACATCACCATCTCCTCCGGCCTGGGTGAGTCCGCCCCGCTCAACATCATCGTCCTGCCCGTGCTCTTCGAGGGCGAGGTGAAGGCGGTCATCGAGCTGGCCTCGTTCCACACCTTCAGCGCCATCCATCAAATCTTCCTGGACCAGCTCACCGAGAGCATCGGCGTGGTCCTGAACATGATCATGGCGAACATGCGCACCGAGCAGCTCCTGCAGCAGTCGCAGGGGCTCACTCAGGAGCTGCAGAGCCAGTCGCGCGAGCTCACCCAGCAGCAGGACGCGCTCAAGCGCAGCAACAGCGAGCTGGAGGAGAAGGCGAAGCTGCTCGAGGAGCAGAACCGCCGCGTCGAGGAGAAGAACAACGAGGTCGAGCGCGCCCGCGTCAGCCTGGAGGAGAAGGCCGAGCAGCTCACCGTCATCTCCAAGTACAAGAGCGAGTTCCTGGCCAACATGAGCCACGAGCTGCGCACGCCGCTCAACAGCCTGCTCATCCTGGCCAAGCTCCTGTCGGACAACAAGGACGGCAACCTCTCCACCAAGCAGGTGGAGTACGCCAACACCATCTACGCGTCCGGCGGAGACCTGCTCAGCCTCATCAACGAAATCCTCGACCTGTCCAAGGTGGAGGCCGGCAAGATGCAGGTGGAGCCCCGGGACATCGTCCTCACGGAGCTCAACCAGTTCATCGACCGCGGCTTCCGCCCGGTGGCCGAGCAGAAGAACCTGGCCTTCACCGTGGAGGTCGCGCAGGGCACCCCGCGCGCCATCCGCACCGACCCGCAGCGGCTGCAGCAGGTGCTCAAGAACCTGCTCTCCAACGCCTTCAAGTTCACCGACGAAGGCAGCGTGAAGCTCACCGTGAAGCTGGCCGAGCCCGGCGCGCGGCTGGAGCACGAGGTGCTCAAGCGCTCGCGCTACGTCATCGCCTTCGCGGTGTCGGACACGGGCATCGGCATCGCCAAGGACAAGCAGCGCCTCATCTTCGAGGCCTTCCAGCAGGCGGACGGCTCCACCGCCCGCAAGTACGGCGGCACGGGCCTGGGCCTGTCCATCAGCCGCGAAATCGCCAAGCTCCTGGGCGGCGAAATCCACGTCAGCAGCGAGCCGCGCAAGGGCAGCACCTTCACGCTGTACCTGCCGCCCGAGTACGTGGGCCCCGACGACGACGGCCTGCCGGCCCTGCCCGCCATGCCCGCGCCGCTCGAGCCCCTGATGCCCCGCGGCAGCAACGTGGTGCCGGAGGCCCCGCTGCCTCCCGCGCCGGCGCCGGTGCCTCCCGCCGTGGCGGAGAGCGGCCACGTGCTGGACGCCGCGCTGCCGCCCCCGGTGGACTCGCTCCTGCCGCCGCTCGCGGTGGAGGATGACCGCGACCACATCCGCGAGGGTGACCGCGTCCTGCTCATCATCGAGGACGACCTGAAGTTCGCCCGCATCATGGTGCAGCTGGCGCGTGAGAAGGGCTTCAAGGCCCTGGTCGCCACCCGCGGCGACACCGGCCTGTCCATGGCCAACGAGTTCCAGCCGCACGCGGTGACGCTCGACATCCAGCTGCCCGTGGTGGACGGCTGGAGCGTGCTCGACAGGCTCAAGCGCAACCCGCGCACGCGCCACATCCCCGTCCACATCATCAGCGTCATGGACAAGCACCTGGGCAACGCCCAGGGCGCGTTCGGCTACCTCACCAAGCCCGTCAGCAAGGAAGGGCTGGAGCGGGTGTTCAACCAGCTGGCGCGCTTCCTGGAGCGCAAGGAGCGCCGGCTGCTGCTCGTCGAGGACGACGACGTCCAGCGCAGCAGCCTGGTCAGCCTGCTCGCCGAGGGAGGTGACGTCGTCGTCACGGCCGTGGCCACCGGCCAGGAGGTCCTCCAGAAGCTGGAGGAGGGTGAGTACGACTGCCTGGTCATCGACCTGCTGCTGCCCGACATGGACGGCATCAAGCTGGTGGAGGAGGTCAAGACCCAGCAGCGCTTCCGGGATTTGCCCATCGTCATCTACACGGGCAAGGAGCTCACGCCCAAGGACGAGGCCCGCCTGCGCCGCTACACCGGCA
Organism: Myxococcus sp. XM-1-1-1; assembly: GCF_020037095.1. Taxonomy (NCBI): domain Bacteria; kingdom Pseudomonadati; phylum Myxococcota; class Myxococcia; order Myxococcales; family Myxococcaceae; genus Myxococcus; species Myxococcus sp. XM-1-1-1. The sequence goes on from NZ_JAIQDH010000022.1 coordinate 12,711, forward strand.
GTGTCATCCTCAAGAGCGGAACGAAGAGTCCCGAACAGTTGCTCAGCGACACCGCGCTGTTCCTGCACCGGCTGGACCAGAATCTGCCTCCCCGGGCGCGGGCGGCGCTGGCCCAGCGCAACGAGGAGGAGTCCGAGCTTGTTGGCAAGAAGGTGCTCGTCGTCGATGACGACATGCGCAACATCTTCGCCCTCACCAGCGTGCTGGAGAACCACGGCATGCAGGTGGTCTTCGCGGAGAACGGGCGGGCGGCCATCGAGACGCTCGAGCAGCACCGCGACGTGGATGTCGTCCTGATGGACGTGATGATGCCGGAGATGGACGGGTACGAGACCATGCGGGCCATCCGCAAGGACCTCCGGTACGCCAGCCTCCCCATCATCGCCGTGACGGCCAAGGCGCTGAAGGACGACCGGGAGAAGTGCATGGCCGCAGGGGCCAGCGACTACCTGCCCAAGCCGGTGGATACGGACAAGCTTCTGGAGCTCATCCGTCTGTGGGTATCGGCATGACGAAGAGAGGGTCCGATTGATGGCTAGCGCACGACTCGTCTTTGCCGGGCTTTTGACCGGCGGAGGCCGCGCCTAGCCTGTCCGGCCAGTAAACGGTCGGGGCATACCTTGCTCCTATTTCAATGACGCCTAGCGAACACATCTCCGCCGAACGCCCGCAGGACAGCAGCACCCGTTCCAGGGCGAGCATCTTGATGGTGGACGACCACCCGTCCAACCTGCTGGCGCTGGAGGCCATCCTCGAGCCGTTGGGGCAGGAGCTCGTCAAGGCGACGAGCGGCGAGGAGGCGCTCAAGTTCCTCCTGCAGCGCGACTTCGCCGTCATCCTGATGGACGTGCAGATGCCGGGGCTGGATGGCTTCCAGACGGCCACGCTCATCAAGCAGCGCGAGCGCACCCGCACCATCCCCATCATCTTCCTCACCGCGCTCAGCCGCGACGCGGCCCACATCTTCAAGGGCTACGCGCACGGCGCGGTGGACTACCTGCTCAAGCCCTTCGACCCGGAAATCCTCCGCTCGAAGGTCAGCGTCTTCGTGGACCTGTTCCTCAAGGAGCAGCAAATCCAGCGGCAGGCGGCCTTGCTGCGTCAGCGCGAGCGCGAGGCGATGGAGCGCCAGAGCGAGCTGCGCTACCGGCGGCTCACCGAGTCGCTGCCGGAGGTGATGTGGGCGGCGCGCGCGGACGGCTCGTTCACGTACGCGAACCGCGCGGGGCGTGACTACACGGGCATCCACGAGGAGCAGCCGCTGTCCTTGAGCACCTTCCTGGAGTTCGTGCACCCGGTGGACCGCGAGGAGATGCGGCAGGCGTGGGAGACGGCCATCCGCTCCAGTCAGCGGGTGGAGCGCGAGTTCCGCCTGCGCCGGTTCGACGGTGTGTATCGCTGGCACCTGGCGCGCGCGGTGCCGGAGCGGGACGAGACGGGCCACGTGGTGGGATGGATTGCGGTGGCCACGGACATCGACGACAAGCGCCGCGCCGAGGAGGCGCTGGGGCGCTTCAAGATGACGCTGGACGCGACGCTGGACTGCGTCCTGATGTTCTCGCCGGACTCGCTGACGTTGACGTACGCGAACGCGGGCGCGGCGAAGCAGCTGGCGAGCACCACGGATGAGCTGGTGGGGCTGTCGGTGCTGGAGGTGGAGGGGGCGTTCGACGAGGCGGGCTTCCGCAAGCTGCTGGCGCCGCTGGTGAGTGGGACGCTGCCCAGCCAGACGTACTCCACGACGCACCGGCGGCGGGATGGCAGCGAGGTGCCGGTGGAGGTGGTGCTCCAGTTCGTGTCGGCGGCGGAGGGGCCCGGGCGGTTCATCTCCGTGGCGCGCGACATCACCGAGCGGCAGCGCGCGGAGACGGCGCTGCGGCTGGCGAGCGAGGCGAAGGACGCGTTCCTGGCGGCGGCGAGCCACGAGCTGCGCACGCCGCTGGCGGCGGCCAAGGGGCACGCGCACCTGGCGCTCCTGAAGCTGGGGGGCGAGACGGAGGCGGGGCCGGGCAAGTCGCTGAAAATCATCAACCGTCAGATTGACCGGATGGCGAAGCTGGTCGAGGACCTGCTGGACATCAGCCGGCTGCAGGCAGGAAGGCTGTCGCTGGAGCTGGAGCGGTTCGACTTCAGCCAGCTGGTGCACGAGACGCGCGACCGGATGGCGGTGTTGTCGCAGGGGCATGAAATCCAGGTGGAGACGCCGGAGAACCTGGAGGGCATCTGGGACCGCGGGCGGCTGGACCAGGTGCTGACGAACCTCTTGTCCAACGCCATCCGTTACTCGCCGGAGGGCGGGGCGGTGCTGGTGCGGCTGACGGGGGAGGGGAGCGAGGGCGTGCACCTGTCCGTGAAGGACAGCGGCGTGGGGATTCCCAAGGACAAGCAGGCGCTCATCTTCGAGCGCTTCGGCCGCGCGCACGGCAGCAAGTACGGCGGACTGGGCCTGGGGCTCACCATCAGCCAGGGCATCGTCGAGCAGCACGGCGGCCGCATCTGGGTGGAGTCCCCGGGCGTGCCGGGACAGGGCTCCACCTTCAACGTGTGGCTGCCGCGCGAGACGGAAGTGCCGGGCGTGCACCACACGCAGCCGGGCCCGCGCACGGCGAGCTGACGAGGGGCGCGAGCGTCCCGTCGGATGGAAGTAGGGTATGCGGGCGGGACTCCTTCGGGAGTCTGCTCGGCGCTCAGGACGCCCCTGTCACGCTGGGTTTCCACCGGAGTGGCGCGAGCCTTGGCTGTCCCGATGTCGCCCTGGCCCCTGGCCGAGAATGTGCAGTTCCTCGGCTTCGGGTTCAGAATTCACGGGTGGTATCATGGGAACCGAATGGTCCCTGTCTGACTGTTCAGGGTACAACGAAGCCGTCATGGCCAGCGCAGAGCAAGTCAAGGCACTCATCCGAAGTCATGCCGATGGCGATGATGCCCGGTTCTACGCGATTGCAATCCAGGTCGCGGCTCAGGCCGCGCGCAGCGGGCATGGCAAGTTCGCCCAGGAACTGCGTGACCTCGTCGACCAGGTCAAGGCACGCGCGCCGACGGTTCCTTCTCGGGGTGCGAAAGCTGTTCCCCTGGCCCAACCTCGTGGCGAGCTCGCGGGACTGCTGACAGTCGGCTATCCGAAGACGCGCCTGAGCACGATGGCGCTCTCTGCTTCGTTGGAGGGTCGGCTCGAGCGAGTGCTGACCGAGCAGCGTGAGCGTGACCGCTTGCGCGAGCATGGTTTCTCGCCGATGCGGAAGCTGCTGCTGGTGGGACCGCCGGGGACGGGTAAGACGATGAGCGCGGCCGCGCTCGCTGGGGAGCTGGGGCTGCCGCTCTTCAGCATCCAGCTCGACGGGCTCATCACGAAGTTCATGGGTGAGACCGCGGCGAAGCTCCGGCTCGTCTTCGACGCGATTCTGTCGACCCGGGGCGTGTACTTCTTCGACGAGTTCGATGCACTGGGTAGCGAGCGCGGCGGTAGGAATGATGTCGGCGAGATTCGCCGCGTGCTCAACTCGTTCCTCCAGTTTCTGGAGCAAGATGAGTCCGACAGCCTCGTGTTGGGCGCGACCAACCACGTTGGACTGCTTGACCGTGCTCTTTTCCGTCGCTTCGACGCTGTGCTCGAATATGCGTTGCCCACGGCGGAGATTGCGACGCGGGTGATGCGGAACCGGTTGGCCATGCTGGATACCGGTGGGGTCGACTGGGATGCAGTAGAGAAGTCGGCTGAGGGATTGAGCCATGGGGAGATTGCGATGGCCTGCGAGCAGGCCGCCAAGAACGCAATCCTCGACCACCGCACCGCAGTGAGTGACGCGGAGCTCAGGGCTGCTCTGCGTGAGCGTCGTGACACGCATGCCTAGCGAGTCAGGAGAACTGACGCGTGCCGGCTCCTCGAAACCGTAAGCACATCCTCGTTCCTGGGCGGCCTAAAGCGGCTCCGTACAAACCTTACGGGAAGGACATTCCCGAGAAGAAGGTGCCTCCACCCGAGGGTCGTACCCGGCACGGCGAGGCACTCACGCATGCGCTCAATGTTGCCGTTGTCGAAGCGACTCAGCGTCGCGCCGAAGTCGACTTCGACGTGCATGGCGCCGAGCCTGGACTCTATGTGCAGTTCGAGAGTCAGCCCGGGGTACCTCTCCAGCTCAGCTCGCTCGAAGATATTCGCCAGGGTATCGAGCTTGTCGCCGTCACTCACGCGCAGACGGAGGAGCCTGAGCCTCGACGCATTGAGCGTGCGACGGTCTTTGTTCCTGACGGCAAGGTGACGCACTTCCTCAAGCGGTTCGAGGATTACGCGAAGAGCGCTCCGAAGGCGAAGAAAGAGCGGCGTCACGAGGACATGCTCGACCCCGTGGCGACTCTCCGTCTCGCCACCTTGCGGGGATTATGGACTGATGCGACCGAGGTCTACCCTCAAGATAACGAAGTCATCTGGTGGGAGGTGTGGCTGCGCCGTCAGGATGGGAGTGAGCTTGCGCGCCTCATGGAGTTCGCGGTGCACCAGTCGCTCGCCGTTGCGTCCAGGCGACTCCAGTTCGAGGACCGCATCGTCACGCTCGTGCGGGCGTCACCGGCACGGCTTTCGGCGTCCATCGATGTCCTCAACGATGTGGCCGAGGTCCGGAAGGCGAAGGAGGTGGCGACGGGCATCGTCGACTCTTCGCCGGTCGAGCAAGCGGATTGGGGGAGGGACCTGCTTGGACGCACCACACCTGCATCCGCGCGCGCGCCCGCAGTCTGTATCCTCGATACGGGAGTGAACCGAGGGCACCCGCTCCTCTCGGCCTCCCTGCAGGCCGCTGATTGCCATGCTTTCGATACTGAGTGGGGGACACATGACCACCACGGGCATGGCACCGAGATGGCAGGTCTCGCGCTCTTCGGTGACCTCACACCGCACCTCGCGAGCCGTCAGCCCGTCCCGCTCCGTCATCACCTCGAGTCCGTGAAGATTCTGCCGCCCGAAGGGAAGAACCCTCCGGACCTTTATGGGGCTATCACCGCGGATGCCGTGAACCGTGTCGAAATCCAGGCACCCGAGCGCAGGCGCTGCTTTTCGATGGCGATCTCCACGACGGATGGGCGCGACCGAGGGCAGCCGACGTCGTGGTCCGCAGCAGTCGATGCGCTTGCCGCCGGTCGTATGTTCGACCCGAGCACGCAAGGGCTCGAGTACCTCGATGATGGCGTCGACGCTGCGAGGCGTCTTTTCGTCCTCTGTGCTGGCAACGTAGGCGAGTTGCATGTGAATCACATCGAGAACAGTGACACCGACTCGATACACGACCCAGGGCAAGCGTGGAACGCGCTCACCGTGGGCGGATTCACCGAGAAGGCGGTCATCAACGACCCGACGTGGTCGCATATGTCGCCCGTAGCGAGACCCGGAGAATTGTCGCCTTGGAGTACGACGAGCCTGCTCTTCGCGGAGGCCTGGCCCATCAAACCCGACGTGGTCTTCGAGGCTGGCAACGTCATGAAGAGCGCGAAAGGGGAGGTTGATTTTCCATGTCCCGACCTGAGTCTGCTTTCCACCTACTTCCGTCCGGCGGAGCAGTCCTTCGTGTTGAGCTGGGCGACCAGTGCGGCGACAGCACAGGCGGCGCGCTTGTCCTCGTTCATCGCCGCTGAATACCCAACGCTGTGGCCTGAGTCCGTGCGGGCACTGCTGGTGCATTCCGCGGAGTGGACTTCGCAAATGCGCGCGAGTCTCCAAGGTGCCAGCGGAAAACGAGCGCGTGCTCGCCTTGTCCGTCGATACGGGTTTGGAGTGCCGAACAGCGACCGTGCCCTGCGTAGCGCGAATGACGCGCTCACGTTGATTGCCCAGGCGAGCATCCGCCCCTTCGAAGAGGGGAAGATGCGCGAGATTCAGTTCTTCGAGCTGCCGTGGCCGCGCGCGGTGCTACAGGGGCTCGGAGGTGCACGGGTTCGTCTGCGCGTGACGCTCTCCTACTTCATCGAGCCAAATCCTGGGCGTCGAGGATGGAAGCACCGTCACCGCTATGCCTCGCACGGGCTGCGCTTCGATGTGAAGGGACGCACCGAGTCGATGGAGGAGTTCCGAAAGCGGCTCAACCAGAAGGCGCTCGAAGATGGCGAGAGGCGACCGTCGTACGGTGGGGATTCCGACAAATGGTACCTCGGTGAACAGTCTCGGAATCGAGGATCCCTCCACTCCGACATCCTGGAGGGCTGCTCCGCAGCGGACCTCGCCGAGCGAGGCGTCATCGCCGTCTACCCGGTCAGCGGATGGTGGAAAGACCAGCCCAGGCGGGACCGGAGTGAGCAGGGCGCGCGGTACGCGCTCATCGTGTCGATTGAGACGCCCGGCGTCGAAGCCGATATCTGGACGCCCGTCGCGGAAGAGGTCGGCTTGCCGGTCGATACCGAGCAGTAGCCTGCTGACGAGGGGCGCGAGGGCGCCCCCTCGCGTCACAGGTTGAAGCCCACGTTGCCCACGGAGATGCTGGGTCCGAAGATGAAGGACCAGCGGCTCGAGTCGACGACGGAGCCGTCCGAGCGGCGGGTGATGTCGTCGCGGAACTCCCGCGCCACCCACGCCTGCGCGCCCACCGCCGCGCCCGGACCGATGGGCACCCGCAAGCTCAGCCCCATCACCACCGCCAACGTCGGCGGGAACTCGATGTCGCCGGACTGGGGAATCAATCCCATGCCCATCAGCCCCATCTCGAAGCCGAGCAGCCGCTCCTGGCCTTCGTCATTCAAGAGCGCCAGGCGCGACACCACGCCGAAGTTGAGGATGAGCTGACCGCTGGGCTCCGTGGCCCGGTAGAGACCCGCCGGAATCGTCGCCGTCGTGTACAGCCGCAGCCGCCCGCCGCTGACGATGGCCGTCCACTGCGCCGACGGCAGCCCCGAGCGGTCCGCCGTGCTCAGCGCATAGCGCGACTCGTCCGCCACCAGCGACACCTGCACGAGAATCCGGTCGAACTGGCCCAGCTGCCCCGGCACCGGAATCGTGCGCGTCTCCCCCTGCGGCCGCAGCAACATGCGCTGCTCCACCTGGCTCTCCCCGCGCGCCGAACCATCCGGCTTGGTGACGCCGATGCGCAGCACCACCTCCTGCGCGCCCTGCTCGGGCTTGAGCCGCTCGCGGTGGATGACCACCCGACAGGAGTTGCGCATGGCGTAGTCGATGCGGTGCGGACGGCTGGGCTCCAGCACCCGGTCCTTGCCGTCCTTGTCCGCGCACACCAGCTCCACCACGCTCTCCACCCGGATGGGCACGCTCGCCTCGCGCACCGAGCGCTGCACCCGCTCCGTGACGACCACCAGGTCCGTGGTGGCCAGCTCCCCCGGCAGCGTGGAGAGCTGATAGCCGAAGCGCAGCGACACGAAGCCGCCCGCGGTGGGCTCGCCCTGCACGTACGTCGTCCCGTCGCGCGTCGTGACGGTGTACGCGCCCGCCACGGGGCGCGGCACGAAGCGGCCCTGCTCGCCGCTGGCCGCCACGTGCAGCTCCGCGGGCCGGTTGATGGGGATGAAGTCGATGGTGCCCTGGTCGCCCAGCTCCAGCGACGCCCTGGGCACCGGCAACGGCTGCGTCCTCGTCGTGTCCGACGCCACCACCGAGCCCTCCACCCGCGACGTCTGCGCGCTCACTGTCACTTGCTGCTCGGACGTGCCGCCGGTGCGCAGGAGCACGTAGGTGCCGTCGGAGGCCTTCACCACGCGCTCCACGCGGGCGCGCTGGTCGTTCATGGCCCAGAGCAGCTTGCGCGGGTCGTGCTGACAGGACACGTCCAGGCGGACCACCATCGCGGAGTTCTCCGCGTCGCGCAGCACCGTGCCGTCCACCGCCGTCAGCGGACACGCGAGCACCGGCAGCGTCTCCACCAGCACCTGGTCCAGCGCCTCGCCGCGCGCGAAGTAGATGCGCGGCGCGAGCCTCAGCCGCAGCGTCACGCTGACGTCCACGCCCGGCACGTTGCGCAAGGACACCGAGCCCTCGTTCACCTCGCAGCGCACCGGACCGCAGTCCACCGACGCCAGCGCCTCCGAGTGGCTCAGCGCCACGAAGCCCGGCCCGCGCGACACGTCCACGCCCGCCGACTGGATGAGCGGCTGGGTGAGCACCACGCGCCCGGGACGCAGGCGGAAGGTCTCCGGGTCCACCACGTTGCCGGACGCATCGAACGTGGTGACGTCCTTGCCCCAGCGCCCATGCGGCGGCGTCCAGTACAGCGCCGCGTCCGTGGGCAGCCCGCGCGCCACCGGCACCGTGCAGTTGCCCGGGCCTCGCTCCACGGATGGCGTCAGGCACACGTCCTGACCCTCCATCAACGTCGGCTCGGCCACCGTGCGCGGCGTGCCGCTCCAGGCGACGCCCACGTGCGACAGCCCCGTGCCGCGCAGCTCCACCCGGCCCTCGTCGGGGAAGAAGTTGGTGCCCGCCGCGTCCACGCGCGGGAAGGGGCCGGTGGCGATGACGGTGACGCGCTCCTCCGTCGTCTCGCACTGGCCACCCGTGGGCGCGACCTTCAGCTCGAGGATGCGCGCGTCATCCTGCTCCACGCGCGCGGGAGGCTTGAGCGAGCGTCCGTCCGGCGACAGCGTCCAGCCGGCCCTCACGGGGCCACACAGCGTGCCCTTGGCGGTGACGGGGACGCTCGGGCCTCCCTCGGGGACCTGGATGACGGGAGCGGCGGTGGACACGCCCGTCACGAGCAGGCAGGCGAGGCAGAGCGCGCGAAGGGATTCCATCCCTCCGTTAAACAGCCCGAGACACAACCCACGTCAAGCGCCGTCTGGCCTCGTCGGCCCGGGTTGACACCGCACGTGTGTCCCCCCGGGCACGGCGGGTCCGCGAACGTCGTCCCTCAGCGCTTGCGTGTCAGCAGCACCACGGCGCCAAGAATCGCGGCCATGGCCACCCACGCCAGGGGACTCAGGGATTCGCCGGCGAACACCGCGCCCAGCAGCACCGCCACCACCGGGTTGACGTACGCGTAGCTGGTGGCGAGCGAGGGGCTCGCGTGCCGCATCATGTACGCATACGCGCTGTAGCCCACCAGCGAGCCGAACGTCACCAGGTACGCGAAGGCCGCCCACGCGCGCGGCTCCGGCATCACGTCGAACGATTCGCCGCGCAACAGCCCGAAGAGCAGCATCAGCGCGCCGCCGCACAGCATCTGCGCCGCGGGCGCCATCATGCCCGTGGGCATGGGCATGCGCCGGCCCAGCACCGAGCCCAGCGCCCAGCTCGCCGGCGACACCAGCAACACCAGCGTGGGCAGCAGGCTTCCGCCCAGCTCACCTCCCAGGTTGAGCAGCACGATGCCGCCGAAGCCCACCGCCAGCCCCCAGCGCTCCAGCTTCCCGGGCCACTGTCCGAAGAGCCCACCGAACAGCGCCGACCACATGGGCAGGCTGCCCACCACCAGCGCCGCCACGCCCGAGGGCACCCACTGCTGCGCGAAGACGAGCCCGCCGTTGCCCACGCCCAGAAGCAGCGTGCCCACCACCGCGCTCGCGCCCCACTGTCGCCCGGTGGGCACGGGTGTGCCCTTGAGCCACAGCGCCGCGAACATCAGCGTCCCCGCCAGCAGGAACCGCGTCCCCGACGCGAGGAACGGCGGCATGCCTCCCTGGAGCACCCAGCGGATGGCCAGATAGGTGGACCCCCAAACGAGGTACAGCGTCACCAGGCACAAGAGGAGGCGGCCGCGCGGGGCGCTCGGGGTGGGCGTGTCCGCGAGGGAGACGGAGGTGAGGGTGGGGGCGGGAGGCGTGGACAGGGATGACGCGGCGGATGAGGCGGTCACGGTGGCGCGGCTTGTAGCGTCGGCACACCCCGTCGGCCATGTGAGCATTGCCATACCCCACAGTCGGTCGTTCTCCCGGGCGATACAGTGCGAGTGCACGCCCGCTCGGACGCTGGCGGACGGGGCGCGGTGGGGGCCCGCTGTCGGCCGCTCGGCGGATGGGGCGTGGATTGAACCCGCGGACGCGCTTTCTTACACTTGGGTGTTGGAGCGGTGGCCGCGAGGTGGTGGGCCACGGGCTCCCAAGTGAGAGCGCCTGGATGTCCGAAGAGCTGGGTGAACGCGAGAAGGAAGTCCTGCGAGCCGTGGTGCAGGAGTACATCTCCACGGGCGGGCCGGTGGGCAGCCAGCAGCTCACCCGGCGCCCTGGGTTCGAGGTCTCCTCGGCGACCATGCGCAACGTGCTGGCCGACCTGGAGGAGCTGGGTTTCCTGGAGAAGCCGCACACGTCGGCCGGCCGGGTCCCCACGGATGCGGGCTACCGCTTCTACGTGGACACGCTCGTCAAGCTGAAGGACCCGACGCCCAGGGACCGGGAGCTCATCCACGCGGGCCTGTTCCATGAGGCGAACCTGGAGGAGATGCTGGGCGAGGCGAGCCGCATCCTCCACTCGCTGACGCGGCATGCGGGCGTGGTGGTGACGCCTCGGCCCGACTCGGCGGTGTTCCGGCGCATCGAGTTCGTCCGGCTGCGCGAGGACCGGGTGCTGGCCATCCTCGTCGGGCAGAGCGGGCAGGTGGTCAACAAGGCCATCACGGTGGACTTCCCCATCACCTCGGACGAGCTGATGCGGGCGAGCAACTTCCTGTCGGAGCTGCTGCACGAGGTGCCGCTCGAGGAGGCGCGCGAGCGCATCCGCGCGGAGATGGACCAGGAGCAGGCGCTCTACAACGCGCTGACGGCGAAGGCACTCAAGCTGGGCGCGGCCGCCACGGACCTGCCGACGACGGAGCGCGTGCTCATCCAGGGCACCGGCTCCTTCCTGGAGCAGCCGGAGTTCGCGGACGTGGAGCGGATGCGAGCGCTGTTCAAGGCGCTCGATGAGAAGCACCGGTTGCTGTCGCTGCTGGACCGGGTGCAGCGCGCGAACGAGATGCAGATCTTCATCGGCGCGGAGAGCGACTTCTCGGCCGCGGGTGACGTGACGGTCATCGCCAGCCCCTATGGGAACCAGGAGCAGGTGCTGGGCACGGTGGGCGTCATCGGCCCGACGCGCATGGACTACCGGCGCGTGATTCCGCTGGTGAACTTCACCGCGCAGGTGCTCTCGCGCGTGCTGGAGAAGGTGTAGTCCGACGCAGGGACGGGCGCGTGCCGCGCGGCCTACTCCGCGCGGGTGGCGAACAGCTCGCGCTCCTGACCTTCGCGTCGCACCTGGAGCCGCACGGGTGAGCCCGGCGTGCCCCGTGTCCTGGCCTCCGCCTCCGCGCGGTCCCTCACCACGAGGCCATCCACGGAGACCAGCCGGTCTCCCACCACCACGCCCGCGCGCGCGGCGGGCCCGTCCGGCGTCAGCCACGCGACCTCCACCGAGCCGCGCGCCTCGCTGAAGCCCGCCCCCACCGTGCCCGGCTGCGCGCGGCGCGGAGACACCGTCACGTCGCCCACGTCCGTCGTCTCGCCCGGCTTCACCTTCACCGCGCGCGTCTCCACGCGGCCCTCGAACGGCATCAGGCGCACCGTGTGCGGCCCGGGGCGCACGTCCGGGAGCTGGAAGCGTCCGTCCGGGCCGGTGTGCGTGTCGGGCTTCGCGGACACGGGCTGGTCCAGGAACACCGCCACGCCCGCGGCCGGTCCCCCATTGCGCGCCCACACCGCGCGCCCCGCGATTCCCGCGGCGCCCGTCCCCTCGAGCTCCACCTCCACCTCGCTCGCGCCGCCCGGCGTCAGCGCCACCTGCGCGGAGCCCGTGCGCCCGTCTCTCGCGCGCACGTGCACCTTCAGCGCCTGTCCCGGCGCGTCGAGCAGCTCGAACGTGTCACCCGTGAAGTGCCGCGTCGACGGCGCCTCCGCCTCCCAGGGCAGCTCCTCGCCGCTCGCCTCCGTCAGCGTCAACGTGAAGCCATCCGGGGGGGTACCCCCTTTCGCGACCAGTTTCCCGCGCAGGCGCGCCGCCGGCTTCAGCCGCAGCTCCACCAGACCCTGACCCTCGCTCACCGAGGGCACCCTCACCGTGCGTCCCGCGTTGTACGCCGCCAGCTCCGCGAGCGGCGGCGCGCCCTGGGGACGCGTGGGGACCTCGAACGTGCCCTCCTCGTTTGCCTGCACGCGCAGGATGAAGGGCATGTCACCGCCCTGCACCGCCGCGACGATGGCGAAGGGACTGGGGGCGCCGGAGGGCTCGCGCACCGTGCCGGAGATGCCGCGCTCCTCGAGCAGCACCAGGTCCTGCTGCACCGCGCTCCCCGCATGGACCGTGACGCTGGGGTCATCGTCCTGGAAGTAGATGAAGCGCGCGCGCGGCAGCACCGCGGTGAGCTGGTACACGCCCGCGGGCAGCTCCATCGAGTACACGCCCTGCGCGTCCGTCTCCGCGTAGCTGATGTTCGCCGCGCCGCCGCCCGTCGACGTGCGGGCCACGGCGCGCACCAGCGCGGGCTCGGACGGAGGCTTGCCGGACGCCTGCGTCACGCGGCCCTGCACCATGCCGGTGTCCGCCAGCACCAGCGTCGTCCAGACAGACCGCTTCGGCAGCAGCGTCTCCACCTTCTCCGTCCATCCCTGGACGCCCTCGCGCCGCGCGCGCACGTGCACCTGTCCGGGGACCAGCTCCCGGAACGCGAACGCGCCCCTCGCGTCGGTGTGCGTGGTGCGCGCCGCCACACCCGAGCGGCGGCCCGCGTCCAGGCGCACCTCCGCGCCCTCCACGGGCGTGCCGCGCGCGTCCTGGACGATGCCCTGCAGGCTGGCGCTCGCGGGCTCCAGCTCGAAGTCCAGCTGCGTGAAGACGCCGGTGCCGACCTCCACGTTCGCCTTCATGCCTCGCGAGAAGCCCGGCGACTGGACCACCACGTCGTAGCTGCCTGGAGGCAGTCCCAGCCGGTAGATGCCGCCACCGCCGAGCGTCGTGCGCGCGAGCTCCCCCTGGCTGTCCGCGGGGTGCACCACCAGCTCCGCGGAGCGCACCGGGAAGGCGACGTCGGTGGAGCGCACCTCGCCCGTCAGGCCACCCTCGGCGCCCAGCGTGAGGGTGAGGCCGCGCAGCGTCTGGCCGGGGCCCACGAACAACGTCCCGGGCGCGCGACCGACCGCGTCGCCACGCTGCGCGGTCAGCACCCAGTTGCCCATGCCCACTTCCAGCGCGAACCCGCCGCCCTCGCTCGAAGTCGTCTCCAGGGGCGTCAGGCCTCCCGTGGCCCGCACCCGCGCGCCAGGGGCGGGCTGCCCCTTCGCGTCCACGACATAGCCCTCCAGCGTGCCCGCGCCCCACAGCCCCACCACCAGCTCCCCCTGCTGCGGGACGTGGAGGAAGAGCAGCTCGCGGCGGCTGAAGCCGGGCGCCTGCGCGGTGAGCCGGTAGCGGCCGGGCGCGAGGCCGGACAGCTCGAACTGGCCACGGCCGTCGCTCGTCGCCGTGGCCGCCTCCTCCGCGAGCTCCACGGGCTGGGCCCAGGAGAAGGCCGTGCCCGGGTAGGGATGGAGCGTCACCTCGGCCAGGGGCACCGGCTCACCGCCGCCCTCCTCCACCGTGCGGCCTCGCAACGTCACGCCCTCGGTCAGCGTCAGCTCGACCACCGTCTGGGGCAGGTCCTCCGGGCGGGTGGCCTCGCGGCGCGCGGGGGCGTGGCCCGGGGCTTGCGCCGTGACGAGATAGTCACCGGGGCGCGCGGGGAGCTGGACGGTGCCGTCCGGGCCCGTGGTCCCCTCGCTGGTGAGTCGCCACGTGGGCTCGCGGCGTTCATCGGGAGGCCGGCGGAAGGCGCGCACCTTCGCGCCCGCCAGGGGCCCCTGGGGCCCGGTGACGCGCACGAGGAAGGCGCCCTCGTCGGGCGTCACCGGCGTGTCACGCGGCGTGGCGGGCGCGGAGCTTCCAGGGGCGGGCCGCGTCGTCTCGCCGTTGAGGGGGCGAGGCGGGGTGGGCTCCTTCGCGGGGGCCGCCTCGCCCTGATGCGGGACTCGGAGCCAGAGCAGGAGCACGGCGCAGAGGGCCAGGAAGGCGGCGATGATGAAGGGACGGTGGAAACGCTGTCGCATGGCTCGTCCTCGCGGAGAGGCCAGCGTAAGCCACCCTGAAACAATTCGGAATTCAGGAGGGCGCGGGGGCGTAGACGCGCAGCGCCGCGGGGGCCACCTCGAAGCGCATGGGCGTCATCCCGATGAGCTCCCCGTCCGCGTTGATCTCCTGGGCGGGCGTGGCCTCGACGTAGAGGCGCGCGGCGCGCAGCGAGGTGACGGCGGGGTGGTCCACATGCTCTCCGCTGCGGAGCGACAGGGCCACGCGCGCCAGGGTGGCCAGGTCCTGGAGCTGGCCCAGGCCCGTGCCGTCGCGGCCCGAGCTCGCCGACGGGGCCTCGATGGCGTAGACGTGCAGCCGTCGGTCGTCCAGTCGCGCGTCCGGCGCCACCATGATGCCCGCGCCGTGGTAGCGGCCATTGCCCACCACGAGCTGGAGCACGTCCATCTCCACCTCCTGTTCGTCCGCCTTGAGCCGGATGCGGAAGGGCTTGAGGTCCATCACCTCGGCGGCGGCGGCCACGGGATAGGCGAGCACGCCGGCGCGCTGCTTGAGTCGCTTCGTCAGGCGCTTGGCGATGGCGGTGGCTAGGCCCAGGCTCGCCGCGTTGAGGAAGGGGCGACCGTTGGCGAGGCCCACGTCCACGCGCGCCGCGTAGCCCCGGGCGATGACGTCGCACGCGGCCTCCACGTCGGCGGGGATTCCCAGCGAGCGCGCGAAGTCGTTGCCCGTGCCCAGCGGCAGCACGCCGAGCGTCACGTCGCGACCCAGCAGGTGGCCCACCGCGCCGCTCAGCGTCCCGTCTCCACCTCCGACGAGGATGCGGCGCGTGCCCCGCTCGAGCAGCTGTTCCAGCACGCGGCGCAGTCGTCCGCTTCTGGACAACGCATGGCTCTCCGCCAGCACGACACCCCGGGAGGCGAGGGCGCTCCTGGCGAGCGCATAGGCTTCCCGGCCCGAGCGGGACTGCGTGTTCACGACCAAAGCCGCGGGGCCCTCGTCGAGAGGCAGCCGGCGGGGAGGCTCGATGAGCGCGGGTTCCAGGGACCTTCTCCTTGTCGCGTGGTCGGCAAGATGTGCACGCCCCGTCCGCGAGGCCAGCGGGCCCCGGAGGACGAGGCTCGCGGCGAGCGCGGGGCCGGGAGCCTCCTCCTGGGGCCAGGCCCTCCATCCGGAGGGTGAAGGGCTCGGTGTGGGCCTGCGGGCCCGCCCGACATGACGGAGGACGTCATGGCTCCATGCGTGGGGCCGGGCTCATGGGGATCTCCCGTAGGGAGGAGCCTCGGGTGGACGCAGTGGCTTCGCGTCGCACGGGCTTGGCGGCCGCAGCGGGCGGATGCAGCGGCTTCGTGTCGGTGGAGGAGTTCGAGCGACCCTGTCCGCCGCAGCGGGTGGGCCCCGC
Organism: Myxococcus sp. XM-1-1-1; assembly: GCF_020037095.1. NCBI lineage: Bacteria > Pseudomonadati > Myxococcota > Myxococcia > Myxococcales > Myxococcaceae > Myxococcus > Myxococcus sp. XM-1-1-1. The sequence goes on from NZ_JAIQDH010000022.1 coordinate 28,070, forward strand.
AGCTTCGTGCCGGTTCGGCGGCGCGCGGACGCAGCGGCTCAGCGCTCCGCGTCGTGGCCTTCGGTGATGCGCTGCTGAAGGGCTTCTCTCAGCGGTAAGGCCTCCGCGGTGCTCAGCACGCCGTCCGCGTCGGTGTCGTACGTGGTGAGCACCTCCGCGCGCCGCTTCCAGGCCGCCTCCACGCGCGCCTTGCGCAGCGTCGCGCGCTCCGATGCATCGAGCACACCATCGCGATTCACATCGTACGTCTCGAGCCGCTCCCGTCGCAGGAGCTCCCAGCGGGCGCGCCGCGCCTCACGCACGACCCGTCGCTCGGTCTCATCCAGGACGCCATCGCCGTTCGTGTCGTACTGCTCCCGTCGCTGCGCACGCAGGCGCTGGCAACGTGCCTCCATGGCATCCCCCAGCGCGGCGCGCTCCTCGGGCGACAGCGCGCCGTCCGCGTCCTGGTCGAAGACCCAGCGCACACGCCAGAAGGCCTGCGGTCGGACACGCCGGCCCTCGTGCACCCGTCGGGAGTCGAGGCTGTCGCGTCGCTCGCCCAGGTCCACGCGCAGCGCGCGAAGCTCTCGCCGTCCCAGCACACCATCCGCGTTCTCGTCATGGCGGGCCACGACTCGAGCGCGGTGCGCCTCGAAGTCGCACACGTCACCGGTGTCCGTGGGCTCGGTCCGCCCGTCCTCCAACTCCTCCTCCACCATGGCCTCCAGCCGTGGCGTGTCCGCGTCCACCACCGCGTCCTCGCCGAGCCCGCCCTCTTCCTCGGCGAGCGCGAGGTAGGACGCGGCCTCGCGGACATGGGGCGCGGCGGCTTCGTCCGACTCGGGGCCGCAGGCGGTCAGTCCCCACGCGAGGGCGAGGCGCAGCGTGGCGGCGAGGATGCGGGTGCGTCGGTTCATCGGATGCGCTCCGGGTGAGGGGCCGCGGTGTCCGGCCTCGCACGGCTCGAACCCCTTGGGTGGGAAGAAGTTGCCGCGCCCCTTCCCTGTGCATGGGCGGCTGCGCACCTTCCAGGCAAGGCCGGCCCTGTGCCGGTGGAGCACACAGCCCGGAGGGCGACGCATGGCACGAGGAAGCAAGGCGAAGTACACGGCGAAACAGAAGCGGATGGCCGAGCACATCGAGAAGGGCTACGAGGACAAGGGCACTTCGGAGAAGACCGCGGAGGCTCGGGCCTGGGCCACGGTGAACAAGCTCACCGGTGGCGGCATGAAGGGCGGCTCCGGCAGCAAGGCGAAGGCGGCGCGCCGTCGTCCCAAGGCCCGCGCCAACGCGCGCAAGGCCGGAAGCAAGGGAGGCCGCCGCACGGCCACCAAGCGCGCCACGTCCAGCCGGAAGTCCACCGCGCGCAAGCCCACGCGCGCCACGCGCTCCGGCAGCAAGTCCACCGCGCGCCGCACGGCCGCCAGGCGCGCCACGGCCCGTCGCTCATCCACGAGCAGCCGCTCTCGCGGCGGCACGGCGCGCAAGACCACCAGCCGTCGCGGCACCACCGCCCGGCGGACCTCGCGCCGTGGGCGCTCGCGCAAGTAGCAGTCCCCAGGTCAGGCGCCTCCATCTCGAGTGAGGCGGTGCGCCTGGCCTGTCATGCGTTTCGAGCCAGGCTCGACGAGGTGCCTGACGCGCGCCAGCGGGAGAGCAGGACCCGATGCGCCGTCCGGAGTCCGGCGGCGCATCGGCGCACGCGCTCAGCGCGGCTCTTCATCCTTGGCGGCGGGCGACGCGCCCGGCCCGTTCCACGGCCACTCCACCGAGGACTCCTCGGCCAGCCGCAGCAGCTCCCCCGCGTCCTTCACCAGCGTGCGGCAGCCCGCCGCGCGCAGGTCCTCGGCCAGGAAGCCCCCGGCCAGCACACCCACCGTGGGCAGGCCCAGCTTGCCGGCGGCGAGCGCGTCGTAGGGCGTGTCCCCCACGACCACCGCGGTGCTCACGTCCGGGCGACCCAGCCGCGCCAGCGCGCTCTCGAAGATGTCCGGGTGGGGCTTGCTCTTGTCCACCTCGTCCTTGCTGGCCTTGGCCTCGTACAGGCCCTCGATGCCGCACAGCCGCACGTAGTGCTTGAGCTCCTCGTCCTTCGCGCTGGACGCCAGCGCCAGCCGCCGCCCCTGCTGACGCAGCCGCTGGAACAGCTCCCGCACGCGCGGGAAGGGCCGCACCTTGGGCAGGAACTCGTCCAGGAACAGCTTGGAGCGGTACTCCTCGATCTCCTTGCCGAAGCGCTCCAGCTCCTCGTCGTTGAAGAACACGGGGATGAGCTGGTCGGCGCCCTTGCCAATCTGGCTGCGCACGTGCGCGAAGGGGACATCCCGTCCGAAATGCAGGAACGAGCGTCGCCACGCCTCGGCGTGCTCGTCCACCGAGTCCACCAGCGTTCCATCCACGTCGAAGATGACGTTCTCCACCATCACTCGCCTCCCGGGCGAAAGTGGGGACGCACCTGTCGAGGGTCAACCGCCCGAGGGAGGGTTCTCCTCCGTGGCCTCCACGAGTGTCCGCGTCTTCACATCGTAGCCCTCGGGCGCCACGAGGGTGAAGGCGTCGTTGGGCGGCGGCTTCGTCAGCTCCAGCTGGATGAGCGTCGTCGCGCCCACCTTGCGGCCTCCCAACCAGCGGCTCAGCCGCTTCGGCACGCACAGGCCCAGCTGGGGGTCGCAGTGCTCCTCCTCCATCCGCACCTCCGCCTCCGTCCCGTCCGGCGAGCGCGAGCGCTTGGTCAGGAAGTCGAGCTGCGGCCAGCGCAGCACGTACACCAGCTCCACTCCCTGGGCCTCGCCGCCGAGCGACAACGAGAGCTCCACGGCCTCCTCGGCGCGCGCGTGCTTCACCCGGCGCAGCGTGGCCCCGTGCGACACCAGCGGCGCGCGGAAGCCCTCGGGGATGAAGGCGCTGAAGGTCTGCGTGAGGAAGCCCGCGAGCTTCGCCGGAGGCAGCTCCGACTTGAACGTGGTGAAGCGCTTCTCCCCGTCGAGCTGCTCGAACAGGTGCGTGCCGTCCCACGAGAAGATGCGCGCGGGGGGCTCGCCCAGCGTGCCGCGCATGCGGTCCGGCGCGCGGTGCTCGAAGGTGAAGGGCACCGCGTCCTGGCCCTCGTCCTTCACAATCCCGATGATGCCGTAGCCGGACAGCTTCTGGTCACGCTCGACCAGCCGCGTCTTCACCTGCGAGGCCAGCGCCGCGACGTCGTCCGACTTCCGAGAGCAGCCCGCGAGGACGAGCACGACACAGCACACGAAGAGGCGAGGGGACATGGGGCGCGAGTGGGGCAGGAGGAGGGCTGAAAAGCAAGGAGGCCCGCCTGTCGCCAGGGGGCCTCCCGAGGTCGCCGAACCCTGAAGGGCCGGCTGCCTGACTACTTCACCGCCACGCCGGTGGCCGTGGAGGAGGTCACGCCGATGATGGTGCCGAACAGGGCGTAGATGCCGTGGCGGGGCGTGGTGCTGGCCGACTTCAGGTCGACCTTGGAGGCGCCCATGGCCTTCGCCTCGGCGATGAGGAGCTTGTTGACGACGGTGTCCAGGTCGCTCTGGACGATGTCGATGATGTGGAAGATGGCGGTCAGGCCCAGCGCGTTCGTCTGGATGACGGCCACGGCCTCACCGTTGGCGGCGATTTCGGTCCCGGAGACAACGGCGCTCTCGACGCTGGTGCAGCCGATGAGGCTGGACGCGGCAACGGCCGACAGGATGAGCTTCTTCATGGTTTTCCCCTCTAGTGAGTGTCGCTTGTCCGGTGGACGAGCACCCACGAGGGCGCACGTCCGTTTGAAAGTGACCTTCAAGCGGGCGCGGTCGTACCAGATGTCGACCCCATGTCAAGGTCCGTCCGGACACACTGTATGGCCATGGTGGATGCGCGCCCGCGTTGTAATGCGCACCTCGCCTTGCTAGCCCAGAACCCGAGGCTCCCTGAATGGACTCCGTCCCCGTCGCACGTCCCGCGCCCAGGTACTGGCTGCACCTCTTGCTGCTGCTGTTGACGGTGGCGACGACCTTCACGTCCTACCTGCTCTACTTCCACTTCCAGCGCCCGTACTCGCCCGACGAGGTCTCCACCGAGGCCGCCACGCGCGCGCTGTCGTTCAGCCTTTCTCTGCTCGCGATTCTCGGTTCTCACGAGATGGGTCACTACGTGCTGGCGCGCCTGCACCGGGTGGACACGTCGCTGCCGTACTTCATCCCGCTGCCGGTGTTGGGCGTGGGCACGCTGGGCGCGGTCATCCGCATCCGCGACCGAATCCCCCACCGCAACGCGTTGGTGGACATCGGCGCGGCGGGGCCGCTGGCGGGGCTGGTCGTCGCGCTGCCCATCCTCTACTGGGGGCTGTCGCACTCGGCGGTGGTGGACGCGCCGCAGGTCGCCTCGCAGTTCCCCGGCGAGTCCTCGCTGTGGGTCTACGGCAAGGAGCTCTTCACCTGGGTGATGGCGAAGGTGACCCACGCGCCGCCCGCGCCGGAGCAAGCCTTCCATGGCGTGCAGACCCTGTTTGGTGACAGCCTGTTGATGCAGGGGCTGACGTGGCTGGCATTGGGCCCCCTGCCGGAGGGGAAGGACGTGCTGGTGCATCCGGTGGTCATCGCGGGCTGGTTCGGTCTGCTCGTCACGTTGCTCAACCTGATGCCCATGGGGCAACTGGATGGGGGGCACCTGGCGTTCGCGGTGCTGGGGCGTCACGCGCACTGGGTGGGGCGGCTGATGGCCGCCGTGCTGCTGTTCCTCACGCTCTTCGTCACCGCGTCCTGGGGGCTGTGGCTCCTGGTGACGAGCAAGGTGGTGGGCTTCGGGCATCCGGAGGTCGTGTACCCGCAGGAGCCGCTCAGCCCCACGCGCAAGCTCATCTGCGCGCTGTGCCTGCTGGCCCTCATCGGCTGCGCGATGCCCGTGCCCCTGCGTCAGGTGGTGTCATGAAGTTCCAGTGCGAGGCGTGCGAGCGGCTCATCCCCCTGGAGTCCTACCGGCTGGAGTCCGGAGGGCTGGTGGTGTCGTGTCAGCGGTGCGGCGCGGAGAGTCGCGCCCGGGCCGCGCAGCCGCTGGCGGTGACGCCGTCGGTGGGCGGCGAGCCGCTTGCCAGCGCGAGGCCCGCGGAGGAGCCCGTGTTGGAGTCCGCCGCGCGCGCCGGTGCTCCGGCCCTGCGGGTGGTGCGGGGCGCGGTGGCCGCGGCGCCGCCGCTGGACGACGAAGCGCTCTTCGTGCCGCCGCCCGGTCACTGCCCCAAGTGTGTGTCGACGCGGCGCGAGGTGGACACGTCCTGCTCGCAGTGCGGGTTGGTGTACGCCAACTTCGTGGAGTCGGAGCACCAGCCCTCGGAGGCGCTGCGCGAGGAGTGGCGCCGGCTGGCGGGGGAGTGGGGACAGTGGGAGGCGCATGACCGGCTGCTGACCCTGGCCATGGGGCGCGGGGAGCTGGCGACGGCGGGCCGGCTGTACCGCGTGCGGCTGGCGCGGGCGCCGGACGACGCGGTGGCGCAGCGGGCGCGGGAGGAGATCGTCCGCCGCGCCACGGTGGTGGTGCCCACGGAGGTGGAGGGCGCGGGGGCGTCGCTGCTGTCGCGGCGGATGCGCGGGGTGGCCATCGCGGTGCTCTTCCTGGTGGTGCTGCTGATGTCCGCCTTCATCATCCAGCGCGTCGGCGTGCTCCTGTCCGGCGACGTGCCCTGACGAATCCTCCGGCGCGAAACGCCCCGTCGCCAGGCGGCCGGCCGTGCGGGCCGTGGCGCTCGCGGGTGGTCGGAAACGGGCTCCGGACGCGGGTGGCTGCTATCGTGTCGGGCCGCTTGCGCGAGGCTGGCCACTCCCGATGACGCTCCCCGTCTCTCCCACTCTGTCCGTCGATGGCCTGCTCGGTCCGGGGGGCGCGCTCCAGGTGGCGCTGCCGGCGTACGAGCACCGCCCGGAGCAGCTCCAGATGGCGCGCGCCGTGGAGCGGGCCTTCGCCGAGCGCAGCTACCTGTTGGCGGAGGCCGGCACGGGCACGGGCAAGACGCTCGCCTACCTGGTGCCCGCGCTCTTGTCGGGCCGGCGCGTCGTCGTGTCCACGGCGACGAAGACCTTGCAGGACCAGATCTTCTTCAAGGACCTGCCGCTGTTGCGCGAGAAGATGGGCCTCACCTTCGAGGCGGCCTACCTCAAGGGGCGCAACAACTACCTCTGCCTGCACCGCTACGAGGCGTTCTCCAAGGACCCGCAGTTCGCCACGCGCGAGGAGTCGCGCTACTGGCCCAAGCTGAAGGCCTGGGCGGAGGACACGCAGACGGGCGACCGCGGCGAGTTGGATTTGCCCGAGTCCTTCAGCGCCTGGCCCCGGCTGTCCACCACGTCCGAGACGTGCGTGGGCACGCGCTGCCCGCTGTACGAGACGTGCTTCGTCACGCGCATGCGGAAGCGCGCGGAGGGCGCGGACCTGCTGGTGGTCAACCACCACCTGTTCTTCGCGGACCTGTCCCTGCGCAGCTCCGGCAGGCGCACCGAGGGCGTGCTGCCCTTCTACGAGGCGGTCATCTTCGACGAGGCGCACGCGCTCGAGGACGCGGCGAGCGGGCACTTCGGCGTGGGCGTCTCCAACTACCGGTTGGAGGAGCTGGCGCGCGACGCGGTGGCGGCGTTGAAGGAGGAGGACTCGCGGCACGCCATGCTGCGCGCGCTGGCGGCCCGGCTGCGCACCGGCGCGGACGCCTTCTTCGCGCAGGCGCCCCGCGCGCTGGGGCTGTCCGGCCACGAGGCGTCGGTGACGCTCCAGGCGGAGGGCATGGCGAAGCTCACCAGCGCGCTCGGCGGCGTGCGCGAGGGGCTGGGTGCGCTGTCCGCCTTCACCGCGGGCGAGCGCGAGCCGGAGCTGGCGGCCATCACGCGCCGCGCGGACGAACTGGAGGAGCAGCTCACCTTCCTGGAGAAGGCGGAGTCGACGGACCACGTGTACTGGGCGGAGCAGCGCGGCAAGGGCCTGTTCCTGCGCGCCAGTCCCATCGACGTGGCGAAGGAGCTGCGCGAGCGGATGTACGGCGCGCTCGACACCGTGGTGTACACGTCCGCGACGCTGGCGGCGGAGAGCCGCTTCGACTTCTTCGCCCGGCGCATGGGGCTGTACGGCGAGGACGGCCAGACGGTGACGCGCGTGCGGACGCTGGCGGTGCCCAGCCCCTTCGACTATCCGCGCCAGGCCGCGCTGTACCTGCCCACACACCTGCCGGACCCCACCGCGCCGGGCTTCATCGAGGCGGCGGCGGAGGAAATCATCCGGCTGTGCGAGGTGACGGGCGGGCGCGCCTTCGTGCTCTTCACGTCGCTGCGCAACATGGTGCGCGCGTACGAGCTGACGGCGGGGCGGCTGCCGTATCAAGCCCTGCTGCAGGGTGAGCGTCCCAAGGCGCAGCTCCTGGAGGCGTTCCGCGACACGCCCAGCGTGCTCTTCGCGGCGCACAGCTTCTGGGAGGGCGTGGACGTGCCCGGGGACGCGCTGAGCCTGGTCATCATCGACCGGCTCCCGTTCGCCTCGCCGGGAGACCCGCTGGTGGCCGCGCGCATCAAGCAGCTGCAGTCCCGGGGTGAGGAGCCCTTCGAGCAGTACCAGCTGCCCCAGGCGGCGCTGGCCTTGCGCCAGGGCTTCGGCCGGCTGATTCGCACACAGTCCGACAAGGGCATCGTCACGATGCTGGACCGGCGCATCCGCACCAAGGCGTACGGGCAGGTGTTCCTGGACAGCCTCCCGGACGCGCGCCGGGTGGATGACCTGGTGGAGCTGAGCCGCTGGTTCAACGGCCCGGTGCGCCCCCTGCGCATCCTGCGGCCGGTGGACTGAGCGGCGGATTTTCCGGGCGGAAATGGCCCGGATAAATCGCCCGCTGCGTATGCCCCTGGCGGGGTGTGTCCCCTCCTGTCGTCCCCGCTCCCAGGGTGTTTCGTGGATTGGGCTGTCCTGCTCTGCTCGAGAGTGCTCCTGCTCGCCGCCGTGGCGGGGGTGGTGGCGTGTGAGCCCATCGTCCTGTCGCCCTGGGCCATCGCGAAGCCGCCCGACGCGGGCGCCGTGGATGACGACCCGGATGTCGATGACGCCGGAGCGGACGGCGGCGAGCCCACGCCGGGTGAGGACGCGGGGGAGGACGGCGGCGAGCCCACGCCGGGCGAGGACGGCGGCGCCGATGGCGGCCCCGGTGACGCGGGGGACGCGGGAGGTGGCGTCGGGAACGACGGCCCGGTGCTGGGAGACGGCGGCGTCGACGTGCGGATGAGCGAGTGGAGCGGGTGCGACGCGGGCTGGCAGCAGCGCACCGTGCTGCCCGCGGGCACCAAGGGGTACGGCAGCTTCGCGCTCGACGCGGACGGTGACGCGTACTTCATCGAGCACACCGACGACATCCTGCGCGTGGGGACGACGAAGCCCTGGCGCACGTTCCCGAGGACGGGGTGGTTGGGGCCGCAGCCCTACGTGGTCGGCGTGCGCGTGGGTCCGACGGGAGAGGTCCACGTGGCGTTGAGCCCGCGCTACCTCGAGGGCGACACGGACGTCCCCGTCCACTTCCTGCGCTACACTGCGGGCCGGTGGGTCCACACCGTGAAGCCTGGCGGGTTGCTGTGGGACCTGGAGGTGGACTCGCGCGGACACCTGCACGCGATGTCCACGTGGATCGGCCCGGAGAACCGCCTCCTGTACACACATGGACCGCCGGACGCGCTGGTGGTCGAGGAGACGGGGCTCGTGCTCGATGACGACATCTACCGGGCGAGCCTCCAGCTGGATGCCCGGGGACACGCGCATGTGGCCTTCATCCCGAGGAAGCCCCGGGGCATCCACTACGCCACGAACGCGTCCGGCGCCTGGGTGGAGGAGCCCGTCTCCTCGCAGGGGGACGATGGCTACCTCGCGCTGTCGCCCTCGGGGACGCCGTACATCGCCTGGATGGACAGCACCCACATCATGCTGGCCTCGCGGGACGCGCAGACGGGATGGACCGCGGTGTCCGTCGGCGACGAAAGGGCCTCGATGGAGGCGCTGGCCGTGAGCCCGACGGGTGTTGTGCACCTGTTGTTGACGGTGTGGGACGGCTCGCCGCTGCACCTGAGCAACGCGAGTGGTGGCTGGGTGCGGACGAGGCTCGGCCCCGAGCCCCTCGGCTTTCCTCCTTCCGCGACGGGGTCGTCGATGGAGCTGGATTCACAGGGCCGCGCGCACGTGATGCACACGTGGCTGAAGCCCGACGAGGTGAGCGGCAGGCCGCTGCGAACCATGGACTCCTATCGGCAATGTCAGTGAATGGGCCCGCCTGGGCCCCCGCGTGATTTCGGATACAGTTCCCTCTCGCTTCCTTCATCACCGACGTGGCCCTCGGGTCCGTCTCCGCTCCCCAGGTTGCTCGTGGACCGCTCGCCCTCTCTCCGACTGCGTCTCGTCCTGCTGTGTGTCTCGGTGGGGCTGTGCGCGTGTGAGCCCATCATCGACCCCAAGAAGTGGATCGGGCTCCAGGAGGACGCTGGCGGCAAGAGCCGGGACGCGGGGAGGGATGATGGCGGCGAGCCGGAGACGGGCCTCGACGCCGGAGACGACGCGGGACCTCCGCCCATGATGCGGGACGCCGGACCGGATGCAGGGGAGGATGGCGGGCAGGGGGATGGCGGTGAGCTGCTCCCTCCAGCGGACGGCGGGGTGGATGAGGATGGCGGGACGCCGGACGCGGGAGGGTGGCCGCACAACCCGGATGGCCCCGTGCTGAGTGATGCGGGCGTCGACGCGCGCATGTCGGCCTGGAGCGCGTGCGAGCAGGGCTGGCAGAAGCGCAACCTGTTGCCCGAGGGCACCAAGGGCTACGCGCACTTCGCGCTCGACGCGGACGGTGACGCGTACCTCATCGAGTTCACCGACGACATCGTGCGGGTGCCGACGACGAAGCCCTGGCGTACGTTTCCGAGGACGGGCTTCATGGGGCCGCCGCCCTGGCCGGGTGGCATCCGAGTGGACGCCTCGGGCGAGGTCCACGTGGCCCTGAGTCCGCAGTTCGCGCAGGGCGCCACGGATGTCCCCACGCACTTCTTCCGCTACACGTCGGGCCGCTGGGTCGAGACGCGGATGGCGAGCGGTCTGGTGAAGAGCCTCGAATTGGACGCGCAAGGCCAACTCCATGCGCTGTCCACGTGGATCGGCGCGGAGCACCGCCTCATGTACACGCATGGGCCTCCGGGGGCGCTCGTGGTGGAGGACACGGGCCTGCGGGCCCTGGACCGGTCTGCTTTCACCTCGCTGAAGGTGGACGGGCAAGGCAAGGCCCACCTGGTCTACGAGGGGTATCCGCAGAAGCGCCTCCACTACGCCACGAACGCCTCGGGCACCTGGGTGTCGGAGGTCGTCGCCGAGGTGTGGGGAGACCCGCTCCTCGCGCTGTCCTCCTCCGGTGTCCCGCACGTCGCGTGGAGCTCCTCCGGTGGGACCTGGCTGGCCGTTCGGGATGAGCAGGGGAACTGGAACACGAGCCTCATCGAGCCGGGGGTCCATCCGCTCGAGAGCATGGCGGTGGACAGCTCGGGCGCCGTGCACCTGCTGATGTCGGGGCTCTCGGGGCCGTTGGCCCATTGGGTCCAGACGCAGCAGGGCTGGGTGAAGGCCACGCTGGACGCCAATGTGGGGCCGGACCGACGCGACTACGGAGGGGCCTTCATGGAGCTGGACGCGTGGCAGCGCGTGCACGTGATGCTCACCTCGGTGTTCGTGCCGGAGGTCGGGGCCAGGCCGCTGCGGCGCGTGGACTATTTCCGCCAGTGTCCGTGAGGCTCACGGCGCATCCCTGAGGCGCAGGCCCACGCGCGCGAGCACGGGCGGGCCCAGGGTGTCCACGCCGGCGCGGCCGGCCAGGTACTCGCGGTCGAAGAGGTTCTCCACGGCGGCGAACAGGTCCACCTTCCAGAAGAGCCGTCGACTGACGGCGGCGTCCACCACGAGCGCGCCGCCCATGCCGCGCTCGTTCAGGTCGTCCTCGAACTGGGGGCCGATGACGCGGAGCTGCACGGTGGTGGTGAACAGGCGCGGGTCCTCGAAGGTGAGGCTGGCGGCGCCGCGGTGCCTGGGGTCCTGCGCGAGCTGGCGGCCCACCAGCTCGGGTTGACCGGGGGCCTCGGTGACAGTGGGGTCCACGAAGGTGTACGCGAGCAGCGCGGTCCAGCGGCGTGACAGTCGCCAGTCGACGCTGGCCTCCACGCCGCGCACGCGGGCGCGCCCCAGGTTCTGGCGCTGTCGGCCCGCGTTGCCCGGCAGGGTGACGTTGGTGATGGGGTCCTCGAGCACGTTCCAGAAGCCGGTGACGCGCGCGGTGAGGGCGCGCAGGGGTTCGACCTCGACGCCGGCCTCGGCGCCCCACAGGCGCTCGGCGGAGAGGTCCGCGTTGGCGGCGGTGAGGACGGTGCCGACCTGGAAGGGGCGATAGAGCTCGTTGAGGGTGGGGGCCCGGAACGCGCGATAGCCGGAGGCGCGGAAGGTGACGGGGTCCCACGGGCGCACGCGCAGGCCCAGCCGTGGGCTGAGCTGGTGCTCGGTGCGGTCGTCGTACCGGGTGGTGTCCGTGGCGCCGTTGACGCGCTCCACGCGCTGCTGGCCGCGGGTGTTGCGCCACGCATCCAGGCGGAGCGCGGCGGACAGCTCCACGGCGGGGATGGGAGCGTAGAGGTCCTGCAGGAAGAGGCCGCCGCTCCACTGGGTGCCGCCGGCCTCGCGGGCGACGAGCGCCTCGGGGGCCTGGGTGGCGGGGAAGAGCTGCTCCTGCGAGGTGCCGGCCATGCGGCGGGCGTCGAGCCCCGTGGAGAGTTGATGGGTACCGCCCGCGCTCCAGGCGGGCGCGGTCCACACGAGGGAGGCGCCCTGGTCGTTGGCGGGGACGTCCTGGGAGGCGGCGCGGACCTCGGTGGCACGGTCCTGCGCCACGCGGGCGCGGTCCTGTTCGAAGCGGAGCGCGCGGCCGAAGAGGTCGAGGGTGAAGGTGCCGCGGGCCTCGGTCTGGAGGCGCGCGCTCGCGCCGAACTGCGCGAGCTCCACGCGGGCGGTGGTGAAGCGGGTGCCTCCGTTCTGGTTCTCGCGGAAGAGGTTGGCGCGGGCGGAGAGGGTGAGCGTGTCGGTGGGCTGGGCCTCGACGCGGCCGTTGAGCACGACGTGGTTGCTGGGCGTGTCGCCGTCGATGGCGCCGCGCTGGCCGGGGCTGACGATGCGGTAGCCGTCGCTGGTGAGCAGCTCGGTCTCCAGGGCGGCGGCGACGGGGCCCCAGCGCTGGGCGCCGCGCGCGGAGACGAGGCCGGTGCCGCGGTTGCCATAGGAGACGTCGGCGTCGAGGGCGGGGCCGGTGATGGGACGGGAGATGAGCTGCACGACGCCGCCGAGCGCGGAGCTGCCGTAGAGGGCGGAGCCGCCGCCGGGGACGACCTCGATGCGCTCCAGGCCCAGTCGTGGAAGCGAGCGCCAGAAGACCCAGCCTCCGAGCGGGTCGTTGACGGGGACACCGTCGAGGAGGACGAGCGTGCGCGCGACGCCGGAGGGCGCGAGGCCGCGCAGGTTGAGTCCCTGCGCGGTGGGGTCGGAGACGAGGCTCGGGGTCCGACGGAAGGTGGCGACGGACGGCAGCGAGCGGACCAGGGTGTCCTGGGTCAGCGTGGGGCTGCGGTCGATCTCCTCGCGAGGCAGCACCACGGTGGTGGCGGGCACGTCGCGGATGGGACGCGGCAGCCGCGTGCCCGTGACGACGGTGCGCGAGGTCGAGTCGGGTTCCGCGGGCTCAGGTGTGTCGTCGACGGGTGTCTTGCTCGTGGACGCGGGTTGCGCGACGACATGGCCAGGGAGGTGAGGACCCTCGTGCGCCGTCGGGGTCGTGCGAGTCGACGCGGCGGTGACAACGTCAAGCGGCGGGGGATTCGTCTCGGGGTCGGCGGACTGGGCCCAGGTCGCGGACGCGAGCAGCGCACCTGGAAGCAGGAGGCACCCACGGAGCTTCGACGAGGTGAGGCGAGACGACCTGCGAGGCATGTTCGGGTGGTCCCTTCCGGTGGGAGGCGAGGTGCCTCAGTATGCGCGGGGCGCGCACCGAGTCATGGCTTGACCATGGCGAGCGGTCCTGGTCCCGTGTGACTTCGTCCGATGGGCGACGCGAGGCGGAGAGAAGCACCCGATGTCCACGTCAGAAGAGACGCAGCGGGGAGGGCACGGCACGGGGGGCGTCCTGCGGATCCTCGAGGTCCGGAGACTCGACGCGCTGGACTGTGCGCTCGTCATCGAAGTGGCGGGGCTCCGCCATGAGCTGCGCGCCGAGCGCGTGGGGCAGAGCCCCTTGCTCGACATGTCGGTGGGTGACTTCTCTCCGTACCGGCTCTTCCGCGAGCTGCCGCTCAGCGCCCACCAGGTGCGGCAATGGGTTCGAGCCGCGGCCCTCGTTCACCGAGGAGAGACCCTGTCGCTGCCCTTGGAAGTCGCGGGGGAGCCGTCACCCGTCTGATTCACGCGGCGCGAGCCCGCGCACCGTGAGCACCGCCGTGTCCACCTCCGCGAGGATGCGGCGCGCGTGGTGCAGGAAGACCTCGCCAGCCGGCAGCAGGCGCATGCCCTGGCGCGTGCGCTCGAACAGCCGGGTGCCCAGCTCATCCTCCAGCGCGAGGATGTGCCGGCTGAGCGGCGGCTGCGTCAGGTGGAGCCGACGCGCGGCACGGCCCACGTGCTTCTCCTCGGCCACGGCGACGAAGGACTGGAGGTGCGTGATGCTCACGACCCCCACGTTATCGAGACCTCCCCCCGACGTGCACCCCCCATCCCCCGCCCCTGTTCCGAATCCAGCAGGAGGGCGACCGGCCGCCCGCTGATATCCTCGAATCCCTCATGTCGGACGGCAGGAACTGGAGCATGCGCGGGTGGATAGGGGGAACGCTCCTGATTCTGGGAGCGATGGCGCTCCTCTCATGGAAGCTGCTGGGCCCCGAGCAGTCCCAGCCCGAGGGCAACACCCGAACCCGCTCGGGCGGCACGCTCCCTCGCACCGCGCCCCCCAGGCCCCCCGCCGCCGCGGGGCTGCGCATCCAGGGCACCGTCGTGGACGCGTGGGGACAGCCCGTCACCGGCGCCCGGGTCTCCGCCTCCTGGCCCATCGAGGGCGAGACGATTTCAGCGCTGCCGTGCCCCGAGGACACGCCGCCTCCCGGGCCGGGGGACCCGGCTGAAGAGGTGGTGTCCGTCTTCCCGCGCACGCGGAGCCTGCCGTGGTGTCTGCCGTGGACGGAGGACCTCATCGTGCAGCGGCTCCTCGCGCGCGAAGGCGAGGCGCCCGTCTTCGCGCAGGCGGTGTCGACGCGGGACGGCACCTTCGTCCTGGAGGGGCTTCCCGAGGGCCCTCAGTCGCTCTGGGTCCTCTCCGGGAGCGGCGCGACCGTGCACCCGGGCATTCCAGCAGGGAGCCGGGGTGTGCAACTGGTGCTCGAGGCGAGCACGCAGCGACAAGGAAAGGTCACGAGCGAAGGCGCACCGCTGCCCGACGTCTCCATCACCGTGGTGAGCCGCGGGCACACGCGCTTCTTCGACACGCGCACCGACAACGCGGGGCGCTTCCAGCTCGGTCCCCTGCCACGCGAAGACTATCTCGTGTTCGCGTCGAAAGAGGGTTGGTCCCCGGCGGTGACGACGGGGACCTCGGGATGGGACCTGGAGCTGCGTCCGGTGCGCGCTGTCTCCGGACGCGTGATGTCCCGCGGTGTGCCCGTGAAGGACGTGGAGGTCCGCGCCCTCCGGACCAGCGCCCCCGAGAATCCGAAGGCCACGAAGACAAGGACGGACGCCCGAGGCGCCTTCACCTTCGAGCTCTCGACGGGGCACCACACCCTCACCGCGGAGCACGAAGGTCTCTACGCCCTCACCCGACTGGACCTCGGTGCGTCCTCCCTTCGCGACGTGACGCTGGAGCTGGGCAGCGCGCTCCACGTCGAGGGCACGGTGTTCGACGACGCCTCCCAGCCGCTGGAGGGCGTGAGCGTGAAGCTGGCCTCCTCGGCGCAGCAGGGCGAGCCGCTGACGGCCGTCACCGACGCGCAGGGGCGCTATCGCCTGGGCCCCGTGGAACCCGGAGCCTGGGACTTCACCCTCCGGGCGAAGGGCTGGCTCGAGCCGTCAAAGGCCGAGCAGCGCCTCGTGTCCGCGGACACGGGCACGCAGGACTTCACGCTGGCGCGCGCGTACTCCCTCACCGGACGGGTCACGGATGGGGCGGGACATCCCGTCACCCACGTCCCCGTCGGGCTCCGCTGGGTCGGGGAGGGGAGTCGTCCGGAGCAGACCGAGGACGACACCACGGACGCCGAGGGCCGCTTCACGCTGGATGCCTCCGAGCCTGGTGACTACGAGGTCGTCGTCGACACACCGGACTTCCTCGACGCGCCCGTCCTCGTCAAGGTGCCAGCGCGCGACGTGCACATCATCGTGCGCGTCGGTGCGACGGTGGAGGGACACGTGGTGGATGGGCGTGGACACCCGCTCGTCGGGGGCGCCGTGGTGTTGAAGCTCTTCACGGATGAGCTCAGGCTGAACGCGACGAGGACGGATACCCAGGGGCGGTTCACGCGCCGGGGACTCGCTCCGGGACGCTACCGGGTGGTCGTGGAGCGGACGACGGACAGCGTGGACCAGCGGGCCTGGAGCGACGTGGAGGTCGCGGCCGATGCGGTGACGCGCGTGGAGCTGCGCCTCGACGAGGGGCAGACGCGAGAGGGCCTTGTCGTCGACGCCGAGGGAGCCCCCCTCGAAGGGGTCCTCGTCCGCGCCGAACCGCGCGATGCGCTGCCCCCGGGGGGGCCCGCCATCCTCAAGATGGTGGAGCGCTTCGACCGGGGCGTTCCCACCGACGCGAGCGGCCGCTTCGTGCTGCGAGGGCTTGGCCCCAGCGCGCACGCCATCACGGCCTTCAAGCCCGGCTACGCGCTGCGCCTGGATGCCGCCACGCAGGCGGTGCTCCAGACCCACGGCGGTGTCCACCGCAGCCTCATCATCCAGGACAAGCTCTACGAGCCCGCGCTCCGTGTGCCCTCCGGCACGACGCCGCTGCGGCTGGTGATGGACCGCCAGGCCCGGGTCCGGGGACGCGTCGTCGGCCCCGACGGAAGTCCCCTTCGTCGCTTCATGGCGGGAGGCGAGCTGGTGGAGTCCGAGGATGGGACGTTCTCGTTCCCCCGGAATCCTCACGTCTCCTCCAGGCGGTACTTCTTCGCGGCCGAGGGACTGCGCTCCGCGGAGCGCCTCATCGACGGGGGCCCGCAGGCGCCGGACCTCGACCTGGGAGACATCAGGCTGGAGCGAGGCCGTCGTCTCCGAGGCCGCGTCGTGGATGCCCTGACGGACCAGCCATTGGCGGGAGTCACCGTCTCCGCGCGCGCGCAGGCCGCGGCTGCGGAGTCGAGGGAGCTGGAGACGCTCTCGGATGCGCAAGGCCTGTTCCTCTTCAAGGAACAGGAGCTGGCGCCGGGGCCGCTCACCCTGACGCTCCGTGAGCCGGCAGGCCACCATGTGCTGCGATTGTCGGTGGGCGAGGGGCAGGAGGAGGTGACGGCGAGACTGGAGCCCACGGCGCTCGTGAGCGTGACGGCGAAGGATGCCCACGGCCGCCCCCTGGACGGCTACGTGGCGTACTTCAGTGCCCCGGATGGAGACTGGGCCACGAGTCCTCTCGAACGGGGACAGGCCTGGAGGGGTGGGCTGGCCCCGGGCACCTGGGTCGTCTCGGTGCTTCCCGCGCGGTACACGGAGCAGGAGTCCCCCACGTTCCTTCCCCAGCGCGTGGTGGTCCCCGAGCGCGGCCGGGCCTCCGTCTCCTTCCAGGCCCTGACGGCGGGTGCCACCGTGAAGCTGGTGGTGCCCTACCACGAAGACCTCAGCGTCGCGTTGGTGCCGGGGGGCGTCGCGCATCCGACGAAGGAGGAGGAGTTGGGGGCGTGCATGGCCCCGGGCCTGAGCGCGCAGTGGGGGGAGGACGCGCTGTATTTCCGACACGTCCCCGCGGGCCGGGCCACGCTCCTGCTCACGAGCAAGGCGCTGCCACGCTTCCACGTCAGCGACGTGGACGTGCCCAGGGAAGGCACGCTGGTGCTCACGCCTCGACTCGATTGGAAATCGCTCGCCGACGAGGCCGAGTAGGACTCACGCCAGGCCGCTGTCACTGGGCATCCTGGCGTGGGTTTCCACGATGGAGGCCCGGAGGGTCCGCTCGCTAGCCTCGCTCGGATGACACGACACAGCTGGCGTCTGGGGATGTCTCTGTTGCTTCCTCTCGTGGCCGCGTGCAACGGAGGAGACCCGGGTGAGGAGGACTTCGTCCCGGAGACGGCGGGGGCTTCGCAGGCGCTCGCCTGCGGCACCTCGCTGCACGGCACCATGGGGGACGGCTCTGGCTTCTCCTGTGCGGGGGCCTATACCACCGCGCGTATCGAAGCCCGGGTGAAGGCCAATGCCATCTGTCCCCAGGGTTTCTGCAACGTCGTCGAGACCCGGGGTGACTGCCGGGAGATCGACGACAGGGAGTTCTGGGCGGTCTACACCATGCAGTTCAACTGCTACACGCCCTGACGTCCGGGGACGATGCTGAAACAGCATTGGACGCTCCCGGGCGGGACGGTCACCTTGTCCCGCCATGGGAACTCCACTCTTCAAGGACGCGGAGGTCGAGCGTCTGCGGCTGGCGGGCGCGGCGGCGGCCGGCACGCTCGCCTGGGTCGCGCGGCGGCTGGCGCCGGGCATCTCCACCGAGGACATCAACCAGTGGGTGCGCGAGGACACGGCGCGGCGGGGCGGCATCCCCAGCCAACTGGGCTACCACGGCTTTCCGGCCACGGTCTGCACCAGCCGCAACCACGTCGTCTGTCACGGCGTGCCGGACCCGAACGAGCGGCTGGCGCCTGGTGACATCATCAACGTGGATGTCACCACGAACCTGAATGGCTATCACGGGGACACCTCCGCCACGTTCTGCATCGGCGAGGTGTCCGCGGACGCGAGGCACGTGGTGGACGTGGCCCGCAGGTGTCGGGACATCGGCATCTCCGTGGTGCGCCATGGCGCGAAGCTGGGCGACATCGGCGCGGCCATCCAGGAGCTGGCGGAGAAGGAGGGGTGCAGCATCGTGCGCGAGTTCGGCGGGCACGGCATCGGCCGCTCGATGCACGGGCCTCCTCACGTCGCGCACTTCGGCAAGAAGGGCACGGGCATCACCCTGCGCTCGGGCATGGTCATCACCATCGAGCCGATGGTGAACCTGGGGCGTCCCGACATCCGCATCCTGGAGGACGAGTGGACGGTGGTGACGGTGGACGGCAGCCTCTCCGCGCAGTTCGAGCACACCGTGCTGGTGACGCGCGAGGGCTGCGAGATTCTCACGCCCAATCCGGGCCTCCCGCTCTCAGTGGGTCCGATGCCGGCGTCCGCCGGGGCGCACCCGTGAGCGGGGCTTCGACGCGTCTTCGTTGAGCAGGACGCCTGTCGAGCCCCACCAGCTGAAGGGCCTCGTCGCATGTCTTCGCGCCGGCCTCTTGCGGCTCCAGGGAGGGGAGGTGCCGGAAGGGGGACGTCAAGCTCGCGGACAACAAGCTCCACACGGTAGCGGGTGTCCGTTGAGCGAGAGGGCCGCTCCTGGTCACGGGCGACCGAAGCTTTTCCGCCAGGCGCGTTGAGGTCCCGTCGGCCATGGGGCCGGAGGGCATGTGTCGGGTGAGAGAGGATTCATCCCGTGAGGGCATGTCCTGGCATGAGCACGAGGTGTTGGAGACCGGGCGGAGGTGGCCCTGCCGCCGCGTGGCCTGGGACGGGTGCTAGCATCAGGCGCGAGGGGGGCGGATGCGCGCACGAGCACGCTTGAGTGGAGTGATATTGGGCGCGGTGCTCGTCACCCTGGGCATCTGCGTGTCGGTGCCACCCGGGCGGCGTGAGGCGCCAGCCGCAGAGCCTCTTGCGGTGGCCACGTCCCCATCACCCGCGACGAACGACCCTCCGAAGGCGATGCCGGAGCCCGGGCTCCGTGTGGAGCAGGTGAAGGGCGCGGGTGGAGCGACGGTCCAGGTCGCGGGCCTCGTGCCCCCGGACTCCGCGCTGGCGCGCTTCGCGAAAGACGCGCTGGTGCAGCTGACGGCGGAGGAGCAGGCGCTGCTGCGCGAGGAGTCGGTGGATGACCTGTCCGCGCTCGTGGCGCGCACGGAGCGGGCCTTCATGGACGCCACCCCCGAGACGCGCGCACGGCTGGAGCGGCGCTACCACGCGGCGCTCGACCTGGTCGCGAAGCTCTCCGCCCCTCTCGCGGAGGATGCGCGGGCGCGCGAGGTGGATGCCCGCTACCGGCAGGCGCTCGCGCGGGAGCAGGAGAAGTGGCGAGAGCTCTCGCCCGAGGACCGAGCCCGGGCGCAGGACACGTTCAAGGAATGGTTCTTCCAGGGGGAGCAGACGCGATGAAGGGTTTCATGGGAGCGCTGCGCGCGGTCGTGCTGCTGGCACCGATGTTGGCGTGGGCAGGGCCGCACTACGTGGCCCCGAGGGACTGGGGCAGCTTCATCTGGCTGAGCACCTGGCTGGAGGCCGGACAGAGCTACACGTTCGAGACGCGGGAGCTCTCGGGCTCGGCGCCGGACACGGTGCTGCACGTGCTGCGGGACAGGAACGGCTGGAGCCAGGTGGCGGTGAGCGATGACTGCCTGGGCGGGACGCGCTCGTGCGTGACCTTCGTGGCGCCGGACACGGGCTACTACCGCGTCTGGGTTCGCGCCTACGCGGACGGGCGCGGCGGCACGGCGAGCGTGTACCGCAACAACGAGCGCATCCTGACGAATCAGCCCTTCGGGGGCGTGCCGGTGCTCTTCGCGTGGAATGCGAAGGACACCTTCCGGGCCTCGGCGGCCACGCCGGGAGGTGGAGACCACCTGCTCTTCCTGCTGCGCTCGAACACCGAGTACCTGCAGCACGATGACGACAGCGGCCCCAAGTACTACCCGCTCGTCACCGCGGCGAGCACGCAGAACGTGGGCACGCAGCGCGTGGTGGTGGGCCGCTTCCCCGGGAGCACGGGCACGGCGAGCTTCATCCACGACGAGGAGCTCTGGTCCACCATCTTCGACGACAATGATGATGACGAGGACGGCCTGTCGGACGCGCTGGAGCCGCTCCTCGGGCTGCAGGTCGACGAGGAGGACTCGGATGGGGACGGCATCCCGGACACGTTGGAGGTGTTCGGCAACGACGGCTTCTCCTTCTCCGAGTGGGGGAGCCCCACGAAGCGGGACATCTTCGTGGAGGTGGACTGGATGCAGCACCCGACGAACCCGTACCTCACCCGGCAGCCCTATGCGGGGCTGGTGGCGGACGCGGCGGCGGTGTTCGCGCAGGACTCGGGTGGGAGCGTGCGGCTGCATGCCTTCATCGACAACCCGCTGCCGTGGAGCGAGGTGGTCTGCTACGGGAGCTGCACGGGCGGCGTGGACTTCTATTCACTGAAGGGCAGCCACTTCTCGTCGACGAACCCGGAGCGCCGGCCGTACTTCCACTATGCGATGTGGGCGTACCGGCACACGAGCCTCAGCACGTGCTCCTCGGGCAAGGCGGAGATGCTGGGCAATGACCTCATCGTCAGCATGGGCTGCTTCAGCAGCCCGAGCATCCAGGAGCAGCGAGGCACCTTCATCCACGAGCTGGGGCACAACCTGGACCTGGACCACAACGGCAACGACGTGGGGGGACAGTACAGCGTGGTGCACGACAGCGTGATGAACTACCGCTACCAGTTCACGGGCGTGAGTCACTCCGGCTGGCATTCGTACTCGTTCGGCGACAACGGCTGCGCGACGTGTGGCTCCTCGCCGAAGTACGAGTGTGTCTCCTGTCGGGACGGGTTCCTCGGATGCAGCTTCCCGGGGTGTGGCTCGTGTGACTGTGACGTGGGCGAGTGGGGCTCGCTGGAGGTCGACTTCACCGACGACGGGGACGCGGATGACGGCGCGGAGCGCGGCGTGAAGCGCTCGCTGCTCACGCGGTACGCGCCGGATGACAAGGGCGGGCCCGCGCGGTTCCAGCCTCGGGTTCCGCACGAGGAGCGCTCGGTGAGCCGCAGGCGTGAGGACGTCCGCCGCAAGCGGGAGCGATTGCTGGCGCGGGGGCGGGTGGAGGGGCGGGACTTCCACGTGTCCGCGGACGGGACGCTGCTGTACGCGGAGTGTCTCTGATGGGCCCGGACCGGAGGCCAGGCGGGACGACGAGACGCGTGCCTCGCGAGGCCCCTCGAAGTGGCCCCGCGCTCATGTTGCGCGTGGAACCGTCCGGGCGATGAAAGGGCATCCGCGATGATGAGGCGAGAGGTCGCATGTGACGGTTGGGGGCGGCCGAGGTGGCGCGCGGCGTCGCGCGTGCTCGTCGCGAGTGGGGGACTGGTGTTGGCGCTCGCCCACACAGCGTGCCTGTCCCGGACAGAGCCCGCGCGGTCGGACGCTGGCGAGTCGTCCACGACAGCGTCAGGTGGGTCCTCTCCTTCTTCGAACGATGGCGGTCGCGCGCCTGTCTCTCGGGAAGCGGGCGCCATGGTCATGGCGTCGCCGGAGGTCCGAACGCCCAGGGCCGCGTCGCCCGCCTGGGGCTCCTCCGCGACGACCGACTCGCATCGGGCCTGTGACGAGCTGTGGCGAGAGGGGAGGGTGGAGGTGGCCTTCAAGGAGGAGCCGGAGACGCTGGCGCTCGAGCGCGAGGGGCCTCGTTTGGAGCGTCAGTTCCAGGTGGCCCGACAGCTGCGAGGCGCCTACCGCCACGCGGACCAGTGGGCTTCGGTCCTCCAGTACGCGAAAGGCGAAGTGCACGGAGGCGTGAGCTACGGGCTCACGGTGCCGGAGGTTTTGGCGGACCTGACCGGGCGCATCTTGACGTGGGCCAGTCATCGCGAGCCCGCGAGCTGTCTGTCCGGTGATGGCGACCAACCCGCGCTCCTCGCGGGTGACACGCTCCGAGACGAACAGGGGCGCTTGCTGTTGCTCACGGTGCCGAGCGCGCCCACGACGCCGGACGGAGAGGTCCTGTTGCCTCCGGGGCTCGTGCCGGAGCTGAAGGTGCACTGGGAGCTGGCGGGCTGTGAAGCGAAGCCGGGCGAGCGGACCCGTGGCGCGAGGCTGCGCTTCGAGGGACCACGGGGACGCGACTCGGCGCCTGTCACGGTCTCCGTGGGAGAGACGAAGCAGTTGCTGTTGAAGGGCCTCCGCTACGAGGTCCGCGTGGCCAGGGCCCGCGCGGATGCCTCCGACCGCTGCGGCCAGGCCGTGTTCACGCTGTTCCGCGAGGGCCTGCGCGCGCGCCTGTAGAAGAAGGTGCTTCGATGGGACTTCACCCCACCACGTACAGCCGGTGGGGAACGTCTCCCGTCCCGTAGGGGATGATGCGCTCGAAGCGCAGCCCCAGTCGCTCCGCCACGCGGACGGAGGGCACGTTGTCGGGATGGATAATGGCGACCAGCGGAACCTCCGGCAGGTGCAGCCGCGCCTTCTCCAGCGCCACCAGGCTCACCTCGGTCGCGAACCCCGAGCCCCACGTGGACGGGAAGAACCGATAGGCCAGGTTCAACACCGTCCGCCCCTCGAGCGGCTTGTGCCGCACACCCCCGACTCCCACGACGACGCCGGGCGCCTCGCGCCGCTCCACCGCCCAGTACCCCACGCCCCGCTCGGCCCAATCCCCCAGCCACCGCGACAGCAGCTCCCGCGCTTCTTCCCGCGTACTCATCGCGGCGGAGGCATCGACCAGGTTCGTCCTCGGGTCGCTGTGCAGCTCGAACATCGCCTCCACGTCGCTCTCGCGGAAGGCGCGCAGCCGCAGCCGCTCGGTGTCCACCTGCTCCAGACCGTGAATCATGCGCCCATCCTGGTTCAGGGACCTGTCGCCCACCACCGACTTCGCACGCGCACCAGGAGTCTCAGGGCGGCAGGTTCGTCAGCTTGGGGACCGGGAGGCTCCTGAGCGTGGCGTCCAGGTCGAACGTGTGGCGGTGGAAGGCGCGAAGGAAGTCCAGCGCAGGCCCCCGGGTCGACGCGGGTCTTTGAGGCCGGCTCCAGTCTCGGGGTGTGCGCGCGTGGACCTCGATGGCGTCCAGGAAAGGAAGCACGTCGTGCACCCCCATCAACAGCCGGAGTGAGTCGTCGCCGTGAAAGACCGTGTGGCGCTGACCATCGTGCCCGAGTCGTTTGCTCCAGCCCTTGGCGGAGGCTCGCTTGAGGTACCCGTTGAAAGTCTTCTGCCCTCCAGCGATGCGCAACAGTCGCCGCAGCAGTTGCGCCATCAACCCCCGTTCGGAGCGCCACCGGTTCTTGCTGACCCATCGCCGCGCTTCCCAGGAGGCCAGGTCCGCGGTGCTCATGAAATGCTCGTCGCCACGCAAATGGTCGAGCGCGTGGGCGCCGATGAGGCCCTCCGGCACGACGCCTCGGATGCGACTCAGGCGGGAGTCCCTCGGCTCCTCGGCGGTGCGGTGCTTCGCCCAGCGGATGAACGGGTTCACCTTGTCGGACCGGCGTCGACGGTGCACCACCCAGCCCATCTTCGACGCGGCATCCTCGTCGAGGTCGGCGCAGTCCTCGAAGAGGTCCGGCTCCAGCGCCAGCCGGGAGACGCGGACCCGGACGGCGCGCCGCGTGCTCCGGCTCTGGCTGGCCCGATACCAACGGGCCTGCTCCCGCCACTGCGAGGGCAACAGGCTGCGCGCCATCTGCAAGGACTTCTCGTCGCCGTAGAGCATGTCGCCCCTCTCGCGGGCGCGAGGGACGAAATGCCACGGCATTCCTGACACGGGCGCTACGCCTTCATCGACTCCGGCAGCACCCAGTCCGGCTTGAGCCGCTGGATGACCTTGGCCAGGTTCTCCTTGTCCTGGGCCTTCTCCAGCGCCGCGTCGGGCGTGATGACGTTGTCGCGCACCATGCGCTCCAGGTGCATGTCCAGGGTCTGCATGCCCTGGCCCTGGCCCGCCTGCATCTTGGACGCAATCTGGAAGACCTTGCCCTCGCGAATCATCGCCGCGATGGCCGCGCCGCCCACCAGGATTTCCAGCGCCGCCACGCGGCCCTTGCCGTCCGCCGTCTTGATGAGCTGCTGGGCGACGATGCCCGCAAGGCTCTCCGCGAGCATGCCGCGCACCTGCGCCTGCTCGTCCGCGGGGAACGAGTTGATGATGCGGTCGATGGTCGCCGGGGCGCTGTTGGTGTGCACCGTGGCGAACACCAGCACGCCGAAGCTCGCCAGCTGGAGCGCCAGCTTCATCGTCTCGTTGGTGCGCAGCTCGCCGATGAGGATGACGTTGGGGTCCTCGCGGCCCGCCGAGCGGATGGCCGTGGCGAAGCTCGACGCGTGCGGGCCCACCTCGCGGTGCGTCACCTGCGCCTTCGCGGACTCGTGGACGAACTCCACCGGGTCCTCGATGGTGAGGATGTGCGCCGGGCGCGTCTGGTTGATGTGGTTCACCATGCCCGCGAGCGTGGTGGACTTGCCGCTGCCCGTCGGTCCCGTCACCAGCACCAGGCCGCTGCGGCGCTCGGCCAGCTTGCGCACGATGTCGGGCGTCTTCAGGTCGTCGAGCGTGAGCACCTTGCTCGGAATGGTGCGGAACACCGCGCCCAGGCCCGTCTGCTTGTAGAAGTAGTTCGCGCGAAAGCGCGCCTTCGTCCCGTAGCCGTAGGCGAAGTCGAGGTCCAGCTCCTCGACAATCTGTCGCTTCTGCGCCGGGTTGACGATTTCGAAGAGCAGCCCCTCCAGCTCCTGCGTCGTCAGCGCCGCCTCGCGCAGGGGCGTGAGCTCCCCGCGGATGCGGCCCATGGGGGGATAGCCGACGCTCAGGTGCAGGTCGCTGCCCTTCTGCTCCAGAAGGATGTCGAAGAACTGGGCGATGCGTGGCGTGTTCATCTCAGCCCCCCTTCCTTCCCATCAGCGAGCCCATCTTGCTGAGCAGCCGCGCGCTGTCCTGCGGCGTCTCCGGCGCGGCCACCGCCGTGCCCGGCCTGCGTCCCGTCACCACCGCCTCCAGCTCGTCCGGGTTGTCCACGAAGCCCTTGGCCACCTCCAGCTTCACCTTGCCCGCGCGCACCAGGTCCGCCATCGAGTCCTCGAAGCGGACGATGCCCAGGCTCTTGCCGCGCTGCTGCAGCGAGGGAATCTGGTACGTCTTGTTGTCGCGGATGAGGTTGCCCAGCGCGACGGAGCCCGGCAGCACCTCCGCCGCGGCCACCATGCTCTTGCCGTCCGCGCTCGCCATCAGCCGCTGGCTGACGATGAGGCGCAGGCCGCTCGACAGCGACAGGCGCACCTGCTGCTGGTCCGCGGGCGGGAACAGGTCGATGAGCCGGTCGATGGTCTTCGCCGCGCTCGGCGTGTTCATGGTGCTGATGAGCAGGTGGCCCGTCTCCGCGGCCGCCAGCGCCATGCGCACCGTCTCCGTGTCGCGCAGCTCGCCCACGACGATGACGTCCGGGTCCTCGCGGAGGCTGCCCTTGAGCGCGCTGGCGAAGGTGCGCGTGTGCGCGCCCACCTCGCGCTGGCTGATGAGCGCCTTCTTGCGCGGGTGCACGAACTCGACCGGGTCCTCCACGGTGAGGATGTGGTGGGACGTGTGGCTGTTGATGAGGTCCACCAGCGCGGCCAGGGTGCTCGTCTTGCCATGGCCGGACGGGCCGGTGATGACGATGAGGCCCTGGTGGTGGTGCGTGGCCTTCGCGATGTCCTGGGGCAGGCCGAGCGACTCGAGCGTGGGGATGTCGCGGGCGATGACGCGGAAGGTGCCCTTGAGGCCCGTGCGGTGCCGCGAGACGTTGACGCGGAAGCGCCCCATCTCCGGCGAGTCGAGCGAGAAGTCGCAGCTGCCGTCGCGCTCCAGCACGGCGCGCAGCCGCTCCGGCACCACGGGCAGCAGCATGCCCTCCACGCGCGCGGCGTCGAGCACGCCGCCCTGGGGGACCAGGTCCCCGGCGAGGCGGAAGAGCACGGGGCGCTCGGCCACCACGTGCACGTCGCTGGCGCGCACGCTGCGGCCCTGCTCCAGCACCACCGCCAGGTCCCGGGCCCCACCCGTCAGCCGCGACGCCGCGAGGGTCCGCGCGGCCTCCTGCGTGCCCGCGCTCGAATACCCGCCCTGCGAGGGGGCATACCCGGTCGCGGTGTTCTGCGCCGCCGCGCCCTGTGCGCCGTAGCCCGCCGATGCGCCCGGTGACGAG
Source organism: Myxococcus sp. XM-1-1-1 (assembly GCF_020037095.1). Lineage (NCBI taxonomy): Bacteria > Pseudomonadati > Myxococcota > Myxococcia > Myxococcales > Myxococcaceae > Myxococcus > Myxococcus sp. XM-1-1-1. Next base: position 54,262 of record NZ_JAIQDH010000022.1, read on the forward strand.
GCCTGTCCCGCGTCGTGTGCGCCGTAGCCCGCCGAAGCGGGCTGCGCGCCGTAACCCGCTGAAGCGCCCGGCGACGTGGCCTGTCCCGTGGTGCCCTGCGCACCGTAACCGGCCGCCGCGCCCGGTGACGCGGCCTGCGCGCCGTGGCCCCCGGTGGCCACGTTCCTCACAGCCGACTGTGCGCTGTACCCGGCTGCCGCGCTCGTGGCCTGTCCCGCACCTTGTGCGGCGTAGCCCGCCGAAGCGGCTTGTCCGCCGTACCCTGCCGCGCCCTGTCCCGCGCCTTGCGCGGAGGCGCCCGCCGAAGCAGCGGCTTGTCCGCCGTACCCTGTCGCGCCCTGCACGGCCGCGGCGGGAGCTCGCGCGGTCGCAGAAGCCGCCGCGGTCGATGCGGCCGGAGCCGCCGCCGTGGCGCCCGCCTCCGCCGCGCGCGACAGCCTCAGGTGCATGAGGTCGCCCCGGCGCTGGGCGGCGATGGACAGCGCGCCCAACCCGTTGGCGTTGACGGACCACTGCGACGGTGAATCCGACACGGTGGAGGCCCGGGCCACGCCCACCATGGCCTGCAGCGCGCGCACGACGTCCTCCGTCGTCACCGCCGCCGGGTCCACCGGCTCATAGCCACTGCTCCCCCGAATCATCGGCGGTCGGCCCGTGGCCAGGGTCAGCTCCGTCACTCCAGGCCGCGACAGATGGCGCAACAGCTCAGCAAGGGGTCTCATGCGGAAGTCGACTCGGGCTGGGGCGAAGCGCGAAGCGCGGGGGTGGTCCGCAGGATAGTCGACAACGCGTCGAATGCGCCCACCCCCCGGTCCATCCTGGCGCTTCTTCCCCCGCGCCACGCCCGCCTGCCGTCGCCACGCGCAGTGGGCCCCACACCCACCTGTCAGCGGTGGACGGAGTCGATTCGCCAGGGTGGGGGAGGGGGCTCCGGGGCCCCTGAGGGCCCGCTCGGAGCGAGGGCGGGAGGCAAGCGGCCTCCCGCCAGGTACACCATGGGCGCGGGACTACAGCTCGCGCGACATCAGGAGCCGCAGCTTGCCGGACTTCTTGGACACCACCGTGGCCACGGTGGTGAAGCCCGCCTTGCGGTAGAAGCCCACTGCGGGCGCGTTGGACGGGTCCACGCGCAGGGCAATGGTCTTGCGGTACATGTCCCGCGCGGCCCGGAGCGCCTGCTCCAGCACCACCATCCCCAGACCCTTCTTGCGCAGCTCCGGCTTCACCACGATGTTGCGCAGGTAGGCAGCGCCGGGCACCGGGCCGTCGCGCTCCACCGTGACGTAGCCGACGATCTGGCTCTGCAGCCGGGCCACGTGGATGAAGGGCTTGAGCTGGGTCAGGGCCTTGAGGCTGTCCTCCTGCGTCTCACCCCGGCTCTTCCAGGGTTCGGAGCTGGCGCGCAGGGCCGCCACCGCCGTCATGTCCTCGTCGGTGGGCAGGGTGAACTTCACCGCCGCCATCAGGTCGTTGGGGAGGCCCACCACATCCAGCACCGGGGCTGGGGCCATCTCCACGCCCGGGTCCACCTGCTTCATCGTCATCGCCATCTCCTCCGTCGCGCTGCGATCCTAACCGCACCCCCGCCACCGGTGCACGCGGTGATTCCGCGCACATTGTCTTCTCAAGTGAGGAGTTTGCCTCCCCCTGGCACGAGAGGGTCGGATTCGGGTCAACCCCACCTTCGCCGGCGCCATTCCAGGGCAGAGGCCCCGCTTCCACGGCCGCCATCCGGCCGGCCTTCCGCGAAGCAGGCGTTCCCACTATAAAAACCCTGGTCGTCACCGGAGGGCTGGCCTCTCCTCCCCTCGACTCCGCCTGCCCGAGCACCCCTTGCAACTGAACCACGCCCAGCGCGAGCTGACGCTCAAGATCGTCTACTACGGTCCCGGACTCAGCGGGAAGACGACGAACCTGCGTCAGCTCCACGCCCGCGCGTACCCGGAGGTCCGGGGGCGGTTGCTGACGGTGGACACACACGACGACCGGACGCTGTTCTTCGATCTGCTGCCTGTCTTCTTCTCCACGTCCTCGGGCTTCAAGGTGAAGGTGAAGCTCTTCACGGTGCCCGGGCAGGTCATCCACAACGCGACCCGGCGCATCGTGCTGCAGGGGGCCGACGCGGTGGTGTTCATCGCGGACAGCCGGCACAGCGCGACGGCGGAGAACAACGCCTACTGGCGCAACCTGCAGGACAACATGAAGGAGAACGGGCTGGACCCCGCGCAGGTGCCCGTCGTCATCCAGTTCAACAAGCGGGACCTGCCCGACGCGCGCACGGACGCGGAGCTGGAGGAGGCGCGCAAGCGCGGCGGCGAGGCCGTGGTGGGCGCGGTGGCCCTCAAGGGCGAGGGCGTGCTGGAGACCTTCCACGCCGTGGCGCAGGCGGCCTACCGGCGGCTGGACGCGCGCGCGCACCTGGCGCGCAACGTGGGCCTCACCGAGGCGGAGTTCCTGTCCCAGGTCTTCGGCCGCATGGACCTGTCGGGCACCGCGCTGGCCGGGCGCTACGCCGCCGTCACCCGCGACGAGCAGGTGGGGGGCGGGCGATGAGCGGCTATCAGGGCAGCGTGCCCCCGGAGGGCTCGCGCCGCGAGTCCGTGCTCCAGCGCCGGCTGTCCCTGGGAGAGATGCTGGACCTCCCGTCGTTCTCGGAGGTGGTGAAGAGCTTCAGCGAGCTGTACCGCGTGGGCATCAAGGTGCTCGACGCGCGCGGCACCAAGCTGGCCGACGTGAAGGTGGGCCACGGCGACTTCTGCGCGTACGTCTTCTCCTTCCCGGACGGCCGCTCGCGCTGCACCGCCACCGTGGCGCGCGTGAAGGACGGCCCCGTCGTCCCGCTCAACGGCGCGCGCGTGGCCCAGGGCGACGGCGCGGAGGAGGCGGGCCTCATCGCGCTGCCGTGCTTCACCGGCCTGCGCTACCTGGTGATGCCCGTGCGCTGGGAGGGCGACTTCCTGGGCCGCGTCATCCTGGGGCCCTTCACCCCCGAGGAGCTGGGCGACTTCCCGGACACGCTCACGGACATCCCCGCGCTGGAGCTCACGCGCGCCCAGGAGCTGGTGTCCAAGGTGCGCCGCGCGCCCGAGCGCACCGTGGTGCAGGTGCTGACGCACTTCGGTCAGGTGCTCGCCGCGCTCGTCGCCAGCGGCCACCGCACCTACCTGACGACGCAGCTGCACATCGAGGCGATGCTGGAGACGCACCGCGAGCTGGAGGCGCAGAACTCGCGTCTGGCGCAGGTGAACACGCGCCTCAAGGAGCTGGACCGGCTCAAGTCCACCTTCCTGGGCACGGTGAGCCACGAGCTGCGCACGCCCCTGGCGTCCATCATCGGCTACTCGGAGATGCTCGCCGAGGGCCTGGCCGGCGTGCTCAACCCCGAGCAGCTGCTCTACGTGCGCACCATCGTCGAGAAGGGCGAGTCGCTGCTCAACCTCATCTCGTCCATCCTCGACCTGAGCCAGATTGAAGCCGGCAAGCTGCGGCTGTCGGTGGGGCCGGTGGACCTGGCCAGCGTCATCCAGACGGCGGTCTCCAGCGTGCTGCCCCAGGCGCAGAGAAAGGGCGTGGAGCTGGAGGTGCGCCTGCCGCCCGTGCCCAGGCCCCGGCTGGCGGGCGACGCGGACAAGCTGCGCCAGGTGCTGGTGAACCTGCTCGCCAACGCGCTGAAGTTCACGTCGTCCGGAGGGCGGGTGTCGGTGGTGATGTCGGAGGCGGGCGTCCAGGACGCGCTGGGCCTCACCGGCTACCGCGTCTGCGTGGAGGACACCGGCGTGGGCATCCGCGAGGACCAGTTCGAGCGCATCTTCCAGAGCTTCTATCAGGTGGACGGCAGCTCCACGCGCGAGCACGGCGGCGCGGGGCTGGGCCTGGCCATCGTGAAGAGCCTGGTGGAGGGCCACGGCGGCAAGGTGTTCGTGGAGAGCGAGTTCGGGCGCGGCTCGCGCTTCACGGTGGTGCTGCCCATGCAGCCGCCCATCCCCGAGCACGGCCTGCTGGCCGCCCCCGCGCCCGTGCCCGAGCTGCCCCCGGGGCCCGACCGCTTCTGACGCGGGAGGTCGACCGGGACCGTGCCTTCCCGGGCGCGGGACGTGGCGCGTCGTGGACGTGTCACACGCAATCCCCCCGGAAGGCATCGCCCGGGCGTATTGTCCGCGCCCATGCTCACCGGACGTCCTTCCGCCGCTTCCTACGTGCTCATCGATGCGGAGAACATCGACTGGGCCGTCTCCAACGTCGTCGGCCGTAAACCCGAGTCGCAGGACCGCGTGCAGTTCGACCGTCTGGTCGCCTTCTGCGAGACGTACTTCCCCGCGCCCGTGCGCTGCGTGGTGGTGCTCAACGCGCGCGGCGAGCAGCTGCCCGACGTGATGATTGGCTTCATCCGCGCGCTGAAGTCCGCGGGCTGCGAGGTGGCGCTGCTCTACGGACGGCCGGACCAGAAGGTGGTGGACCTGGGCATCCTCAAGCTCCTGGAGACCATCCGCACCCAGCGGCCCAAGGCGGCCGTGGGCCTGGCCAGCCACGACGGCGGTGACTTCGCCGAGGCCCTCAAGCCCATGCTCGAGGAGAAGCGCCAGGTGGCCGTGCTCGGCCTGCGCGAGTACGTCAGCCAGCGCTTCCGGGACCTGGTCCCCGCGGGCCTCAAGATTGTCGACCTGGAGCTCAACGCGAAGGTGTTCCAGCGCCCGCTGCCCCGGCTCCTGCCGGTCAACGTGGACGAGTTCGACCCGATGCTGTTCGTCTAGCGCGCCGCTCCCCGCGCACCGCCGGCCGGAGCCCCACCGAGGGCCCGGCCGACTTTCCACACGCTTCGCGAGCCGCGCCCCTCGCCGTGCGCGTCGCGCTTGCGGATGGTTAACGATGGCGTTAAATATTGCCCCAGCGGTTAACGATTCGTTCGCCAAGGAGACACGCCATGAAGCCGGTTCCCGAGGGGTTCTCACGCATCAGTCCCGGGCTGTTCTACGAGGACGCGCCCAAGGCCATCGACTGGTTGGAGAAGGCCTTCGGCTTCCAGACGCGGCTGAAGGTGGAGGGCGCGCCGGGCGTCATCGTCCACTCGGAGCTCGTGTATGGCGAGGCCGTCATCCTGGTGAACTCGGTCTCCCCCAAGTTCCCGGGCCGCACGACGGGGAGCACGAGCGCGTGCTACCTGATGGTGTACGTGGATGACGTGGACGCGCACTGCGCGCGGGCCAAGGCCGCGGGCGCCCGGATCACCCAGGAGCCGAAGACCACGGACTACGGCGAGGACTACTGGACGGACCGGGGCTACGGCGCCGAGGACCTGGAGGGCCACTCCTGGTGGTTCGCCCAGCGGATGTCCTCCAAGGGCTGACGCCATGGGAGCCGCCCGTCGCCTGGATGAGACCTTCGCCGCGCTGGCCGACCCCACCCGTCGAGGGGTCATCGACCTGCTCTGCGAGGAGCCCCGGCGCGCGGGCGAGCTGGCCGCCGCCTTCGACATGTCCGCGCCCGCCATGTCCCGTCACCTGCGCGTGCTGCGCAAGACGGGGCTGGTGGAGGAGGAGGCCCTCGAGGACGACGCCCGGGTGAAGGTGTACCGGCTGCGCCCCGAGCGCTTCGGGGAGCTGCGCGCGTGGCTCGACGAGGTGGAGTCCTTCTGGAGCGACCAGCTCTCCGCCTTCAAGGCCCACGCCGAACGCACCCGCAAGAAGACCTGAGCCTCGAGGCCCCGAGATGACGACGCCGCAGACCGCCCGCGTGACGACCTTCCTCAGACTGGAGCCCCAGGTGGCCTTCGAAGTCTTCACCGAGGAGACCAACCTCTGGTGGCGCAAGGGGCCCCGCTTCCGGGGCTCCCGCTCGCCCGACAGCGTGGTGCGCTTCGAGGGCGGCGCCGGAGGCCGGCTGGTGGAGGAGGACGCCGAGGGCGTCTTCGAGATTGGCCGCGTGCTGGCGTGGGAGCCGGGCCTCCACCTGCGCTTCGAGTGGCGCGGCAGGAACTTCGCGCCCGGCGAGCTCACCGAGGTGGAGGTGCGCTTCGAGTCCGCCGAGGGCGGCACCCGCGTCGTCCTGGAGCACCGCGGCTGGGAGTCGCTGCGCCCCGACCACCCCGTGCGTCATGGCCAGGACGTCGCCGCCTTCCTCGCGATGATGGGCATGTGGTGGGCGGGCCTCACCACCGCGCTGCGCACCGTGGCCTCCCGCCCGACGCCACGCGTTGAATGACTGTCAGCGATTAGCCCTGTCATAAAATTCCAGATGCCGCCCTCGCGGGCATGTATGCTGTTGGCGTCCGAACGTGTGGCCCCGAGCCCCGTCGCGCGCGCCTGCCCGCGGACAACCCTCTGACACATGTCTCGCGTACTCACCGGACGCGCCCTCGCGTGCGTCCGGGACGCGGGCGCGCGTGTCCGCTCGGGACCCGGCGCGTCCGCTCCTGACGCCGCGTGCGTCCCATTGGGTGCGCCTGCGCGTGCAGTCTTGACGCACCCAGGGTCAAGTCCTCACATGTCGTGGGAATTCCGTAGAGCACCCGCATGGATGGCTGGGTGGGATTTGTGGTGAATCCGATTCTGTCTTGTAAATATTTGTTGAATGCTTCATAAGGGCGCGCGTTGGACAGACGTGGTGAAACCAGTTGTGTCAATCCGAAGAGGGGGAGCATATGGACAAGCGCATCCGGCGCTCGTGTCTTGCTTTGGCATCGATTCTGGCTCTCGCCGGCTGTAGCACGCAGGAGGACGTGGTGGAGGCCGAGGCCCCACCCGCCGCGCGGCCCGCGCCGTTGCACTCCGAGCGCGGCGGCATCGGCCTCTTGCTCGCCTCCGGCGACAAGTCGGCGATGAACACGGTGACGGTCAACACGTTCCGCTCGCTCATCGTCACCGAGACGGCCATCGTCAACAACTTCTCCCTGCGCGAGGTCATGGACCAGCTCGCCGTGCAGAGCGGCGTGGCGGGGATGACGGGCCTCAAGCTCTACCGCCAGCTCTGGGACACGCAGAACCCGACGCCGGGGCAGATCAACCCGAACCAGCACTGCAACGACCAGATGTCGGGCTCGCAGTCCGTCTTCAACAGCTTCCCGTACCAGTGCCGCAATGCGGAGGGCGCCCAGGCCGGCCAGGACCCGTTCAACGTCGCGACGCAGGGCTACCGGGCGGTGGGCCTGTTCAACCGCTTCGACCTGGCGCCCGCGGACGGCTCCAACTGCGGCGAGTACCGCATCGTCTTCGCGCGCAGGTCCGGAGAGACCAACGCCGGCCAGCGCAACTTCATGATCTTCGAGGCCGTGCTGCCCAACCCCCACCAGGACGAGGGGCTGGACGGGTGCCTGCCGGTGGCGGAGTTCTGGCAGCGGCTGACGACCAACCCGGACGTGGCCTCGCGCACCCAGCAGCTGCGGGCGTTCTATCTGCAGGGCCTGCCGGGCTTCCGGCCGGTGGTGCACATCGACAACTACGGCGCGGACCCGGCGACCGTCGCGGGCCAGATTCGCACCAACCAGTTCATGCAGGCCAACTGGCTCTTGCGTGAGTTCAAGCTGCAGAAGACGTGTCTGGCCGGCACGTGCACGTCGCTGAGGGCCATCCTCTCCACGGACAAGGTGAACCCGTTCGGCCCGCTGTTCAGCCCGACGTCCACGCACGCCCGGGCCGAGGACTTCCGCTTCTTCTTCGCCAGCCAGGTGGAGGCGCTGGCGCGCAACGACGTCAACCTCTTCAACATGGACGTGCAGGACCAGTTCAACGCGGGCCAGTCCGACGCGCAGGGCACGGAGAACAACTACACCTTCCACTTCGGCAACAACGCCTCCGCGCTGCGCACGCTCATCCAGAACGAGCTCACCCGCATCGGCAGCACGCTGACGCCCAACCAGATTGTGTCCCGCGCCAAGGCGCTGTCGTGCGCGGGCTGCCACGACCTGAGCAACGGCAACAACCTGGGCGGCGGCGTGGTGTGGCCCGCCTCGCTGGGCTTCACCCACGTGAGCGAGCTGACGGAGGAGGGGCCCGAGGGCACGCGCTTCCGCATCTCCCCGGCGCTCACCAACGTCTTCCTGCCGCACAGGAAGGCCGTCCTGGAGGAGTACCTGAGCCGCCCGCGCCCGTGCCACAACGTGTGCAACCCGGGCAACCCCATCGCCACCCACTGCTCGCCGTGCGCGGCGGCGGTGTGCGAGGGCGACCCGTTCTGCTGCTCGGGCTCCTGGGACGTCATCTGCGTGGAGGCGGCGCAGGACGTCTGCGGCCTGGCCTGCAACGCGCAGTAGTCAGCGACTCCAGGTGTCCCGGCGGGCGGTCGTCGCACCCCCGCGCCCGTCGGGACGCCTGGCCGTAGCGGTCATGCGCGGGCCTTTCGGCAGACAGGCCCGCCCTGGGGGGCAGCGGTCCACACGCAGGTCTGAGTGTCGTCGGTGTGGTTGTCGTCGTCGGCAGTCCACTGCAGCAGAGGGGGTTACACATGAAGCCGTGCTCGCGTTTCTCGGTGCCTGTTACCGCGGCCCTGCCGCTCGTCGCGCTCGCGACGTCCGCCTGGGCCGGCCCGTTGCGCTCCCCGGACCGGGGGTTGGACGGGGCCACGCTGGTGGAGGACTCGCAGTACATGCGCCGCGTCTTCGAGGAGAAGACCCGGGGCGCCGGTGGCGAGAGCATCGCCATCGACCTGGCCGACCCGGCCCAGTACCGCTTCGTGATGAACCGCCTGCGCGGCTCCGGGAAGACGGTGGCCAACGCGCCCCGGCTCTTCGAGCGGCTGGCGCTGGCGCAGAGGAAGGCCCTGGCGCACCAGGCCGCGGGCACGCAGGCGGCGCCCCTGGCCAACAACTGGGGCTGTGACCACTTCCTCAACCTGACCCGCGGCGTCACCAGCGGCTCGGTGCGCGTCTACGAGAGCAACCCCTGGGCGGCGTGCCTCAACGGCGCCAGCTACGTGTACACGGACATCGTCGCCTTCAACGCGAACAACGCGGAGACGCAGACGACGGTGGTGGACTCGGCCTCCGGCGAGGAGTACGCGGCCGGCCAGAGCTTCGACGACGTCATCGTGCGGCCGGCCATCCCGGTGAACCAGGACCGGCAGGTCATCCTCGACTCGATGATGATCGCCATGAACGAGAACACGGGCGAGGAGGTCGTCACCTTCGTGCGCGGCCAGTCGAGCACGACGACGGGCGGCGCGGACCTGGCGCTCGAGCACCCGCGGCTGTCGGTGCCCAACAGCGGCAAGCTGAACACGGAGCTGTGCCAGATGCGCGGCGGCATCGACTGTGACTACGCCGCGGTGGGCGCCACGCTGGCGCCCTCGGGGGCCAACACCCCGACGAGCATCGCGCTGCGCAACCCCGCCGTGACGGCCTCGTGGGTGGGGGATGCCAGCAACAACTTCCCCCTGACGCGCCCGTGGGACTGGAGCCACGTCTACGTGCCCACCAAGTTCACCTTCAACGCGGGCAGCAAGAACGGCATCGCCTGCGTCATCAAGGAGATCCTCCCGGGCTCGAAGGTGCGCCTGGTCAAGCCCATCACGGGCGGCACCTGCATGAGCCAGGCGGACCTGACGCCCTTCCTCGCCGGCTCCATCAACAGCCAGACGGCGAACGTGACGCTGCTGGCGGACCTGACGCGGGAGACGTCCATCGCGGGCACGGGCGTCGAGAACTGCGCGATGCAGACCATCATCAACCAGCCGGTGGAGTACGTCATCACGGTGAGCACCAAGGTGAACTGCGGCACGGCGGCGAACACGCCGGCCTCGGTGACGGTGCGCATGCTGTCCGACTCGCGCTATCGCTATGGTGTGCAGGTGTGGAACTCCTGCATGGCGGAGGGCACGCAGGTGGTGCTGGCCGATGGCAGCGTCGTCCCGGTGGAGTCGGTGAAGCGCGGCCAGCGCATCGTGACGAACGCGAAGGGGGACACGCTCACCGTGCGCGACGTCCAGGTGGGTGGCGAGCGCGACGCGATGGTGAACCTGCGTGACGACAAGGGCCACGCGGTCAGCCTCACCGACAAGCACCCGGTCATCATGGCGGATGGCAAGCCGCTGGCGGCCGGCAAGCTGAAGGTGGCGGACCAGGTCAGCACCCGCGAGGGCGTGGCCACGCTGACCTCCGTCACGCGCGAGAAGTACACGGGCAAGGTCTACAACTTCAGCCTGGGGACGACCGAGGAGTTGGCGCGCGCGGGGAAGCACGCGAACACGATGTTCGCCAACGGCTTCCGCGTGGGTGACAACGCGATGCAGGGCGAGCTGACGGCGCCCGTGGCGGACTCGCGCGAGACGCTCGAGCGTCTGCCGGCCTCGTGGCACAAGGACTACGCCCTGGCCCCCGCGTTCGTGGCGGGTCAGCGCTAGCTCGCGGTTTCGAGGAAGCAAGCACCGCCGCCCCACCGACGCGCCTGGCGCCGGTGGGGCGTTCTGTCTGGGTGGGCACGAGAGACAACCTGGTGACGACAGGAGCACGGATGCGGAACACGGTGGTGATGAGCGTGCTGGTGATGGGCTTGCTGGCCTGCGGAGACGCGCCACCCCGGCCACCGCCGCCGGGCTTCTGTCCGGAGCGTCCCGCCGCCGTGGAGCCCGGGAGGCCCGGTCAGGTGCCGCTGCGGGTGCGCCCGCCCGAGCGGCTCGAGGCGTGGAGGGCCCGCGTGGGGCTCGCGCGCACGCCGTCGGCGGTGGGGGCGCGAGCGCCCGAGCGGCTCGAGGCGGGGAGCGCCCGTGCGGGGCTTGCGCGGGTAGGGTCGTCGGGGTCGCCCGAGGCGTGGCGGGCTGGCGAGGGGCGCGCGCGCGCGTTGTCTGTGGAAGCGCCTGAGCACTTCGCTTCGTGGCGAACCCACGCGGAGCTCTCGCGGGCGGGGACTTCCGAGCGGCTCGAGGCGTGGAGTGCTCGTACGGGGCTCTCGTCCGTGGCGCCATCGGCGCAGACCGCGGTGGACCTGACGGGCCGCTCGTGGTGGGCCACGCCGTGTCTCGTGGGGACTCCGGGCCTGGAGGTGGCGACGCCCCGGGTGGCCGTGACGGAGTCCGGCCGCGCGATGGCGGTGTGGACCGAGAGCGACGGACTCGACGCGTGGCTGTGGGCCAGCGAGTACACGCCGACCACGGGATGGTCTTCCGCGCGCAAGGTGGACCTCTTCCGCGAGCTCCCGGACGACGAGCTCCGGGTGCGGCAGCCGCAGGTCGTCGCCGACGGCGAGGGCCGCGTGCTGTTGATGTGGCTCCAGAGCGAGGGCTCGACGGCGACGCAGCTGTGGTCCGCGCGGCACGTGCCGGGCGAGGGATGGAGCAAGGCGGACCGTGTGCTGGCGCATCCCCTGGGAGACGCGACGCACCTGGAGCTCGCGCGCGACGCGGCGGGCGGCTTCACCGTCATCTGGACGCAGTTCGACGGCGACACGTTCAGCGAGAACGTCTGGACCACCCGCGGCTCGCCCGCGACGGGCTGGGAGCCCGCGCGCCGCATCGACACGCCCGCGCCGGGCTTCTCCCTGGCGCCTCGGGTGTCGGTGAGCTCGGACGGCCACGTGGTGGTGGGGTGGGACCGCTTCGACGAGCTGGAGGGCATCCCCGTGGCGTGGTTCAGCCGGTGGACCCCCTCCGAGGGCTGGAGCGCCGCGGAGCGCCTGAGCCCTCCAGGCGTGGACGGCTTCTACGCGGAGCCCGTGGCGGGGCCGGGCGGCACGGCGCTCGCGCTGTGGAGCGGCCTGGGAGAGGTGGAGGTGGAGCTGTGGGCGCGGCGCTTCGTGCCCGGCTCGGGCTGGTCCACGCCCGAGCGCCTGGAGGAGGTCCTCGGCAGCTCCGGCGCGGCCCAGGCGACCGCGGAGCGGGAGGGACGCACCCTGGTGGTCTGGCCCCGCGCGCGCGACGGCGTCACCCGCTTGTCCAGCCGGCCCTTCGACTTCGCCCGCGGCTTCCGTCCGCGCGAGGACGTGGCCCCGCCGCCGAAGGGGCTCGTCGCCCTGGACCCGCGGGTGGTGTCGGTGAGCCCGTGGGAGTCGCTCGCCGTCTGGACCCAGGAGGTCGAGGGCGGCCGGCGCATCGCCGCCAGTCGCTACGTCCTCGGCCGAGGCTGGGGACCCGCGACCTGGCTCGACACGGAGACCTCCGCACAGACGGGCTTTGCGCACGTGGCCGTGGGCGCGCGGGGCGACGCCGTGGCCACCTGGCTGCACGGGGGCGAGGTGCCCGGCGTGGGCCTCAGCGTCTTCCAATAGACGCGCCCTTGGTCTTTGCTGTCGGACGATGCCTGGTGAGTTCGACTTCATCCGCCGCTTCCTCGGCCACTTCCCCAAGGCCCGGGTGCCGGTGGGCCCCGGGGACGACTGCGCGGTGCTCGCGCCCTCGCGCGGGGCGCTGTGCGTCACCACCGACGCCGTGGTGGAGGACGTGCACTTCACCCGCGCGTCCTTCTCCCCCGCGGACATCGGCCACAAGGCGCTCGCGGTGAACCTCTCGGACGTGGCCTCCATGGGCGCCACGCCGCGCTGGTTCGTCTGCGCGCTCGCGCTGCCCAGGGACTTCCCTCCCGCGCACCTGTCGGGCATCGCCCGGGGCATGGCGGCGCTCGCCCGCGAGCACCGCGTGGCGCTGGTGGGCGGCAACTTCACCTCCGCGCGCGAGCTGTCCATCACCATCACCGCCACCGGCGAGCTCTCCCGCCCTCCGCTCACCCGCGCGGGGGCCCGGCCCGGTGACTGGCTCTACGTGTCCGGCACGCTCGGCGACGCGAGGCTGGGGCTCGCCCACCTGCGCGCCGGGGTGAAGCGCGGCGCCAGCGTCCAACGCCAACGCCGACCCCGACCTCGCGTCGCCCTGGGCCAGCTCGCCGCGCGCTTCGCATCCGCGGCACTGGATGTTTCCGATGGTCTTGCACAGGACCTGGGTCACCTGTGCACCGCGTCGGGGGTGCGCGCGGTGGTGGAGCTGGCGAAGCTGCCGATGTCGGCCGCGGTGCGGCGGGAGCTGGGCCCCGAGGGGGCGCTGGCGGGCGGGGAGGACTACGAGCTGCTCATGGCCGTCCCCTCGGCGCGGGGGCGTGCCTTCGAGCGGGCGTGTGCTCGGGGCGGCCATCCGGTGACGCGCGTGGGGGCGCTCTCGGAGGGGGTGGGGTGGGTGATCCACGACGAGTCCGGACGCGACGTGCGCCGGCCGGGCGGGTTCGACCACTTCCGACAAGCCTCCCGGGTGGATTGACCCTGCCCGACAGCAAGGCTAAACCCAGGGCGCTTCCGCCCCTCCCCCGAAAGCATCCCGTGCGCCGTCCCCTACGTGACGACACTGCCCCCGGATTGACGCCTCGCCGCGAGCCCCTGCAGCGCCTGGTGCGCGCCGCGGTGGACGGGCGTCGTACGACCAAGGTGGTCTCCCTCCAGTCCAGCATCACCAAGGGTTACGTGGTGCTGGGGCTGGCGCTCACCATCTGGATGGTCGCCTCGGAGCCGCTGGCGCAAGGGCTGGTCGAGATGCTGGGCCTGGACCAGGTGGCGGAGTGGAAGGTGGCCATCCGGATGCTCGGGGCCATCGGAATCACGGGCTTGGCCGCCTTCGCGCTGCCGTCACTGCTGGCGCGCGTCACGCGCGTGAAGGTGCTGAGCAACTCCGCGTACGAGATTTCGCAGGGCGACCTGTCCAAGCCGGTGGCCGCCGAGGGCGGCAGCACGCGCGACGAAATCGACGAGCTGACGGGCGCCATCATCCGCATGCAGGAGAACCTGCGCGAGCTGGTGGGCAAGATCCAAGAGACGGCCAAGAGCGTGGCCGACACGGCCATCGACCTGCAGCGCTCGGCGGAGAACGTCAACGGCTCCACGGAGGAAGTGGGCTCGTCGATGAACATCATCGCGGGCGGCGCGGAGACGCAGTCGCAGCTGGTGTCCAAGGCCTCCAAGGTCATCACGGAGATGGCCAGCAGCATCCAGCGCACGACGGGCAGCGCGGAGGACGCGGCGCGCACGACGGCGGAGACGAGCAGCGCGGCGGAGGATGGCTCCAAGGCGGCGCGGCTGGCCGGCGACAAGGTGAAGAAGGTCTTCAACCGCATCGAGTCCGCCAGCCAGCAGGTGTTCGCCTTCGGCGAGAAGACGCAGGAGATCTCGAAGATCGTCGACGCCATCACCCAGGTGGCGCAGCAGACGAACCTGCTGGCGCTCAACGCGACGATTGAAGCGGCGCGCGCGGGTGAGTACGGCCGAGGCTTCGCGGTGGTGGCCGACGAGGTGCGCAAGCTGGCGGAGAGCGCGGGCCGTTCCGCCGAGCAGATCTCCAAGCTGGCGCGCGACATCTCCGGTCAGTCGACGTCCGTGGTGAGCGCCATGAAGGAGGGCATCGCGGAGCTGGCGGAGGGCCGCGAGGACCTCACCAACATCGTGCGCTCCATGGGCGCCATCACCGACACCATCCGCAAGGGCTCCGAGAAGGTGCACCTCATCTCCGAGAGCACCCGCGAGCAGCACAAGGGCAGCGAGGAGATGGTGAAGGCCATCGAGGAGATCAAGCTGGTGGCGCGCAACAACGCCGCCTCCACCGAGGCCATCCAGTCCGTCATCCAGGAGCAGACGGCCGCCGTGTCGCGGATGACGTCGCTGGCGAGCGAGCTGACCAACCTCTCCGTCGAGCTGCAGAGCGTGGTGCGCAGCTTCCGTCTGGGGCCATGAGCCAGGGCGCCACCGTCGTGTTGGGCGCCGCGGAGGCGCGGCTGCGCGAGGTGATGCTCGCCCTGCCGGACGTCACCGAGGAGTTCCCCTGGGGACACCGCACCGCGAAGGTGCGCGGGAAGATGTTCGCCATCCTCGTGCTCGACGAGGAGGGGCTGCGCGTCACCACCAAGCTGCCCACGTCCAACGAGGCGGCGCTGATGCTCCCGTTCGCCGAGCCCACGGGCTACGGCCTGGGCAAGAGCGGCTGGGTGACGGCGCGCTTCTCCCCCGGACAGGAGGTCCCGGTGGAGCTGATGGCCCTGTGGATCCAGGAGAGCTTCCGCGCCGTGGCGCCCAAGTCCCTGGGGGACGGTGCGTCCGTGGTGAAGAAGTCCGCCGCGAGCAAGACGAAGGCGGTGGGCGCGGAGTCGACGGTGTCGGGCGCGAAGTCGTCGGGCACGAAGGTGAAGCCCGCCGCCGCGAAGCTGACGACGGCGAGCGCGAAGGTGACGGCGACGGACGCGAAGCTGAAGCCCGCCGCCGCGAAGCCGAAGACGGTGAGCGCGAAGGCGAAGTCGACGGGCGCGAAGGTGAAGGCGGTTGGTGCGAAGGCGAAGTCGGCGAGCGCGAACGTGAAGTCGTCGGACGCGAAGCTGAAGCCAGCCGCCACGAAGCCGAAGACGGTGAGCGCGAACGTGAAGTCGACGGGCGTGGAGGCGAAGGCCGTGGGGGTGAATGCGGCACCCGCAGGCTCGAAGACCTCGGGCGCGCAGGTGAAGCGTCCTGGCAAGAAGGTGGCTGCGGCGGCAGGCAAACCGTCCGCGAGGAAAGTGGCGCCCGGGGGGAAGCGGCCCCGCACGGCGCGACGCGCCACGGCGTCCCGCTCAATGCAAAGCTGATACAACACGACCTCTGTGCGGCACGTCATCTTCCGGGTGGAGAAGGAGCGCTACGGACTGCCCTTGTCGGCGGTGCGGGAGGTCGTCGTGCCTCCGGAGCGCTTCACCCGGGTGCCGCGCGCGCCGGCTGCGATTACCGGGGTGATGAACCTGCGGGGCCGGGTGGTGACGGTGGTGGAGCTGCGCCAGCTGTTGGGGCTCCCGGATGGGGCCTCGCCCCCGTCCCGCGTGGTTCTTCTGGACCGCGGCCGGAGGGATCTGGGACTGTTGGTGACGGATGTGGATGGAATCGAGGCGGTCGAGCGGGTGAGCACGGCGCCGGGGAAGTCGACACCGGCCATCCGTGGCGTCGCCCGGCTGGGTGGGCTGGGAGTGACCGTGCTGGACCCGGAGGGACTGGACGCCGCGGTGGTTGCCTTGTTCACCCATTCCAAGTGAGTAGCCCCCTGGAAAGCGCGGGTGCTAGTGTGCGCGCTCCTCTAGGCTAGGCGATTCGGAGGCGGAGTTCTTCACATGGCTAAGCGGGTCCTGGTCGTCGACGATGCCATCTTCATGCGCAACATGATCAAGGACATCTTCGCGTCTGGAGGGTTCGAGGTCGTCGGCGAAGCGGCCAATGGCCTGGAGGCCGTGGAGAAGTACAAGGAGCTCAAGCCCGACCTCACGACGATGGACATCGTCATGCCGTTCAAGAGCGGCATCGAGGCGACGCGGGAGATCATCAAGCACGACAGCAGCGCGGTGGTCATCATGTGCTCCGCGCTCGGTCAGGAGAGCCTGGTGATGGAGGCCATCGAGGCGGGCGCCTCGGACTTCATCGTCAAGCCGTTCCGCGCCGAGGACGTGCTGGGTGTGGTGAAGAAGGTCCTGGGAGTGGGAGGGGCGTGAGCGACGTCGCCCGCGGGCGGTCACTCGGCGCTTTCTGAACGAGGTCGGGCATGACGATGGACATGTCCCGTTACCTGGGCCTCTTCATCTCGGAGGCCACCGAGCACCTCGAGGCGCTCGGCAGGGACCTGGTACAGCTGGAGCGCGAGGGGTCCTCGAGCGCGGTGGACTCGATGTTCCGCCACGCCCACTCCGTGAAGGGCATGGCGTCGTCGATGGGCTTCGAGCCCATCGCGATTCTGGCGCACCGGGTGGAGGACCTGGTGGACGCCGTGCGGCAGGACCGCAGCCGGCTGGACCGGGACCTGGTGGACCTGCTGCTGAGTGCCTCGGACACGCTGCTGGCGCAGGTGCGCGCCGTGGCCGAGGGACATCCTCCGGATGAAGCCGCCCCGCTCCTGGCGCAGCTCGCCGCCCGCGTCACCACGATGACGGGCCACGCCCCCACCGCCACGCGCGTCGCCAAGGTGACCGTGCTCAAGCCGGAGGGCTCCGACGGTGGGGAGTCCTCGGGTGGCTCCGGTGGTGGCTCGGGCACGGCGGGTGGTGGCTCTGGCGCGAGTGGTTCGGGCGCGGGCTCGACGGGTGGCTCCGGCGCGAGTGGTTCGGGCGCGGGCTCGACGGGTGGCTCCGGCGCAGGCGGTGGTGGCGCCTCTGGCGCGGGCTCGACGGGTGGTTCGGGTGCCACGGGTGGTGGTTCCTCCGGCGCGGGCTCGACGGATGGTGGTGCTGGCGGGGGTGGCTCGGGCACGACCGGCGGCCCGGGGGCGGGCAGCAGGGGCGCGACGGGCGCGGCAGGTGGTGCGGGCTCGTCTGGCGGCGCGAGTGACGGTGCAGGCTCGACGAGCGGCGTGAGCTCGACGGGCGGCAACGGTTCACCGGGCGGCACGGCCAGTGGTCCAGCCTCTGCGTCCGGTGCCGCTCCCGGCACGTCCTCCCCATCGAACGGCCCCACGGGCACGAGCGGCGCGGACCTCGGTCCCCAGTCGCCGGTCCCCCCCCGACTGACCTCATTGGACCCGGGGGTCGGCGGTGTGCGCGAGGTGCTCGGCATCGGCGCGCCCGCGTCCTCTCCGCACGGCAACGCGTCCACGGGAGCCCCGCTCGGACTCGGTGACGTGGCGTTGAACGACCTGGGCACGGCGCTCAAGGCGGCCTCCACGGCGCCGCTGCCCGGCGAGCGCCCCGAAGGCGGCACGCAGCGCTGGGCGGTGCGGCTGCGCATCTCCCCCACGTGCCAGGTGCCCGGCGTGCGCGCCTTCCTGGTGCACAAGCGGCTCACCACGCTGGGCACGCTGGTGGACCTGCGGCCCGCGCTCGAGGAGCTCAAGGCCGGTCGCATCCCGGACGGCTACATCCAGCTGGAGCTGGAGACGTCCGTGGGCGAGGCGGGCATCCAGCAGTCGCTCAAGAACGTGGCCGAGGTGGACGTCGTCTCGGTGAAGCCCGCCGTGGCGGTCCCCCTCCCCGTGGTCGCCCCGGCGTCGGCGGCGGAGGCGGGGCGCGGCGTGGGCGCGGACTCCTCGTCGCGCACGGTGCGCGTGCGCACGGAGCTGCTCGACTACTTTCTCGACACCGTGGGTGAGCTGATGCTCGCCACGGCGCGCCTGCGCGAGGTGGGCAAGGTGCTGCCGGAGAACGTGCGCCCCGCGCTGGAGGAGGGCGTCTACCGGCTGCACACGCTGGTGAAGGACCTGCACGACAAGGTGATGACGGCGCGCATGACGCCGCTGTCGCTCATCACCGACCGGCTCCCCCGCGCGGCGCGCGACATCGCCCGGCGCAAGGAGCGCGAGGTCGACCTGGTCATCACCGGCGCCGAAATCGAGCTGGACCGCGCCATCCTCGACGAGCTGGCGGACCCGCTGCTGCACCTGCTGCGCAACTGCATCGACCACGGCCTGGAGTCGCCCGAGGAGCGCGTCGCCGCGAAGAAGGGCCCGCGCGGGCGCGTGCTCGTGGCCGTCAAGCGCGCCAGGGACCGCGTCATCATCGAGCTGGAGGACGACGGCCGCGGAATGAACCCCGCGAAGCTGAAGTCCGCCGCGGTGGCGCGCGGCCTGCTCACCCCGGAGGCCGCCGCGCGGATGACGGACCGCGAGGCCTTCATGCTGTCGTGCCTGCCGGGCGTGTCCACGGCCAAGGACGTGACGGACATCTCCGGCCGAGGCGTGGGCATGGACGCCGTCAAGCGCGTGGTGGAGAGCGTGGGTGGCACGCTCGAAATCGACAGCGAGACGGGCCGGGGCACGCGCTTCACGCTGCGGCTGCCGCTGACGGTGGCGGTGGTGCACCTGCTGCTCGTGGAGGTGGGCGAGGAGGTCTTCGGTCTGCCCATCGCCAAGGTGGTGGGCGCCACGGAGGCGGACAGCGACGCGCTCAGCCGCAGCCGCGAGACGGCGCTCCTGCCGCACGGCAACTCGCTGTTGCCCGTGCACGCGCTGGACTCGCTCGTCGGCGTGCCGGCGCCCGGCCTGCGCGGGGTGCGGCCCTTCGTGGTGATGGAGGGGGACTCCGGACGGGTGGCGCTGGGCGTGGACCGGCTGCTCGGCCAGGAGGAAGTGGTGCTCAAGCCGCTGTCGCGCCCGCTGGACCTGTTGCCCGGCCTCTCCGGGGTGACCATCCTCGGCAGCGGCCGTCCGGTCTTCATCCTGGATGTTCCGAGGTTACTGTCCGCGTGAGCCTGCCTCTTCCCAGCGATGCGCAGCTCGATGCCCTGCGCGAGGTGGCCAACATCGGCTGCGGCCATGCGGCCAACGCGCTCTCCCGGCTCATGGGCGGACGTCAGGTGGACCTGTCCGTCCCCCGCGTGGTGCTCACCGGCCCCGAGGACGCCGCGGGGCTGTTGGGCGGCGACGCGTCCGCGGTGGCGGCCTGGCTCGCCATCACGGGCGCCTTGAGGGGCGTGCTGATGCTGGCCCTGCCGGCCTCGGATGCGCAGGCGCTGGAGACGCTGCTGCTGGGCGCGCAGGAGTGCGGGCAGGCCGAGCGCGACAGCGCGGTGTCGGAGGCGGCGAACATCGTCGCGAGCGCGTGCCTGTCCGCCATCGGCAAGCTGACGTCCTGGCGGCTGATGCCGTCGGTGCCCACGCTGCGGCGGGCGAGCGCTCGCGAGCTGGTGGGCGCGGCGGTGGGGCAGGTGGAGGGCGACCCTGGCCGCGTGGTGGTGCTGGAGGCGCGCTTCATGGCGGCGGCCACGCCCCCGGTGAGCGGGCAGCTGTTGCTGGTGCTGGAGCGCGACAGCTCCCGGGCGCTCCTGGCGCGGCTGGGCGTGTAGCCCGTTTCGGGGTACAGGGGCGCCATGGATGAGAAGGCGCTGAAGCAGCTCCTGGGGAGCGTGAAGTCGGGCCGCGTCTCGGTGGATGACGCCGTGGGCAAGCTCAAGGACCTCCCCTTCGCGGAGCTGGGGTACGCGACGCTCGACACCCACCGCAACCTGCGCTTCGGCTTCCCGGAGGTGGTGCTGGGCGAGCCCAAGACGGTGGAGCAGCTGCTGGGCATCGTCGGCGCGCTGGTGGAGCGCAAGCAGACGGTGCTGGTGACGCGGCTGCAGCCGGACAAGGCGGAGGCGCTGGTGGCCCGCTTCCCCAAGGGCCTGTACCACCCGGTGGCGCGCATCTTCCATCTCAAGCAGGGCAAGGTGCGCGCGGGCCGCGTGGCCATCGTCACCGCGGGCACCAGCGACATCCCCGTGGCGGAGGAGGCCGCGGTGACGGCCGAGGCCATGGGCGCGGAGGTGCGCCGCGTCTACGACGTGGGCGTGGCGGGCATCCACCGGCTCTTGCGGCGCCGGGAGGAGATTCAGGAGTGCCACGCCGCGGTGGTGGTGGCGGGCATGGAGGGCGCGCTGGCGAGCGCGTTGGGCGGGCTCGTCGGCATCCCCATCGTCGCGGTGCCCACGTCGGTGGGCTACGGCGCCAACTTCAAGGGCGTGTCCGCGCTGCTGGCGATGGTGAACTCGTGCGCCTCCAACGTGGCGACGGTGAACATCGACAACGGCTTCGGCGGGGGCTTCTACGCCGCGCTCGTCTCGCGCACGAAGGGGCGGCGGTGAGCGGCATGCGGCGCATCCTCTACCTGGAGCCGGTGGGCGGCATCGCCGGGGACATGTTCCTGGCGGCGGGCATCGACCTGGGATTGGAGCCCGCGGCGATTGAGGCGGCGCTGCGGGGGCTGAGCGTCCCGGGCTGGAAGCTGGCGGTGAGCCGCGCGGTGCGCCACGCCATCAGCGGCACGCACCTGGACGTGGTGCTGGACGCGCGCGAGGCCCATCCGCACCGCGCCTACGCGGACATCCGCCGCCTCATCGAGTCCGCGTCCACGCTGCCGCCCCGCGCGAAGGAGCGGGCGCTCGCGGTGTTCCGCGCGATTGGCGAGGCCGAGGCGAAGGTGCACGGCGTCTCCATCGACGACATCCACTTCCACGAGGTGGGCGCGGTGGACTCCATCGTCGACATCTGCGGCGCGGCGGTGGTGCTGGAGCTCTTGGGTGACCCGGAGGTCCACGCGGCGCCGCCCCCCCTGGGCAGCGGCTCCATCCGCGTGGCGCACGGCATGATGCCCATCCCCGTGCCGGCCACGCTGGAGCTCTTGCGCGACGTGCCCGTGCGCTTCGAGGGCGTGGGTGAGCTGACCACGCCCACCGGCGCGGCGCTGCTCAAGGTGCTCGCGAAGATTGGCCACCCGCCCGACTTCATCGTCGAGAAGGTGGGCTACGGCGTGGGCACGAAGGACTTCCGCGACAGGCCCAACGTGCTGCGCGCGTCGCTGGGGCGGCTGGAGGACTCGCGCACCGAGGGCCTGTGGGTGGTGGAGGCCAACCTGGACGACGCCACGCCGCAGCTGCTGGGGCACCTGGTGGAGCGGCTGCTCGCGGTGGGCGCGCTGGACGCGTGGGTGGCGCCCGTCGTGATGAAGAAGGGCCGCCCGGGCCACCTCTTGAGCGCGCTGGTGGAGGGCGGCCTGCGCGACACCACGGTGGACCTGCTCCTGCGGGAGTCCACGTCCCTGGGCGTGCGCTACCACCGCGTCGAGCGTCAGGCCCTGGCGCGCGACTGGGTGGAGGTGCAGACGCCGTGGGGGCGCGTGCGCGTGAAGCGCGGCCTGCGGGACGGCGCCGTCCTCAACGCGCATCCGGAGTTCGAGGACTGCCGCCGCGTCGCCGAGGCCGCCGGGGTCCCCGTGAAGCAGGTGGTGGCCGCCGCCCTGGTGGCGCTCGGCCTCCCCTCCTGACGTGACTCAGCCCGCGTCCAGATGACGGATGAACGCCGGGCCCTGGTCATGCGAAAACATTTCGAGTAGAATGTTTTCAGCAGAGGGGGAAATTACATGACTGATGCAATTCGTAGGGGTCTGGGTCCTATCATCCGCACCGTGGCGAACGCCACTGTCCAGCAGGCGGTGCCGCCCGCGATGCAGCCGGCGGCCAAGGCGGTGGTGGACTTCGCGGTGTCCTCGTTCGAGCAGGGCAAGCCCGCCCGGGCTCCGGTGGCCTTGAACGTCATGCCGCCGCCGACGGTGATTCTCGGCAGCCCCACCGTCATCCCGCCTCCCGCCACCCCCGTCACCGCCGCCCCGGTCTCCGCGAACCAGGGGGATGGGCAGGTGCAGCCGGGGGACAAGCGGACGGTGACCACGGGGGATGACACGCTGAACCTCCGCCCCGAGGCGGGGACGTCCCAGAAGCCCACGGGCAGCTTCCCCTCGGGCGCGCGGCTGGAGGTGGCCACGCCGCCGGATGGCGGGTCGTCGGAGAAGAACGGCTTCATCTACGTGCGCGGGCCCGGCGGGGAGACGGGCTGGGTGAGCGCGGAGTTCACGCGGGAGCTGACGGCGGAGGAGGCCGCGCAGCCCGCCGCCACGGGTGGCATCACCACGCCGGCCGCCGCCGCGTACCAGAGCGTCTTCGTCAACCAGTTCGCCGCCGAGAAGGAGGTGGGCGGCGACGCCAGCAACGCCAACTGCGGACCTTCCTCCACGCTGACGGCGCTGCTCAACGAGGGGCTGGAGATTCCGGCCATCCCAGGCATCGAGCACAACGGCACCACGGGCGCGGACGTGCTGGCGGTGCGCTACTGGGGCAACCAGGCGGACGACACGGACAGCGACGGCGTCTACACGAAGGAGGACGGCACGCTGGCGTACTCGCTGGATGGGACGGGCAACGAGAACTCCACGTTCACCGGCTTCAAGGACGTGGAGAACGCGGTGGCCGCGGCGGGTGGGACGACGTCGAGCGTGGCCGCGAACTCGACGGCCATCATGACGGCCATCGACAACGGCAGCACCGTGGTCATCTCCGGCACCTTCGTGGAGAAGAAGCCGGCCCCGGAGGGGACGCCCGAGGCGCTGGTGAGCCCCGAGGGGAACCTCTACGTCGACAGCGACAATGACGGCGCGCCGGACCTGCGGAATGGCGTGCCCGACGAGTGGCACCAGAAGGCGGACACGTGGAAGGGCCAGCACGGCTCCACCCAGCACCTGGTCGCCGTGGTGGGCAGGACGCCCGAGGGCAACTTCATCGTCTGCGACCCCGCGCACACGAAGCCGACGGCGGCTCCCATCGAGCTGTCTCCCGCGGAGCTGGATGCCTTCATGCGCGGCAACGCCGGCGCCATCGCCGTCAACGGGGCGAGCACCCCGGAGACCGAGACCACCGGCGGGTAGTGCCCGTGTGAGCGCGACCGCTTCCTCGGTGCGAAGGGGGAGCGGTCAGCGCGAGCACCGCGAGGAACCGTGCGCACGCGGTGCCTCGCTGGCTCGACGGAGGCGCCAGCGGCGGCAGCAGTCGCGAGCGCGCTCCTTCTCCGGCTCGAAGAGGGCGGCGGTCAGCGCAGGCGCCAGCGGTGGCGCAACGCCGACCTGGGCACGAACAGCAGCACGAAGACGATGAGCAGCCAGGCGCCCACCACGCGGGTGTTGCCCGTCCCGAAGCGCATCAGGCCCGCGCACACGCCGACGCAGCCCGCCACCGTGAGGCACCGCGTGAGCGTGTTGGGCAGCAGCGCCAGCAGCCCCGTGCCCACGGTGGAGTGCCGCGCGAAGATGCGCCAGCCCCGGTAGGACTGCTCCTCGGCGCGCAGCTTCTCCAAGAGATACGCGTAGCGCTCCGAGTCCGCGCGGCGCTCCTGCTCCAGCCGTTCGAGCGCGCCCTGTCGCTCCTCGCCCAGTTCACGGGCGCGCGCCTCTCGCCGCTCCGCCGCGAGCCTGGCCCGATGCTCCAGTTGCTGCGGTGTCCCCAGGTCCGCGCCGCACTGCTGACAGAGCTTCGCGAAGCGACCGTTGTCGGAGTCGCAGATGGCGCAGCGCGGGAAATCCCAGGCCTCTTCCAGGCTCGCGGCGCGCGGCTCCAGCACCACGGGGGCCTCCGCCTTGAAGCGCTCCAGGTGGGCCTCGGGGACGTCGCCCTGGGGCAGCGCGCCGCGCTCGGCGATGTCCTCGAAGCGGCGGCCACCGTCCTGCAACTGGGAGGGTTGCTCGCGCTTCGAGCGCTCACTCCGGTCCTTCTCCAGGTGCAGGAAGCGCGACAGCTTGGGACTCATGGCGCCCTCTCGACCAGCGCGCCCGAGGACGAGGCCGGACGCGTGCGCCCCTTGGCCCAGTCGCGCAGGCGGCGAATCTCGTCCCGCATCGTCACCGACAGCGGGAAGGTGTCCCGCAGGGTGCGCACCAGGTGCTGCTGCGCCAGCTCGGAGTTCTCCGCGAAGGCTTCATACAGACCGGCCACCACCACCTGCTCGATTTCGGCGCCGCTGAAGCCCTGGGTGAGCGTGGCCAGCTCCGCCACGTCGAAGTCCGAGGGCTCGCGCTTCCGGCGTCGCAGGTGGATGCGGAAGATGTCCTCGCGCTCGGCCTGCTCGGGCAGGTCGATGAAGAAGATCTCGTCGAAGCGGCCCTTGCGCAGCACCTCCGGGGGCAGGCCCTCGATGCGGTTGGC
The DNA here is from genome assembly GCF_020037095.1 of Myxococcus sp. XM-1-1-1. Taxonomy (NCBI): domain Bacteria; kingdom Pseudomonadati; phylum Myxococcota; class Myxococcia; order Myxococcales; family Myxococcaceae; genus Myxococcus; species Myxococcus sp. XM-1-1-1. The sequence continues at coordinate 78,594 of NZ_JAIQDH010000022.1, forward strand.
GGTGGCGACGACGAACACGGGCGCCGTCTTCTCCTGGAGCCACGTGAGCAGCGTGCCGAAGACGCGCGCGGACACGCCGCTGTCCGCGGTGCTCGAGGAGGCCACGCCCGACAGCCCCTTCTCGATTTCGTCCACCCACAGCACCACCGGCGCCACGCCCTCGGCCACGCGGATGGCCTTGCGCAGGTTCTCCTCGGACGAGCCGATGAGCCCGCTGAAGATGCGGCCCATGTCCAGGCGCAGGAGCGGCAGGTTCCAGTGCGCGCTGATGGCCTTCGCGGTGAGGCTCTTGCCGCAGCCCTGCACGCCGAGCAGCAGCAGCCCCCGAGGCTCGGGGAGGCCGAATTGTCGGGCCCGCTCGCCGAAGGCCGCGGTGCGCTGGCTCAGCCAGGCCTTGAGGTACTCCAGGCCGCCCACGTTGCCCAGGGACTCCTCGGGCGGGTAGTACTCGAGCAGCCCGCTCTTGCGAATCACCTGGCGCTTCTCGTCCTGGATGCGCTTGATGTCCTCGGGGCCCAGCTTGCCGTCATGGGCGATGGCCTTGGCGAAGGCGTTCTCCGCCTCCGACATCGTCAGCCCGAGCGCGGCCTTGATGAGCTGGTCGGCGTGCTCGCGCGACAGCTCGATGGTCGCCTTGTTCGTGCGGCGCACCACCGCGACGATTTCCCTCAGGAGCTTGAGCAAGTCGTTGTACCCGGGCATGGGCACGTCGATGACGGAGACCTCCTTCTCCAGCTCCACGGGGATGAGCAGCGTGGGCGACAGGAGGATGAGGGTGGTGAAGGTGCTCTTGAGGAAGTGCGCCAGCTCCCGCAGGGCGCGCACCACGCCCTTCTCCTCCAGGTAGGGATGGAAGTCCTTGAGGACCACCAGCGCGGGCTCGCCCAGCTTCTCGATGGCGGCCAGCGCGTCGAGGGGGTTGCGCGTGTCGTCGGGCAGCGGCGCGGCGCGCGTGGTGCCGGAGGCGCGCAGGCCCTTGGTGATGGACCACTGGAACAGCGCCTTGCCATGCGCGCGCGCCAGCTCCGCGAGGATGGCGTCCACGCGGTGCTCCTCCCACGACACCAGGTAGAGCAGCGGGTAGCGGGCCCGCACGAGGATGTCGAGCTCCTCGAGCCACGGCTCGGCGGGACGGTGGGCGTTGGCGCTGCCAGGGGTGGGGGACGACATTCCCCCGCTACTCTAGTGGGCCCCCTCGCCAGACGAAAACGAGGGCCCCCTGCAATGGCTTGCGCCCGACAGGGGAGCGAGCGCGAGGGTGGGGGTCACCCGTGCTTGGAGGTGTGCGTCATGGGGACTCGACGCCCCTCGGAGTCGGAGCGGAGCGCCGCCGCGAGGACCTCCTGGACGAGGGCACCATCCTCCACGGTGGCGAGCCCGTCGCGAGGCGCGTGACCTCGCAGGCCGAGGAACCGGCGCGCGGTCTCCACGTGGGCCTGGGCCCAGGGTTCGAGCTGTCCGGGGTGGGGCTCGGCGCCGGGGGCGACGTCGCTCCAACCGCCGTGCTCGAAGCCTCGGATGGGGGAGATGCACCAGCCCTCGCGCGCGGGCACATAGCCCGCGGAGAAGCCCACCTCCCAGTCCTGGCCGAGCAGGCTCCAGCCCCCGTGGATTCCGGGCTCCGCGCAGGCGGCGTGGGTGAGGACGAGGACCGCGCCGTTGGAGAGCCCGACGTGCAGCGCGGCGGTGTGGATGGGGCGCCCGGAGAGCGTGGCCTGTACCCACAGCGGCGTCGCGTCCGTCAGCCACAGCGCGGCATCGAGGACGTGGGACAGGCCGCCCCAGTCTCCCGAGGCGTCCTCGACGTTGGATTCATGGCGCGGGACGAAGCCGGTGCGCAGCGTGACGACGAGGTGCTGCACCTTGCGTCCCGAGAGCCAGGACTTCAGCGCGCGTACGGGTGGCAGCATGCGATAGGGGAAGTTGACGGCGCTGGGGCTCGACAGGGCACGGGCGCGGAGGACGACGCGCCGCGCGTCCTCGACGGTGCGCGTGAGGGGCTTCTCGCACAGCACCGCGCGCCCGGCTTCGAGGGCCGTGAGCAGGTGCGTCGCGTGCTGTGCATCGGGGCTCGCGACCACGACAGCGTCCACGGCGGCACACAGCTCATGGACCTCCGTGGTGGCGAGGGGAATTCCCTCACGCTCGGCCACCGCGCGCGTGGACTCCGGGGAGCGGCCGCACAGCGCCACCACCTGCGCGCCCGCCGCGCGGAACGCGCCCACGTGCATGAGTCCCCACCGGGTGCCGATGATGCCGATGCGCGTCGTCATGCGGCGCAGCCTGCCAGAGATGACTCGCGAGCGACCCGGCGACGCCCGTTCCATCTCCATGCCATGCTGCGCCGCGCCCGTCCTCCCCGAGTCCGGACATGACCGAGCAAAGGCCCGCCATGCAGCCCGCAGTCCCGCTCGACGCTCCCGCCGTCGACAGCGTCGCGCCGTTCTATCCGCCCGTGCGAGGGTCCCGTGAGGAGGCGCGCACCCCGCTGCTGCTCGCGGCCGTGCTCGCGCCCATCCTCGTCGCCACGTTCTTCCTCAGCCCCGCCGGCAAGCTCAACTGGTTGCTGGAGGTGGGCCCCGGTCTCGCCGGCATGATGGCGCTGGCCGCCACGTTCCGCCGCTTCCCGATGTCGCGCTGGGTCTACGTCTGCGTCTTCCTGCACATCCTCGTGCTGACCTACGGCGGCTACTACACCTACGCGCTCACGCCCCTGGGCAACTGGGTGCGCGACGCGCTGGAGCTGTCGCGCAACCCCTACGACAGGCTGGGGCACTTCGTGCAGGGCTTCTTCCCCGCGTTCATCATCCGCGAGGTGCTGCTGCGCTCCACGCCGCTGCGTCGCGGAGGGTGGCTCAACTTCCTCACCGGCTCGGTGGCGCTGGCCATCAGCGCCTTCTACGAGCTGCTCGAGTGGTGGGCCGCGCTCGCGCTGGACCCGGCCGGCGGTGACGCGTTCCTCGGCACCCAGGGCGATATCTGGGATGCGCAGTGGGACATGTTCCTCGCCCTCTGCGGCGCCGTGCTGGCCATGCTCCTCTTCGGCCGCGCCCACCTGAGGAGCGTGGAGCGCCTGGTGACCCGCGCCCGCGTCACATCCACTTGAGCGAGTAGCGCTGCATCCCCATGCGAGGCGTCGTCTTCGCCTCGGTGACAATCTTCCCGAAGCCCATCAGGAAGCCCCGGAACGTCCCCAACAGCAGCGGGGCCGGCAGCCGCGAGCCGCTCTCCAGCTCCGCCGCCAGCGGCATGAAGGCCACCGTGCGCGCGCTGTCCGTCGAGGGCAGCCCCTTCACCAGTGAGCGCAGCACCGAGTCGAAGTCTCCGAACACCTTCTCCACCGAGTCGAAGCCCTTGGCCCGCGCCAGCGGCAACGTGCGCATCCCCGAGCGCTGGGCGATGGCCTCCACCGCCCGGTCTCCCAGCGACTTGTGCAGCTCGCGCATGATGTGCACGTAGTCCTCCCACGCGTACCACGTGTCGTCGCGCATGCCGTTGATGGTGCGCTGGTGCGTGGGAAAACGCGACGCCGCCGCCGTCATCGAGCCGAGGATGGCCTTGAACCAGGCGCCCTGGATTTCGCCGGACATGGAGTGCTCCCCCTGACGGGGACACACTCCACCTTCATGCCGCGCCCGGAGCCAGTCTCAGGCCTCCGCCTGCGTGCACGGCTCGACGCTCGCCGTGCGCTTCCGTCACCCGGTGGATGCTCCGCGCGTGCGCCGGATGACAGCCGCCCTCACGCCGGCAGCCGCACCTGCACCCGCGTGTGCCCCGGCGCGGAGAGCACGCGCACGTCCCCGCCATGCCGCTCGATGATGCGCCGGCTGATGTCCAACCCCAGCCCCGCCGCGTTCGGCTTCGTGCTGAAGAAGGGCTCGAAGATGCGCGGCATCAAGTCCTTCGGGATGCCGGGCCCGTCGTCCGCCACCTCCACCACCAGCCCCCGCGCCTCCGTCCACGTGCGCAGCCGCAGCGTGCCGCCCCGCTCCCCCAGCGCCTCCAGCGCGTTGAGCACCAGCTGCGTCCACACCTCGTCGAGCGCGTGGGCCTCCGCCTGGAGCTTCGGCGCGTCCGAGGCGAACTGCCGCTCGATGCGGACGTGGTCTCCCTCCAGCCGGTGACGCAGCGCCGACAGCGCGTTCTCCAGGCCTTCGTGGACGTCCACCTCGGAGGGTTGCGCCCGGTCCATGAAGCTGTAGGCCTTCACGCCCTCCACCAGCGCGTGCACCCGCGCGCTGCCGCGCTCCACCTCCGCCAGCAGCACGTCACCGCTCACCGCGGCCACCAACCAGGACAGCGTGTCGCGCAGCAGCGCCTCACCCACGCGGCGCGCCACCGAGTCCAGCCAGGCCACATCCAGCCCGGAGGCCACCAGCGCGGGCGCCACGTCCCACGCGTCCGTCATCCCGCGAAGCTCCAGCCACGAGCCGATCTCCTCCTCGCGCTGCGTGCGCGCGAGCGGCTCCAGCGCCGGCGTGGCCCGCGCGCGGTCGGCGGCCTCGCGGGGCAGGGCCAAGAGCGCCCCGCGCTGCGCGGAGGACAGCCCATGCTGCCCGAGCGCCATCGCCCGCGCGGACACCAGCCGCAGCGTGTCCCGCAGCCGCGACGCGCTCCGGTTCGCCGACGCCGCGGGGTTGCCCAGCTCCGGCGCGAGCCCCGCCACCATCTGCCCCGGCTTCAACGCCAGCGGCTGCTGCGTGGACACCACCTCCTGCGGCTGGGTGCGCTGGGCCGCGACCTCCATCAGCCCCCGGCTCAAGGACGGCGCCAGTCGCAAGAGCTCCCAGAAGGCGGCGGGCTCCAACCTCAGCAGGCGCACGTCCGTGTGCGCGTGCCCGGTGGTGGGGTAGGGCGAGTTCAGGAAGAGGATGAGCTCCCCGAAGATGTCGCCTGCCTCCAGCGCGCCGGTGGGCGTGTCCTGCTCGCCCACGCGGCGGGCCCACACCGTGCGGCCCTCGAGGATGATGGAGAGCCCGTCCGCCGGGTCGCCCTGCGCGGCGACGCGGGCCCCCGCTGGGAAGTGGAGCTGCCGCCCATGGCTGGCCACCCAGTGCAGTTGCTCGTCGCCCAGCCGGGAGAACAGCGGTACCCGGCGCAGCGCTGTGACGATGTCCTCGCTTCCCATGTCGCCTGGATGCTGCCTGGGTGGACGGAAGGGTGTCCATCTCCACCTGCACCCGAGGCCCGGAATCGTCCGAACGTCCGGTGCGCGCATCGCCCACCCACATCCGGACAGGGCAGGCAGCCGCCGCCCGAGGGCTCCTCCGGGAGGCGGACAGCGGAGCGCGGAGGACGGCGGGCACGGAGGGCGGGGCGCACTGTTCGGGGGAACCCCGTCGAAAAGGAGCCTCCGCATGGAGCCGCATGTCGCTCCCCCGCCACGCCCCGACGCCCCGGGTCCGGTGCCGCGTCCCACCCTGGCGAGCGCGGAGGACGGAGACGCGGCGGAGCGCTTCCTCGCGGAGCTGCGAAGCAGCACCCTCTTCTCGGAAGTGGACGAGGAGGAGGCCGAGCGCCTGCGCGCCGAGTCCACCCACCTGGAGCTCCAACCCCAGGAGTGGCTGGGCCACGAGGGCGAGCCCGCCTCCTTCTACCTCATCCTCGAGGGCGAGATTCGCATCACCAAGACCGTGGGCGGCGTGGAGACGCTCATCTCCGTGTTCCGCGCGGGCGACTTCTTCGGCGAGGTGCCGCTGCTGCTCGGCCAGTGCTTCCTCGCCAGCAGCCGCGCGCTCACGCACTGTCGGCTCCTGCGGCTGTCGCACCCGTCCTTCTGGCGGATGCTCGCGGACTGTCCCACGGCCAATCAGCGCATCCTGAGCAAGATGGCCGAGCGCATGAAGGCGCTCCAGTCCATCTCGCTCCAGCAGGAGAAGCTCGCCTCGCTGGGCACGCTCGCGGCGGGGCTGGCGCATGAGCTGAACAACCCCGTGTCCGCCGTGATGCGCGGTGTGCGCGCGCTGGGCGACCGTCTGCGCGAGCTGCCCTCGCTGGCCCTGTCCCTGGACTGCCGCACGCTGTCCGAGCCCCAGGTGCGCGCGCTGGAGGCCCGCGGCTCGGTGTCACCCGAGACGCTCAACCCGCTGGACAAGGGCGACGCGGAGGACGCGCTCGCGCGCTGGTTGGACGCGCGCGGCGTGGAGGAGGCCTGGGTGATGGCGCCGGACCTGGTGGAGTCGGGGCTGTCGCTCGAGAAGCTGGAGCACGAGCTGGCGTCGCTGTCGGGCGAGGTGCTGAAGGGCACGCTGCGCTGGGTGGCCGCCACGCGGGGCATCTCCGTGCTGCTCGACGAGGTGGGGCAGGCCGGAGGTCGCATCGCCTCGCTGGTGAACGCGGCCCGCGCGTACACGTACCTGGACGAGGCTCCGCTGCAGCGCGTGGACGTCCATGACGGACTGGAGAGCACGCTGGCGGTGCTGGGCCACCGGCTGCGCGGCGTCCATGTGGTGCGCGAGTACGACCGGAGCCTGCCGCCCATCACCGCGTACGGCACGGAGCTCAACCAGGTGTGGACCAGCCTCATCGAGAACGCGGCTGACGCCATCAAGGAGCACGGCGGCGGCACGCTGCGGCTGCGCACGCACCGGGACACGGACCACGTGGTGGTCGAGGTGGTGGACGACGGGCCCGGCATTCCGCCCGAGGTGCTGCCGCGCATCTTCGACCCGTTCTTCACCACGAAGGGCGTGGGCGAGGGCACGGGCCTGGGGCTGAGCATCACCCACCGCGTGGTGTCGCTGCTCCACCAGGGCGAGGTCATCGTCACCTCGCGCCCCGGCGAGACGTGCTTCCAGGTCCGTCTGCCCTTCGAGCTCGACGGTGCCTTCATCCCCGAGCCCGCGCGTCCGCGCGCGCCCTCGCCGCGTCAGCGTCCGGAGCCCGAGGAGCTGCGCGGCGCGTGAGCCTCACTTCAGGGGCAGGCGTATCTGGAAGGCGGTGCGGCCCGGCCTCGACTCCACGCGAACGTCGCCGTGATGCCGGTCCACGATGACGCGGCGGATGATGTCCAGGCCCAGGCCGGTGCCCTGGCCCATGGGCTTGGTGGTGAAGAAGGGCTCCCAGATGCGTGGCAGCAGCTCGGGCGGAACCCCGGGCCCATCGTCCACCACCTCCACGAGGAGGGAGTCTTCGTCCTTCGCGGTGCGCACCGTGAGGTGGCCCTTGCCGCCCATGGCGTCGATGGCGTTGTCGACCAGGTTGGTCCACACGTGGTTCAGCATCCCGGGCAGCGCCTGCACGCGCGGGAGGCTCCGGTCGTACTCGCGCTTCACCTCGACGCCGTGCTTCAGCTTGTAGTTGAGCAGGAGCAGCGTGTTCTCCAGCCCCTCGTGCACGTCCACGGGCTCGGGCTGCTCCTTGCCCGCGTGGGTATAGGACTTCACCGCGCCCGCCAGCTCCGACAGCCGCGTGGTGCTCTGCCGCACCTCCGCCAGCAGCGCGCGCGTACGCACCAGGGCCTCCAGCCACGCGAGCGCGTCCGGGAGCGCCTGGGCGGGCAGGGCCTGGGTGAGCGGCGCCAGCTGCGCCTCGCCGATGCCCGCGTCCAGCAACGTGGGTGACAGGTCCCACGCGTTCACCACGCCCTTCGCGTCCATCCACGTGGCCAGCGCGTCCTCGGCGTCTCCGCGCGTGAGCGGGTCCATGTCGCGGGTCGCGCCCCGGCCCTGGCTCTGGCGACAGGTGCGCAGCAGCAGCTGTCGCTGGGCCTGTGTCAGTCGCCACTGGTCCAACGCGACGGACAGGTCCTCCTGCGCGTCCATGGCCTGGGTGAGCTGCTCGGTGGCGCGTCGGCCCGCGGAGGCCGGGTTGTTCATCTCGTGCGCGAGCCCCGCCGCGTGACGCCCCAGCGCGGCCAGCTTCTCCTGGCGCAGCACGGTGTGCTCCAGGCACCGCAGTCGCTCCTGGGGCTGCTTCGGGTCCACGGACACGTCACACCTCGCTCAGGTACTGGTGGATGAAGGAGATTGCGATGGAGCCCTCGCCCACGCCGGAGGCCACGCGCTTGATGGAGGCGTGGCGCACGTCGCCCGCGGCGAAGATGCCCGGCACGCTCGTCTCCAGCAGGAAGGGCGCCCGCTCCGGCTTCCACCCCTTGGGCCGCTGTCCGGCCGGCATCAGGTCCGGGCCGGTGAGGATGTAGCCGCGCTCGTCGCGCGCCACCAGCCCGTCCAGCCACTCCGTCCGGGGCACCGCGCCAATCATCACGAACAGCGTGCTCGCGGGCACGGTGCGCTCGGGCTGTCCGCGCGTGGCCAACGTGACGGACTCCAGATGCGCGCCGCCCTCCACGCGCGTCACCTCCGTGTCGAGCAGCACCGTGACGTTGGAGAGCGAGCGCACCTGCTCGACCAGATAATGGGACATGCCCTTCTCCAGCGAGTCCCCCCGCACCACCAGCGTCACCCGACGGGCGAACTGCGCGAAGTAGAGCGCGGCCTGTCCGGCGGAGTTGGCGCCGCCGATGATGTAGACCTCCTCGTCCTTGCACGACAGCGCCTCCGTGCGCGACGAGCCGTAGTAGACGCCCGCTCCGGTGAGCGCCTCCATGCCGGGCGTGGAGAGCTTCTTCCACTGCACGCCCATGGCGAGCAGCAGCGCGTGGCAGCTGAGCTCCGTGCCGTCCGCGAGCGTGACGATGCGGTACGGGTCCTCCACGCGCAGGTGGCTCACCTCCTGCGGCGTCAGTATCTCCACCCCGAAGCGCGCGGCCTGCGCCACCGCGCGCCGCGCCAGGTCCGAGCCGCTCAGCCCCGCGGGGAAGCCCAGGTAGTTCTCGATGCGCGAGCTGGTTCCCGCCTGTCCTCCCGGCGCGCTGCGCTCCACCATGACGGTGCCCAGCCCCTCGGACGCGCCGTACACCGCGGCCGCCAGCCCCGCGGGACCTCCGCCGATGATGACCAGGTCGTAGAAGGGCTTGGTGGCGCGCACCTTCAAGCCGATGCGCTCGGCCACCTCCAGGGTGGACGGGCCCATCAACCGCGTGCCGTCCGGGAAGAGCACCAGCGGCAGCTTCTCCACGGCGGCGCCTCCGGCCTGCGCGAGCAGCAGGCGGCCCTCGTCGCTGCCCTCCACGTCGAGCCACTGGTAGGGCACCTGGTTGCTGCCCAGGAAGTCGCGCAGCGCATGCGAGCGAGGGGCCCAGCGGTTGCCGAGCACGCGGATGCCCTCGAAGGTCGGCGGGTGGTGGGCCCACCACTCCTCCAGCAGGTCCGTCAGCACCGGGTACAGGCGCTCCTCGGGCGGCTCCCAGGGCTTGAGCAGGTAGTGGTCCAGCCGCACCTCGTTGATGGCGTGGATGGCCGCCTGCGTGTCCGCGTACGCGGTGAGCAGCACGCGCCGGGCCTCGTCGTAGAGCGTCTTCGCCTGCTCCAGGAACTCCACGCCGGACATGCCCGGCATGCGCTGGTCCACCAGGAAGAGCGCCACCGGGTCGCCGCGCAGCCGCAGCTGGCGCACCGTCTCCAGCGCGGCCTCTCCCCGGTCCGAGCTGAGCACCCGGTACTCGCGGCCGTACTGGCGCCGCAAGTCGCGCTCCACCGCGCGAAGCACCTCCGTGTCGTCGTCCACCGCGAGGATGACGGGCTTGGCCATGCGCACGCTCCTCCGGGAAGGAGCGCATCGGCGCGGCTTCGTGCCCCAGGCGACGGGACGGGCGGCCCGTGGCGCGCTCGGAGGGCGGGCGTCAGCGGGCGGGGCTCAAGGGGGCGTGCACACCGCCGTCGTGTCGTTGCCGTAGAGGGAGCGCTCGTCCTCGGGGCCGGTGAAGACGGCGTCCGCTCTCGCGGTGACGTGGCATTGGGACAGTTGGGGGTTGTCGCGCACCACGAAGGAGCTCCGGACCTGCGTCAGGGCCTGGAGCCCGAACTCGGTGAGGGCCGGGTTCTCGCGCACCGACAGCGTGTCGAGGGTGCGGAGGTTGTGCAGGCCCGCGAGGCTCGGCAGTGCGTGGTTCTCGTTGATTTGCAGGTGGGTCAGCGATTCGAGGGGCTCGAAGGCCATGAGGCTCGTGAGCTTCGGGTTGCCGCCGATGGCGAGCGTGCCGTTCAAGGCGCGCAGCCCTTCGAGCCCCGTGACGAGGTCCAGGTTGTCGTTCAGGACGAGGACGAAGGCGTGCCCCGTGTCCCGCAGGGCGGGGAGCGGGCCGAGGGTGGTCAACGCCGGGTTCTGCGTGATGAACAGGCCCTCGACCCGGGAGAGCCGGGGCAGGCTGACGTGCTTCAGGTTCGCGTTGGTCTCCAGCACGAAGGCTCCGCCCACGGCCTCGAGGCGGGTCAGCGCCGCCACGTCTGCCAGCAGGCCATTCTCCATCACGGAGAAGTCGCCACCGACGCCGCGCAGCAGGTCCAGCCCCTCGAGCGACGTCAGGCTGGGATTGTCCCGGAGGAAGAAGTTCGCGCCGACGTGGGTGAGCTGGGAGAGCTTCAGTTTCCTGAGGAGCCGGTTCCGCTCGATGACCACGTCCCCCGAGAGCGTGTCCACGAAGGGCAGGGGGCCCAGCTCCAGGAGGGAGAAGTTGTCCGTCACCCGCAGACCTTTGCGCGGCGCGACCGAGGACAGACCGGCCCAGGGCAGCTGGAGGTTCCGCTCCACCCGCAGGGAGCCGCCCACATACACGGGTTGCGGCACGGGAGCGTTGGTGGGACCGAGCGACACCAGCCGCAGGACGTCGTGGTCGGAGAACGACAGGTCCTCGCGCACGAAGCGAAGGGAGGTCAGGACCACGCGGGAGAGCTGTGGGTTCGACTGGATGCGCAGGCTTCCGTCCACGGCTTCCAGGCCTGGCAGCGCGAGCTCGAGGAGGCTGGGAGAGGAGACGACGAGGTCGCCCCGGATGCGGGAGATGCCCTGGAGGGCCGCGACGTCCGCGTCCGTCGTCACGACATAGTCGCCGTCGTAGGTCGCGGAGGGATGGCAGACATACGCGACGTCGAGGACCTCGCTCTGTTGGAGCACACCGTCCTGGTCGAGGTCATTGCCCGCCGCCACCACGACGCCGCCAGAGACGCAGTTCATCCCCGCGGGCTCGTCGGCATGGCGCCACGACAGCGTGTTCATCGTCGAGGCGCAGAGCTGACTGACGGCCCTCACCTCGTCGTCGTCGAGCGCGCCGTCGCCGTCGTGGTCCGGTCCCGACTCCACCGCGTACCTGGACTGGGTGCCGCATGCACCGCCCACGCCCAGGGCCTCGAGCCGCGAGAGGACCCGCGCGGGCTCCATGCAGCCCACGACCTCACGGGAGATTTCACCGGCCTGGAGCAGTCCGTCCCCGTTCGCGTCGAGCCCCGCCTGGGTGACCTGTCCTCCAAGCGGGCAGGTCTCACCCATGGGCTCGCGCCGCAGGTGCACCAGCACGCCGGGAGGGGGGTGGCGCAGAAGTAGTCGACGTCGTCCACCTCGTCGTCCTCGAGCGTGCCGTTCGCGTTGGTGTCCACGCCCGTCTCCACCGCGAGACCACCATGCTCGCAGTGCTCGCCCGCGGGCTCGCCGCGGGTGCGCAGCCTCGCCTGGGGCGGCGCGGGCGTGCACAGGTACTCCGCGCGGGTGACCTCGTCGTCGGCGAGCAGGCCGTCGCCGTTGAGGTCCTCGCCCGCGTACGCCACCTGCCCGCCGTGCGCGCAGTGCTCGCCGGGTGGCACCCCCTCCTTGCGGCTCAACGTCGGGCGCGACTCGAGGAAGCTGCCCAGTCGGATGTCATCACAGCCGCACAGCCAGGCCAGCGGCACCAGCCAGTACCACCGCATGGGAGCCCCCTTTCTTCCCGGGCACGGAGGCCCGGCTCGCACGACGTTTCGCCTTCAGGGACAGGTGGCCGCGTCGTCGTTGCCCGCCACCAGGTAGACGTTCCCCGGACCGGTGTAGACGCGCTCGCCGAAGGCCCTCACCCGGCACGTGGGGAGCTGGGGATTGCGCTGGATGGAGAAGTACCGCGACACCTGCTGCACCGCGGGCAGCCCCAGCTCCGTCAGGACGGGGTTGTCCAGCAGCATCAGCGACTCCAGGGTGCGCAGGCCCTTGAGGTCCGCGAGGCTGGTCAGCGCGCCGTTCTGCTCCGAGGCCAGCCCCGTCAGCCGCTCCACGCCCGCAAGCCCCGTCAGCGTCGTCAGCGCGGAGTTGTTGTAGAGGCTCAGCCACGACAGCATCCGCAGCGACTCCATGCCGCGCACCTCCACCAGGCGCGCGTGGGCCTCCAGCGAGAGGGTGCCTCGCATGCCCTGCAGCCGGGGCATGTTCCCCCACCACGCCAGCGCGTCGTTGCGCGAGAAGAAGATGCTCTCCACCTGCGCGAGCGAGCCCAGCCCGTGGCTGTCGACGAGCGCCGCGTTGAGCCGGACCTCCAGCGTCACCCCGATGGTGTGCAGCGCCCCCAGCCCCGTCAGCGTGCGCAGCGCGGGGTTGTTCGTCACCTCCAGGTTCTTGCCGATGTGCTCCAGCCGCGTGCCCTCCAGGGTCGTCAGGCGCGCGTTGTTCTCGATGAGGACGCTCTGCGCCACGCTCGTCAGGTTGGGCAGCGGCAGGAGCTCCAGCGCGGGGTTGTCCTTGATGCGCAGCGAGCCCGTCAGCGTCTGGATGGCGCGCAGTCCCAGGCCCTCCGACGAGTGGGTGAGCCGCGCGTTGTCCTCGATGAGCACGCCGCCCCGCGGCACCACCGACTGGAGCCCGTCCAGGCTCTGGAGCCGGGGGTTGTGCGCCACCTCCAGATGGGTGCCCACCCAGGAGGTCTGTCCCGTCGCGCCGCCCACCGTCACCGTCTCCAGCGCGGCGTTGTTCAGCACGCTCAGCCCCTGGCCGATGAAGCGCAGCCCGGGGAGCTCCAGCCGCGTGAGGGACGCGTTGTCCTGCACGTACAGCGTGCCGTCGACGACCTCCAGCGCGGTGAGCTGGATTTCGGCGACCGGGGTGTTGCCCGTCCTCACCTCCAGGTTGCCCCGGATGCGGGAGATGCCCTTCAGCACGGCCACGTCCACCGGCCCCCGGATGACGAAGGTGCCGTCGAACGTGTTCAGGTCCTCGCAGATGGGATTCGAGGCGAGCACCTCCTCGTCGTCGAGCACCCCGTCCGCGTCCAGGTCCATGCCCGCGCTGACGCGGGTGCCCCCGGCCGCGCACGTCGGCTCCCAGGCGCGCGTGATGAGCAGGCGGGAGGTCTCCACGCAGACCTCCAGGCGGGTGCGCACCTCGTCGTCGCCGAGCACCTCGTCGCCGTCCTCGTCGTGGCCCGCCTCGACGACGGTGAGCGTGGTGGGCTCCAGGCAGACGCGGGAGGAGGGCGTGGCCGCTCGCGTGCGCGTGAGCAGCTGGGCCTCGGCGATGTCGCGGCACGAATACACCTCGCGGGCGACCTCGGGCGTGTCCAGCACGCCGTCCTGATTGAAGTCGTGGCCGGCGCGGGTGACCCACCCCCCGCCCGGACACCGCTCGCCCGGGGGCACCGGCTGCTGCTCCACCCGCATCTGCGTCTCGGCGATGGCGCAGACGAGCGTCGAGCCCGTGACCTCCTCGTCGTCGAGCACGCCGTTGCGGTTGTCGTCCGTGCCCACCAGCACGTCGCGGCCTCCCAGCTCACACCTCTCGCCGGGCAGCTCCACCACCTCCCGGCTGAGCGCTGTCGGGTGGTCCATCAGGTCGCGGATGCGCAGGGAGTCACACCCCGCCGCGAGCGGCAGCAGGGCCAGCCAGGTCCATCTCATGGTGCGTCTTCTCCAGCGGCGGCCCCGCGGGCCGCGACCGGCTCTCCGGGGAGGAGCAGGGGCGAGGAGCAGGGCGTCTGCTCGTCGTTGTCCTGGACCGTGCGCGTCCCGCCCCGGAGGGCGCGGTCCGCCAGCTGGTTCGCCAGACATGACGGCAGCGACGGGTTGCGCTGGATGGTCAGCGTGGCGCCGACCTCCGTCAGCCCGTCCAGGTCCAACGTCAGCAGCCGGGGGTTGTCCTGGATGGTCAGGTCCGACACGGACAGGAGCTTGCGCAGGCCCGCCAGGCCTTGCAGGGAGGCGTTGTCCCGCACCACGAGCGAGCGCAGGCTCCGGACGCGGTCCAGGCCCGAGACATCCCACAGCAAGGCGTTGTCCAGGAGCTCCAGGCCGGCGACCGACTCCAGGCGCGGGAAGGCGCCCAGGCTCGACAGCTTCGGGCAGTAGGCCACCACGAGCTGGCCGCGGATGGACTGGAGGTTCGTGAAGTCGAACGCCTCCAGCCGAGGGCTGTTCATCAGCATCAGCGAGCCCACGTGGTTGAGCCCCGGCATCGCGTCGATGGAGTGCAGGGACTCGTTGTTGCTCACCATGAAGACGTCATGGACCGCGCGCAGGGACGACAGCCCCGACAAGCGGCTGAGCGAGGCGTTGTTGCCGATGTCGATGGACTGCCCCACCTCCAGCAGGTCGGGGAAGCTCATCGTGGTCAACACCGGGTTGTTGTGGATGGCGAGCGAGCCCCCCACCGTCCGGAGGTTCTGGAACGGCAGGCGGCTGAGGCTCTTGTGGTCGGCGACGGAGAGCGTCCCCCCCAGGTCCGTGAGGTCCCACGACACCAGGCTCTGCGCCGAGTCGTTGTAGGCGAGGAAGAGGTCCTGACGGACGCGCACGCTGCGCAGCCCGTCCAGGCTCTCCAGCCGGGGGTTGTTCCAGACCGAGAGGTTGTTCTCCAGCCACACCGGCTGGGGCTGCGTCGCCGCGCCGAAGCGCAGCACCGTGAGCTCCAGGTTGACGAAGATCTGCACCTCGTTGCCCACGAAGCGCAGCGCGTCCAGCTCCAGGCGCGTCAGCGCGGCGTTCTCCGACACGATCAACCCGCCGGAGATCTCCGCCAATCGCGGCAGCACGAGCTGCTCCAGCGGCGTGCGGAAGAGCACGAGCGAGCCCTCGATGCGGACGAGCGTCTTGAGCAGCGCGAAGTCCTCCGCGGTGGTCGCGAAGAGGTCTCCGTCGAGGATGGGCGCTCCCTGGCACACCCGCCTGCGCTGGGTGACCTCCTGCTCCTGGAGGACGCCGTCGGCGTTCTGGTCCGCTCCGGAGTCCACCCGGTGGCCGCCCATCGCGCAGCGCGCCCCGACGGGCTCGCTCTCCAGCCGCGCCAGGATTCGCGAGGGGGCTTCGCCACAGTGCACCGCCAGGGACCTCCGCTCGATGGCCCCGAGCTGGCCGTCGCCATCCAGGTCGGGCCCCGCTTCCACCAGCGCGCCTTCTCCTTCGCACGCGGGATATCCCTCCGCGACGCCCCGCACCCGGACGTTCACCGGATACACGCCCGTGCAGTCGAGCCGCTCGTGGGTGACCTCCGCGTCGCTCAGCTCGCCGTCGCGGTTCTGGTCCAGTCCGGAGCGCGTGCTCACGCCGCCCAGGGGGCACGAATCGGTGGGCTCCACGGGGCGCGCCTGCGTCACCCAGGCCAGCGGCTGGCCGTCGCAGTCGTAGTGCTCCGACATGACCTCGGTGCCGGTCAGCAGCCCGTCCTCGTTCTGGTCGATGCCGGTGAGCACCCGGTCCCCACCGAACGGGCACCGGCCTCCGGGAGGCTCGACCTCGAAGCGGGTCAGCGGCGGGTAGCGCCAGGTGAGCTGCGACAGGTTGATTCCGTCGCAGCCGGCGAGCAGCAGGCCCAGCAGCGTCACTCCCAGACGTCGCATCATGAGGCCCCCTGAGGCCGCTCGGCGCTTCAGCGTCGGAACGCGAGCTCGAGACCGAACATCGTGTCCCACGCGTCATCGCCATCCAGCGTGACGCGGTCCGCGGAGGCCGTGGCGGCCAGCCGCAGGTGCATGCCCAGGAGCCGTCCCGACGCCCCCGCCGCGAGGTGGCCCGTGGAGACGGTGAGGTCCCCCATGCGCTTGTTCGGCGACGACACCCCGAGCATGCCCCAGCCCGCTCCGGCCTCCACGAACAGCGGGGTGCGCCGCACGTCCCGGGTGCCCACCAGCGCCAGCACCGTGGCGCGGTGCGTGCGCACGTTCTCGAACCGCTTGGGCATCACCGTGTAGCTGGCGCGCCCGCCGTAATAGAAGTTCGAGTCGCCCTGGCTTCGCCACGACAGGCTGGGGCCGGTGGCGTACGCGTCGAGCCCCAGCGGCGCCTGCTGGCCCACCAGCCCCACCTCCAGGCCGGAGAAGAACGGGTGGGGTGCCGTCAACACGAGCGAGCGGGGCACGAAGCCGCCGCCCTCGGCCGGCGGGAAGGCGCGGGAGAAGTCCACCGGCACCAGGCCCGCGGCGGCCACATACTGGTCATAGAAGTTCTTGTCGAGCGGCACCGCGAACAGGCCCCGGCGCAGCGCCTCCTCGGCGGGGCCACGCTCCTGGAGCTCGCGTGGCTTCAAGTCCAGCACCCCCTGGCTCAGCTCCGCCAGGGTGATGCGCGCCTCGCTGGTGGGGGTGCGCAGCCAGTACACGTCGCGCTCGGGCAGCCGCAGCATCACGTACTGGTCCTCCGCGCGCCGCACGTCCGCGAGCCGCCGGCCCTCCGCGTCCTCCACGGACACGCGCGACTGGCCGAAGTTCGAGCTCAGCACCAGGCTGGGGCCCGCGGGCGCGGCGCCGACGAGCGGACGGCGCGGCTCGCCGGTGGGCGCGAAGGCGTGGATGCTCAGCCGCGCGGGCAGGCCCTTGACGCCCTGCAGTGACGCGGACACGAAGGCGCCCAGCTCGCTGTACTCCACCTGCCCGTCGCCGTTGATGTCGGCGGCGCCCAACAGGCCCGAGCGCGCCACGTGGCTGAAGACGCCGGCGCGGATGCGCGACCACTCGTGCGTCTCGCCGTCGTCGCTCTCCGCGAACACGGCGCCCACCATGGGGCGCGTGGCCAGCTGCTCGCGCGCGAGCATGCCGCGCAGCTCCGCCAGCACCGCCGCCTCCGTCTGCCCGCCGCGGCTGCCGACGACACCCGAGGCGCGGCACGCGTCCACGATGAGGTGCACGTAGTCGGCGGCGAGCGGGTCCACCACGTCCGCGTAGAGGCTCGACTTGTCCAGCCGGCCCCCGGCCAGCGTGAAGTAGGCGCGGCCCGCCTCGTCCGTGTTGCCGTGGCCCACGTACACCACGAGCACGTCCGTGGCGCGGCCCGCCTCGTCATCGGCCAGGCTGGCGGCGCGCAGCCGGGCCACCTCGCGCTTCACTTCTTCCGGCGTGGGCGGCCGCGCGCCCGCGAGCACGGGCCGTCCCCCCGCGCGCGTCGCCGCGTCGGGGTCCACCAGCAGCGTCGTCTCCACGCCCAGCCGTTGCAGCGTCTCCGCCCACAGCACGCCGTCATCGTCGGCGAAGCGCAGCGCGGGCAGCGACGGGTCGTCGCTCCCGTTGTGGGCAATCACGAGGGCACGTCGGACCAGGGCATCCGCCGAGGCGTCGCGGGCTGCGAAGAGCGCGGCGACCCCGAGGAGCACTCCCAGCTTGTTCATGGACCTTCCTCTACCCTCAGTGTCTGCTTGAGCACCACTGCCCCCCCCTGCTCCTCCCCTCGCAAGGCCGCCAGGGCCGCGGACGGGCTGCCGGCGAACGCGGCGGTCACCTCCGCCTCGCCCACCGTCTCCGGCAGGGGCACCGTCAGCTCCAGCGGTGCCTCCTGACCCGGGGTGCCCGTCAGCACGAAGGGCCCGGCCATCAGCTCCGCGCGCTGGGTGCCGCGGACCTGGAGGGCCACGTGGGTGTAGGGCGCCTGTCCTCCGGCGGCGAAGGCGAGCATGGCGCCGGCGGGGCAGGCCTCGCTCGCGTGGAGCTCCTTGAGCGGCTGGCCGGGCGTGGCGCAGAAGATGCGCAGCGCGACGCCGGGTGGGGGCGTGCCCAGGCCCCGCGAGCGGAACTCGTCCCGGGGCAGCGACGTGAGCACCACCGCGAGCACCACCGCCGCCAGCGCGCCGCCCAGGGCCGTCAGCGAGGGCCAGCGCGCGGGCGCCTCCAGGGGCGCGGCCGCCGCGAGCGCCGCCTCCAGGCCGCCTTCCGTCAGCGCGTGCCGCTCCACGGAGGAGGGCGCCTCCAGCGAGCCTTCCAGGGCGCGCTGCGCCCGGGCCCAGCGTTCATAGAGCGGGCCACATCGGTGACACAGATGCGCATGGCGCAGCAGGCGGGCGGCCTGGGGCGAGGGCAGCTCACCCTGGGCCTGTCGCGTCAGTCCCGCGTCGATGTGTCGCTCGTACCACCTCATGATGGGATGCTCCCTATGGCGCACAGGGCGAGGGTCGCCAGGAGCACACCCAGCTCCATGCGCCCGGGCTCCGCCGCCGTCTCCAACCAGCCGGAGGTCTTCAGGTACTCGGTGAACTGCGTGCGCAGCCGCCGCTCGCGCACCCGGACCTCTCCGCGGGTGAGCTGCAGCTGCTCGGCGGCGCTCTCCTGGGACAGCCCGTCCACGAAGCGCAGCTGGGCGAGCGCGCGGGCCTCCTCGGGCTGGGACTCCAGGAAGCGGCGCACCAGCTCGCGCACCTCGGTGCCCAGCGCCTCCTCCTCCGGGCTGCGTCCCTCGTTGGGGAGCTGACCGAGCTCCGGCGCCTCGTCCAGGGACACCGCTTCCCGGGACACCCGCCCCGATGCGCGCATCAGGTCGATGGCCGTGGAGCGCGCCACCGTCAGCAGGAAGCCCAGGTAGGGGCGGACCCCGTCGTAGGCCTGTCGCATGTTGGGGCGGAACGCGCGCACGAATGTCTCCTGGTGGGCCGCGTCCAGGTCCAGCGCGGACAGGGAGATGGTGCGGCTGGCTCCTCCCTCCGCGCCCACCGCGAACCGTCGTGAGAGGTAGCGCAGCACCTCCGGCGAATAGGCGCGGTACACCTGGGTGAGGACGGTGGTGTCCCCACGACGGAAGGACTCCAGGACGGAGCGGTCATTGCCTGGCAGCACGGTGTCTCCGACCCACGCGAGCCGAGTCCGAGCCCAATGCCCGGCCAGCCGTCATCCTCGAAAAAGGATACGGAGCGTGCCCTCGAAATGGGTCGTCCACCTCAACGAAGAGGGGTCGATTTCCTTGCGTGGCGGGTCGGAAATAGTTGCCGGGAGGGGGCTTTCCCTCCCGGCGGCACTTCAGGCTGGACGGGCCCGGGCCCTTGGCTTCAGCGCGCCGGGCGGGCCACGGTGTGCGGGTCGCCGGCGGGGACCCAGGGGATGGCGGGGCCCTGGTAGTCCGGGCCGAACCAGGCCTCGAGGAAGCGGATGGGGCCCACGAGGTGGGCGTTGAACTCCGCGAGCTCCTCGGCGGGGACCCACAGCTCCTGGTGGAGCCTGGCCCCCACGGTGCGGACGGGGTAGCGGGCGAGGAAGGGGGCCTCCACGTCGAAGGCGGTGACGAAGCCCACGTGGCCACTGCCCGCGTCCGGCGCGTTCCAGTCCCGGGCAATCTGCCGGGCGTAGTCCACGTTCATCACGGGGTAGAAGAAGGGCTGGTCCGGCAGCCGGGGAGGGAAGCCTCGGCCGTCGACCTCCCGGACGAGCTGCGCCTCCTTCAGCCCCACCGGGCGGTACAGCGTGAGCGTCTCCACCATGGGCGTCTCCTCGAGGAAGGGCGGGGCCATGCCGGGACAGGCATGGCGTGCCGTCGACGCGGGCTGGCGTGACGCCCTGACCGCTTCCGAGGGCTACGACTCCTGGCGGTAGTACACCCACGCCCGGTCCTTGGGAATCAGGGCCGGGGGGTCCAGGCGGATCAACTCGTGGGAGATCTCGTGGTCGTCGGGAAAGTCCGCGATGAGCTCGGTCTCCACCTCGGACATCGTCTCGCGGTCCTCGTCGCGAATCGCGCCGTCGAAGAACGCCTCGAAGTGCAGCCTGGTGTCATCGAAGCGGACGGTGACGGCGCGCAGCCGGGAGGGGATGGCTCCCAGCAGCGCCCGCTGCAGCGACAGGTGGACCAGGCTGCTTCGGTTGGGGGTGCTCATGGATTGGCGGGGACGATATGCGCGCCCTGACTCGAGTAGTGGATGATTCCGCGCGTCGTCGGCTGGCCGTTGACCTGACCGATGACCTCACCGAAGTCCACCCGCTCCCGGAAGCCCGGCTGACCGCGCGCGACGCTGCCCACGGGCTGGCCCTGGCCGGAGAAGCGGTCCAGCAGGCCCTGCGGGTTGGGGTGCGTGAAGGGGCTGCGGCCCGGGATGTAGTTCTGGTGCCCGACGATGTGCTTGCCCTGCTTGGCCTCCTCCAGCAGCACCCTCGCCGCGGCGGGCGCGGCCACACCCTCCACGCCCGCGGCCGCCGCCGCTCCACCCACGCGGGGGGCGATGGCACCCGCCGCGGCGCGGGCCGCCCCGACGCCTCCCAGCAGCATCGAGGAGAGGCTCACGGCGTTCTGCGCGGCGGCCTCCGCCTGCGAGCGGGGCTGGATGGCCAGGTCGGTGCGGAAGCGGAAGTCGATGCCGGCGGCCCCCAGGCCCCGGTTGACGCCGGCGTTCACCAGGCTGGCCGAGTCCAGCACGAGGTTCGCGGCGCCCGTGGCGTAGCCCCGCGCCGTGTCCGCCGCCCAACTGCCCACCCGCTGGGCCCAGCTCGCGCGCGGCGCCTCGGCGGGAGCGCTCGGCGCGGCGCCCGTCACCGCCTGCGCGACCTGTCGACGCTCTCCCGCCGGAGCGGGGTCGAAGCTGGAGACGCCGCGGAACTCCGCCGGAGGCTGCGCCCGAGGCGCAATCGCTGGCGCGGTGGGCTCCGTCCGGGGCACCTCACGCGGGGCCTCCTCTCGCGAGGTGACAGGCGTGGGGGGACGACGCGTGGACAAGGGAGGGAGGGACATCGGTCTTCTCCGGCTCGACTGGCTTTGAGGAGATTATCCCTCACACCTGACCTTGAGTTGCGTTTGGGGAAAGGCCAGTTGATTCAGGGGTTTGCCCTGATTCCTTTCAAAGACTTCCATCGTGGGATGGGAAGACCCGCCTGGGTCGATGTTGAAGCGGGAGCGCTCCGACCCACCCCGCGCCAATGGGGCGCGGACGAGGTCGAAGGCTCCCGCCGTCGATGCTGGCCGTCCGGGCTTGCGAGAGCCCGTCGCCCGCGTGGCCTTCAGCGCGACTCAGAAGGCGGAGCCGTCCACACGCCGCCCCGGGGACGCGAGCGAGGAGGACAGCGAATCGTGGCGCACCCATTCGCCCGCGCCCGTGCCGTCCGGGTTGCGGTTGAAGGAGACGCCCAGCGTGGTGCTGCCGTAGGAGGCGTGGTCCTGCTCGGAGCCGTCCGGACGGACCAGGTAGGCGGAGTCGTTCGAGCGGTTGAAGCGAAGTCCGTCGCCACCGTTGGCGCCCGCGGTGTTGGGCACGCCCATGGGCACGGCCGAGGCGTCGCCATACACGGTGTAGACGGCGCCCGGCTGCAGCATCGTCCCCGCGGGGAAGACGTGGCGCGCGGGCTTGTCGCCGCGCCGGGACTCGTCGTCATGCAGCGAGTAGCCGCCCAGGTTCACCGCGGCAGTGCCGGTGTTGCGCACCTCCACGAACATCTTGTCGTAGTCCGGCGGGCCGCCCTCGCTCACCGGCAGCGGCTGGGGCAGGTACTCGTTGATGAACAGGGTGGGCACGGGCCGGTTGAGCGTGAAGGGGGCATCGCTGATGTCCGCCAGGGTGGAGTCCGCCGCGTCGTTGATGCGCACCCGCGCGGTGGAGGAGCCCTCCGAGGGCACCGTCCACGTGAAGCTGCCCGAGGCCGCGGGCACGGAGGTGGCGATGTCGCTCCACACCACGCCGTTGTCGAGCGAGTACTGCAGCCGCACGTTCTGCACGCCGGAGGCCGTCCAGGTGATGTCGAACGTGCTGCCCGCGGCGAGCACCTCGCCCCCGTTGGGCGCGGTGACCTTCAGCGTGCGCGCCGTCACCTGCCCGAAGTTGTAGCGGCTGATGATGGGGTAGTGGTCGGACGTGGTGGTGCCATAGCGGGTGATGCTCGGGCGCAGCACCGCGGCGGACCCCGGGACGTAGGACTCCAGCATCTCGTTGCTGACCAGCTGGTGGTCGATGAACGTGTTGCGGCTCACCGTGGAGCCGATGCCCGACACGGACATCTCCTGGGTGACGAAGCGGTAGTTGTCGGCGTCGTCCACGAAGTTCCGATAGGGCGTGTCGCGGTTGTTGACGGTGGAGACGTCCACGTCATCGTTCCAGTCGCCCACCACCATCACCCGCTGCGTGGGCATGCTGCTGTCCAGGTAGCCCTTGAGCAGCTGCCCCGCCTCGAGCCGCCGCTCGTAGTCCGCCGACTCGGTGCCGTTGCTCGTGGCCTTCATGTGCAGCATCAGCACGGACAGGTCCACGTTCGTGCCGGACCGGGTGACGCGCAGGTCCACCCGCAGCGGCGGCCGGCCCGCGAAGTAGTAGTCGCTCGAACCCAGCACGATGCGCGCCTCGCGCACCTGCACCAGGCCCTTCTTGTAGAGGATGCCCAGCTTCTGCTCGTCCGCGTCGTAATAGAAGGAGCCGGACGACACGAGCGGGTCGCTGGCCAGGAAGCCGTCGTACTCGGGCAGCTGGGCCTTGAGCGCCTCGAAGTGCGCCGCGTCGACCACCTCCGCCAGGCCCCAGACGTCCACGCCCGCGCCGGCAATCACCGTCTTCACGTTGGCCAGCTGGAGCGCCTCGTCCGACGGCCCCTGTCCCGTGTGGCCGAACCACTCGATGTTCCAGTTGCCCACCGACAGGGGGAAGCTCGTCGAGGGGCCGCCATCCGTCCCGCCTCCGTCCGGCGTGCCCGTGCCCGGCTTCACCTCCAGCGAGTAGCGCGCCTGCGCGGCGATGCCGCTGGCGTCCTCCACCTTCACCGTGAAGCTGGTCGTGCCCGCGAGCGTCGCGACGCCGGTCACCTCGCCGTCCTGCGACAGCGACAGGCCCTCCGGCAGCGCGCCCTCCACCACGGAGAACGTCACCGGGGGCCGCCCGCCCACGCCACCGAAGGTGTACGTGTAGCCATTGCCCGCCACGGCCGCCGTGAGCGTCGCGCCCACGAGCGCCGGCGCCGGCCACACCTTGAGGGTGTACGTCCGCGAGTCCTCGCTCTTCTCCACGTCCACCACGTCGACCTGGAGGGAGTAGTCCCCCGCGGCGCTCGCCGGGCCCGTCAGCCGCCCGTCCGTCGAGTAGAACGAGAAGCCCGGGGGCACCTCCGACTTCAGCGTGTAGCGCAGGGGCGCCGTCCCCCCCGTGGCGGTGATCCGCGTGTCGTAGGGCGCGCCCACCGTGGTGTCGGTCAGCGCGGAGATGTTGGGCAGCTTCGGGCCGCTGCCGGGGTTCGGGTCGTCCCCGCCGGAGCAGGCGCCCAGGAAGGTCAGGATGAGCAGCATCCCGACCGCGCGTTGGATGGACATGAAGGTGGTCTCCCCGAGAAGCGGTGGGGGCTCGGCCGTTCCCCCTATATGGAATCAGACACTCTAGCCGTATCCCGTGGGGGGATGCTCGCGGGACGTGTCCCCTCGGGGAACTGCAATGGCGCCGGGGGATGTCCGTGACATATTCGAGGGCCGCGAAACCCACGGGGGGCGCCGCCGCCCGGACGAGAGGACCTGCGCAATGGCCGAGAAGTGGGACAAGCACCTGATGGAGTTCCTCAAGCGCACCGGCGACGAGCTCAAGCGCACCACCGATGACCTGCGCGGCGAGGCCCAGCGCCTCCTCAAGGAAGTGAAGGACCCGGACAAGCAGGCCAAGGTGAAGGAGGGCCTGGTGCAGCTGCGCACCTGGGCCGCCAGCACCACCAAGGTCGCCGCGGAGAAGATTGAAACCGCCGTGCGCCAGGTCGAGGGCGCCGTGGAGCGCGCCTTCCGTCCCGAGGAGGGCGAGGCGGGCGCGCCGGGCACCACGAAGTCCGAGGCCGCCGACGCCGAGGCCCCCCGGGCCCCGCGCCCCAAGCCCGAACCCAAGGCCGCGAAGAAGGCCGCCCCCGGCACCAAGTCCATCGGCCGCAAGAAGGCCAGCGGCCGCCCGGCCGCCAAGAAGGCCGCCCCAACTTCCAAGAAGACCGTCGGTCGTGCGAAGAAGCCCACCGCCGGAGCGTGAAGTTCCGCCCGGCCTTGAATCAGACAGGTCCGGACTTCCGGTTCCGGTTCCGTCAGTCATTGCCGCCAGTTGGAACGGTGTGCGGCGCGTGAGATAGTGCGCGCCGTGGCCGGCTCCAGTGAAAAGGACAGCATCCAGGCGGAAATCGGGCAGGACGTCATCGACGCGGCGGTCCGCAGCGTCGAGCGTCGCATGGAGGATGAAGAGGTGACCGTCATCGAGGTGGAGGCCCCCCAGGCCGCTGCTTCCGAGGACGCGGCCGCCTCCGTCGCCCCCGAGGATTCCGTGCCTCCCCAGGACTCCCCAGCGCCCTCCGCGACCGCGGAAGAGGTCGCCCAGCTCCGTCAGGAGGTGGAGTCGCTCAAGGCGCAGGTCGAGTTCAGCCAGGCCAAGGGTCGCGAGACCATGGAGCGGCTGCGCGAGGCGCACGAGCGCGCCAAGGAGGCGCAGGACCGCATGGTCCGCGCCGCCGCGGACCTGGAGAACTACCGCAAGCGCGCGCAGAAGGAGAAGGAGGAGGTCCAGCGCTTCGGCTCGGAGAAGCTGCTCAAGGACCTGCTCCCGGTGATGGACAACCTGGACCGCGCGCTCGAGGCCGCGACCAAGTCGCCCGACATCGAGAGCTTCCAGAAGGGCGTGGCCATGACGCGCAAGTCCTTCGAGGACGCGCTCGGCCGCCACGGCGTGAAGTCCTTCAGCGCCAAGGGCCAGCCGTTCGACCCGCGCATGCACGAGGCCATCCAGCAGGTGGAGACGGCCGACACGCCCGCGGGCCACGTGGTCTACGAGGTGGTGCGCGGCTTCTTCCTCAACGAGCGCCTGGTGCGCCCGGCCATGGTCGTCGTCGCGCGCGCGCCCGAGGCCGTCGCCGCGCCCGTCGTGGACGCCGCCGCCTCATCCACCCCCGCGCCCGCCGAGGACTCACCTCCGGCGGAAGCCGAGCCGCGGGCCGAAGCACCCGAGCAGCACACGGACAGCACTTCCGGGGGGAGCCAGTAAGCATCATGGGCAAGGTGATTGGAATCGACCTGGGGACCACCAACTCCTGCGTCGCCGTCATGGAAGGCGGCGAGCCGGTGGTCATCCCCAACAGCGAGGGCAGCCGCACCACGCCTTCCATGGTGGGCTTCACGGACTCCGGTGAGCGGCTGGTGGGCCAGATTGCCAAGCGGCAGGCCATCACCAACCCGGAGAACACCGTGTTCGCCGTGAAGCGGCTCATCGGTCGGAAGTTCGACTCGCCGGAGGCCAAGAAGGCCATCGGCGTGAGCGCCTTCAAGGTGGCCGCGAGCCCCAACGGCGACGCCTGGGTGGAGATCCGCGGCAAGGGCCACAGCCCGCCGGAGGTCTCCGCCATCGTCCTGATGAAGATGAAGCAGACGGCGGAGGACTACCTCGGCGAGCCCGTCACCGAGGCGGTCATCACCGTCCCCGCGTACTTCAACGACAGCCAGCGTCAGGCCACCAAGGACGCCGGCCGCATCGCGGGTCTCAACGTCCTGCGCATCATCAACGAGCCCACCGCCGCGGCGCTCGCGTACGGCCTGGACAAGGTCAAGGACGGCGGCACCGAGCGCGTGGCCGTGTACGATTTGGGCGGCGGCACGTTCGATATCTCCATCCTGGAGCTGACCGCCGGCGTCTTCGAGGTGAAGAGCACCAACGGCGACACGTTCCTGGGCGGCGAGGACTTCGACCAGCGGCTCATCGACTACCTGGCCAAGCGCTTCGCCGAGCAGAACAACGGCCTGGACCTGCGCCGCGACCGCATGGCGCTGCAGCGCCTGAAGGAGGCCGCCGAGCGCGCCAAGCACGAGCTGTCCAGCGCGCCCGAGACGGAGGTGAACCTGCCGTTCATCACCGCGGATGCCTCCGGCCCCAAGCACCTGACGGAGACGGTGGACCGCTCCACCTTCGAGGCGCTGGTGGCGGACCTCATCGACCGCACCATCGAGCCCTGCAAGATCGCCTTGAAGGACGCGGGCCTGACCGCGCAGCACGTCAACCAGGTGCTCCTGGTGGGCGGCATGACGCGCATGCCCCGCGTGCAGCAGAAGGTGCGCGAGTTCTTCGGCAAGGAGCCGCACAAGGGCATCAACCCGGATGAGGTCGTCGCCGTGGGCGCGGCCATCCAGGGCGGCGTGCTCAAGGGCGAGGTGAAGGACGTCCTCCTGCTGGACGTGACGCCGCTGTCCCTGGGCGTCGAGACGGCCGGCGGCGTCTTCACCAAGATCATCGACAAGAACACCACCATCCCCTGCAAGAAGAGCCAGGTGTTCTCCACCGCGGTGGACAACCAGCCGCTGGTGAGCGTGCACGTGCTCCAGGGTGAGCGCGAGATGGCGGCGGACAACAAGACGTTGGCCCGCTTCGAGCTGGTGGGCATCCCGCCGGCGCCGCGTGGCGTGCCGCAGATTGAGGTGTCGTTCGACATCGACGCCAACGGCATCGTGCACGTCAGCGCCAAGGACCTGGGCACCGGCAAGGTCCAGCAGGTGCGCGTGGTGAGCAACTCCGGCCTGTCGGAGGCCGAAATCCAGGCGATGATCAACGACGCCCAGTCGCACGCCGCCGACGACAAGAAGAAGAAGGAGCTGGCGGAGCTGCGCAACAACGCGGACGGCCTCATCTACACCACCGAGAAGAGCCTGGAGGAGTACGCCAGCCTCCTGTCGGAGAAGGACCGCGAGGAGATCAAGTCGGACCTGGAGCGGCTCAAGGGCCTGCTCAACACCTCCGACCCGGTCGCCCTCAAGGAGGCCTTCCAGCGCCTGGAGGGCAGCGCCTACCGCATCGCCGACGCCATCTACACGGGCCAGGCGAGCTGAAGCACCCGCCTCGCGGGCGGGGGGATGCAATCGCCGGAACCCTTCCGGCGTAGAGTCAGTCACCCCCTGTCCGTTCCGAGGTCTCAGTCATGGATCCAGTCGAAGGCGTCGTCATGGTGCTCGTGGTGGCGATGACGTGCGGCATCCCCCTGTTGGGGTTGACGCTGCGCTTCTCGCTCAAGCCCGTGCTGGAGGCCTTCATCCGCCTGCGCGAGGCTCAGCTGGGCTCCCACCCGGAGAACGCCCTGCTGCGCGAGCGCGTGGCCTACCTGGAGCGCGTGCTGGAGGCCCACGGCCTCATCGAGGACCGCCGCGTGGTGCTCCCCACCAGCCCCTCCGAGCGCCTGCCGCCCGGCGCCACGGCCCTGAAGGACCGCGAGCGCGTCTAGCCCACGCGGTGTCGTTGACCCACGCACGCTGTTCTTGGTCCCTGGCTTCCCGGGGAATCCCTCCCAGGTTGTAATGGGGGGGTGGAATTCCCTTCCTTGGAGACAGAGGTCGCGTTCCTGCGTGGGCTGGTGGCCGTGCAGCGGATGGCGGACGACATCCTGGAGGACTGCCTCCAGCGCGGCCTGACGCTGGACGCGGGCCTGGACGTCTTCCTCACGCAGTGCGCGCGCATGGTGCATGCGCCCGCGGGCTTCGTGTCCCTGCGCGGCACCCGGGGGCCCGTGCTGACGCGGGTGCTGGGCGAATTGGGCGCGGACGTGTTCGAGGCGGCGCTCTGGCGCGGCCCCCGCCGGCTGCCCAACGGGCGGATGCTCTTCTGCACCCGGCTGAAGCTGGGCACGCTGGAGCTGGGCGGGATGGGGCTCGCGGTGGAGGGCGCCTTCCCGGACGGCGGCGGGCTGGTGATGAAGCTGGTGGAGGCCATCGGCGAGCAGCTCGACACGTCGGTGCTGGCCTTCCTGGCGCTGACGGACGGGCAGGGCCCGCTGGAGCGGCTGGACGACCTGGCCATGGACGACACGCCGGTGCCGCGCGGGCGCATCGGCAAGTACGAGGTCCTCACGCCCCTGGGCACCGGCGGCATGGCCCAGGTGCTGGTGGCGCGGGCCCGGGGCCCCGAGGGGCTGGGCCGGCTGGTGGCCCTCAAGCGCATCCTCCCGCACCTGACGGCGGACCCGGCCATCGTCCAGCAGTTCCTGGACGAGGCGCGCATCGGCCTGCGGCTGGCGCACCCCAACCTGGTGCACGTGTACGACTTCGGCGAGGCGCAGGGGGCGTACTTCATCGCCATGGAGCTGGTGCGGGGCGTGGACCTGGACCGGCTCCTGCGCGCGCGCCGGGGGCCCCTGATGCCCGAGCAGGCGGTGGCGGTGGTGGTGCAGGCGCTGCACGGCCTGCAGGCGGCGCACTCGCTCAAGGGCGAGGACGGCAAGCCGCTGCACCTGGTGCACCGCGACCTGTCCCCGCACAACCTGATGGTGGGCTTCGACGGGCGGGTGAAGATTCTCGACTTCGGGGTGGCCAAGGCGCGCGCCCAGCGGACCATGACGCTGCCGGGCATCGTGAAGGGCAAGCCCCTGTACATGTCCCCGGAGCAGGCGCGGGGGCAGCGGCTGGACGCGCGCAGTGATTTGTTCGCGATGGGGCTCATCCTCTACGAGGCGCTCACCGGCAAGCGGGCGTTCGACCGGGGCGACGAGCTGCGCTCCATGCAGGCCATCTGCGACGAGCGGCTGACGCGCCCGGACTCCATCTCCCAGCCGCTGTGGGACGTGCTGGAGATGGCCCTGGCCAAGTCGCCCACGGCGCGCTTCTCCGACGCCCTGGAGATGGCGGAGCGGCTGCAGGACGCCCTCACGCCGGTGAAGGACGCGGAGCTGGCGCGGCTGATGGCCCGGCACTTCCCGGACCGGCTGCGCGAGCTGCAGCAGCTGGACCGCACCGAGGCGCAGGGCCGCCTGGGCGTGTCACCGCCCGCGGTGGAGCAGGACATCGAGGACGTGGACACCGAGCCGCGCCCGCGTCCCTCGCCCCAGCCCCAGAAGAAGGCCGCGCGCTGACCCCGGCACCGCCCCCGTGCTGTCGGGGAGCGGTGGCCGGGTGCCATGCCTTCACTTCACGCGACCGATGCCTCAGGAGCGGCGCAGCGACGGGTCGTCGGACGTCGCGTTGAGGGTGCGCGGCGCGTCGACCTCGCCCTCGGTGCGGATGTCCACGTTCTCGTGGCGCACCCGCTCGGTGAAGCGGCGCTCCTCCTCGACGACGTCCTTGTGGATGACGACCTCCTCGTCGAGCACCTGGCGCTTGATGACCTCCGCCTCCTCGGCGTGCAGGGGGACGACGATGGTCTCGTCCTTGAACGCGCCCGTCACCGGCGTGTCCGACGTCACCGCCCGCCGCTCCACGCGGACCCGCTCGTGGCGCAGGGGGACCTTCACCACCTCCTCCTCCTCCACGATCTCCTTGTGCACGCGCAGCTCTCCGGCCTGCATGTCGTGCTTCTCCACGCTCAGCCGCTCCCGGTGGACGGGGATGGAGATGTCACGGTTGTCGTTCCACTCCGTCTTGGCGCGCCGCAGCTCCGTGTCCGCCTTCATGTTGGCCTGGTAGCCGACGTCCTCCTTCAAGCCCGTGGTGGGCAGCGGCGTCACCGAGGCCCGGCCCGCGTTCAGGTCCGTCTCCCGCACGCGCGTCTCCGTCACCGAGCGCTCGGACGCCAGCCCCATGGCGCCGGCGGTGCCCAGGTCCGCGCCGCTCCGGGTGCGCTCCGCCTCGGAGACCTGCTGCAGGGCCTCCTTGCCGCGGTTGAGGATGACCTCCCCGTTGCGAATCTCGCTCACCTCGGTGAAGGAGACCCGGTAGTCCTTGGGGAAGAACAGGCCTCTCTCGATGTGGAACGCGTCGTCGCCGATGGCGAAGACCTTGCCGAGCTTCTCGTCGTCGATGCTGCGGACAACCATCCCTTCGCGTACGTCCTTCTTGTTCTTGAGCATGGCTGGCTCCTCCTGAATGCCTCCTGCTGCATCACCGGGAAGGTGGGAGCGGGTCCGCGGATGAACAGTGTCTCGCCAACATGCGTGCTCAGGGCTCGCCCCCGTGGTCGCCGCTGGCCCCATGCCCGCCCGCCCGCGCGAACTCCGGCCCTGTCCACTTTCCGGGCACCCCCGGCGAAGCGGGTGGGATGACGCGGGAGCCTGGGATTCGAGCGCTCCGCCCTCGACGGGGGCTCGCGTGACGCGCCGCACGGAGGGTACGTGGGGGGAGGGCCTGTCTGGCAGCGCGCTTGACCCATGGAGAGGGCTCCCCTAGAAAACCGGGGCTTTGACTCGCAGCACCCCCTGTTGAGGAGGATTGCTCCGCATGCGACGCCTTGCCCCGATGCTGCTCGCCGCGCTCGCCGTCTTGGCGGCCGCCTGCGAGAAGAAGACGCAGCCCACCCCTTCTGGTGAGGCCGGCACGCAGGCCGCGCAGGGACAGGCCCCAAGCCCCGGCGGCGGCACGCCCGCGGGCGCGGACACCATCCTGCTGGGCCAGGTGGGCGCGCTCACCGGCGGCCAGGCGACGTTCGGCATCTCCACGCGCAACGGCATCGAGCTGGCGCTCAAGGAGGCCAACGCCGCCGGCGGCGTGAACGGCAAGAAGCTGGCGATCCGCGTCTACGACAACCAGAGCAAGCCGGAGGAGGCCGCGCAGGCCACCACCCGTCTCATCACCCAGGACAAGGTGGTGCTCATCCTGGGCGACGTGGCCTCGTCCAACTCGCTGGCCATGGCGGAGAAGGCGCAGGCGGCGGGCGTGCCCATGATTACCCCTTCGTCCACCAACACCACGGTGACGGAGAAGGGCGACTACATCTTCCGCGTGTGCTTCATCGACCCGTTCCAGGGCTTCGTGATGGCGAAGTTCGCCCGCGAGGACCTGAAGCTCGGCAAGGTGGCGGTGCTGCAGGACAACAAGAGCGCCTACTCCATCGACCTGTCGGGCGTGTTCACGCGCAAGTTCACGGAGATGGGCGGGAAGATCGCCACCACGGAGAGCTACAGCCAGGGCGACACCGACTACCGCGCGCAGCTGACGGCCATCAAGAAGACGCAGCCGGATGGCATCTACGTGCCGGGCTACTACAGCGAGGTGGGCGTCGTCGCCCGCCAGGCGCGCGAGGTGGGCCTCAAGGTGCCGCTGATGGGCGGCGACGGCTGGGACTCCGAGAAGCTCTTCGAGCTGGGTGGCAGCGCCATCACCGGCAGCTACTTCTCCAACCACTACTCGCCGGACAACCCGGACCCCCGCGTGCAGAAGTTCATCGCGGACTACAAGGCGGCCTACGGCGGCGTCCCGGACGCGCTCGCGGCGCTGGGCTACGACGCGGCCCGCGTGGCGATTGAAGCGCTCAAGCGCGCCAAGGATTTGAGCGGCCCGTCCGTGCGCGACGCGATTGCCCAGACCAAGGACTTCCCGGGCGTGGCGGGCACCGTCACCCTGGATGAGAAGCGCAACGCCGTGAAGTCCGCCGTCGTCCTCAAGGTCGGGGATGGCAAGACGCAGTACGTGACGACCATCAATCCCTAAATGGCGCAGCTCCTCCAGCACCTCATCAACGGCCTGGCCGCCGGCACCATCTACGCGCTCGTCGCGCTCGGCTACACGATGGTGTACGGCGTCCTCAAGCTCATCAACTTCGCCCACGGCGACGTCATGATGGTCGGCGTCTACATGGGCTACGCCACCGCGTTCGCGATTGGACGCGAGGCGCGCGGCTCGTTCCTGGGCATTGCCGCCGTCTTCGCGGTGGCCATGCTGGGCTGCGCGCTCATGGGCTTCCTCATCGAGCGCTTCGCCTACCGTCCCCTGCGCGAGAAGCCCCGGCTGACAGCGCTCATCACCGCCATCGGCATCTCCTTCGCCCTGTCCTACGGCTTCCAGCTGGACATCGGCTTCCTGCCGGGCGCCAGCCCCCGCGCGTTCCCCGAAATCATCGAGCCCACCGAGTGGCTCATCATCGGGGACCGCGACGTCGTCGTGTGGAACTGGCAGGTCATCAGCTTCCTCATCGCCGTGGGGTTGATGGTGGGCCTGCAGTACCTGGTGTTCGGCACGCGCTTCGGCCGGGCCATGCGCGCGGTGTCCTGGGACCACCGGGTGGCGGCGCTGATGGGCATTCCCACCGACCGGGTCATCGCGCTGACGTTCATGCTCAGCAGCGGCCTGGCCGCGGGCGCGGGCCTGCTCTACGCCATCAAGGACACGTCGGTGAGCCCGCTGATGGGCCTGTACGTGGGCCTCAAGGCCTTCGTCGCGGCGGTGATTGGCGGCATCGGCCACGTGCCGGGCGCGGTGGTGGGCGCGCTGGTGCTGGGGCTGGTGGAGGAGTTCGTCGTCGGCTACGCGGCCAGCACCTGGCGCGACGCGGTGGCCTTCGGCTTCCTCATCCTGGTGCTGCTCGTGAAGCCCGGTGGCCTGTTCGGCCGGGTCGCCGCGGAGAAGGTCTGATGGAGACCCCCGCGCTTCCCATCCCCGAGGCCCGCACGCTCGTGCCGCCCTCGCTGCGTGGCGTGCTGCCGGTCCTCGTCGCCATCCCCACGCTGGTGCTGTTCCAGTGGGCGCTGAGCGGCTCCGACTTCGCCACGTACCTGTTGTCCGTCGTCGGCGTGAACATCATCCTCGCGGTGAGCCTCAACATCGTGAACGGGATGACGGGGCAGTTCTCCATCGGCCACGCGGGCTTCATGGCCGTGGGCGCGTACATCGCCGGGTACTGCTCGCTGCAGCTCAAGGAGGTGGCGCTGTCCTTCCTCCCCGTGGCGGCCAGCGACCAGGTGCTCTTCACCGTGGCGCTGCTCGCGGGCGGCGTCGCGGCGGCGGCGTGCGGCTTCCTGGTGGGCCTGCCGTCCCTGCGCCTGCGCGGTGACTACCTGGCCATCGTCACGCTGGGTTTCGGCGAAATCATCCGCGTCGTGGTGCAGAACACGGACGCGTTCGGCCGCGCGCTGGGCCTGTCGGGCATCCCCCAGTACTCGAGCCCCGGCATGGTGTTCTTCTGGGTGTTCCTGGTGGTGCTGGCCGCGCGCCGCATCGCCGGCTCCAGCCACGGCCGCAGCCTGTGGGCCATCCGCGAGGACGAGGTGGCCGCCGAGGCCATGGGCGTGGACACCACCGGCTACAAGGTGCGCGCGTTCGTCTTCTCGTCGTTCTTCGCGGGCATCGCCGGCGGCCTGTTCGCCCACTTCGTGCCCATCATCAACCCCGGCTCCTTCACCTTCGTGCGCTCGATGGAAATCGTCGTCATGGTGGTGCTGGGCGGCCTGGGCTCCACCACGGGCGCCTTCGTCGCGGCCATCTTCCTGACGCTGCTGCCCGAAGGCATGCGCTCCCTGTTCGGCGCGCTGGGCACCGAGGGCAGCCTGGCGCAGCGGGTGGACCAGATTCGCATGCCCATCTACGGCCTGTTGCTCGTCGTCTTGATGCTCGCCAGGCCCCAGGGCCTGTTCGGCACGAAGGAGATCTGGGACGTGCTGCCACGGTGGCTGCCCCGCAAGCGCCGGGGGCTGGCGTGAGCGCGAACGTGACGGCCCTCTCCTCCACGTCCCCCGAGCCCGTGCTGGTGGCGGACGGCGTGAGCATCCAGTTCGGCGGCCTCAAGGCGCTCACCGACTTCCACCTGTCCATCCGGCAGGGGGACTTGCTGGGCCTCATCGGCCCCAACGGCGCGGGCAAGTCCACCGCGTTCAACGTGCTGACGGGCGTCTACCAGCCCACCCAGGGCGTGGTGCGCGTGAGTGGCACGCAGGTCAACGGGCGCAAGCCGCATCAAATCAACCTGCTGGGCGTGGCGCGCACCTTCCAGAACATCCGCCTGTTCCGCGCGCTCTCCGCGCTGGACAACGTGAAGGTGGCCTGCCGTGCTCAGACGGCGCTGCACCAGTCCAGCCTCAGCGTGGGCTCCAAGCTGCGCAACGCGGCCCACAACTACGCGGACTGGTGGCGCTCGCTCCTGCTCACCCCGGGCTTCCAGCGCGAGGAGCGGCGGCTGACCGAGCAGGCCGAGCACCTGCTGGAGGTCATGGGCCTGTCGCACCGCCGCGACGAGGAGGCGCGAAACCTCCCCTACGGTGAGCAGCGCCGGCTGGAGATTGCCCGCGCCCTGGGCAGCCAGCCCCGGGTGCTGCTGCTCGACGAGCCCGCCGCCGGCATGAACACGCGCGAGAAGGCGGACCTGATGGTGCTCATCCGCAAGCTGCGCGACGACTTCAAGCTGGGTGTGCTGGTCATCGAGCACGACATGAAGCTGGTGATGGGCATCTGCGAGCGCATCACCGTGCTGGACCACGGCGAGACCATCGCGCGCGGGGCGCCCGCCGAGGTGCGCAGCGACCGCAAGGTCATCGAGGCGTACCTGGGCGACAGCTACCTGGAGAGTCACGGAGGCGCGGCGTGAGCGAGGCGCAGGTGAAGACGCTGGGTGAGCGCCAGGCCTTCGCGCCGCTCCTGACGGTGGAGGGCATCAAGGTCCACTACGGCGCCATCCAGGCCCTGAAGGGCGTGTCGCTGACGGTGGGCAAGGGTGAAGTCGTCGCCCTCATCGGCGCCAACGGCGCGGGCAAGACGAGCACCCTGCGCGCGGTGAGCGGCATGCTCAAGGCCAGCGCCGGGAAGATTCGCTTCGGCGGCCAGGACACCACCAGCCTCAAGGCGCACCAGCTGGTGCCCCGGGGCATGGCGCACGCGCCGGAGGGGCGGGGCATCTTCCCCAACATGTCCGTGCTGGAGAACCTGGAGCTGGGCGCCTACCTGCGCCGCGACACCGCGGAGGTGAAGGCGGACATGGAGAAGAGCTTCACGCTCTTCCCCGTGCTCAAGGAGCGGCGCACCCAGATGGCGGGCACGCTGTCCGGCGGCGAGCAGCAGATGCTGGCCATCGCCCGCGCGCTGCTCAGCCGGCCCCAGCTGCTCTTGTTGGACGAGCCCTCGCTGGGCCTCGCCCCGCAGGTGACGGAGACCATCTTCCGCACCCTGCGCGAGGTGAACCAGACGGGTGTCAGCGTGCTGCTGGTGGAGCAGAACGCCCACCTGGCGCTCAACTGCGCCCACTACGGCTACGTGCTGGAGACGGGCGAGGTGGCGATGGCGGGCCCCGGCAAGGCGCTCCTGGAGAGCGCGGAGGTGCGCCGGGCCTACCTGGGTGAATAGCTTCCGGAGGCCGATTTTCAGCCTCCGAAGCGCCCGCTTCCGTCCGGCCGCGGACGCTTCTGGGGTGTGCGTGACACCTGGAAACTGGCGGCTGTCCCAATCTCGGGTAGTCAGAAGTCGAGCAGTTCTATTAGCGTCGTCCGACGCACCGCGTTCATCTCCCACACCAAATTTCAGGAAGCGCGCCCATGCCTTCGTTGTCTCGCCTCCTTGCCGCCCTTGCCACCCTGTCGCTGATTTCACTCGCGTGCGTCAGCGCCCAGAAGACCGACCCCAACCAGCAGGCGACCTCCACCATCGAGGAGCTGCCGAACGAGGGCGGTGAGTCGGGGGGCCAGCCGGCCGCCGCCGCGGGCCCGCAGCTGACCGAGGTGACGGCCGAAGAGGGCTTCACCGTGAAGATGCCGGGCCAGCCCCAGGTCCAGCGCCAGAAGGTGAACATCCCCGCGGGCGAGGTCTCCACGGCGGCGTACTCGCTGCAGACCGCCGAGGGCGTCATCTACTCCATCAGCACCGCGGACTACCCGGAGAAGGTCGTCGCGAGCCGTCCTCCCGAGGCGTTCCTCAACGAGGGCCGCGACGGCCTCACCAACCAGCTCAAGGGCACCGTCAGCAACGAGCAGGAGCTCACGCTGGATGGCTACCCCGGCAAGTCCTACACGGTGTCCTCGCCCAACGGCGAGGTGCGCGCGCGCAACTACCTGGTGGGCCCGCGCCTCTACACCATGCTGGTCCTCTACAACCCGAGCATCGGCGCGCCGGGCGCGGAGGACTTCCTGGGCTCGCTGGGGCTGGTGAATCCTCCTCCGGCCATTCCGCGCGCGGGCGCGGCGGGCGCGGATGGTGGCGTGGGTGACGGTGGCACGGACCCGGACGCAGGCGCTGTCGAGGCCACCGCTCCGGACGCCGGTGCCCCGGATGCGGGCGCTCCCGCCCCCGCGAAGCGTCGTCGCGCCAAGTAGTCGGAGGGCTCGCCCCGGGCCGCGCTCCCTTCGCTGGGGAGCGTGCAGCCGGCGACACGGGCCCCGTTGCTGTTCAACGGATGGGGGCCCGCACGCTGCGGGGTGACTTCCCTCGGTAGGTGCTCGCCCACATTCTCTCCTCGGATGTCCGGGGAGGGGATTCATGACAGGGCTTGCAGGGGCCTTGCTCGCCGCGGTGCTCGCGGCGGGCGGGACGGCGTTGGTACCGGTGAGCGGGGGCAATGCCCTCACGCTCCCGGCGCAGCGCCACATCGTTCGAGTCGAGACAGGCAGTGGTCGTCCCGCGAGCCTGCTGGTGGCCATCCAGCACGGCAACGTGGAGTCCAAGGGGCTGGTGCTCTACCGCTCCGAGGACGCGCTGCGCACGGTGCGGCGGGTGGGCGACATCCAGTCGGATGCCACGCACGCGGACCGGGCGGAGCTGCTCGCGGTGGGGCGGGACGTGGCGCTCGTGTATTCCTACGAGGGGCCACAGCTGGAGCCCTCCAGCCGGCATGACGTCTGGTTCCAGTGGTGGCGCTACCAGTCCGGCGCGGACACGTGGACGCCGGAGCCGGCGGTGCGGGTGATGAACGCGGA
The DNA here is from genome assembly GCF_020037095.1 of Myxococcus sp. XM-1-1-1. Taxonomy (NCBI): domain Bacteria; kingdom Pseudomonadati; phylum Myxococcota; class Myxococcia; order Myxococcales; family Myxococcaceae; genus Myxococcus; species Myxococcus sp. XM-1-1-1. Next base: position 115,060 of record NZ_JAIQDH010000022.1, read on the forward strand.
CGCGAGCACGGGTTACTCGCGGGCGCTGCTCGCGCGGGACTCGAAGGGGCGGCTGTGGGTGCAGGCCTTCCGGCTGGAGTCGGACGGCGGCTCCACGGCGGTGGTGGCGGTGTCCACGGACGGGGGGCAGAGCTTCGGTGGGCACCAGGCGCTGGACAAGGTGAGAAGGCGCGGCGGAGGACGGCTGCTGAGCGTGGGGACGCGGCTGGTCTTCGTCTACGCCATGCATGACGGCTTCGTGCCCACGCGGATGCGCGTGCGTGACGACGAGGACCCGACGGGCACCTGGGCGCCCGTGCGCGAGGCGTTCTCCGACGGCATCTACCATGGCGCGGCGCTGAGCGCGGTGGCGGACGGCCGGGGCGGCATGCACCTGGTCTACAAGGACGAGCAGGAGCGGCTGTACCACCGGCGCTTCGACGGGACGTCCTTCGGTCCGCGCACGCTGGTGGAGGGCACGTCGGACTGGGCGATCCAGGCCGCCGTCACCCGCGTGGGGGACTCGCTCTACATCTTCTACAACCGCATGCGCGTGCTCAACGCGCACTACGAGCTGCGCGCGAGGGTGCTCTCGCCGGAGGGCACGCTGGGCAGCGCGGTGACGTTGGATGGGGACGCGACGTTCAAGGGCTACCCCAACGCGGTGGACGTGCTGCCCTCGGACAGCGCGGAGGTGCCGTGCCTGTATGGCGAGGCGCCGGACGCGAGCTCGCGGGGCACGGTGTCGCGGGTGGCGTGGGTGCGGGACGAGGAGCCGCCGGGGGAGGGGCCGTTCTCGCTCGACGTGGTGCGCTCCTCCTCCAGTCACGAGCTGCTCGCGGTGGATGGGGCCGGCACGCTGTACGGGCTCGCGGTGGGGGGCGAGCGCTCGCGGCTGATGGCGAGCACGGATGGGGGCGTGAGCTTCTCCGCGCGGAGCCAGGACAGCGGCAACCTGTGGACGATGGCGGCGATGTCGAACGGGACGCTGCTGGCGGTGGTGAGTCACAGCGGCGCGTACTTCCTGAAGCGCTCGACGGACGGCGGGCGCACGTGGCGGGACGAGGTGGGCCTGGGCAGCTACCGGGCGATGGGGCCGCGCAGCTTCGCGCAGCTCGGGAACACCTGGTTCTTCCTCGAGTACCAGACGTTCACCTCGTCCGCGGTGCCGGTGCGGCTGTGGGCGAGCACGGACAGCGGGGCGAGCTGGAGTGTGCGCTCCACGCTGACGGCGCACCGGCATGGCCATGCGCTGGTGGCGGACCCGGCGACGGGCGCGCTGTGGGCGATGATGGGCAGCAACAAGACGCAGGCGGCGGTGCTGCGCTCGACGGATGGCGGGCGGACGTGGACGTCGATGCTGCAGGGCTACGCGGCCAACGGCGTGGCGGGCGGGGTGCTGGCGGACGGCACGCTGCTGCTCGGCCAGTCGACGCTCTTCGAGCCCGAGCATCCGAAGCTGCTGCGGGTGTCGCGCACGGGGCAGGTGAGCACGGTGTTCGAGTTGCCGGGGCCGGCGTACTCGCTGGCGGCGGCGCCCGGCGGTGGCTGGGTGCTGGGCACGGCGTGGTCCAGCGCCGGGGACGTGCACGCGGCGGGGGATGTCTTCGTGCGGCTGTTCACCAGCGGCGATGGGGCGACGTGGAGCGAGGCGCGGCGGTATGAGCGGCTGGGTGGCGCGGACCTGGCGCGCGCCGACGTGTGGGGCGTGCTGCCCTCCGGGGACCTGGTGGTGCGGATGGAGAACGTGAGCGGCTTCGGGAGCGCGGGGACGGGCTTCCAGGTGCTGCGCATCCGACGCTGAGCGTGAGGCGTGAGGTGGGGCCCGAGTGCTCCACCTCACGGTGCACATCGGTGTGCGAGCACGGGCCCACGTCGTGGGTTACATCCTCCGGTGCGTGACGTGGGCGCGTCACCGGGAGGACAGGCATGTGGGACCCGACGCAGTACACGCGCTTCCGTGACGAGCGGAAGCGCCCGTTCTTCGAGCTGCTGTCGCGCGTGGACGCGCAGTCCCCCTCGCACGTGGCGGACCTGGGCTGCGGGACGGGGGACCTCACGCGCGTGCTGTCCGAGCGCTGGCCCCGGGCCCGGGTGGTGGGCGTGGACTCCTCGGTGGAGATGGTCGAGGAGGCGCGCCGCCGCCCGGCCTCGGCCACCGTGCGCTTCAAGGTGGGGGATCTGGCGGACTGGAGTCCGGAGCAGCCGCTGGACGTGCTCGTGTCGAACGCGGCGCTGCACTGGCTGCCGGACCACGCGACGTTGATGGGGCGCCTGGTGGCGAAGCTGGCCCCGAGCGCCGTGCTGGCCTTCCAGGTCCCCGCCAACTTCGAGGCGCCCTCACATCGGCTCGTCGACGAGGTGCGCGGCCTGCCGCGCTTCGCCGCGAAGCTCGCGCCCGTGCGACGCAGGCCCGTGGAGACGCTGGAGCGCTATGAGTCCCTGCTCTCCGACCTGGGCCTGTCCGTGGACGCGTGGGAGACCACGTACCTGCACCTGCTGCCGGGCGAGGACGCGGTGCTCCAGTGGCTGCTGGGCACGACGCTGCGCCCCGTGCTGGCGGCGCTGGGGGGCGAGGAGGGCCAGGCCTTCGTGGAGGAGCTGCGGCCCCGGCTGCGTCAGGCGTACCCCGCGCATGCGCGGGGCACTCCGTTCCTTTTCACCCGCCGCTTCGTGGTGGCGCGACGGGGCGGGTGACTCGAGCGGCTACGGCCACGCCGGCCAGCGGACGATGCGCCCGTCGTTGCCGACCACCCACAGGTCATCGGGACCCGTTCCGGTGATGTCGTTGTAGCGCCTGTCTCCCGAGTAGACATTCGTCCACGACTGCCCGTCGTACCGGTAGATGTGCTGGTTGGCGCAGGTGGCGTACGCCGAGCCAGCGCCGAAGGCGATGACAGACGTCAGTTGATGGTTGTTGGGGAAGGTCTGCCGGGTCCACGTCGTGCCGTTGACCTTCCTCAACACCGTTCCACCGTCGCCCACGGCGAAGGCCACCCGCTCGTTGACCACCCAGACGCCTCGCAGGCGCTGGGCTCCAATCGTGTCCTGCTCGGCGTTCTCCGACTCCCAGCGGCTGTTGCCCGGGTTGAACCGGAAGACCCGCGGGCCCCCCGACTGCCCGCCCACCAGCAGCAGGTGCGCATGGGAGATGCCATGCACGTCCTCGACCTTGGGGAGCGGGTTGTTGGCGGCATTGTAGTCGAGCGTGCCGCCGCCATCCCATGCGAAAGCCTGGCCCGTCGTCGCTGAGTCGGTGTCATTGGGCGACGCGGCGCCGTGAATCGTGAGCACCCCGCCGTTCCTCACGCCCGTCAGGCCGAAGATCCACTTGTCATCGTCCGACACCTGGGTGCAACCCGAGGCGTTGACGTCCTGGTGCGCCTTCTTGCCGCCCTCTGAGCCGAGCCACACCCGGCCATTGTTGCCAGGGTCGGCCCAGACGGCGCGCCACTGCGTGTCGGACGCGCCGCAGCCCGTGTCCGAGGTGACGGAGAAGTTGGTGGCGCTCGGCACCAGCTTCGCGAGCCGGTCGTCGTGGCCGCCCACCCACACGCCGCCCTTCGTCCACGAGGAGGCGGAGTACCAGTGCTTCTGTCCTCCACTGGTGACGGTCCGGCTGCTCCATGCCGGAGCCGCGCCACCCGGGCACACCGCCTGCGCGTTCTCGGGCTGATCATCGCAGTCGTTGTCCAGCCCGTCGCAAATCTCCGGAGCGCCCGGATACGTGCGCGCGTTGCCGTCGTTGCAGTCCGTGTTGTTGGTGACCCAGACGCCCGCGGGCTTCACGCAGGAGCGCACCTCTCCGGAGGCCGCGCCGAAGCCATCGCCGTCCTCGTCCGGGTACCAGGCCGTCGGCGTCACCGTGGACACACAGGTGACCCCCAGCTTGTCCTCCGCGCAGGCATGCGCGCCCGCGCACTGGAACGCGTCCGTGCACGCCTGGGTGAGCTGAGGGAAGTCCTCGTCCAGCCGGCCGTCGCAGTTGGTGTCCTCGCCGTCGCAGCGGTCCTGGCTGCCCGGGTGCACGCTGAAGGCGTTGTCGTTGCAGTCGTCCGGCGGCCCCGACGTGTAGCCCTCGGGCGTGGCGTTGCAGACGAGGAGCGGCTCGGAGCCCAGCTGTCCGTGACCGTCCCTGTCGTTGTCCGGATACACGCTGCGGCTCGGTGGCGTCTCACAGTACTGGACGAAGTCCGTCAGGTCGCAGCGGTAGACACCGTGACAGTCATCCGACGTCGAGCAGCTCGCGCCCAGCTGGAAGTGCTCCGCGTCACCGACGCCGTCGCAGTTGTCGTCCCGGTCGTTGCACCGCTCCTCGACGCCCGGGTTGATGTCGGCCACGTCGTCCCGACAGTCGGTGCCGTTGCTGCTCACGTCGACATAGCCGTCCTGGTCCGCGTCCACCGCCTGCAACGTCAGCGTGGTGTCCTGGATGGCATCCATCACCAGCGTCACGCGCTGCGAGTCGGTGACCACGCCGTCACCCACGCAGGCCTGCTCGAAGGCCGTGGCGCGCACCTCCACCGTCTTTCCCCAGTCCGTCGGAGGCGCCACGCCCACCGTCATCGTGCCGCCCTGGGCCCGCGTCCCGCGCACCTCCGTCACGTCCTGGGTGAGCTCCTTGCCGCTCTCCACGTCGCGCGCTTGCACGCGCAGGCAGCCGGGCAGGAAACGGGTGTAGTTCACCGTGACCTTCACCGCGCCCTGGGTGACGTCCTTCTTGCAGCCGACGATGAGGACCAAGGGGAGTACGAGCAGGAGGCGTCTCATGAGACGGAGTCTACCTGCTCCGGGCCCTGTCTCACGCGTTCGCGTGACGGGGTTGAATACACCCCGGATATGCGGAAGGCCCTGCTACGGCACTTCCGGAAAATCCGAGTGAACCACAGACAGGCGGGTATCCCGGGCCAGGCTCGCCGGCGTTATCAGGGTCAGCTCGAGGGGCACCTTGGCGCCGTAGCGCTCACGCATCTGTTTGCGCAGGCCCTCGACATCGAGCGAGCCCAGCGTCTCCAGCTCGCCGTACTCCACGCCCGCGCCCTGGGCGTACGCCTTGCGCACCAGCTCCGAGCAGTACATCGCGTCGTCGCCCCACTCGAAGCGCCAGTCGTACGGCTTGCCCAGATGGGCCTTGGCCGCCGCGAGCACGCGCTGCTTCGTCTTCGCGTCGACGTCCTCCGCGCGCAGCACCAGGATGCGGTCCTTCACGCCGCGCGCCTTCCACTTCGCGAAGGGGACGCGCTGCACGGGCTGCACGGCCTCCACCACGAAGGCGCCCTTTTCGGTGACCTCCACCAGGCCCACGTGGGACAGCGGGCTGTGCGTGGCCACCTGGATGGCCTGCGACTGCCGCGAGCGCGAGGTGTGCAGGACGATGTCCCCCGTCCGCAGCTTCGCCTCCAGCGCATCGCGTGGCGCCGCGACCGCGCTGAGTCCCCACAGCCACAGCGCCCACCCCATCATCCACCGCATGTGCCCGTCCTTTCCGGCGCTTGCGTGCGCTCGGCTGGGTGGATTGCAGGGGTGGTGCCAGCGCGCGTCCGGGGGAGGTCGTCCTGACACCGTGGGAGTCTGCCCTCGTCGTGGCTCGGACGAGTGGGCGCCGCGTCGGCGCGGTGCGTGGGCTCGGACGAGTGGGCGCAGCGTCGGCGCGGTGCGTGGGCTCGTCTGGGGCACGCGCCATCAGTCCGCGCGTGAGCGGGTGAGCTGGCACCGCGTTGGCGCGGTGTGTGGGCTCGTTTGTGGCACACGCCATCAGTCCGCGCGTGAGCGGGTGAGCTGGCACCGCGTTGGAGCGGGGCGCGACCACGCGCCATCAGCTCGCGCGCGTGAGCGGCACCTCCACCACGGGGACGTAGTCGGGCCCTCGGCTCTCGAACAACACGAGCCGGTCCACGCGCCCCTCGCCCAGCTCGACGCTCGCCAGGGCCTGCGCGCACGCGAGCAGCGCGGGGTCGCCCCTGGGCGCCTTGGCCCGGGCCAGCGTCAGGTGGGGCGCGTAGTCGCGGTGCTCGGGCTCGAAGCCGAGCGGGAGCAGCTGTGCGGCCGTGTCCGTCTGCAGCGCCTCGAGCGCCTCGACGTCTCCGCGCACGTGGGACCAGAGCACGCGCGGATGTGACGGCGTGCCGAACGTGCCGCCGCCTCCCACGGACAAGGTGAACGGCGCGTGGCGCGGGCCCACCGACGCGAGGGCCTCACGGATGGCGGGCAGCCGCGAGGACTCCACCTCCCCCAGGAACACCAACGTGAGGTGCACCCCCTCGGCGCGCACGAAGCGGGCCGTGGGCGCCAGCGCGCGCAGTCGCGACAGCTCCCCGGCGGCGCGCGCCTCGATGACATCGCCCAGCGTGACGGCGGTGAACAGTCGCATGGCTCAGCTCCTCCTCGCGGACCGGCGCGGCCAGAGCGCATAGGCCCAGAGGGGGATGAACGCGAGCAGCTCCGCGCCGACGACGTACATCCCTCGCGGCGACAGCATGCCCGCGCCGATGGGGGACACGGGCAGCGGACGCACGGGCGCGAACATGCGCGCGTTGGAGAAGGGCCACAGGAGCGCCGCGCCCAGCCCGCCGTCGGTGAGCGCGTCCAGGAGCCCGTGGCTCGCCACCGCGAGGAACGCGAGCCCTCCCCATCTCGTGGCGGAGGCGCCTCGCCACCTCGCCACCAGGGCCACCAGCAGCGCGATGCCCGCGGCGAAGGCGAACGAGTGCGACGCGCCGCGGTGTCCCCAGGGCGCCGAGTAGGGGATGCGGAACACGAAGGCCACCACGTCCGCGTCGGGCAAGAGCGCCAGCGCGGAGAACAGCGCCATGGAGGCGAGCAGCCGCCTCGTCGCCCTGCCGTTCGCTTCGTACCTCCCCAACGCCAGCCCCACCGCCACGTGACCGATGCTCGCCATGGATGTCTCCGGCCCGCGAGGATAGCCGTCCGCGAGGACCCAGGCTCGTGTCTCGGACCTCCCTGGAGGGGCGAGGGGAGGGTGGGCTAGCGTGACAGGGGCATGCGGAGGCTCTCCCAGGTCGAGGATACGCTGCGGCGGAGGTTGGCCGGGTGGCGCGCGCAGGTCGGCGAGTGGCTCAACCGTGTCCGCGCCGTCGGCGTGGTGTGCTGGCTGGGGATGGCGCTCCAGCTCGAGTGGCGCGTGCCGCCCTCCGTGCTCGTCGCCTACCTGGTGCTGGCCGTGGCGCTGTGGGCCGGCGCGCGCAGGTGGCCCTCGCTGGGACGCCGTCCGGCGCTCGGGCTCGCGTTCCTGGACATGCCCGCCATCTTCGTCCTCCAGTCGCTTGCCATCGGCGCGGTGGACAACGACAACGCGGTGCCGATTTCACTGCTGACGTTGGGCGTGTACATCGTGCTGGTGGTGCTCGTGTCGCTGGTGACGCTCTCGCCCGTCATCGTCGTGCTGGCCACCGCGCTCGCCATCGGCCTGGAGGCCGCGCTGGTGTTCCAGGCGGGCCTCGCGTGGGAGGCGTTCCTGCCGGGGCTGGTGCTGGTGCTGTCCTTGGGCGCGGCGGCCGCGTCCTTCATCGGCCGGCAGGTGCTGGGGCTGGTGACGCAGGTGGCGCGCGAGGAGATGCGCCTGGAGCGGCTGGGGCGCTACTTCTCGCCGGAGGTCGCGCGGCAGATTGCCCAGCACGGCTCCGAGGCCGGGGGCGGTGAGCACCGCGAGGTGACGCTGCTGTTCTCCGACATCCGCGGCTTCACCTCCATGTCCGAGCGCATGGAGAGCCCCCAGGTGGTGGCGCTGCTCAACGAGTACCTGTCGCGCATGGTGGACGTGGTGTTCCGCCACGGCGGGACGCTCGACAAGTTCATCGGCGACGGCATCCTCGCGTACTTCGGCGCGCCGCTGGATTTGCCCGGGCACCCGCGCTCCGCGGTGGCGTGTGGACTGGCGATGCTGGAGGCGCTGGAGACGCTCAACGCCGAGCGCGTGGCGCGCGGAGAGGAGCCGCTGCGCATCGGCATCGGCATCCACACCGGGCGCGTGGTGGTGGGGGACGTGGGCAGCGCGCAGCGGCGCGAGTACACGGTGATTGGCGACGCGGTGAACCTGGCCAGCCGCATCGAGGGCCTGACGAAGAAGGTCGGCGTGCCCATGCTGGTGTCGGAGGCCACGTGCCGCGCGTGCGAGGCGGACCCCTCGCTGTCGTTCGAGCCGGCCACGACGCTGCCCGTCGCGGGCAAGACGGAGCCGGTGGCGACGTTCGTCCCGGGACGGCGGGCGCTGCGCGAGGTGGGCTGAGAAAGCGCGAGGGCCGCGAGGGGAGCGACACGGCTCCTCCCACGGCCCTCGGTGTCTACAAGGGACGGCTCAGTACGCCTTGGAGAACACGATGCGGCCCGGCGAGTCCTCACCGGTGACGATGCACTTGCCCGGCTCCTGCTTGAGGGCGAAGGGCCGGTTGCGCGTGGTCAGGCCGGTCTCCTCCTTGATGCGCGCCTCCACCTTGGGGTCCAGGTTCCAGTGGGCGAGCAGGAAGCCCGCGTCCGCCTTCTCCTTCATCTCCTCGTAGGAGTTGACCTCGAAGGTGTGCGCCTCGCGGAAGTCCTTGGCCTTCTGGAACAGGTCCTTCTGCATGCTGTCCAGCATGGACTGGGCCTTGGCGGCGGCCTCGCCGAGCGGGATGAACTCCTTCACCTTCAGGTCGCGGCGCACCATGACGCAGGTGCCCTTGGCCAGGTCCTTGGGCCCGATTTCGATGCGCACGCAGGTGCCGGTGAGCTCGTGCTCGAAGTACTTGAAGCCCGGGCCCTTGCTGTCGTCGTCGTCCACCACGACGCCCAGGCCCGCCTTGCGCAGGTCGGCGGCGAGTCCGTGGCTCTTCTCCAGGACCTGGGCCTTCTCCGCGTCGGTGGCCTTGCCGAAGATGGGGATGATGACGACGTGGTTGGAGGCGAGCTTCGGCGGGACGATGAGACCCGAGTCATCCGAGTGGGTCATGATGAGGCCGCCGATGAGGCGCGTGGAGACGCCCCAGGACGTCTGCCAGACGAAGTGCTCGCGGCCGTCGCGGCCCTGGAACTTGGTCTCGAAGGCCTTGGCGAAGTTCTGGCCCAGGTTGTGGCTGGTGCCGGCCTGCAGGGCCTTCTTGTCCTGCATCATGGCTTCGATGCTGTAGGTGCGCAGGGCGCCGGCGAAGCGCTCGGACTCGGACTTGCGGCCTGTCATGACGGGCATGGCCATGTAGTCCTCGGCGAAGGTCCGGTAGACCTCCAGCATCTGGAGGGTCTCCTTCTCCGCGTCCTCCTCGGTCTCATGACAGGTGTGGCCTTCCTGCCAGAGGAACTCGGTGGTGCGCAGGAACAGGCGGGTGCGCATCTCCCAGCGCATGACGTTGGCCCACTGGTTGAGCAGCAGGGGGAGGTCGCGGTAGCTCTGGATCCACTTGGCGAAGCTGCGGTTGATGATGGTCTCGGAGGTGGGCCGGATGACGTAGGGCTCCTCGAGCTTGGCGCCGCCCGCGTGGGTGACGACGGCGAGCTGGGGGTTGAAGCCCTCGACGTGCTCGGCCTCCTTCTTGAGGTAGCTCTCGGGGATGAGCAGCGGGAAGTAGGCGTTCTTGTGGCCCAGGTCCTTGAACATCTTGTCCAGGACGCGCTGCATGTTCTCCCAGATGGCGTAGCCGTTGGGCCGGATGACCATGCAGCCCTTCACGTCCGAGTAGTCGGCGAGCTTCGCCTTCTGGACCACGTCGACGTACCACTCGGAAAAGCCCTTCTCGCGGGGCGTGAGCTTCTCGGCCATGTGCGGAGCACCCTTCTAAAGTCGTGGAAAGAGGACGGTTGCCTACGATGGGGCCACCCAGAAATCAACGGCCCCGTCGCTCCGGACCTCCCCCGTGTGTCACCCTGACGGGCACGCGGGGCACGTCCGCTGGGTGCGAGGAGGGCGGTGAGTCCATCACCCGCGGCCTCGCGAACCCCTCGTGAGACATGTGTTCGAGCCGCCTCTTGCCAGTGGCTTGCGCACCCTTACGAGGTGTCGGCCGGGACCTCTGATACCGAGTGACTGGAGTCCTCGCGCGGGAGCGAAACCCTCGACGAAACCGTCACGTGGGCCCTCCCGGGCGAGTGCTGGGAAGCGTTGCCGCGTCGCGGTATGAAGGTCTCCCCCTTCCTTCTCGGGTTCCTCAACCTGGAGGCTTCATGCAGTCGTTCCTTCCGTCCCTCAAGGTCGCCGGCGTCCTGGCCGCGTGCCTCGTCTCCGGCTCCGCCTTCGCCTACGCCACCGGCCAGAGCAACTACAGCGGCAAGAGCGGGCAGACCTGCTCCTCCGGCTGCCACTCGCGCTCGGGCACCGCGCCCACGGTGACCATCGAGGGCCCCGCCACGCTCAACCCCGGCCAGACGGGCAGCTACACCCTGGTCATCACCGGCGGCCCCGGCGTGCGCGGTGGCTACAACGTCGCCGTGGACGGCGAGGCCACCCTCACCGCCGGCGGCTCCGACTCCAAGAAGCTCTCCGGCGAGCTCACCCACTCCCAGCCGAAGCCCTTCACCGACGGCTCCGTGCGCTTCGCCTTCAGCGTCGTCGCCCCGTCCACCGGCACCACCCTCACCCTCTTCGGCGCCGGCAACTCCACCAACGGCAACGGCGAGGACACCGGTGACGCGTCCGCTGGCACCCAGCTCAAGGTCAAGGTCGGCGATGGTGGCGGCGACGGCGGCGGCGATGATGACAGCGGTGGCTGCTCCGCCGCCGGCGGCGCGCCCCTGCTCGGCGCGGCGCTGATGCTGCTCGGCGCGCGTCTGCGCCGCCGCGAGGAGTAGCCCGCCCGCCTGCCCATCGGACAGGCCCCGGAGGGCGAGGCGACAACGGACGACGGCGCGACGTAGCATCGCGCCTTCGCCCCATGCACCTCCGCCTCCTCCCCATGCTGCTCATGCTGGGGCCGCTCGCGTGTGCGACCGGCCCCGGCCTGCTCCCCCCCGAAGTCCCCGTGGCCGCCGTGCACCGCGAGCCCGGGACGCTGCGGGTGATGACCTTCAACATCCAGTCCGGCGCCCGCGGCCTCGACGGCGTGGCTCGCGTCATCCGCGCCTCCGTGCCGGATGTCGTCGCGCTCCAGGAGGTCGACGTCGGCTCGGCCCGCGCCGGCGGCGTGGACCAGGTGGAGGCCCTCGCGCGCCTCACCGGCCTGCCCCACCGCGCGCACTTCCGCACCACGGACCTCCACGGCGGCGCGTACGGCATCGCGCTGTTGTCCCGCTTCCCGCTCGAGGCGCTCGCGCAATACCCGCTGCCCAACCCCCAGGGCGCCGAGCCGCGCACGCTCGCCCACGCGGTGATGAACGTGGATGGCCGCGAGGTGAGCGTCTACCTCACGCACCTCATCCGCCGACCCTTCAACGCCCGCGCGCGCCTGCGCCAGAGCGCGTTCGTGGCGAACCTGCTCGCCCGCGACACCCGGCCCCACCTGCTCATGGGCGACCTCAACGACGACCCGGACTCGAACCCGCTGCGCCTGCTGCGCCGGCAGATGAAGGACGTCGTCGCCGCTACGGGCGGAGCACGGGGCACCTACCCCATGCCCCTGTTCCTGCCCACGCTGCGCATCGACTACGTGCTGGCGTGTGACGCCTTCACGCCCGTGGCCAGCCGCGTGCTGCGCGTGGACGCGTCCGACCACTACCCGGTGGTGGCGGACCTGCGCCTGGACGTGTCCGCGTCCACCGCCGCGCTCAGCTCACGTTGAAGCGGTAGAGCACGTCCGGGTCCTTGCGCGTGAAGCCCTTGAGCACCTCGTGCTTCAGGTTCTTCGCGCCCAGGAACGTCAGGCCGCCCGCCGCGAAGCCCATCACCGACAGCTCGAAGTACACGTGCGGCTTGGGCACCTTGAAGATGTGCAGGTCCGTGTAGCCCTGACCCGGCAGCACCTCCATCTCGCCCTCGGTGAAGTAGCCCTTCCAGATGCCGGGCGTGAAGAAGAGGAAGCGGCGGAAGTCGCCGGGGCTGAACATCGCCTTGAGCTGCCCCTGTCCCAGCGCGTACTCGGCGGACTTCACGCCAAACTGCCACCACACGCCCTGGTCCCCGCCATAGAAGCGCTGGAGCAGCTCCTCGTTGAACCGGAGGAACGCATCCACCGGGATGCGCGTCACCGGGAGGATGGGCAGGGAGAAGACGGGCTCGCGTTTCTTGATGTCCGCCAGGAAGTCCCGCCACGCCTGCTCACCGTGCGCCTGCACCGTCATCTGCTGCCGTGCCAGGAACGCCACGCCTTTGACTTCCATCCGTGTGCCTCCACTGCTGCCCCGCGCGGGGCCGCGCTCGGGGAGTCCGTCCCGGTCGTCTCCGGGAAGGTTAGGGTGCTCGGGCTCGCGCCGCAGGCGCCGCCCGGTCGCTACTCGAGCTGAAGACCACAGTCGGCGCACGCCCCCTCCACCAGGGGCGCGACGGTGCCGCAGGCGGGGCAGGGGGGCTCGCCCTCCTCGGACGCGGGCAGCACGAAGGGCGCGGCGCCCTGTGCCAGCACGCCCTCGCGCTGGATGCTGTCCATCCAGCGCTGCTGGAGCAGCGTGGCCACGCGCACGCCGTCCTCGGGGCGCACCAGCACCTGGAACTTCGGGCTGCAACCCGGCTTCGCGCACGCCTCGCGGTGCACCAGCGCCGGGACGTCCGCTTCGAGACATGCGTCCACCAGACGTCGCGCGTCCGCCAGCGCCATCTCCGCGCACGGCACCAGCTCCACGTCCGAGAGCGCCTTCGCCACTTCATCCTGGGTCATCACCCGGTGGATTGGAGCCCACGCGCGGGCCCCGCGTCCAGATGCGGCTGGTCATCTCGCACCCGGGGGCCCCTCGACCGGACAGCCGCCGGTCCCCACCCTGCCCGACGCTTCCTCGGAATTTCATGGGCCTGCGCAGGTGGTTTGGGGGCACGACGCGATGCTTCATGGCGGACGGGGCTGGAGGGTGGGCTGGGGGGTGGTGGTGCTCGCCCTGGCCTGTGAGCGGCACGAGCTGCCGGCTCCGGAGAAGGACTCGAGCGTCGAGCGTGTCACCCGGGGCCCGCGTCCGACGGGGGCGACGGGGTGGGTGCGGCCGTTGACGGGGCCGGGGCGCGAGTCGGCCGCGGGGCTCGCGCACGACGCGCGGGGCGAGGTGGTGGTGGCGCTCAACTCGGACGCCGCGGTGGCGGACTTCTTCGGTCCGCTGCTCAACCCTCGCACGGGGCCGGTGACACCGGAGACCTTCGCGGTGGCGCGCTACGGCACGGGCGGCGAGCGTCAGTGGTCGCTGTCGTTGCCGGGGTTCGCGGAGGTGCTCGGGGTGAGCGCTCGCGGGCGAGTCTTCGTGGTGGGGCGCAACGTGGCGGGGGCGGACCTGGGGAGCGGACCGTTGCCGGCGGGCCGGTTCCTGCTGGAGCTGGGGCGTGACGGAGTCTTCATCCGGGCGCGGAGCCTGGAGTCGCTCGGGGTGCCGGACACGCTGGTTCCTCGGCATGCGGACGTGGATGGGTTGGGCAACCTGGTGCTGGTGGGCTCTGTGTTTGATGCGAAGCGGGGTCGGGTTCCCGCCGCGGTGAAGCTGGGAGCGAAGGGCGCGCTGCTCTGGACGTATGCGCACGAAGGGCAGGGCGAGGCGGTGTCAGCGGCGGTGGACGCGGAGGGACAGGTCTACGTCGCGGGGGCGCTCCAGGCGTCGCGTGTTCGTGGGGCCATGGACTCGCAGCCGTTCCTGGTGAAGCTGGATGCGCGAGGGCGGGCGCGGTGGGAGCGGCGGCTCGACACACGCTCGGGCCGGGCCACGGGGGTGGCGGTGCAGGGGCAGCGGGTGCTGGTGACGGGAGGCTTCACCGCGCCGCTCACGTTCCTGGAGCGGACCCATGGGGTGGAGGGTGGAGGCGGCAGGGGGTTCGTGGCGGCGTTCGACCCGGAGGGCGCGCCGCGCTGGCTGCGTGACTTCGGCTTCATCGGCACGGGCCTCGCGTTGGACGCGCAGGAGGGAGCGCTCGTCGTCGGTCGGTACGAGGAGGGGGATGATTTGGGCACCGGCCCCATGGCGGGTGTTCCCGGCAGTCGCATGAACCTGTTCCTGGTGAAGCTGGACCGCGTGGATGGCGTGGTGCACTGGGCGCGGGGCATCCCTCGGGAGGCACTCGGTGACGCGGACGCGGTGAGGGACTTCGTGTCGCTGTCGACGAAGGGGCCGGGCGCGGTGTTGGGCACGCAGCTCGGGCCAGTGGACCTGGGCACGGGGCGGCTGGAGGGCGCGTGGGAGCTGTTCCTCGGTGGCTTCGAGCCCTGAGGTAAACGCTTCGACTCGCGGATAGTGTGCGGCGCGTGCCTCCTGCGTCGCTGCGCTCCCGTCCTGGTCGTCTCCGCCGACTCTTCGTCGTGTCCGTCGGCGTGGCGACGTGTGGTGTGTTCGGCCTCGCGTTCTGGGTGGACCGCTTCGGTCAGCGCGAGCGCGCCGAGTCCTCGGATGCGGTGGTGGTGCTGGGCGCGCGGGTGCTGGCGGGCGGTGTCCCTTCCGGTGCGCTGAGAGCACGCACGGAGCAGGCCGTGGCGCTGTACCAGCGCGGCGTGGCGTCGAGGCTCGTGTTCTCCGGAGGCGTGGGCGTGCATCCTCCCTCGGAGGCACGCGCGATGCTGGCGCTGGCGACCCGACTGGGCGTGCCCCCGGAGGCGTGCGTGCTGGAGGAGGAGAGCCACTCCACCGATGACAACGCACGCCTGACGTCGGCCCTGCTGCGGGAGCTGGGCGCGAAGCGCGTGGTGGTGGTGTCGGACCCGTATCACCTGCTGCGCGCGCGGCAGTACTTCCGACTCAACGGCTTCGAGGTGCTCACCAGCCCCGCGCTCCAGACGGAGCGCAACCTGAGCTGGGTGGACCGCTGCTACTGGACGATGCGCGAGGCCCTCGCCCTGCTGCTGCACCCACGCGTGCTGCTCGCGCGAGCGCCCGCGGACGTCACGACTCCGGCGCCTTGAGCGCGCGCAGCACGCGGTCGCCGCCAGGCATCGCCACGCGCAGCAGCACGGACTCACCGGGCTCGGCCTCGCGCAGGGCCTGCGCCAGATCCGAGGCGCGGCGCACGGCCCGACCCGACGCCTCCACCACCACCATGCCGGGCACCAGTCCCGCGCGCTCGGCGCTGGAGCCCGGGACGACGTCCGTCACCAGCGCGCCCGCGCGAGGCAGCTCCTGCGCCCGCGCCAGCCTCGGGTCCATGTCCGACAGCGTGAGCCCCACGCGTTGATGCGCCGGTGCCTCGGGCTCCTCGGCGGGACGTCGCGCGGCCACGCCCTCCAGGTCCGGCCGGGTGCCCAGCGTCACGTTCACCTCGGTCTTCTTCCCATCGCGATACACGGTGAGCGGCAGCGTGCTGCCCGGCGCCTTCAGCGCCACGGTGCGCGTGAGCGCGCGTCCCGAGGCGATGGGCCGTCCCCCCGCCTCGACGATGAGGTCATCCGGACGCAGCCCCGCCTCAGCCGCCGGAGTGCCCTGGGTCACATCGGTGACGAGCGCGCCATCGCGCACCGGCACCCCCAGCGCGGCGCCCAGATCCGGCGTCACGTCCTGAACCGCCACGCCCAGCCATCCCCGGGTGACGGTGCCCTCCTTCTCCAACTGGGGCAGCAGCTGCTTCACCAGCGTGCTGGGCACGGCGAAGCCGATGCCGGAGCCCTGGCCCGCGATGGCGGTGTTGATGCCCACCACCTCGCCCTGGAGGTTGAACAGCGGCCCGCCGGAGTTGCCCGGGTTGATGGCGGCGTCCGTCTGGAGGAAGTCGTCGAAGGGGCCTGCCTGGATGTCGCGCGCCTTGGCGGAGACGATGCCCAGGCTGACGCTCGAGTCCAGGCCGAAGGGATTGCCGATGGCCACCACCCAGTCACCCACGCGCAGCGCGTCCGAGTCGCCCAGCTTCACCACGGGCAGCTTCTCCACCTTCCCCTGGAGCTGGAGCACCGCCACGTCCGTGAGCGGGTCCGTGCCCACGACCTTCGCGTCCTGCTGTCGCCCGTCGGAGAAGTGCACCTGGATGGACCTGGCGCCCTGCACCACATGATTGTTGGTGAGCACCAGCCCACGCGCGTCCACCACGAAGCCGGAGCCGAGCCCCTGGCGTGGCCCCTCTTCACGAGGGTCCTCGAAGGGCGAGCCGAACGGGAGCGCGCCACCGAACGTCCCACCCCGACCCTCGTCACCCCACGGCGAGCCCGGACGCGAGCGACGGGTGGGCGCCGCGTCCCGCACCTCCACCTTGACGACCGCGGGCTGCACCGACGCGACCAGCGGCGCGACGGACGCGAGCGCCGCGTTCATGTCCGGCGGCATGACCTGCTTCGCGGGCGCGGACTCAGCGCTCGGGGACCCGGTGGAGGCAGGCGGAGGAGCGGGCGCCTCCTCCTGACCGCGTCGGCAGGCCGACAGCATCAGGACCAGGGCCAGGACTCCCGTGCTTCTGCATCCCTTCATCACGTTCCTCCCTCGGGCCCACGCGACGTCACGGGAGTGAGTTGGGGCGCCTCGCTGCTGGCGGCACGCAAGAGCGGGTGTTGCTCGCCCGCTCGGGGGACATCAGGCCGAGCGCTCGCGGGAGGGCGTGGCCGCGGCCGCACCCAGCGTGTCCATGCGGCGCAGGAGCTTCTCCAGGATGCGGAAGAGCGCCTTGCGGTCGCCCGCGTCGAGGATGTGGAGCAACTGCCCCATGCCCTGCATCACGAAGCGCTCGAGCCGCTGGTAGGTCTGCAGGCCATCGGTGGTGAGCCGACAACGCACGACGCGGCGGTCCTCGGCGGTGCGCTCGCGCACCAGGTGTCCCTCGCGCTCCAGCCGGTCGACGAGCCCCGTGACGGTCTTCTCGGTGACCCCCAGCCGGCGGGCGAGCTCACCCATCGTGAGCGCGCCGTCCTGGCCGAGCCACAGCAGCGCATGGACCTGGGGCGCGGTGAACTGGAGCTGCTCGCACGTGGCGGCGATGGGGTCGCGGAGCGAACGGCGCCGGCCCATGGCGAGCAGCAGGTGCTGGAGCCTCAGCACGTCCGCCGACAGGTCCTCATCCTCTTTAGAATGGATATTCCGGGACACGGAGTATGGCTTAGCGGGCATGGCCCCACGGGTCAACCCGTTGTCACGGCGTGGGCTGCCGTGCGGACAATGCGCTCCTTCGCCGACGGTGGTGAGAGGAGCGTGCAGGAGTGCGTACCATGTTTCGGCTGTACGTGACGTCCCTGTTCCTCGTGTCCTTGTTGGCGCGGGCGGAGGAGGGGCTCGTCTTCGCGGCGGCCAGCACCACGGACGTGCTCGAGGAGCTGCGGCCGGCCTTCACGAAGGCCACGGGCCACACGGTGGTGCTGGCGCTGGGCTCGTCGGGAGATTTGGCCCGCCAGGCGATGGCGGGCGCGCCGGCGGATGCGTTCCTGTCGGCGGACGTGGCTCGGATGGAGGCCGTGCAGGCGGCGGGCCTGGTGCGGCGTGGCTCGCGGGTGGAGCTGCTGTCGAACCGGCTGGTGGTGGTGGTGCCGGTGGGCGCGAAGGTGGCGCCGGGCAGGGCGGAGGACCTGAAGGGGCTGAAGCGGCTGGTGCTGGCGGACCCGGGCATCGTGCCCGCGGGGGTGTACGCGAAGGCGTGGTTGGAGAAGGTCGGGGCGTGGAAGGACGTGGAGGGGAAGGTGGTGCCGGCGTTGGACGTGCGGGGGGCGCTGGCGGCGGTGGAGGCGGGGCGGGTGGACGCGGGGGTGGTGTACGCGACGGACGCGGCGCAGTCGAAGAAGGTGCGGGTGGCGTTCGAGGTGCCGTCGGCGGATGCGCCGCGCATCGTCTACCCGGTGGCGGCGCTGGTGAAGGGCAAGGCGCCGGAGGTCGGCGTCGCCTTCGTGAAGTTCCTCCAGACGGAGCCCGCGCGAGCGGCCTTCCAGCGCCATGGCTTCGTCGTGCTCCCGGCCGACGCGGGGACGAAGGCGCGGTGACGGCCGACACGGTGGGGTTGGTGGGGTTCACGGTGACGGTGGCGGCGGTGGCCACGCTGGTCATCCTTCCGCCCGGGGTGGCGGTGGCCTACGCGTTGTCGCGCTGGCGAGGGCCGGGGCGGGGCGTGGTGGACACGGTGCTGGCGCTGCCGCTGGTGTTGCCGCCGACGGCGGTGGGGTTGGTGTTGTTGGAGTTGCTCGGGCGCGAGGGGCCGCTGGGGCGCGTGTTGGATGCGATGGGCGTGGAGGTGGTGTTCACGCCGGGGGCGGTGGTGCTGGCGAGCGCGGTGATGGCGTTCCCGCTGCTCGTGCGCTCGGCGCGCTCGGGGTTCGAGGAGGTGGACCCCCGGTTGGTGGCGGTGGCGCGCACGTTGGGGGATTCGCGGGCGCGAGCGTTCTTCCGGGTGACGTTGCCGCTGGCGTGGCGCGGGGTGGTGGTGGGCGCGCTGCTGGCGTTCTCGCGAGCGCTCGGTGAGTTCGGCGCGACGGTGCTGGTGGCGGGGAACATCCCGGGGCGCACGCAGACGTTGTCGCTGGCCATCTTCCAGTACACGCAGCTGGGGCAGGACGCGGAAGCTCTGCGACTGGCGGGCATCGCGGCGCTGCTGGCGTTCGTCGCGGTGTACGCCACGGAAGGGCTGACGCGGTGGCGGGGACGGCGGGTGCGCGCGTGAGCCTGGAGCTGTCGGTTCGATTGCCGCTGGCGCGCTTCGTGTTGGAGGTGGACGCGCGGCTGGAGGGCGCGTCGGTGGCGGTGCTGGGGCGCTCGGGGTCGGGGAAGACGTCGCTGTTGGAGGTGCTGGCGGGGCTGCGGTCCGGTGCGCGAGGGCGCGTCGTCGTGGGTGGGCGCGTGCTGTTGGACAGTGGGGCGCGCGTGGAGGTGCCGCCGGAGGCGCGGCGCATGGGCTACGTGCCGCAGGACGCGCTGTTGTTCCCGCACCTCACGGCGGAAGAGAACGTGCGTTACGGCGCGCGGAAGGGGAGGCCGTCGCGCTTCGACGAGGCGGTGGGGTTGCTCGAGCTGGGGCCGTTGCTGCATCGCTATCCGGCGACGCTGTCGGGAGGCGAGAAGCAACGCGTGGCCTTGGCGCGAGCGTTGGCGACGGACCCGGCGTTGTTGCTGCTCGATGAGCCGTTGGCCGCGCTGGACGTGACGCTGAAGGAGCGGGTGCTGCCGTATCTGCTGCGCGTTCGCGACGAGGCGCGGGTGCCGATGTTGTACGTGACGCACCAACTGGGTGAGGCGCGGGTATTGGCGAAGGAGGCGGTGCTCCTGGACGAAGGGCGCGTGCGTGCGGCGGGGCCGGCGTCCCAGGTGTTGGGAGCGTCGGCGCGGGGGCTGCTGGCGTCGGAGGCGGAGGGTGAGGAGAACATCCTCGAGGGCGTGTTGGAGCGTCCCGACGAGGGCGGCACGCGCCTGCGGGTGACGCAGGGCTTGGGGCTCTGGGTGCCGGACGCGCCGGAGCTGGCGGTGGGCGCGCGAGCGGCCTACGCGGTGCCGGCGAGCGACATCCTGCTCTCCATGGGCGTGCTGTCCGGAGTGTCCGCTCGCAACGTGCTCGCGGGCACGGTGGTGGGTGTGGAGAGCGCGGGAGCAGGAGAGGCCGCGGCCACCGTGGACGTCGAAGGCGTGCGCTGGGTGGTGCGGCTCACCGAGGCCTCCGTGCGCGAGCTGGGCGTGAGCACGGGCGCCCGTGTGTACCTCGCGGTGAAGACCGCGGCGTGCCGCCGTCTGCGGTGAGCCGCTCGCTCTTCACCTCCGGCCCCAGCAGTCCCAGGGGCCGGAGGCAATCCACGGACGCCGCCTACTCGAAGACGGCCGAGACCAGGGAGTTGATGCCCGCGCCCGTGTCCCGCCGCGTCCAGATGACGGCCGCGCCTCCGAGTGGACTGGTGGCCACCTCGAGAGAGCCGAGGTAGCCCTTCACGGTGGCGAAATCGAGCCGCTGGGGGGCGGTCCAGCCCGTACCCGGCACGAAGCGTCGAGCCCAGACGGCCGTGGCCGCTCCCTCGTCGACGCCATAGACGACCATGGCCGAGCCCGAGGGGGAGACGTGGAGGTCATTGCCCCCGCCGTAGTCCGATGCGAGCAGTTGGGCCGGCTGCCAGCCAGAGCCCTTCACGTAACGAGCACACCACAGCCCCGCGTCGGAGTTGGCGTCCGACTGACTCCAGACGACGAATGTATTGCCGGCCGCATCCGCGGCCACCGTTGGCTCTCCAAGGGACGTTCCCTGCGTGTGGAGGGTTACCGACTGGTCGTCGAAGCCGGAGTTGACATGGAAGGAGTTCGCGTACAGCTGGTTCACGCCGAGGTACGTGCGAATCCAGACGGCGAAGCCCGTCCCATCCGCGCTCAGGGCGATTTGCGGATAGCGGCCTCCGATGCTTGCGCCACGCGTCGGCGCGCTCCAGCTCCAGAAGCCCTGGCGCGAGTACTGGAGCGGGCCGGTGGGCTCGGACCAGACCAGCACCCCGTTGCCACGCGAGTCCACTCCGACATCATGTCCGTCCCACAGATAGGACCAGGTCGCGTTGTCCATGGTGCGCACGAGGACTGGCGTTCCCCAGCCCGAGCTCCCGGCGTACGGCTGTACCCACAGGAAGGTCTGCGTGGAGCTCTCCTCGACCCAGGAGGCGAGGGCCGCCTGGTTGGGTGCCGCCACCAGGCGGGTGGCCACCGCATTGCGCCCCGTGTTCTCGCCGAGCACCTGCGGCACGCTCCAGCTCTGGACGCTGCTGTCGGCGCCCGAGGCGAGGACACTGTAGGCCCTGCGGATGCTGGAGCTCCCCTCCGGCCACGCCTCCACGACGGCGAGCGGGGTGCCGTCGGACAGGGTCGTGAGCGCGGCCGGGTTGGGAAGTGACGTGGAGAGGCTCCCCGCGCCCACGGCCTGGTCCGTCTCCCAGGCCGCGCCTGGCTTGTGTCGTCGCGCGCGGAGCCCGTCGTTGACGTACAGGGACGTCGCCACACCAGAGGCGTCCATCGTGAGCACCGCGGCGGTCGCGTGGTCGCTCGGGTTGCTCGAGAGGACCTGGGGGGCGCTCCACTGGGCCGCGCGGACCGAGTAGCCCCAGCTGTGTGAAGAGGTCATCGCGTTGCCAGCGAGGTCCTTCACCCCGTCGAGGACCACGCCCACCTGCGCGCCGAACGCCGGCCCCGGCTTCAGCGTGAGCGTGCACTTGCCCGCCGCGCAGGTCACCGCGCTTCCGGTCAACGCCTTGCCGTCCGCCGTGAGCTGGAACGAGGCCGGTGTCACGCTGGTGGTGTCGAGCGTCGTCTCGCTGAACGACACCTCGATGACGGTCCAGGGAGCGGCCGTGGCCGAGGACGCGGCGGGCGTGGCGGACACCACGCGCGGCGGCGTGACGTCCACGATGAACCCATCCGACCTCTTCCAGCCCGACGTGTTCCCGGCCGCGTCCACCGCGCGCACGCAGCTGTAATAGCGCTGCTCGGCCAGGGTGAGCACCGTGAGCTCCGCGGACGACGTGGCGCCGACATCCTGGATGCTGCTCGCGTTGCCGGGGCACGCCGGGGTGGACGTCACGGCGAGCTCGTAGCGCTGGATGCCCACCGCGTCGCTGAAGCCGGACCAGCGCGCCGCCGCGCGTGTGGTGCTGTTCTGATAGGCGAGCTCCGGTCCGGTGAGACCATCCATCACCGTGGCGGCCAGCTCCGAGGGTGCCGTGCTGTCCTCCACGAAGGTCAGCGCCGCGGAGCAGGCCGAGACGTTCCCGACCGAGTCCGTCGCCTGGGCCACGTAGCTCGACGTGCTGTTGTCGCCCACGGCGAGTGGCAGGGTGGCCAGACCCTGATGGTCGGCGGTCCGCGAGGCGAGCGCTCCTCCCACACACGTCGCGCCCGCGAAGACGCGCACCTGGGCTCCCGGCTCGGTGGTGACGTGGAGGACCGGCGCGTTGTGGTTGGCGGGGCTGACGGGGATGGTGGCGAGGGCTGGCGTCGCGGGCGGCGTGCTGTCCTCGCGATATACGGGGCCCACGGTGCAGGCCGAGGTGTTGCCCGCCGCATCGGTGGTGGACACGTACGTGCCCGTGACGCTGTCGTCCGTGACGGACATGCGCAGGGAGAACGTGCCGGCTGCGTCCGCCACCTGGGTGTCGACCGGTGTCCCG
Organism: Myxococcus sp. XM-1-1-1; assembly: GCF_020037095.1. Lineage (NCBI taxonomy): Bacteria > Pseudomonadati > Myxococcota > Myxococcia > Myxococcales > Myxococcaceae > Myxococcus > Myxococcus sp. XM-1-1-1. Next base: position 137,097 of record NZ_JAIQDH010000022.1, read on the forward strand.
GAGCAGGTCTCGTCCAGGTAGAGCCGGGCGGTGGCCGCCGACTCCGTGCTGCCGATGAGGCGCGGGGCGTTGTCGTTGGCGACCGCCGAGGGCGACAGCCGGAGGTTCGAGAGTGTCGGCGGCGTGCTGTCCTCGCGGTAGTTCACTCCCTGGGACGAGCACGCGGAGACGTTCCCGGCCAGGTCGATGGCCAGCCCGTGGAAGGAGACCCACGCGTCGTCGGACACCGTCACGGGGATGGAGACCTGGCCCGTGGTGTCCGCGGTGCCCTCGCCGGCGATGGCGCCGGAGCAGCCCGCGACGGTGTAGAGGCGCACGCGCGCGCCGGGCTCGGTCCTGGCCAGGATGCGAGGAGCGTTGTCATTGGCGGGGGAGACGGGCGTGGTCCCCACGAGCGTCGGCGCGTCGGGAGGCGTGGTGTCCTCCGGAGTCCCAGCATCCGGGGTGCCCGCGTCAGGTGTCCCCGAGTCGGGTGTCCCCGAGTCGGGTGTCCCCGCGTCGGGTGTCCCCGCGTCCGCGAGGCCCGCGTCGGGTGCTCCCGCGTCCGGAGTGCCCGAGTCTGGCACCGGCGTACCGGAGTCCGTCCCGGAGTCCGGCTGCGTCGAGCCATCAGGTGTTCCGTTCCCACTTCCCCCACAAGCAGCCAGCAGCCAACCACTCACGACTGCGACCACGAGCCCCCTCGGCATCGCTCTGCTTTTCATACGCCCCTTTGTCTGGCGAGACGCCTTCTCGCAGGCGCCATCTAACACGAGGCGTGGTGGCGCGGAGCAAGCGGGTCGAGGGACATCTCCCGCGAAGCCAGACCGCCCGCATGGGCGCGGTTGCACGCGGAGGCGGAGCCGAGACCCAGGCTCCGCCCCCCGTGCTTCACCGGCTTCAGCGCAGTCGCTGGTACAGCGTGTCGAGCAGCGTGCCGTCGTCGCCGCTCAGCTCCCAGAACATCGCGCCGCCCAGGTTCTTGTTCAGGATGTAGTCCGACTTCGCGTTCAGCGTGGACGGGTCGTCGTACGCAATCCACACCTTCGTCGTCGGGCTGTAGACGTAGGCCTCCTTCGCCTCGGGGTGGGTGAACTTGGTGTAGCCCGAGCCCGCGCGCTCGTAGTTGGCCTTGATGTCCTTGTAGTCGAACACGCCCGTCAGGCCCGACTGGCCGTCATCCCACGTGCCCTTGGTGGGCACGCCGCTCTGGAACAGGCCGTTGTTCACGTTCGGCACGCCGCCCCAGCCTCGGCCGTAGAACGGGACGCCCACGACAATCTTGTCCGGCGCCACGCCCAGCTCGAGCATCTTCGCCACCGAGCCGTCCGTGTAGAAGCCCGTCCCCGCCGCCGGGTCGCCCGTCACGCGGTAGAGCGCCGAGTGGAAGTTCACCGTGCTCTCGAATGAGCCGTGGTAGTCGTAGCTCATCACGTTGATCCAATCGAGGATGTTGGACAGGTTCTTCGTCTCCTGCTTGTTCGTCAGCAGGTCCGGCGACGCGCCCGTGGCGATGGTGAGCAGGTACGGCTTGCCCGTCTGCGCCGTCACCGCGTTGAGCTGGTTGCGGAACTCGGCCATCAGCAGCGTGTAGTTCTGCTTGTCCGCGGGGCTGTTGGTGTTGCCCGGCAGGCCGCCACCCACCGGGTACTCCCAGTCGATGTCGATGCCGTCGAACACACCCACGCCGTTCGCCGGGTCCACGCCGGGGTACTGGCCCTTGATGAACAGGTCGATGCAGGACTTCACGAACGCGGCCCGCGAGGCCTGCGTCGCCGCCACCTGCGAGAAGTACGTCGACCACGTCCAGCCGCCCACCGAGATGAGCACCTTCAGGTGCGACTGCGTCTTCTTCAGCTCCTGGAACGCGCGGAAGTTGCCGCGCAGCGCACCCGGGTTCCACTCGCCCGGCCAGCCGCCGCCCTTGTCGATGTCCGCGAACGAGTCACCGAGGACGCACCGCCCGTCCGCCGAGATGTTCGAGAAGGCGTAGTTGATGTGCGTCAGCTTCGCCGCGGGGATGTTCGCGACCTGGTAATTGCGCGAGTAGATGCCCCACTGGGTGAAGTAGCCCACGATGCGCTTGCCGCCACCCGGCTGTCCCGGAATCGCGACCTGCACGGTGACCTGCTTCGTGCCCACGTTGCCGGCCTGGTCGTACGCCCGCAGCGTGTACGAGTACGAGCCGTTCTGCGCCGGGCCGGAGAAGGTCCGCGAGTAGCTCAGCGCCGTGGACACCACGGCGCCGTTCTCCAAAATCTCCACCCGGTCCACGCCCACGTTGTCCGTCGCGGTGGCGCTGAGGGTCAGCGTCCCCGCCGCGGTGATGTTCGTCGAGCTGGCGTTCAGCGTGACGGTGGGCGCGGTGGTGTCACCGGGGACGGAGATGGCCACCTGCACGGTGACCTGCCGCGTGCCCACGTTGCCGGCCTGGTCGAAGGCGCGGAAGGTGTACGTGTACGAGCCGTTCTGCGCGGAGCCGGAGAAGTTGCGCGAGTAGCTCAGGCTCGTGGAGACCACGGTGCCGTTCTCGAGAATCTCCACGCGGTCCACGCCCACGTTGTCCGTCGCCGTGGCGGTGAGGGTCAGCGTCCCCGGCGCGGTGACGTTCGTCGAGCTGGCGTTCAGCGTGACGGTGGGCGCGGTGGTGTCCCCGCCGCCCGCGGGTCCCAAATCCAGCCACAGCGCGGCCACCGCCACGGGCGTCCAGTCCGCCTGCGAGGTGTGCGCCTGACGGCATTGATAGAGCCGTCCACCGTAGGTGACCTGCGCGCCCGTCGCGTAGGCGACGCCCGCCGCCCACTCGGCGACGAGCGGCGCGCGCATCACACTGCCCTGGCCCTCGCCGTGTGACGGGGAGACCTCTCCGCACCCGGTCGCGGACAGGGCCGAGACCATCAGTCCAATGAACCACTTGCTGCGACGCATGCTTGCTCTCCTCGCTTCGTTGGACGCGAGTCCGGAACCGCTCGGGAACTCGTTTCCAGGAAGGAGGCGTGGACCGGATTTTCCGGGTCAAAGCCTCACGCAATGAATGGTGTGAGTGGAAGAACACGCAGCCACCGGAAGTGACGCGAGCGTCACCTGCTCAGTGCCACTGTTCGTTTCCATCCACCCAGGTGGCGAGCACGCTGACGTCGTCACGCAGCAGCGCGAGGTTCGCGCGTTGGCCAGGCGCGAGCCCGCCCAGCTGCGACTCCAGACCGAGCAACCGGGCGGGGTAGAGCGAGGCCATGCGCAGCGCCTCCTCGAGAGGCACGCCCAGGAGTCGAACGGTGTTGCGCACCGCCGACGCCAGGTCGATGTCCGCGCCGGCCAGCGTGCCGTCCTCGGTCACCAGTCGTCCATCGCGCCGCAGGATGGTGTGTCCATACAGCGTGAAGGTCGTCTCCTGCGTGCCCACGGGAGGCATCGCGTCCGTGACGAGGAAGACCTTGCCGCGAGGCTTGGCCTTCAGTAGCTGGCGCAGGTTCGCCGGGTGCACGTGGACGCCGTCCACGATGACGCCGCACCACGCGTCATCGGACTCGAAGCCCGCGACCACGGGGCCGGGCTGTCGCCCCTGCACCGGAGGCATCGCGTTGAACAGGTGCGTGAAGCCGCGCACACCCGACGCAAGTGATTGCACGGTCCGCTCGTAGCTCGCCGCCGTGTGGCCCGCGAACAACACCGCGCCCGAGGCGCTGAGCTTCTGGAGGAACAGGTCCTCCACGCGCTCCGGCGCGAGCGTCATCAACAACCTGCCCCCAGCCCGAACCAGTCGCTCGCTGAGCGCGACGAGGGACACGAGGTCCTCGGCTCCGGGCTGACGGATGTGCTGCGGCGCATGGACGCCCGGGCGCTCGGGGCTGATGAACGGGCCTTCCAGGTGGACGCCGAGCACGCCGCTCCCGGGCTGCTCCAGCGCGCGCGCCGCGGCGTCACAGGCGAGCCGCGTGCGCTCGGGTGCATCGGTGATGAACGTGGGCAGCAGGCTCGTGGTGCCCGAGCGGCGCAGCGTGGACGCGATGGTGAGCGCCGCGTCGACCGTGGGCGAGTCGTTGAACAGCACCCCGCCCGCGCCGTTCACCTGGAGGTCGATGAAGCCGGGGGCGAGCAGGGTGTCTGCGGGCAGCTCGCGGGTGGAGAGCCCCACGGGCGCCTCGTGGCGCGGCACCACGGCGGCGACGCGTCCGGCGTCGAGCACCACCGAGTGGCTCTCGAGGATGCGCTCGCCGGTGAACACGCGCGAGCCCGTGAGGATGTGTCTGGTCACACCGTCTCCGTCACCTTGCGAAGGTTCGCGGGGGCATCCGGGTCCATTCCACGCGCCGTGGCGAGCCGGTGGACCGCCAGGTAGAAGCTCTGCACCTGGCACAGTGGCGCAATCGCCAGGGGAACACCAGGAACGGTGGGCAGCGTCGCGGCGCCGGGGACGGGGAGCACCGTGCGCACCTCCGCGCCCAGCTCCATCATCCGGCGCACCACCGCGCGCGTGCCCTCGGCGGAGCCGTCCTCCTGTCCCAGCGCGATGACGGGGAAGCCCGGCTGCACCAGGCCGAGCGGGCCGTGGGCCACCTCGGCCGCGCTGAAGGCCTCGGCGTGCAGGCGGCAGGTCTCCTTGAGCTTCAGCGCCAACTCGAGCGCCGCGCCCAGGCCGCTGCCCCGGCCGACGACATACAGGCTCTGCGCGTCGACGAGCGTCTGCAGCGCGGGCCACCAGTCGAGCGCGCACGCCGAGGCGAGGGCCTCCGGGAGCGCGGCGACGGCCTCGTGCAGCGCGGGGCTTGCGGACCAGTGCGCCGCCAGCCGCAGGAACGCGAGGCCGGAGAGCAGGTACGACTTGGTCGCGGCGACGGCGCGCTCGGGGCCCGCGTCCAGGGGGATGCTCACGTCACACAAGGCGCCGAGCGGCGCGGAGGCGTCATTGACGAACCCCACGACGAGCGCGCCCGAGGCCTTCGCCGCCTCCGTCAGCCGCAGCAGGTCGGGGCTCTGCCCGGACTGCGAGACGGCGATGAAGAGCGAGTCGCGCAGGTCCAGCGCGTGCGCGCCGTAGATGGACGCCACGCTGGGGCCCACCGAGGCCACCGCGCGGCCGAGCGTCGTCTCGATGAGGTACTTCCCGTAGACCGCCGCGTGGTCCGAGCTGCCCCGCGCGCAGGTGACGACGAAGCGAGGTGGCTGGCGCCGCAGCCGCTCCCCCAGCGCCACGAACATGTCCTCGCTCCGTGCCAGCTGGAGCCGGGCGACCCCGGGAGCCTCCGCTGCCTCGCGCGCCATGATGGGCAATCGACTCGACTCCTGACTCCATGTCCCGCTCACGCTCGACTCCACGAAGACACCTGGGCCTCGCTCAAGAGATAGGGCGCGACGCGGACTTGCTCCACTTCCTCGTGGCCGGCTGCTCGACAGTGAGCCATCCGCCTTGGACCGAGTGTCCGTCGATGGACGGCCCTCCAGGCGTCGCTCCAGGCGGGAGTCCGGCCCCGTTGACGCACGCGGACATCCCGAGCCCGCGCGCCGCGAAAACGGACAACCTCCCTGGGCCCCCTATACTGCGGCGCCAGGGAGGCAACACCTCGACATGGGCACGCGAATCCTGGGCATGGTGCTGGCCGGAGGCCAGGGAACCCGGCTGGCGCCGCTGACGCTGCGACGCTCGAAGCCGGCGGTGCCCTTCGGCTCGAAGTTCCGCATCATCGACTTCGCGCTCAACAACTTCATCAACTCCGGCATCTACTCCATCTACGTCCTGACGCAGTTCAAGGCGCAGTCGTTGACGGAGCACATCCAGCGCGGCTGGCGCTTCGGCTCGGTGTTGTTGTCGGACTACTTCATCACGCTCGTCCCCGCGCAGATGTACCTGTACGAGGAGCTGGGGCCCGTCTGGTACCGGGGCACCGCGGACGCCATCTACCAGAACATGCACCTGGTGGAGAACCACCGCCCCGAGCACCTGGCCATCTTCTCCGGCGACCACATCTACAAGATGAACGTGGCGCACATGCTGGAGCAGCACGAGGCCCAGCGCGCCGACATCACCATCGCCGCGTACCCCACGCCGCTCGCCGACGCGCACCGCTTCGGCGTCATGCAGGTGGACGAGCGCGGCCGCGTGACGGAGTTCCAGGAGAAGCCCAAGAACCCCAAGCCCATCCCCGGCCGGCCCGACACCGCGCTCGCCAGCATGGGCAACTACATCTTCCGCAGCAAGGTGCTCGCGGAGCTGCTGGAGATCGACGCGAAGTCGGAGGGCTCGCAGCACGACTTCGGCAAGGACGTGCTGCCGCGCGCGCTCAAGGACGGCTATCACATCCACGCGTACGACTTCGCCAGGAACCCCATCCCCGGCCAGACGGGGCCCAACACCTACTGGCGCGACGTGGGCACGCTGGACGCGTACCACGAGGCGTCCATGGACCTGGTGTCGGTGAACCCGGAGTTTGACATCTTCAACGCCGAGTGGCCGCTGCGCACCGCCAGCGAGTACAGCCCGCCCGCCAAGTTCGTCCACGAGTCCGGTGACCGCGTGGGCCGCGCGCTCAACTCCATGGTGGCCGGCGGCTGCATCATCTCCGGCGGCGTGGTGCGCGAGAGCATCCTCTTCCGCCGCGCGCGCGTGAACAGCTACGCCAGCGTGCAGCGCTCCGTCATCTTCGACGAGGTCGACATCGGCCGGCATGCCCAGGTGAAGAACGCCATCATCGACAAGGGCGTGCGCGTGCCGCCCAACGCGAAGGTGGGCTACGACCTGGACGCCGACCGCGCCCGGGGCTTCACCGTCACCGAGAGCGGCATCGTCGTGGTGCCCAAGGGCTACCGCTTCGAGTAGCCCCCGCCGCCTCCGCTCCCCGTCCTCCCAGGAGGCCTCCCGAGGCCTTCGCGGGGCTTGTCCTGTCTTCATCCGGGTTTCTGGGTTCAAAATCCAATATTGAATATGAGAATCGTTATCAAGTAGGGTGCCGCCCTGTCGAGTGAGGTGGAGCCCTCGGGGCGTGCGGTGTGCGCGCGCGTGAAGGGGGCCCTCGACGAGGAAGGCCGGGGCCCCCGCTCCGGTGGGCACGTCACGCAGTCCGTTCAGGGAAGAGGGATACGAAGATGAGTCATACCGAGCAGGCGTTGCCGAGGCGCGCCGGACAGCAGGGCCTGTGGGTCCTGGTCGCCGTGGTCATGTCGTTGGCGTTGCTGGCGAGCTGCGGAGATGACGACAAGGACCCCACGCCCAACCCCACGCCGGACGCGGGCCAGCAGGACGACGCGGGCACGCCGGACTCGGGCACGCCGGATTCAGGGACGCCGGACGCGGGGCCGCAGGTGTGTGGCCCGACGACGGTGAACTGCGCCGAGCAGACCATCGACACGCTGTCGCTGCGCACGGTGGTGAACACGGGCGTGGTGCGTGAGGAGGGGACGACGTCGGGCGAGTTCCTGACGTTCGTGGACTCCACCGCGGGCGGTCTCAACCCGACGATGTCCTATACGTACCTGCGGTTCACGGCGACGGGCGCCGAGCAGGTCCAGATTCACGACCACCAGGCGCTGGTGTCGCAGGACTGGGACATCGCGGTGCGTCGCTACACGATGCGCGTCAACAGCGGCACGTCGGGTCCGTCGTGCGTGTCGGTGGCGAAGGTCGCCGAGGGCACCACGTTCGCGCAGGTGGCGGCGGTGGATTCCTCCTGGACGTTCGAGACGGAGAAGTGGTGGGACGACTCCTCGGGCACCTGCACGCTCATCCCGGATGACTCGGGCCTGAACGGTCCGAAGACGGCGCTGGGCGCGTTCTGGGAGTACCCGGTGCGCTGCGTGCAGATGACGGGGCAGGTGTTCGCGGTGCGCCTGGCGGATGGTCGTCACGTGAAGCTGGAGGTGATGGGCTACTACGAGCCCGCCGCGCAGCAGACGTGCAACGAGACGGGCGCGGCGCCGACGCCGAGCGGCTCGGGTTCCATCCGCATCAAGTGGGCGTTCCTGCCGTGAGGCTCGGGGCGTGGCTTCTGCTGCTTGCCCTGGGATGTGGCCCCGTGGAGTCGACGCGGGCGCCGCACGAGCGTCCGGAGACGTTGACCGAGGGGCGACAGGGGCAGCAGACAGGAGCGCGCCCCACCTCGCCCCTGGCGGTGCCGCCGAGCTTCGGCGCGGGTGAGCAGGTGGAGTCGGTGGTGTCCCCGAAGGGGCGCTTCCGCATCCACTTCTCCCGCGTCGGGCTCAACGCGGTGCCGGCGGGGGACGCCGATGGCAGTGGCGTGCCCGACGCCGTCGAGGTCGTCGGGCGCGCGTATGAGCGCGTCGCGGACTTCTACGTGAGCCTGGGCTTCGTGTTGCCGGGCAGCGACGCGGCGGTGGCGGACAACGGCGGGGACGGCCTGTTCGACGTGTACCTGGTGGACTTCGCCGGCGTCGCGGACGGGGCGTTCCGGCTGGGCGACTGCGAGACGGAGTCGGGCCTGCGGTGCGTGGGGCACATGCTCCAGGAGAACGACTTCGCGGGGTACGACTACCCCTCGTACGAGACGGCGGTGGACATCCTCGCCAGCCACGAGTTCTTCCATGCGGTGCAGTCCGCGTACCGGACGGGCATGGGCGGCGTGGTGACGGAGGGCACGGCGGTGTGGGCGAGCGAGCGGTTCGACGCGTCGCTGGAGGACCTGGAGCACTTCTCCGCGTCGTACCTGTCGCGCACGGACTCCAGCCTGGTGCAGGACCCCACGGGGCCGGCGGCGTCGTTCAGCTATGGCGCGAGCCTGTTCTTCCAGTACCTGGGCGAGCGCGTGGGTGACGCGGCCATCCTGCGCTTGTGGGAGGAGAGCGTCACGTCGCCGGAGGCGCGCTGGCCGGTGGTGGTGGACCGCCTCCTGGGGCGCGACTGGAGCTTGAGCTTCGACGCCGCGTTCACGGAGTTCTCGACGTGGAACCTGTCCACGGGCGCGCGGGCGAATGCGTCACAGGGCTACGCGCGGGGTGGCGGTTACGAGGGGCTCAAGCCGGCCGTGAAGACGCTGCCCTATCAGGAGGAGGGCGTCCGGTTGACGACGGCGTCGGCGCGCTACTTCGAGGTGCCGGGTGGCTCGGAGCGGGTGTGGGCTCGGTATGTGCCTCGGGACGTCGCGAACTCGTCGCAGCAGCACCTGCTGGTGGCGGCGGTGACGGACACCGCGGTGCTGCGGGTGACGCGCGTGGATGGGCCGGGGACGCTGACCGCGAACGTGACGGCGTTGGATGCGAGCCGGGTCATCATCGCGGTGGTGGATGGCCGCCACGAGGGCACGGGCCGCTACGGCACGCTGTGCCTCACGGGTGAGACGTCCGGCGCGCCGTGTGTCGAGGTGACACCGGAGCCCGAGACCGAGGTGCCCCAGACTCCCGACGATGACGACAGTGGCTGCGCGGCCGCGCCCGGTGCGCTGGGGTGGGCGGCGCTGGTGTTCGTGGGGTTGGGACGGCGACGGCGGTCGTAGCGGCGGTGAGGCGCCTCCTCGTGGGGCGCCTCTCGAATGCGATGGGCGGCCGCGTCAGTGGCTCGCGGGCGTGGGTGCGGTCTCGCACTGGCGCTGGTAGTCGGTGAGCACGCGCTGGAAGCGCTCCTGCTCCTCGCGAGGCCACTTGGCGGGCAGCTTCGCGACGGCCTGCTGCTGCTCCTGGACGGCCTGCTGGCAGCGGCCCTGGTGGAAGGCGACGAGGGCGCTCGTCTCCAGCGCGTAGGGATTGTGGGACGACATCTTCCGACCCACGCGCGCCAGCGGCGCGGCCTCGTCGTAACGGCCCGCGCGCGCATGCAACCACGCGAGCTCCGTCGCGGCCCACCAGTAATTGGGGGCCAGGACGGTGAGCTTCCTCAAGGCGCGCTCGTATTGCGGGTCCTCGGGCAGGTCGCGTGCGTAGGCGCGCGCCACATGTGCCCAGGCCGCCGGGCTGGTCGGGAAGTGCGCCGCCCGCGTGCGCCCCCATTCCAGCTCCTCCTGGGGCGTGAGCTTCGCCCCGGGGAACCGCGTGTTCATCTGGAGTTGATACGGAATCTCGATGGGATGCCCCGCCAGCATCGCGGGCTGGAACCGCATCCCCTTCACCGACGTCAGCATCGCCTCGGTGAGCCCATACGGCGCCGACTCCAGCACCTGCACATGGCGGGGGAGGCCGTCCACGCCCAGCTGGAAGGTGACAATGACCACCGCCATGGCCCGCTCCCGCATCGCCTCCTCGGGGAACCCTGGCGGCTCACCCGCGATTCGCCTGGGCGGCTGGAAGTTCGTGCGCAGGTAGTCACACGCTTGTGTCAGCGCCGCGTCGCACGCAGCGGACAGGTCCGCGGAGGCCTGCCGCACCTGCTCCTCCGTGGGCTTGCCCGAAAGCACCTGCACGGCCTCGGCGAAGATGGCCGGTGCCTCGGCGGGCTCCACCACGACGCTCGTCTCGACGCTGTGCGAGGGAACCCCCAGCGCGGCCTGGACCTCCAGGCCTTCCGTCTTCGGATCCAGGTGCTGGGCCATGGTCCGGGACAGATGGCCGTGGCTCGCGGGCAGAGTGGGACCCAGCCGGGAGTGACTGCACGCGCAGAGCCCCGACAGCACGGCGCCCAGGACGAAGTTTGCGAATCTCATCGCGCCGCACGCTAGCGCGGGCCGCCCTCGCGCATAAAGGTGTGCCCAAGGCGTGTCGAAGGTCGTCCCGGCGCACGCGGTCCGCTGTCCTCCGCGCGACACGGGGAGCCCGGTGCCTTCACGCGCGCGAGCCCGCCGTCTACCGTGTGACACTGAAAGGCGCCGCGGCGTCGGGACTCGTTCAGTCGGGGGGACAGGTGTCGCGTCCTCCACGCGTTTCCGACTAAGCGTACCCCTGAGCGCCGCACGGACCCGAGACCTTCATGCACAGCGCAACCGGCCAGGACAGCAGCTCGCCCTTCATCCGCTCCGTGGGAAGAGCCCTCCCGCCTCACTACGCCTCGCAGGAACAGCTCATCGCCGCCTTCCGCGAGCTGTGGGCCACGCGCCACTTCAACCTGGAGCGCCTGGAGGACCTGCACCGCGCCGTCCAGGTCGGAGGCCGCTACCTGGCGCTCCCCATCGACGCGTACCGCGAGCTCGTCACCTTCCAGCAACGCAACGACGCCTGGATTCGCGAGGCCACCGCCCTCAGCGAGTCGGTGGTGCGCAAGACACTCGAGCAGGCGGAGTTGACGCCCACGGACGTGGACCACGTCTTCTTCGTCACCGTGACGGGCATCTCCACCCCCAGCGTCGAGGCGCGGCTCGCCAACCGGCTGCGCTTCCGCGAGGACTTCAAGCGCACGCCCATCTTCGGGCTCGGGTGTGTCGCGGGCGCGGCCGGCATGGCACGCGCCGCCGACTACCTGCGCGCCTTCCCCACGCACACCGCCCTGTTGGTGTCCGCGGAGCTGTGCTCGCTGACGCTGCAGCGCGAGGACCTGTCCATCCCCAACATCATCGCCTCCGGCCTCTTCGGCGACGGCGCCGCGTGCGCGGTGCTCCGGGGCGCCCAGGCCCCCGGCGCCCGAGGTCCCCGCGTGGTGGCCTCCCGCTCCGTCTTCTACCCGGACACCGAGCGCACCATGGGCTGGGACGTGGTGGACTCGGGCTTCAAGGTCGTGCTGTCCGCGAAGGTGCCCCACCTGGTCAAGGACCACATCCGCGGCAACGTGGACGCCTTCCTCGCGAGCCACGGCTTGAAGCGCGATGACATCCGCCACTGGGTGGCGCATACCGGCGGGCCCAAGGTGCTCGAGTCCTTCGAGCAGGCCCTGGAGCTGCCGCAGGAGGCGCTCACGCGCTCGTGGGCGTCGCTGCGCGAGGTGGGCAACCTGTCCTCCTCGTCGGTGCTCTTCGTGCTGGGTGAGACGCTGGAGAAGGCGGACGCGAAGCCGGGGGACTGGGGCCTGATGATGGCGATGGGGCCGGGCTTCTGCGCGGAGATGGTGCTCTTGCGATGGTGACGCTCACGCAAGGGGTGTTCTTGGGGTACATGGGCGCGCTCGTGCTGGAGCGGCTCGTGGAGCTGGTGCTCTCCAAGCGCAACGCGGCGTGGGCCTTCGCGCGGGGTGGGGTGGAGACGGGGCAGCGTCACTACCGCTTCATGGTGGTGTTCCACACGCTGTTCCTCGTCGCGTGCGTGGCGGAGGTGTTCCTCCTGCACCGGTCCTTCCCGGGCGTGCTGGGCTGGGCGGCGCTCGGCGGCGCGCTCGTGGCGCAGGGGCTTCGCTACTGGGCCATCTCCACGCTGGGCTCGCGGTGGAACTCGCGCATCATCGTCGTGCCGGGCCTGCCCCCCGTGGAGGGGGGGCCGTACCGCTTCCTGCGCCACCCCAACTACGTCGCGGTGGTGCTGGAGCTGGCGTGTGTGCCGCTCATCCATGGCGCGTGGTGGACGGCCGTGTGCTTCTCGGTGGGGAACCTGGGGTTGCTCTTCGTGCGCATCCGCGCGGAGGAGGCGGCCCTGGGGGACGTGTACGCGAAGGCGTTCTCCCATCGTCCCCGTTTCCTTCCGGAGGTGCCCCGTGGCTGAGCTCGAACTGGAGGTCCTGGCGGAGATTCGTCGCATCGCCGCCGAGGAGCTGGAGTGGAAGGGCGAGGTGGAGCCCGGGCTCGACCTCCTCAAGGACCTGCAACTCGACAGCCTGGGGCTGACGGTGCTGGCGGTGGGGCTGGAGAACCGCTTCCGCATCCGCTTGTCGGAGGAGGACGCGCAGGGGGTACGCACGGTGGGAGATTTGACGAAGCTGGTGGAGCGGCGCGTGCTGTCCACCGCGCGCGTGGCGACGGAGGTCCGTTCGTGAGGGGACCCACGCTGCCCGCGGTGCGGTTCCCCACGGTGAACGCGATGCTCGCGTCGACGGCCGAAACGGACTTCCGGCTGACGTTCGTGGACGCGGCCGAGAAGGAGACCTCGCTGTCCTGGGCGGAGGTGTACCGACGCGCGCGGCGCACGGCGGCGGGGCTGTCGCGCCTGGGCGTGCGCGAGGGCGAGCGGGTGGCGCTGCTCTTGCCCACCTCGCCGGCCTTCATGGATGCCTACTTCGGCGCGTTGCTCGCGGGCGCGGTGCCGGTGCCCCTGTATCCGCCGGTGCGGCTGGGGCGACTGGACGAGTACCACCGGACGACGGCGCGGATGCTCCAGGTGACGGAGGCGTGCCTGGTGCTGACGGACTCGCGGGTGCGGCTGCTGTTGGGCCCGAGCGTGGAGAAGTCCCGTCCCCGCCTGGGCTGCCACACGGTGGAGGACGTCTCGCGCGACGACGAGGGGCGCGAGGTGGAGGTGGGCGCCAACGCGCTGGGCCTCGTCCAGTTCTCCTCCGGCTCCACGGTGGACCCCAAGCCGGTGGCGCTGACGCACGGGGCGCTGCTGGCGCAGCTGAGGGCGCTGGAGGTGGCGATGCCGGTGCCGCCCGACAGTCCCCGGGTGGGCGTGAGCTGGCTGCCGCTGTACCACGACATGGGGCTCATCGGCTGTCTGCTCTCGGCGCTGCACTATCCGGGGAACCTGGTGCTGATTCCGCCCGAGGCCTTCCTGGCGCGCCCCGCGCTGTGGCTTCGCGCGGTGTCCAGGCACCGGGGCTTCATCTCGCCGGCGCCGAACTTCGCGTATGGCCTGTGTTTGAAGCGGGTGAAGGACGCGGAGCTGGAGGGCGTGGACCTGTCGTCGTGGAAGCACGCGCTCAACGGCGCGGAGCCGGTGTCCGCGGAGACGCTGCAGCGCTTCGTGGAGCGCTTCGAGCGGTGGGGCTTCTCCGCGCGCGCGCTGCGCCCGGTGTACGGACTGTCCGAGGCGTCGCTGGCAGTGACGTTCCCTCCGGAGGGCCGGGGTCCCCGCTCGCTGGGCGTGGACCCGGGGCTGCTCGCGAGCGAGGGCCGGGTGGAGGAGGGGGCGCGGAGGCTGGTGAGCGTGGGCTCGCCGGTGGCGGGCTTCGAGGTGGAGGTTCGCGACGAGCAGGGCGGGGTGTTGCCGGACAAGCGCGTGGGGAAGGTCTTCACGCGTGGGCCGTCGCTGATGAGCAGCTACTTCGGGGATGCGCTGTCCACGCGGCGCGCGCTGACGCTGGACGGGTGGCTGGACACGGGAGACCTGGGCTTCATCGCGGAGGGGGAGCTGTACCTGACGGGGCGCGCGAAGGACGTGGTCATCATCCGCGGGGCGAACCACGCGCCGCAGTCCTTCGAGGAGCCGCTCCAGTCGGTGGAGGGCGTGCGCACGGGGTGCGCGGTGGCGCTCGGCTTCACGCCCGAGGGTGGACAGGACGAGGCGCTGCTCATCCTCGCGGAGCGGGGTGGGACGGACGCCGACGAGGTGGTGGAGGAGCGCATCCGCGCGGCGGTGGTGGAGGCCACGGGCGTGCGTCCGCACACGGTGAAGCTGCTGGAGCCGGGGACGCTGCCGCGCACGTCGAGCGGGAAGCTGCGTCGGATGGAGGCGCTGCGGCGGCACCTCTCCGGAGAGCTGTCGCCGCCGAAGAAGGTGGGCATGGTGGGCATGGCGGTGGAGATGGCGCGCAGCGCGCTCGCCATGGCGCGGGCGGAGCACGACACGTGAGCCGTCGACTCTCCGGAGCGCCGTCGCCGCCGAGGCAGGCGGGAATTGCGGCGGAGATGGCGCACGGCGTGCTCGCCATGGCGCGGGTGGAGCACGACACGTGAGCCGTCGACTCTCGGAGAGGATGGGCAAGAGGCTTTGTTCGTGAGACGCCGCGCCGCCTTTGCCCTGGCGGGAGACGCCCGCCCGAGCGTCCCCTGCGCGACAGGTGGCGAGAGGCCGAGCATCACGCGGGGCCCTGGCCGGGCACGAGCACCGCGCGGCTCCCGGATGTGGCGCCATTGCGCGGAGGCGAGGTCTCTGGCGGAGTCCGCGCCATGAGTCGGTATGACGTCGCGGTGGTGGGAGGAGGCCCGGCCGGGCTCGCCGTGGCCATCCACGCCGCGACGCGGGGGCTGAACACCGTGGTGCTGGAGCGCGCCTCCTTCCCGGCCGACAAGGCCTGCGGCGAGGGGCTCATGCCCGCGGGGCTCGCGGCCCTGGAGCGGCTGGGCGCGCTCACGCACCTGGACCGCTCGCAGAGCGCGCCGTTCGTGGGCATCCGCTACGTGCAGGAGGATGGCAGCACGGCGGAGGGGCTCCTCCCCGCGCCAGGAGGGCTCGGCGTGCGTCGGGTGGCGCTCGCCGAGGCGCTCGTCACCCGCGCGCGCGAAGCGGGCGCCGAGCTCCGCGAGCGCACCCACGTGGTGTCGCATCGCCGCGTCGGCGACGGCGTGACGCTGGAGCTGGTCGACGGAGAGGTCCAGGCGCGGATGCTGGTGGCCGCGGACGGGCTCGCCTCACCCCTGCGGCGCGCGGAGGGACTCGAGCTGGACGCGGAGGGGCCTCGGCGCTTCGGCCTGCGCCGCCACTTCCAGCTCGAACCCTGGACTCCCTACGTCGAGGTGCACTTCGCGAACGGCGTGGAGGCCTACGTCACGCCCGCGGGCGCCCGGCGCGTGGGGCTCGCCTTCCTCTGGGAGGACGGAGGCGTGGAGGGGCGCGTGGGCTTCGAGACGCTGCTGTCGCGCTTCCCGAAGCTCGAGGCGAGACTGTCCACCGCGACACCGGACTCGCAGGTGCGAGGCGCGGGTCCGCTGGCGCGCGTGGCCCGCGTGCGCGTGGCGGACCGCTTCGCCCTGGTGGGCGACGCCGCGGGCTACGTGGACGCGCTCACCGGAGAAGGACTCTCCCTCGCCTTCTCCTGCGCGGAGTCACTGGGCGAGCTCCTGCCGGACGCGCTCGCGAGGGGAGCGACGCGCGACGTGCTCCAGCCCTACGAGGCGCGCTTCCAGCAGGTGTTCCGCAAGTACGCCTGGGCCACGCGCTCACTCCTGATGCTGGCGCGCCGTCCCTGGCTGCGACGCCCCATCGTCCGGATGCTCGGCCACAGCCCGTGGCTCTTCGAGCGCATCCTCCACTCCGTCGTCGGGTGAGCCGAGCCTCACGGCCCCTTGCCCACCACCCATCCGACGAACATCTCCGACGAGCGCTCCAGCAGCGGCTCGATGGAGTCACTCTGGCTCTTCTTGCGCAGCGGCCCCTCGTTCCACAGCGACGCGAGCCCGTGCACCCAGGACCAGATGGTGAAGGCCAGGATGTCCATCTCCACCTTGCCCCCCGAGGCCACGCGGACCTCCTGCGCCAGCTCCTGCAGCCGCGCGTAGGCGCGCATGCCTTCGGTGTGGATGCCCGCGTACTTCTCCACGTCGCTCCACTCCTGCCGGAACATCACCCGGTAGTGCGCCGGGTGCTCCACCGCGAAGCGCACGTAGCACCGCGCGAGCGCCTTGAGCTGGCCGTCGATGCGCGGCGCCCGGGCCTTCGTCATCGCCTCGTCCATCCGCGCGTTGAGCGCCCGATACCCCTCCTCCGCCACCGCCGCCAGCAGCGCGTCCTTGTCCCGGAAGTGGTGATACGGCGCCGCCGCCGTGACGCCCGCGCGCCGCGCCACCTCCCGCAGCGACACCGCGCCCACGTCCTCCGTCGCGATGAGCTTCAACGTCGCGTCCACCAGCGCCTGCCGCAAATCCCCGTGGTGGTACGTGCGCCGCTTGGGCGCCGCCGCCTTCTTCGTCCGGGTCGTCATTGCCCCAGCCTCCTTGCCCGCCCGTTCATCTTGACAGTGTTCAGACCGGCCTTTATTTGAACATCGTTCACATTAACGGGGAGCCGCTGGATGCGCGCATTCGTCACGGGCAGCACGGGGCTGTTGGGCAACAACGTGGTGCGGGCGTTGGTGGCGGGGGGGCACACGGTGCGGGCGCTGGCGCGCTCGCCGGCGAAGGCGCGCCAGGTGCTCGGTGGGCTGTCCGGTGTGGAGGTGGTGGAAGGGGACATGTTGGACGTGAAGGGCTTCGCGGCCGCGCTGGACGGTTGTGACGTGGTCATCCACACGGCGGCGTACTTCCGCGAATACTACGCGGCGGGAGACCACTGGCCGAAGCTGTATGCCATCAACGTGACGGCCACGGTGGCGCTGGCGGAGGAGGCCCAGCAGCGCGGGGTGAAGCGCTTCGTGGACATCAGCTCCTCGGGCACGGTGGGCGCCAAGGCGGACGGCTCGCCCGGGGACGAGTCGACGCCGCCCGCGGCGCTGCTCGCCGGCAACCTCTACTTCAAGAGCAAGGTGGAGTCGGAGCGCGAGCTCAACGCCTTCAGCGCGCGCACGGGCATGGACGTGGTCTACATCCTGCCGGGGTGGATGTTCGGTCCCGGGGACGCGGGGCCCACCGCCGCGGGGCAGCTCATCCTGGACCTGGCCGCGGGGAAGATGCCGGCCCTGCTCGAGGGGGGCTCGTGCCTGGTGGACGCGCGCGACGTGGCCGAGGCCACCGTGGTGGCGGCCCAGAAGGGACGCTCGGGGGAGCGCTACCTGGTGGGCGGCGAGTTCGTGGACCTGGGCACGCTGACGCGGACGATTGAGGCGGTGTCGGGCATCCCCGCGCCGCGCAGGGTGCTGCCCCACGCGCTGGCGCTGATGTTGGGCGCGCTGGGGCAGACGTGGGCCCGGCTGACGGGGGGCGAGACGGCGCTGACGGTGGAGGGGGTGCGCGTGATGCGCGCGAAGCTGCGGGTGGACTCGTCCAAGGCGAAGCGGGAGCTGGGGGTGCGCTTCCGCCCGCTGGAGCAGACGCTGCGCGACACGGTGGACTGGCTGCGTGAGCACAAGCCCCAGATGGCGTCCGCCGCGAAGCGTCCTCGGGTGGCCACGTCCTCCTGAAGAGTCCTGCGCGGCCGCGTGCCCGCCATTACGATGGAGACCCGCCCTCGCCCTGACCGGAGGGCGTGGCCGTTGGCTTCGATGGAGCGTCGCCCCCATGCCCCAGGCGTCCCTGGCCCGTTGGTTTCCCTCGTCGACCGCCCTGTGGGGCCTGCTCGCCTGCGCGCCGCTCGTGGGCGGCTGCCTCTTCGCGGGCCCCAGCCACCGGGGGCCGCCGATGGCGCATTTCGACGGGGAGAAGTTCCAGAACATCGGTGACGCGCCGATGCTGTCGGCGTCCGAGCTGATTGGCGCGGCGCTGAAGGAGCCTCGCGGCGCGTGGCGCGAGTACGAGGACCTTCCCCCCGGCAGGCCCCCGCCCGAGCGCGTGGGCCCGGGCAAGCTCAAGGTCACGCTCATCAACCACGCCACCGTGCTCATCCAGGCGGACGGGGTGAATGTGCTGACGGACCCCATCTACTCGGAGCGGCCCAGCCCGGTGCCGTGGGTGGGGCCCAAGCGGGTGCACCCGCCGGGCATCCGCTTCGAGGACCTGCCGCCCATCGACGTGGTGGTGGTGAGCCACAACCACTACGACCACATGGACCTGCCCACGCTGCGCAGGCTGGAGGCGGCGCACCAGCCGCGCTTCATCGTCGGGCTGGGCAACAAGGCGCTCCTGGATGACGAGGGGTTCCGGCACGTGGAGGAGCTGGACTGGTGGCAGGCCACGCGGGTGACGCCGGAGGTGTCGGTGACGGCGGTGCCCGCGCAGCACCGCTCGAACCGGGGGCTCACGGACCAGGCGGAGACGCTGTGGGCCGGGTACGTGGTGTCGACCACGGGCGGGCCGGCGTTCTTCGCGGGGGACACGGGCTTCGGTCCGCACTTCGCGATGATGGCCGCGCGCTTCGGGCCCATGCGGCTGTCGGTGTTGCCGATCGGGGCCTACCGGCCGCGCGTGCTCCACACGGTGCACATGGGGCCGCGCGAGGCGCTGGATGCGCACAAGGTGCTCGGCTCCTCCACGTCCGTGGCCATGCACCACAACACCTTCCCCATGGCCTTCGACGGGCAGGACGAGGCGAAGTTCCTGCTGTTGCGGCTGCTCGCGCGCGAGGAGGTGCGCCCGCGCTTCTGGGCGCTGGGCTTCGGCGAGGGGCGCTTCGTGGAGCCCCTGCCCCGGACGCCCGCCGCGGTGGCGAGCGTGTGCCCGGCGGAGCGGTAGGCGTCAGCGGTTGTAGGGCTTCTCCTGCACCCAGTGGAAGCCGCGTCCGCGCAGCTCGAAGTTCGAGATGTCCACCTGCTTGAGTCGAACGTGGACCTTCGCGCCGTCGACCTCGCCCTCGAGCACGAAGTGCTCCGCATCCGGCGTCTCGCGCTGGAGGGTGGCCACGGGCTTGGCGTCGTCGCCCCGTCCCGACATGAGGAGGATGGACTTGCCGGCCTCGCCCTCCTTCACGGGGAAGTAGCGGCGCACGTCATTCATCAGCCGGGCGGCCACCACATTGCGGCCGACGGACACGGCGCGCCAGCGATGCGGGTCCGTCAGCAGGGGCGGGAGCTCCTGGCCGTCCCGGGTGAAGGACTCGACCTTGTAGAGGCCTCCGAAGGGTGGCGGGGGCGCGCCGTCACCCCACTGGGTGTAGCGCTCGTGGCCCCTGGTGATGTTGTTGTGGAGCAGCCAGCCGATGAAGAGGACCTTCACGGCTCGGGAGGCCCAGAGGACGCGCGGGGAGAGGGTGAAGGGGAGCTCGAGGGACGCGGGCTGGGTGGCGCGGTTGAGGACGAAGACGTTGGCGAGCCGGCGCAGGTCCGGCAGCGTGAGGAAGACGGCGAAGAGCAGGAGCTGGGTGGAGTAGAGCTTGACGGGGACGTCGTAGAAGAAGTTCAGCGCGACGACGTTGGACATGACGCCGATGACCACCAGCGCTCCGAGCGTGGTGGTGCGACGGGCGAGCAGCAGCAGGCCGCCCAGCACCTCGGCGCCTCCGGTGAAGAGGTTGTAGCCGGGGGAGTGGCCCATGAAGGTCCACAACAGGCCCATGGGGGAGAAGTCGCCGAGGGACTGGGTGAGCCGCTCGACGGACGCCATGGGGAACTGCGACTTGAAGACCTTGGAGAAGCCGTAGCCCAGCATGGGGACGGCCAGCAGGTAGCGCACGTAGAGGTGCAGCAGGGCGTGGGCCTTCTCGTAGCGCGGACGCCGCCGGTCGACGAGGGACCACACGCCGGTCGCGACGAGGGCGAGCGCGAGGAAGACGGCGGTCTGGGCATAGTCGATGGCCTTGTCGCCGCTGCCCGTCTGCGCGAGAGAGAGCTCGCCCTGGTAGCCGGCCACGTTGCGGGTGACCCAGGGGACCACGAGGTTCCAGAAGTCGGAGATGGCCTCGGAGATGGGCTCGCCGATGACGGGGACGACGTACACCGGGAAGGGGAAGGCGTAGAGGAGGACGTAGGCGCAGACGAAGCGGAAGCCGAGCCGCTTCGCCAGGCTCCACGGAGGAAGGGACGGCTCGGGCGCGACGGTGGGCGTCACGGGCGCGACGGGCTCGGGCGCGGAAGGGACGGGGGCGGCGGTGGTCATGGCGGCCTCGGGCCGCCGAGCGTAGCCAGGGGCGTCGCGCGGACTCAAAAGGTGGTTGTCCGGTGGGGTGACGCGACGCGTGGTGAACGAGCGGTTGCGGGGGCTGGGGCGTCGGCGGTCACGTGGGTTCGGAGTGGTGGAGGACGTCGGCGCTCACGAGGGGTTGCATCGACGGTGTGGCATCGACGCGGCTTGCCTGAGGTGCCTTCGGGACCTCACGGGCGCAGCTCCGTCGTCGAGCGCGAGTGGTGCGTCATCGACGCGGCTTGTCCGAGGTGCCTTGTGAACCCCGCGCGTGAGGCTTCGTCGTCGAGAGCGAGCGGTGCGTTGGCGCGATGCGGCGGGGCGTCTCGCCAGAGACCGCCGTCCCTGCTCGGTCGGACCCCTTCAGCGAGCGGAGCGTCGTGTGGGGCGGCGACGCGGCTGGCTTCGAGGCGCGGCGGTCAGGGGCTTCTCGCCCTCGGTGCGCAGGGCGTCGATGAGCCGGAGCGCCGAGGGGTTCTCGGGCGCGTTCGCCCGTTGCACGGAGTAGATGAGGTTGGTGACCTGCTTGCGGCCGGGCGCGGGGGCGATGACGACAGTGCCCTGGCGCGCGGCCTGGGCGACGCAGTGGTCGGGGAGGATGGACCAGCCGTGGCCGGCGGCCACCGTGCCCACCACCTCCTCCAGCTCCTCGAAGTGGTACGTGCCGCGCATCGAGCGGGGCTGTCGTCCGTAGTGTCCCTCGAACCACTTGCCGAAGACGTACTCGCACTCGTCATAGGTGACGAAGGTCAGGTCCTCGAAGGCCTCGAGCCGCGGGAAGGTCTTCCCCTTGGCGCCAGGGGGCCCGACGAGCACGAGCTGTTCTCGCCACACGGGCGCGGTGAGCAGGCGGCTGGACACATGGGGCAGGTAGACGAAACCCACGTCACAGGCGCCGTCCTCCAGGGACTCGAAGACCTGTTCGGCCGTGGGGAAGCGCAGGGAGTATGGGGCCGCGAGTCGCTGACGGGCGAGCAGGGGATAGAGCACGTAGCGACCGAAGCCGCTCACGGAGGCGATGCGCAGGGGCTCGGCGGGTGCGTCACCGGTCCGCAGTCCGCGCGCGAGTCGGCCGAACTCGTCGAAGAAGCGCTCGCACAGGGCATGCAGCTTCGCGCCCGCGTCGGTGAGGGTGAGCGTGCGCGTGGTGCGGTCGAAGAGCACGGTGCCGAGCTGCTCCTCGAGCTGACGCACCTGGTAGCTCACCGCGGGCTGGGTACGGTGGAGCACGGTCGCCGCGCGACTGAAGCCGCGCTCCCGGCTCACGACGAAGAAGGTCTGGAGATAGCGAGGGTCCAGGTCCATCCAACCATTCTATGGGATTCATCCAGTCTATCCATTGGATGGATGAGGGCCGTGGCTCGCAGGATGCCTTCCACGCCGCGGTGCTCGCGGTGGTGGAGGCGGAACCATGGCGGCTTCGTTGAGTCGGGTGCTCATGTCGGTCGGCTGTCTGCTGGGGGCGCTGGGCTCCGGAGCGGGGCAGGCGCGGGAGTCGGAGCTGTCCTCGGGCAGGGTGGGGAGGCGGCAGGTGGCGCCGCCGCGGGGTGGCTCGCGGCCGGTGGTGTCGCCGGGCGAGGAGGTGGGGGCGAGGCCGTCGCTGGTGGTGTTCCTGGTGTTCGATGGACTTCGCTACGACGACCTGGAGCGCTGGCGTCACCGCATGGGGCCGGACGGTTTCCGTCGGCTCCTGGAGGGTGGCACCGTCTTCGATGCCGCGCGCTATCCGTACGCGACGACGAAGACGTGTCCGGGGCACGCGACGCTCGCGACAGGGGCGCTCCCCGGAGCGCACGGCATCATCTCGAACGAGTGGTACGAGCGGGAGACGGGCGCGGACGTGAGCTGTGTTCGGGACCCGGCCAGCCCGCCGCTCGATGACCCGAAGGGGAAGGGGGTGTCGCCCTGGCGGCTGCGGGTGGCGACGTTGGGAGACCGCTTGCTGGAGACGCACGGTGGCTCCTCGCGCGTGGTGTCGGTGTCACTGAAGGACCGCGCGGCCATCATGCTGGGCGGGCAGCGCGGGCAGGCGTACTGGTGGGGCGCGAAGGGCTTCACCACGAGCCGTCACCATGCGCGCGAGCTGCCGACCTGGGTGTCCGAGTTCAATCAGGCCCTGGGCTCGCGGAGGGGAGGCGCGTGGGCACGGAGTGCGGAGGCGTCCGTGTATGGCTCGCTGGGCCCGGATGATGACGCGCGCGAGCGCCCGCCCGAGGGACTGGGGCGGACGTTCCCCCATCCGCTGACCACGGAGGAGGCGTTCCTGTACACGCCGCTGGGGGCGGAGACGTTGTTCGAGCTCGCGCTCGCGGGAGTGAAGGCGGAGCAGCTGGGCAAGCGCCCCGGTGCGAGGGACTTGCTGGCCATCGGCATGTCGAGCGTGGACGTGGTGAGCCACAGCTTCGGGCCGGAGAGTCACGAGACGGTGGACATGCTCCTTCGGTTGGACCGGGCGCTGGCCGTGTTCCTGGAGGCGATGGACCGCGAGGTGGGGTTGTCGAAGGTGTTGGTCGCGATGAGCGCGGACCACGGGATGGCACCCGCGCCGGCGCGAGCCGAGCAGCGGTTGCCGGCGGAGACGGTGACGCGCGCGGTGGACGCGGCGATGGATGGGGCCTTCGGCGCGGAGGACTGGGTGGAGGCGTTCATCGCGCCGCACCTGTATCTGCGACAGGCGCGGTTGAAGGCGCGGGGAGTGTCGCTGGAGAAGGCGGCCGAGGTGGCGAAGAAGGCGGCGCGCGCCGTGCCGGGAATCGCGGAGGTGGTGTCCGCGGCGGATGTGCGCGCGGACCGGGCGGAGGGGTTCGCCCGGAGGGTGCGACAGGAGTACGTGCCCGCGCGCTCGGGAGAGCTGGTGCTCATCGCGGACCCGCATGTGCTGCTCGCGCCGGATGACGACCATGCGAGCACGCACGGGACGCCCTACGAGTACGACACGCACGTGCCGCTCATCCTCTACGGCCAGGGGCTGCCCGCCGTGCGACATGGGCGCGCCGTGACGCCACTGGACCTGGCGCCCACGCTGGCCTCCTGGCTGGGCGTGACGCTGCCGGAGGCCTCGGGGCTGCCGCTCTGTGAGGCGCTGCCCCCACGCGCAGGCACGCCCGCTTCGTGCTCGGAGCCTGCGGCTACACGGTGATGCGAGGGGCTCGCGGTGATGCTGAAGCCACCGTGAGGCGCTGCCCCCACGAATCGGCACGCCTGCTTCATGTTCGTAGCGCGCGGCCAGGCCGTGATGCGGGGAGTGTTCGCGGCGGTGCTCCAGGCCCTGTGACTCCGCAGGCCCGCTCTCCCGCTGATGCTCCACGCCAGGTGGAAGAAAGAGGGCTTGTGGTGGTGGTGCTCGAGGGGCAGTGACTTCGCGGGTCCGCCAGGAGGCCCGCCCTCCTGCGATGGCGCGCTGGGGCTCGGGAGCCGCCATCACGCGTCCTCGGCCGTGGAGGGGCGGACGGGGGCCTGCTCGTCCGCCCGCCCTCGTTTCGCTGGGGGTATCACCCGAGCGGCGTCTTCGTCGGACCGCCCTGATAGATAGGGCGGCGTGGAAGACGACCGGACCGGACAGGACAGCAGGCCCCCGAGGAAGCAGAAGCGACCCCGGAAGGTGTCCGCTCGCTACCTGGAGAACGCGGCGCTGCACTACTTGAAGCGCTACGCCTCCACGGTGAGCCAGCTCAAGCGCGTGCTGGTGCGCCGCGTGGACCGCTCGGTGAAGGAGCACGGCGGGGACCGCGCGGAGGCGCTCGGGTGGATTGACGCGCTCACGCAGAAGCTCATCCGCAACGGCCTCATCAACGATGACGCCTACGCGGGCATGAAGGCGCAGTCGCTGCGCGCGGCCGGGCGCAGCACGCGGGTGATTGCGCAGAAGCTGCGGATGAAGGGCGTGGCCGCGGACCTGGTGCAGCGCAAGCTGGCGCAGGCCACCGCGGAGGTCTCCGACGAGGACGCCGCGCGCATCTGGGCCCGGAAGAAGCGCCTGGGCCCCTTTCGCAAGAACCTGGCGACGCGCGAGGAGAACCGTCAGAGGGATTTGGCCTCCCTGGCGCGCGCGGGCTTCTCGTTCGGGATTGCGAAGAAGATCATCGACGGGTCGCTCGACTGAGCATGGCCGTGCGCGGCCCGTGATGCCGTGAAGCAGTTTTGCGCGAAAGAACGAAGCTATCAAGTCGCGCCGCGTTCCCGTACGTCCCCGCGCGACCGGAATGTCTCCGGTCACGCACGGGGGCATGGGATGAACGCGACGCGAGAGACGCGCACAGTCACGCTGGAGGACCTGCGGCTGCACTGCACGCTGCTGGGCGAGGGGCCTCCGTTGCTCCTCCTTCACGGCTTCACCGGTGCGGGCGAGGACTGGGGCCACGTGTTCGACCTGGACGCGCTGGCCCGTGAGTACCGGCTCGTCATCCCCGACCTGCGAGGCCACGGCCGGAGCCACAATCCCTCGGAGGACTTCACCACGCGCCAGTGCGCGACGGATGTCCTCGCGCTCCTGGACGCGCTGGGCATCGAGCGGTGCCGAGCCATCGGGATGAGCCTGGGTGGCAACACGCTGCTTCACGTCGCCACGCGAGCACCCGCGCGCGTGGAGCGGATGGTGCTGGTCTCCAGCACGCCGTACTACCCCGCGTCGGCCCGCCGCATCATGGCGACCTACACGGATGCGTCGCGCTCGGAGGCGGAGTGGGCGGACCTGCGCTCGAAGCACGTACACGGAGACGCGCAGATTCGAGCCCTGTGGCGACATGTCCGAGGCTTCGCGGACAGCTTCGATGACATGAGCTTCACGCCGCCGCACCTGGGAACGGTGCGCGCGCCGACGCTGCTCGTCCAGGGAGACCAGGACCCGCTCTATCCGGTGGAGCTGACGGTGGAGCTGCACCGCTCCATTCCGGAGTCCCGCTTGTGGGTCGTCCCCGGTGAAGGCCATGTCCCGCTCTTCGGGGCGTGGCGTGAGGTCTTCGTCCGCACGGCGCTGGCGTTCCTTTCGGGGCCGACGCCCACGGGGTGAGCCTCAGGCGCGTGTGGGCGTGGGAAGCATCTTCCGCGCGAGCGCGACGAAGGCCTTCAGCGCGGGTGAGGCGCGAGCCCGGTGGGGGTAGTACAGGAAGAGGCCCGGGACGGAGGGTGCCCAGTCTTCCATCACGGCCCGCAGCGTCCCCTCGCGCAACGCCGGGGTGAGCTCCGGCTCGGCGAGGTACGCCAGGCCCACGCCCGCCACGGCCATGCGCCGCGTGAACTGCGAGTCGTCCGTGACGAGCGGCCCCTTCACCGCGATGCGCAGCTGCTTGCGCCCGCGCTCCAGCTCCCAGTGGTACGGCAGGCCCGTGGTGGGGGCGCGGTAGCCGATGCACTCGTGCTGCGCCAGGTCCGCGGGGCGCGTCGGCGTCCCATGCTTCTTCAGGTAGGCCGGCGAGCCGACGATGAGGAAGCGGAAGGAGGGCGACAGGCGCAGCTGCACCATGTCGCGCTCCACGGACTCCGTCAGCCGCAGTCCCGCGTCGAGCCCCTCCGTCACGATGTTCACGAACCGGTCCGTGACCCGGACGTCGACGCGGACATGGGGGTGCTCCTGGATGAAGCGGGGGATGACAGGCTCGATGACGGTGGCGAGCCCCATCACGGGCACCGTGAGCCGGAGCGTGCCGCTGATTTCGGACACGTCCGCGGACAGGTGCTCCAGCGCGCCCAGCGCCGACTCCAGTCCTGGCCCCGCGCGCTCCAGCAGGCGCTGCCCCATGTCCGTGAGCGACACGCTGCGCGTGGTGCGGGAGAGCAGGGCGCCGCCCACGCGCTCCTCCAGCATGCGCACCGTCTGGCTCACCGCGGAGGTGGAGACGCGAAGCTCCTTTCCCGCGCGCGTGAAGCTCTTGTGCCGGGCGACGGCGACGAACGCGGCGAGCTCGTTCAGGGGTGTCAGGGCCATTGTGAAGCCATCCTAAACAGTGTTTGCGATTCCAGTCTCTTCTCGAAAAAGCCCGTGGGCGGCAGTTTGAGGTCATCCACGGAGGCACGCATGACGACGACGAACCGCATCGACACGCTGTCGAGGTACCACCTGCTGGGCCGCTCGGGCCTGCGGGTGAGCCCGCTCGCGCTGGGGGCCATGACATTCGGCACGGAGTGGGGTTGGGGCAGCCCCAAGGACACGGCGCACCGGCTGCTGGCCCGCTACCTGGAGGCGGGCGGCAACTTCATCGACACGGCGGATGGGTACACGGGCGGCACGAGCGAGGCGTTCATCGGGGACTACTTCGCGGAGCACGGCGGACGGGACAGCGCCGTCATCGCGACGAAGTTCACCGTGAACACGATTCCCGGGGACCCGAACGCGGGCGGCAATGGGCGCAAGAACCTCCGGCGCTCGCTGGAGGCGTCGCTGCGTCGGTTGAAGACGGACTACGTGGACCTGTACTGGCTGCACGCGTGGGACGGAATCACGCCGCTCGAGGAGGTGATGTCCACGATGACGGACCTCGTGCGCTCGGGGAAGGTCCGCTACATCGGGCTCTCGGACGTGCCGGCCTGGTACTTCGCGCGGGCGCAGACGCTGGCGGAGAAGGAGGGGTGGGAGCGGGTGGCCGCGTTGCAGCTCGAGTACTCGCTGGTGGAGCGCAACATCGAGCGCGAGCACATCCCGGCCGCGTTGCAGCTGGGCGCGAGCATCACGCCGTGGAGTCCGCTGGCCTCGGGGTTGTTGTCGGGCAAGTACACGCGGGAGCGCGGCGTGGTGAAGGGGGATGGGCGCGTGGCGGCCATCCAGGGGGGAGGGAACCCGGGCTTCGAGAAGCTCTTCACGGAGCGCAACTGGGGCATCGTGGAGGCGCTGCTGGAGGTGGCGCGGGAGCTGGACAGGCCGCCGGCGCAGGTGGCGCTGGCGTGGGTGACGCGGCGGCCGGGCGTGGCGTCGACCATCATCGGGGCGACGAAGCCGGAGCAGCTGGAGGCGAACCTGCGCGCGCTGGACGTGGTGATTCCGGAGGCGCAGGCGGCGAAGCTGGAGGCGGCGAGCCGTCCGGAGCTCGTCCACCCGTACCACTTCTTCGAGAACGAGTTCTTCACCAGCGGCATGTTCACGGGAGGCACGTCCGTGCGAGCGGAGCCCACGTGGTTCCGCCCGGCGGCGCGCTGAGCCTCAAGGCATGGGACGCTGGAGCGAGCGCCACAGCCAGCTCCAGCGCAGCGGCAGGTCCTCGAAGGGCGGGACGCGGATGAGGTCCTCGTGCTCGTGATGGACGGCCACCTCGCTCCAGTGGCCCTCGCGCAGCTCGCTCACGGTGAGCGTGCGCGCCTCCAGGTCGATGAGCCACAGGTGGCGGATTCCGAGCCTCGCGTAGAACGGACGCTTGATGCGCACGTCGTACGAGCGGGTGGACGGCGACAGGATCTCACAGACCCAGTCGGGCACGGTGGTCCACTGTCGCTCGGGGAGCGTGGGGACGCGCTCGCGTCGCCAGCCGGCGAGGTCGGGGATGAACTCGGGAGAGCCCTCGGCCTGGATGCCGGGCTCGACCATGAGCCACCAGCCGCCCGGGCCGGGATTGCCGAGCTGGAAGGGACCATCCAGCTCGCCGAAGAGTCTCAAGCCCAGATACACATGTCCGCCCCCGGGGCGGGCATGCGTGTACAGCGCACCATCGATGATCTCGCCCACGACGCCCTCGGGCAGCGCCTCGATGTCGGCGAGGGTCGCGACCCCCTCTGTTTCGCGTTTGCCGTAGGCCATGCCCCGAGTGTGGAGATAGCAGAGTCGTCTGACAAGCCGACGTGGGAGGCTATGTCCCGGAGGTGGGCTCCAGGAGCGGCCAGAGCTCGCCGAGCCTCAACTCGAGGTCCTCGAACGGAGGCACTCGGATGACGTCCTCATCGCAGTAGGTCCCGACCTCCACCCACTGTCCCTCGCGCAGCTCGCTCACCAGCAAGGTGCGTGCGTCCAGGTCGATGAACCACAGATGCTTGATGCCTATCCGCGCGTAGAAGGGGCGCTTGATGCGCAGGTCGTAGGCGCGCGTCGATGGCGACAGGACTTCACAGGCCCAGTCGGGCGCGACGAGCCACGAGCCCGTCGGAATCCTCGCCACCCGGTCCTTCCTCCACCCCGCGACATCCGGAATGAACTCAGGAGAGCCCTCCAGTCGGATACCGGGCTCCACTTGAATCCACCAACCTCCAGGCCCACCTCGCCCCTGCTGGAAGGGCCCTCGGAGTGCGGCAAACAGGCCGCCCAGCGTGTCCATATGCCCAGCACGCGGCTGGGCATGCACATACAACGTTCCCTCGATGATCTCGCCCACGACGCCCTCGGGCAGAGCCTCGATGTCGGCGAGGGTCGCGACACCCTCTGTTTCGCGTTTGCCGTAGGCCATGCCCCGAGTGTGGAGATAGCAAAGCCGTCTGACAAGCAGCGCCGCTCCCGGCGTCCGTTTACAGCTAGAGCTTCAACTTCTTGAACACGGATTCCGGGATGCTCTTGATGATGAGCATGATGAGCGCCCAGATGCCGGGGACGTAGACCTCGTTCTTGCGCCCGTCCGCCGCGCTCAGGAGTCCGCGCGCCACCTTCTCCGGCGAGGCGAACAGCTTGTTCTTCGGGATGTGCGCCGTCATCGGCGTGTCCACGAAGCCGGGCTTCACCGTCACCACCGCCACGTTGGACTTCGCCAGCCGGTTGCGCAGGCCCTGGAGGAACACGTTCAGCGCGCCCTTCGACGCGCCGTACACGTAGTTGCTCTGCCGGCCGCGGTCTCCCGCCACCGACGAAATCACCACCAGCGTGCCCGCCTTCTGCGCCTCGAAGCGGTTCGCCAGCGCCGTCAGGAGCGACACCGCGCTCAGGAAGTTGGTGCGCAGCACCGCCTCCGTCGCCGCCCACGAGCGCTGCGCCTCCGTCTGGTCTCCCAGCACCCCGTGCGCCAGCACCACGCCGTCCAGCCCGCCCAGCGCCTGGAACGCCCCGTCCACCAGCGCCTCGTGCGCGCTGAAGTCATTCAGGTCGAGCGCCTTCGACTCCACCTTCGCGGCGCCCCGCGTGGCGGCATCCTTCGCCACCGCGTCCAGGTTCTCCACGTTGCGGCCCACCAGGTACAGCGAGGCACCGCGCGCGGCGAGCAGTCTCACCGTCGCCTGGGCAATGGCGCTGGTGGCGCCGAGGACGAGCACTTTCTTCATGGGGCTTGGAATCTCGAAGAGGGGTCAGCGAAGCGCAAGCAGGGATTGCGGCGCGGCGGCTCCGCCCTTCCGCTCCGACTCCAGCGAGAAGGGCAGGGCCACCGGGTTCATCCGCCGCCAGAAGGACGAGGAGAAGGCCGGGTCGATGTAGCCCGAGAACTCCGCGCGGCGCGGGAAGTACGCCGCGAAGCTCTCCGGGCTCATCCGCGCGTCCTTCGCCGGATACACCGCGCCGCCCGCCTCGCGCGTGAGCTTGTCCAGGTCCTCCACCAACCGGTACGTCTTCTCCCCCCGGTTGGCGAAGTCCATGGCCAGCGTCACGCCCTGGCGCGGGAAGGACAGCCACCCCGGCGAGGGGATGTCACCGAAGGTCTTCAACACCGACAGGAAGCTGGGCAGCGCGCCGCGCGAGCTGCGCTCCAGGATTTCCTTCAGCGCGTCGCGCGCCGTCGCGTACGGCACCACGCACTGGAACTGGAGGAAGCCACGCCGGCCGTAGATGCGGTTCCAGCCATAGATGGCATCCAGCGGATAGAAGAACGGGTCGTAGTGCGTCAGCCGCTGCTTCGGCTTGCCGTTCTGCCGGTGGAAGTACAGCCAGTTGAACGCCGACACCGACAGCCGGTTGAGGCAGAACGCCGGCATGTCCATGGGCACCGCCAGCCCCATGCCGTGCGACAGGTGGCTCTTCGCCAACGGCAGCCGGTCGAACTGCGGCGGCGCGAAGTTGCCCCGGTAGAGCAGCCCGCGCCCCAGCTTCCGGCCCCGCGCCAGGCAGTCCACCCACGCCATGGTGAACTCGTGGTCCGCCTCGGACTCGCGCGCCACGACCAGGAACTCATCCAGGTTCCCGAAGGGCACCGTCTCCTGCAACACGAACGGGTTGCTGATGGGCTTGAGCTGCACCTCCGCCCACGTGACGAGCCCGGTGAGCCCCAGGCCCCCAATCGTCGCCCCGTACCAATCCGGGTTCTCGTCCGGCGCGCACACCCGGCGGCTGCCATCCGAGCGCAAGAGCTCGAAGCGGCGCACGTACCGGCCGAACGTCCCGCCACGGTGGTGGTTCTTGCCGTGCACGTCGTTGGCGATGGCGCCGCCCACCGTCACGTACTTGGTGCCCGGCGTCACCGGCAGGAACCAGCCGCGCGGCACCGCCAGACGCAAGAGCGTGTCCAGCGACACGCCCGCCTCGCAGCGCACCACGCCCGTCGCCGCGTCGAACGCGATGAGCCGGTCCAGCCCGGAGGTGAGCAGCAGCGTGCCGCCCCCGTTCAGACACGAGTCGCCATAGCTGCGCCCCAGCCCGTGCGGCAGCACCGCGCCGGACACCTCGGGCAGCGCGTCCGAGCGCCACGTCAGCGCGTGCGTGCGCTGCTCGACTCGGGGATAGCGTCCCCAGGACTCCAGTGCCTTCATCGCGCAAGCCCTCTCACGTGGCCGCCCACAGCACCAGGGCCGCGACCAGCCCCACCGCGTAGCTCACCCGGTCCCTCAGCGCGAAGACGAGCGGGTCCTCGTTCACCTGCCCGCGATGCGCCAGCACCCAGATGCGGCCCACCCAGTACAGCATCACCGGGCACAAGAGCCACAGCCGCTCGGGGTGGTCGTAGTACACCGTCACCTCCTTCGAGGTGATGTACAGCGCCAGCACCAGCACCGACACCTGGCCCGCCGCCGCGCCCAGGCTGGCCAGCTGCTCGTAGTCCTGCGCCAGGTAGCCTCGCCCGTGCGCGGAGGTCTCGTTGGACAGCCGCAGCCTGCGCACCTCGGACAGCCGCTTCACCAGCGCCAGCGACAGGAACAGGAACATGCTGAACATCAACAACCAGCTCGACGTGGGCACGCCCACCGCCAGCGAGCCGCCGAAGATGCGCACCGTGTACAGGCCCGCCAGCACCAGCACGTCCAGCATCACCACCTGCTTGAGCCGCAGCGAGTACGCCAGGGTCAGCGCGTAGTACGTCGCCAGGAGCGCCGCGAAGGCGGGCGGCAACAACAGACACACCGCCGCGCCCGCCAGCAGCAACAGGGGCGCCATCACCACCCCCACGCTCACCGGCAGCGTGCACGCCGCGAACGGGCGGTTCTTCTTCGTCGGGTGCCGCCGGTCGGAGTCCAAATCCAGCAGGTCATTGAGCACGTACACGCTGGACGCGCACAGGCTGAACGCCACGAAACCCAACACCGCCTTGAGCAGCAGGTCCGGCGACGCGGCCTTGTGCGCGGCGAGCAGCGGCACGAACACCAGCGCGTTCTTCGCCCACTGGTGCACGCGCAGCGCCTTCACCCAGACGCGGGGGCTCGTCCTCGGCTTCTCGAAGACGCGGTGCACCGCGCGCCCCAGCCCGTGCGCCTGCTTCAGCACGCCCGAGGGCGCGTGCACCACCACCACCTGCCGCGACTCGCGCCACAAGGGCACGTCCACCGCGTCGTTGCCCGCGTAGTCGAACGTGCCGAGCGACGCCTTCAGCTTCGCGAGCTTGCGCGCCCCGGACAGGTTCTCCCGGCCGTCGCTCGCGTGCACCTCGGCGAACAGCCCCAGGTGCGAGGCCACGGCCTGCGCGATGCGCTGGTCCGCCGCGGTGGCGAGCACCAGCCTGCGCCCTTTCGCCTTCTCCTCCTGGAGGAAGCCGAGCAGCTCCTCGTTATAGGGCAGCAGCGAGGCGTCCAGCGCGGCGCGCCGGGCCACCTCCGCCTTGAAGTACGCCTTGCCCTTGAGGACCCACAGGGGAAGGAGCAGCACCAGCCAGGGCGCGCGCTTGAAGAGGACGAGCAGGTTCTCGTGCAGCGTGTCGGTGCGCACCAGCGTCCCGTCGAGGTCGACGGCGAGCGCCACGTCTGGCGAATCAGCGGAGAGGGGAGTCTCGGGAACCATGGGCAACGGGAGGCGCAGGGTAGCCCATCGGCGCCTCCTCCAGGGGGCGGAAGGACGTGCCCGCCCGGACGAGACTCAGTCGAGCCGCGCCACGTGCAACGTCTGCAGGGGCAGGTGGCGGATGGGCCGGCTGCTCTCGATGCGATAGCCCGCGTCGTCCAGGAAGCCCTCCACCTCGGCGGGCGTGTACGCCGCCGCGCCCGACGTCACGAAGTAGTGCAGTCCGATGAGCGGCGCGGAGCTGGAGGGGTCCTGGATGTCCTCGCGCAGGTACTCGAGCACCGCCAGCGTCCCCTTGGGCGCCAGCGCCCCCCGGATGCGGCGCAGGAGCGCCACGTTCTGCGCGGGCGTCAGGTGGTGCATCACCTGGAACAGCAGCACCCCGTCATACGGGCCGCCCAGGTCCGAGGTGAGGATGTCCCCGGCCTGGTGGGTGACCAGGTGGCTCAGCCCCGCGCAGGCGATGATGTCCCGCCCCACGCGCACGCTGCCCTCCAGGTCCAGCACCGTCGCCTTCAGGCCCCGGTTGCGCCGGCACATCTCCGCCGCGAACCAGCCGTGCGCCCCGCCCAGATCCAAGAGCGTCTTCGCACCCCGGGGCAGGGGGATGGCGCTCGTCACCTCGGGGGCCGCCAGCCGGGCGAGCTGGTGCATGGCGTGGATGTAGTCACGCCAGCGCGGGTCCTCGGGGGCGAAGCCGTGGATGTCCACCGCCTCGCCCGTGCGCACCACGCCCTCCACCTGGCTCCACCAGTCCCACTGCGCGTAGTTGAACTCCAGGAACGCCCCCACGTACTGGGGCGAGCGCGGGTCCAGCCACCGCTTCGAGCGGGGCGCCAGCCGGTAGCGGCCGTCGCGCTGACGCTCCACCGCCTCACAGGCGATGAGGGCCTCCAGCAGCGAGCGCATCCCCTCGGGGGACAGCTTCAGCCGGGCGGCCAGCGCCTCGGAGGTCGCCGCGCCGTCCGCCAGCGCGCCGTACACCCCCAGCCGCACCCCCGCCATCAGCGTGCGCGAGGCCATCATCCCGAAGAAGGCATGGGCCAGGGGCTTGGGGGCCAGGTTGAGCCAGTCCGCCACGCGCTCCAGCAGGTTGTCCGCCTTGAGGCCCAGCCGCATGCACGCGTCCCCTATCCTCGGTTGCGCCGGGGCCGGGCCAGTCCGACCAGACCCACCAGCACCAGCGCACCCTCCGCGCCCATCAGACAGCCTACCTGCTCCGCCTTGCGCACACCCGTGTAACGGCACTTCCCGTCGTCACAGGTGAAGCGCGCCGAACAGTCGCCGCTGTGGCGGCAGACGGTGTTCACCCGCCCCGTGCCGTCCTCGCCCTCCGGGTTGTCCCGGTCCGGCCCGCCCTCGCCGGAGGAGGCGTCCGGCAGGGGGATGATGATGCCCCCGTCGGCGCCCGCGTCGTCGGCGGACCAGGCCCACGCGAGCGCGGGGGACACGAGGGACAGGCACGCCAGCAGACCGAGGGTCCGGGCACGGAACAGGTGACGGAGAGAGGCCATGACGGGGTCGTCACCCTAACCGCCCGGCGGCACAGATGCATCCACCGTGGAAAGGGGAGGCCGGGGGTAGATTGTCCCACCCCCTGGCTGGCATCTGGTAGCGTACGGCCCGCGATGGCCGCCCCCAGAATCCTCGTCGTCGATGACAACCCGGAGCTTCTCTCCCTCCTCACGCAGCTCTTCGAGGACGCGGGCTACGAGGTCGTCGGCGCCAGCCGCGGCAAGCAGGCCATCGAGGTGGCCAAGGCGAATCCCCCCGGCGCGGCCGTCTTGGACATCCTGCTGCCGGACATGATGGGCTATCCGCTGGCGGACGCGCTGCGCAAGGACAACCCGCAGCTGCCGCTGCTCTTCATCACCGGCGTCTTCAAGGGCGGCAAGCACGCGCTGGAGGCGCGCCAGAAGTACCAGGCGGCCGGCTACTTCGAGAAACCCTTCGAGGCGCAGAAGCTCCTGGAGGCCGTCACCAAGGTCCTCGCCCCCGAGAAGAAGGCCCCACCCGCGGGCTCGCTCCAGGACGCCTTCGAGGTGGAGCTGGACATCGACGTGGAGGAGGAGGGCCCCCAGGACGTCATGGAGCTGACGGGCCGCATCAAGGTGACGGGCGGCGGCAACATCACCGCGGAGATTCGCGGCGCCAACCTCACCGCCAGCCCCATGCAGAAGGTGCCGGCCACCCAGGTGCGGCCGCCCACGCCGGGCCGTCCCCCGGACCAGCCGCCCCCGGGCTCGGGCGCGCCGGGCAGCCGCCGGGGCGAGCTGAAGGACAACCTGCCCTCGCTGCTCACCGCCTACTACCTGTCCCGGGAGACGGGCGAGCTGGGCATCCAGAAGGGCAAGGTGAAGAAGGTCGTCTACTTCGAGAAGGGCATGCCCGTGTTCGCCCTCTCCAACCTGCTCGCGGACCGCTTCGGCCAGTTCCTGGTCCGCGTGGGGAAGATCAAGCCCGAGCAGCTCCAGGACGCCTCCGCCGTGGCGGGACAGACCAACCGCCGCACAGGCGACGTGCTGGTGGAGCGCGGGCTGCTCAAGGACACCGAGCGGCTGTACTACGTGGGCCAGCAGGTGAAGGCGGTCATCTACTCGCTCTTCGCCTGGGATGAAGCCACGTACGTGATGAGCTTCCGGGAGAAGGCCAGCGCGGAGTCCATCAAGCTGGACGTGCACCCCGGCAACCTCATCGTCCGCGGCATCAAGAAGCTCTACAAGCCGGAGCGCCTGCGTCGGCTGTTGCAGCCCGAGGACCGGCTCATCCCGGCGGTGGCTCCCTCGTACCAGTTCAACGAGGTGGAGCTGGAGCGGTGGGAGGCGGAGCTGCTGCCGAAGATCGACGGCATCCGCACGGTGGCGGAGCTGCTCGCGTTCGCCAACCGCCCCGAGCACGTCGTCTACGGGTTCCTGGTGGCGATGATGTCGCTGGGCATCCTGGAGAAGCGCTCGTAGGCCTCGTGGGCCCGGGCGTCGTCCTCGACGAGAGGGGACGCCCGTGGAGCCCCGAGGGAGTTTCGGGAGGTGCTCAGCCGCCCGTCAGGCGGGAGCCGATCCAGAACAGGCCGAGCGCGCCGGAGGCCAGCGCCACCGCGCGCTGGACCCAGGCGGTGATGCGCGCGTTGAGGCGGGTGAGGCCCTCGGCGAAGAGCAGTCCCACCGCGCCCATGCCGATGAGGATGCCCAGGGCGAAGCCGGGCAGGTAGGTCCACGCGGCCAGGCTCATGCTGCCGCCGACGAGCAGCGGGGGCAGGGCGAGCAGCAGCGAGCGCACGCCGCTGACGGCCATCAGCGCGCCGGCGGCGGTGCTGACGGTGTGCACGTGCTGGTGGGGCTCCTTCGCGTGGCCGGGCAGGTGGGGGTGGCCGTGGTCCAGGCTGTTGGGGAAGAGCAGGGCGGTGACGGCGAGCGCCACCAGCACGGCGCCGCCGAAGATTTCGGCCCAGCGCTCGAAGGTCTCCGAAAGGCCCACGCCGGCCAGCAGGCACACCGCGGCGATGCCGCCCAGCATGGCCGCGTGCCCCAGCGCGAAGCGGAAGGCGGTGATGATGGCCGCCTTGCGCCGGCCGCCGTTCAGGGTTCCGAGCGTCGCCACGGCGGCGCAATGGTCCGGCCCCACGGCATGGAGCAGGCCCTGGAACAGACCGAGCAGGAAGGCGAGGAGGATGGGCGGCACGGCCCGTCACCCTAGCCGCGCTTCCCTCCAGAGGCCAGCAGGAGGTACCTACGCAGCATGTGGACTGCCTTCCAGCGGCCTGCCGCCGCGCTCTCAATCCTCCTGTGCCTGGTGTTCTCCACCGGGTGTGACTCCGGCCCCGAGAAGCTGCGCGAGGCCGACGTGAAGTACCAGGCCCTGGTGGACCAGGGCGTGCGTCCCACGGACCCGGCCTGGGACGAGGTCGTCGCGGCGCTGGAGGCGGTGCCCAAGGACTCGCGCTCCCGTCCGGAAGCCGACAAGCGGCTGGCGGCCATCCGGGGCCTGCGGGGCAAGCTGCCCCCGCGTCCGCTGGCGACCCCGGGCGCGACGGGCCCCGGCACCGACGACTCCGACGCCAAGCGCGCCGCGTGCGAGGCGCTGGCGAAGAAGCTGGGCGTGGCGGATGACGCCGCGCGCGAGCCGCTGCAGGCGGCGTTGACGCAGTGTCAGAAGGAGCTGGTGCGCATCGAGTCGCACAGCCACCCGCCGGGGGAGCATGGCCACGAGCACGGCCATGAGGCGCCCGCGACGAAGTAGCGCGCGTGGGGGAGATTGAGAACGTGCCCTGTTTGTGGCTATGGAACGCGCATGCCCATGCCCCAAGCAGGTGACGCGGCTCCCGACTTCCAACTGCAGGACCAGGACGGCAACACCGTGACGCTCTCGCGGTTCGCGGGGAAGAACGTCGTCCTCTATTTCTATCCGAAGGATGACACTCCCGGGTGCACCGTGGAGGCGTGCAGCTTCCGCGACGAGCACTCGACGCTGGAGGCCGCGGGCGCCGTGGTGCTCGGCGTGTCCGCGGACAGCACCGCGAGCCACCGGAAGTTCGCGACCAAGTTCAGCCTGCCCTTCCCGCTGCTGGCGGACACCGAGCACCAGATGTCGGAGGCGTACGGCGTCTGGGGCGAGAAGTCGCTGTACGGGCGCAAGTTCCTGGGCATCACCCGCGCGACATTCCTCATCGGGCCGGATGGCAAGGTGAAGCAGGTGTGGCCGAAGGTGAAGGTGACCGGGCACGTGGTGGAGGTGCTCGCCGCGCTGGGCGCGAAGCCCACGAGCCTTCCCACGGGGGAGTTACCGGCGCCGGGCTCGAGCCCGAGCGTGGAGGAGTCGAGCGCGGGTGACGAGGACGCGCGCGAGGCTCCGGTCGCGAGCGCTCCGGTGCCCGCTCCGGCGCGAGTGCCGGTGACGCGGTTCGATGCGCCGAAGCGCAAGGCGCCGCGTGACACGGGGACGGGTGCCACGGCCCAGGTGGAGGCTCCCGAGGCTCGCCCGGCGAAGGCCGCGCCCGTGACGAAGGCCGCGCCCGCGAAGAAGGCGGCTCCGGCGAAGAAGTCGGCCGCGCCCGTGAAGAAGAGTGCCGCGAAGAAGTCGGCTCCGGCGAAGAAGACCGCGCCCGTGAAGAAGGGGGCTCCGGCGAAGAAGTCGGCCGCGAAGAAGGCCGTGCCCGCCAAGAAGGGTGCCGCGAAGAAGTCGGCTCCGGTGAAGAAGGGGGCTGCGAAGAAGAGCGCTCCCGCGAAGAAGGCAGCTCGCGCGAAGAAGAAGTGAAGTCGCTTCGCTGAGTGGCGGGCTCGTCGATCCACGCAAATCTTGCGTGCTCCGGGCCCGCCCTCGCAAACCCTTCGCATCCGCCCGAATACACCTTCTGTCAGGAAGAAGCGTGGATGGTCACGCGGACCTCCTCGCCTGACGAAGTCATGAAGAGGACTGTTCGCACGCGCTCACGAGGGTTTAATTGAGCAAGCGGCCGAGGGCCGCCATGTACCTGTTTCGTGGGTGGACGCCGTCGAGTGTCCACCTTCGATGAACGGGAACCTCAAAGGGAGTGGACATGCGCGAGCTGAATCTTCGACGGTGGACCCAGGTGGCGGCGCTGACGATGGGCGCGCTGTGGACCGTGGGTTGTGGTGCGCTTCCCGAGACGGGAGGCAAGCAGCCGGACGAGCCGCGAGGCGGCGCGTTCGCGCAGCGTGGCATCCAGCCGAGCGCCCTGCTGGACATGGAGGGCAACGTGCATCCCGAGAAGTCTCCGCCGTGGTTGATGACCGCGGACCGGGGCCACAACGGCACCATCAAGGAGATTGGCTCCAGCATCGACCCGCGCACGCCCAAGCTCGACGGTCAGCAGAACAAGTCCCTCTGGGATGACTCGGGCAAGATGATGCAGGACCGCTACGGCAGCGCCACCTACTCCCCCACGGCGCAGGGCCTGGGCGGCGAGGACGGCGCCATGACGGGGACCGTCACGGACCACCACCGCTCCTGGGGCTACCGCCCGCTCGGCTGGCAGGACCGCAACGCCCACTCGCGCCGCTAGGCGCCCGGCGTGCCCTCGCCCATCCCCCCGCCGCCGTGGGCTGGGGGATGCGTATCCATCCCTCTGGAGCCTCGGATGGCTCGCCGGAGGGATTGCACATGAACCACCGAACCGCGCGCCGTTGGCTCCTGCCTGGGGCCCTGGTCGTCATCACCTCGCTGGGCACCGCCTGCGGGGATTGGGGTGGCTCCTGGTACCAGGGCAACTCCAACGAGGCCCAGCCCTTGAGCAGCTTCGGTCCCGGTACGGGGGGCTCGGGCCCGAACATCGCCCCGGTGCAGGACCGCGTGGGCGAGAATCTTCCGCCCACCGCCGTGAACAACGTGCCGCCTCGCGTGCAGCCCGGAATCGCCCAAGGCGACCCGGACGCCATCCGCCGTGAGGAGGAGAAGGAGGCCCGGCAGGACCGCGAGGAGGCGAAGGACTCCGCTCCGGCGCGAGCGCCCTCCCAGACTCCACCTCCCGACAACACACACTGAGCCGCTGCCTCCAGGCCCGGGCGCCCCCTGGGCCCGGGAGCCGGGTCCACCCCCGGTCGCCGCCCTGCGCGAGCAGGGTCGCATCACTCCGCCCGTGAGCATTCATCCGAAGGACAGCGCCCCTCGGACGTAGCCTCGCAAGAAGGCTTCGTCCGCGAGCGCCCTGGGCGAAATGGCCGCACGAGCTGGACGTGGCCTCACGGGGCTTCCCCGTGCGCCCTCGTCGGCACGTGCGTGGCGCGACGGCCCGCGGGGGCGAGCCGAGCGGGCTCCACCCGCGAGCCCTCAGCGCGACGCGAGCATGACCTCGGTCGGGTCCTTGCCCGCGAAGGCGCTGTCGAGCCCCTGGGCGAGCGCCAGATGCTCGGCCCCGCCGAGCGTGGCGAGCCGGTCCTCCGCCGGGTGTGCGAAGCGCGCGGCGAGCACATCCAGCCGGCGATGCGCCTCGGTGATGCGCTCGCGCGGAATCCGTCCGGACTCCACCGCCTTCACCACCGCCTCGATGGCGCGCCGCTGCACGTCCACCTGATGGCACACGAGGAACAGGTCCACCCCCGCGAGCGTGCCGCGCACGGCGGCCTCCTCCACGGAGTAGTGCGCCGCGATGGCCTTCATCTCCAAATCGTCGCTGACGAGCACCCCGTCGAACCCCAGCTCCTGGCGCAGCACGCCCGTCAGCACGCGCTCGCTCATCGTCGCGGGCATCTCCTTGTCCAGCGCGTCGAACATGACATGCGCCGTCATCAACGACGCCAGCCGCGCCTGCGCGAAGGCCCGGAAGGGCACCAGCTCCACGCGCCGCAGCCGCTCCAGATCATGCGGCAGCCGGGGCAGCGTCAGGTGGCTGTCCGTCATCGTGTCGCCGTGCCCGGGGAAGTGCTTGCCGCAGGACGCGACGCCGCCCGCCTCGAGCCCGCGCGCGAGCGCCACGCCCAGCCGCCCCACCGCCTCCGCATCCCGGCTGAAGCTCCGGTCGCCGATGACGGGGTTGGCCGGGTTGGTGTCCACGTCCAGCACCGGCGCGAAGTCCCAGTCGAAGCCCACCGCGCGCAGCTCGTGGGCGAGCAGCCGTCCCACGCGCTCCACGACGTCCGCGTCCCCGCGCTGGCCCAGCTCCCGCATCGGGGGCAGGGTGGTGAACGGCGCGCCGCGCAGCCGGGCCACGCGTCCCCCCTCCTGGTCCACCGAGAGGATGAACGGCCGGCCCGCGCGCACCTTGAGCGCGTGGCACAGCGCCGCCGTCTCCTGGGCCGTGCCCACGTTGCGCTTGAACAGGATGGCGCCGTAGATGCCGTCATCCATCAGCGACGCCAGGTCGGCGTCGACGCGGGTTCCAGGAAAGCCCACCATGAACAGGCGGGCACAGTCGCGGTAGAGGGCGGAGACAGTCACCCGCGCAGTGTCGCACTACCCGGGGAGGGCTGGGGGAGCGGAATGCGACGCGCCGCCCCGGGCGTCGTCTGCTCGTCAACTCCCGGGGCGTCCGGGCCCATCGGGATGCCGGTCCGCGCGCGGGCGCTCCACCTTGCTCAGGGGACCCGTGAGACGAGGGCATCCATCGACCCAGGGGGCAGGCAGGCCATGATTCAGCTCGCGCGCGTGTATCACCATCTGGAGCCCGGGGACTCGGACGGCGCTCGCTTCCTCGTGGAGCGGCTGTGGCCCCGGGGCATCCAGAAGACCCGGCTCGAGCTCGACGGCTGGCTCAAGGACGTGGCGCCGAGCACGGAGCTGCGCAAGTGGTATGGCCATGAGCCGGCGCGCTGGAAGGAGTTCCAGCGCCGCTATGCCCGGGAGCTCTCCTCGCACGACGAGGCGCTCGCGCCCCTCCTCGAGGCGGCCCGCCAGGGCGACGTGACGCTGCTGTACAGCGCGCGCGACGAGGACCACAACAGCGCCGTCGTCCTGAAGGACTACCTGGAGAAGCAACGGCGGCGTCCGGCCAGGCGGCGCCCACGCCGTCGTCCCACGGTGCACTGACGCGGGGGGCTTGTTCCACCCCGGGCGACTGCTACAAGGGCGCGCTGATGCTCCGAGGCACCTTCCGCGCCTCCGTTCAATCGAGGCCCTGATGGATTTCGCCACGCTCGCGCTGTCTCCCCCGCTGCTCCAGGTCCTGGGGGAGCTCGGCTTCCAGTCCGCCACGCCCATCCAGGCGCAGAGCATCCCCGTGCTGCTCCAGGGCAAGGACCTGGTCGGCCAGGCCCGTACGGGCAGCGGCAAGACCGCCGCCTTCGCGCTGCCCCTCTTGCGTCAGGTGCGGCTCCAGGACCGTCGGGTCCAGTCGCTGGTGCTGTGCCCCACGCGCGAGCTGTGCGCGCAGGTGGCGGGCGAAATCCGCAAGCTGGGCCGCAGGCTCCCGGGGCTCCAGGTGCTGGTGCTCGCGGGTGGCCAGCCCATCCGCCCGCAACTGGAGGCGCTGGAGAAGGGCGCTCACATCGCGGTGGGCACCCCTGGCCGAATCATCGACGTGCTGGACCGCGACGCGCTGGACACCCGTGGGGTGGCCACGGTGGTGCTGGACGAGGCGGACCGGATGCTCGACATGGGCTTCCGCGAGGACATGGAGCGCATCCTCGGCGCCATGCCGTCGCGCCGGCAGACGGTGCTCTTCTCCGCGACCTTCCCGCCGGACATCGCGGCCCTGAGCCGCGCGTTCCAGAAGGACCCGGTGCGCGTGACGGTGGAGGACACCGAGGCCGCGCCGCCCATCCGCCAGCTTCGCTACAACTCCGCGCCGGAGGACAAGCCGGCGATGCTGCTCAAGGTCCTCCACCGCCACATGCCGGCGTCCGCCATCGTCTTCTGCAACCACAAGGCGACGGTGGTGGAGCTGACGAAGTCGCTCTCCGACGCGGGCGTCAGCGTGGACGGGCTGCAGGGCGACCTGGAGCAGTTCGAGAGAGACCGCGTCATGGCGAAGTTCCGCAACCTCAGCACGCGCGTGCTGGTGGCCACGGACGTGGCGGGGCGAGGCATCGACGTGGAGGCGCTCGACGCCGTCGTCAACTTCGACATGCCCTTCCAGCCCGAGCCGTACGTGCACCGCATCGGCCGCACCGGACGCGCGGGCCGCACGGGCCTCGCCATCGCGCTGGTGACGCCGCGCGACGAGCGCAAGGTGGAGGAGATCGAACAGGCCCTCGGCGTGAAGCTGGAGACGGGCGACCAGGCCGCGCTGGAGGAGACCTTCATGAAGCCCGGCGCGCTCGGCTCCGAGTGGGAGACGCTCTACATCTCTGCCGGTCGCAAGGACAAGATGCGGCCGGGCGACATCCTCGGCGCGCTGACGGGCGAGGCGGGCGGGTTCGCCGCGACGGACGTGGGCAAGATCGAGATCCAGGACCACATCGCCTACGTCGCCGTCGCCCGGCGCGTGTCCCGCATCGCCTTCCAGCGCTTGAGCGAGGGCCGCATCAAGGGCCGCAAGCACAAGATTGAGCGCGTGAAGTAACGGCGCTCAAGCCGGAGGCGGCGGGAGCCTGCGCACCTCGAAGTCGAACTCGCGCAGCTGTCCCCGCAGGAAGTCCGCGATGTACGCCAGGTGCGCGGGGAAGGGCGCCGAGTCCAGGAGCGCGAGGGCCTCGTCCCGCTTCTCCAGCTCGCGAAAGGCCTCCACCCGCAGCAGCCGATTCTCGTCCGAGTCCGAGGTCACGAGGTGGGCCAGCACGTGCAGGTTGCTGAGCACCGCCCGCGTGCGCCTCCACGGGCTGCGCCAGGATGCGCCCTGGTGATGGGGCGCGTTGCTCATCCACCACAGGTGCTGGCGCGCCTCCCACTCCCACGCGGGGGGCCGCAGCAGGTTCTCCCGCAGGACGAACTGGAGCTCCGCCTCGGACGGGTGCTCCAACCTGGGCGCCTCCTTCCACTCGCGCGGGAGCAACGAGCGCGTCGACTGCGCTGTCGTGGACTCCAGCGAGACGCGCGCGCCCAGCTCCACCAGGCGCCTGGCCAGTCGTCCCGCCACGTCCTCAGCCCACGCCCCCAGCGGCGCTGGGAGCTTGTCGAGCATCCGCCGGGCCTCGGTCGGAGACTTGCCCAGCTCACGACTCAAGAGGTGCATCACCTCGGCGCGGCGCCCGCCCGCGTGGGCGAGCGTGACGCGGGTGACGGGCTCCTCGTGAGGCACGGTGCGCTCCGTGAGCTCTCCCAGTCGACGTGACCCGGCGGCCCGGAACAGCGCGTGACACGAAGCACAGCGGGAGAAGACCGGGGGGCGCAGCGCCATCGGCGGCTCCTCGCACCAGCCATCCGTCCAGCCCGCGATGCCCAGCGTGTTGCCGGTGGCGAGTGAGCGGAGCAGGTGCGGCGCTCCACAGTGAGGACAGGCGATGACGACGTCGGGGCCGGGCATCATGGCCCCGAAGTCTATTTGCGCAGCAGCGTGCCCTCGAAGAAGAACGCCACGCACGCGGCCAGGATGAGCCACGTCCACAGCGGCACCGAAGGTCGGTCCTCGTCGCCGCTGGACGCCTTCACCGTCTCCTCGCCGAAGTACGCGGTGAGCGTCTCCTGCGGCACGCGCGTCAAGTCGCTCTCGGCCGGGTCCAGCGTCGCCGCGAAGGACAGCGCGGGCACCATCTTCCCCTCCGCGCCCAGCACCGAGTACGCCCCCGGCTCCAGCACCGGCCCCGCCACGACGGAGCCCTCCGTCTGCTCCTTCAGCGGCAGCTCCGAGCCGTCCGGCGCCTTCACCGCCGTCACCTTCTGCGAGCCCTCCGGACGCAAGCTCGCCAGCTCACCCACGCGTACGCGCACCTCCTCGCGCTCCTCCAGCGAGCCGGTGAGGTACGCCGCGAAGCGCTGCATCAGCGGCAGGAAGCTGGTGCGGATGGCGAAGTCGCTCCAGTCGCGGTCCACCGTGCTGGTGAACAGCGCCACGCGGCCCTTGCCCTTGCGCATCACCGCGACCGCGGGAGCTCCGTCCTCGTACGTGGCCAGCACCTGGCTCGCACCAGGAGACGTGGGGTTGTCCGCCTCCAGCAGCATGTAGCGGTAGAAACGTGCGCCCACGAGGCCCTCCTCGGCGCGCCCGGTGAAGGGCGAGAAGAGC
Source organism: Myxococcus sp. XM-1-1-1 (assembly GCF_020037095.1). Lineage (NCBI taxonomy): Bacteria > Pseudomonadati > Myxococcota > Myxococcia > Myxococcales > Myxococcaceae > Myxococcus > Myxococcus sp. XM-1-1-1. The sequence continues at coordinate 180,979 of NZ_JAIQDH010000022.1, forward strand.
ACGTGCTCCTGGTTCACCTGCGCCAGCCGCGCCGCCTTCGTCTCCGCCTCCGGGTCCGTGTCGCGCTCCGCGCTGGTGCGCAGCACGCGCAGCGGCCGGGGCAGCACCGCGCCCAGCTTCTGGTTGTAGTCCTCCGTGTTCACCCGGTCGCCCATGCTGACGAACAGGCCGCCGCCGTTCTCCACGAAGGTGGACAGCCGCGCCGCCTCCTCCGCGTTCGGCGCCGCCACGTTGAGCAGCAGCACCAGGTCGTACGTGGAGAAGTCCTCGCGCAGCCCCACCTCCGCGTCGCGCACGGCCACCTCCACCGGAGAGCCCGGCGCCGTCAGCGCCGCGTCCACGAAGAAGGCTTCGTCCCGGTAGCGCGTCGCGTGCGGCGCGCCGTTCACCACCAGCGCCTTGAGCGCGCGGGGCACCGGCAGCACGAACGCCCGTCGGTCATCCTCCGCCAGCGCGTCCGGCGCGAGCGTCACCTGGCCCACCACCGTGCCGCCCTGCGGGAAGCGCACCGTGAGCGCCTTCTGCGTGGTGCCACCGGCGGGCACGTCGACGAAGCCCTTGGCCAGCGTCGTCTCGCCCGTGCGCACCGCGGCCTCCAAATCCTTGACTGCCTCCGTCCCGAAGTTGCGCACCGTGAAGGTGAACTGGAACGCGCGCGGGCCGGCCTGCAGCGCGGGCTCCACCTTGAGGTCGACGATGGCGTGGTTGGCGAGCGTCTCCTTGCCCTCGGCCACGTCGCGCAGCACCACCTCCGGCTTCACCGGCGCGCCCGTGGGCCCCTTCACCGTGGGCGGCGGGGCCTCCAGCCGGAACGCCGTGGCCGCCATGTCGGAGACCACCACCAGCCGCTTGGCCGGCATCGGGTTCTCTTCCAGCGAGCGCGCCGCCAGGTCCATGCAGCGCGACAGGTCCGCCCCGCCGTACGTCGGCTTCGCCTCGTCCACGAGCGCGCGCAGCCGGGCCCGGTCGAACCCCGGAGGCGGCGGCGCCGCGGGCGAGCCCGTGCACACCACCACCGTGGCGGGCTCCTCGGGCAGCAGGTCCCTCAGCGCGTCGCGCGCCTCGTCCCGGCCCCGCTCGAAGAGCGACGTGCCGTCCGACCAGCGCATGGACAGGGACGCGTCCAGGATGATGGCCGTCGCGGCCGGGCCCTTCACCACCTGCGCGGCCTGCGCGTCGCGCGTCAGCTCCGGCCTGGCGAGCGCGATGGGGATGGCCAGCAGGATGAGCGTGCGCAGCACGTACAGGAGCAGGCGCTTCAACTTGAGGCGGCTGGCGGTGCGCTTCTGGCTTCTCAACACGAAGGCCAGCGGACCGAACGGATGGGGACGCGGCCTTCGCCGGTCGAACAGGTGCACCAGCAGGGGGATGAGGGCGCCCAGCGCGCCCAGCAGCATCCACGGATTGCCGAACGTCACCCGCGCCTCCCGCGCCGCGCCAGGTACCGCAGCAGCACGTCGTCCAGCTTCTCGTCCGTGCGCACCAGCTCGTAGTCCACGTCCGCCTCCGCGCACGACGCCTTCACGTTCGCCAGGAAGGCGTGGAACTCCTCCAGGTAGCTCTCCTTGATTTCACGCGGGTTCACCTCGATGCGGCCCTCGCCCTCCATGTCCATGAAGAGCGTGGGGTCATCGAAGGGGAACGTCAGCTCCGCCGGGTCCACGACGTGGAACAGCGACACGTCGTTCTTGCGCTGCCTGAGCGCCAGCACCCGCTTGAGCGCGTCCTGCTTCTCGTCGAGCAAATCCGACAGGACGATGACGGTGGAGCGCCGGGGCAGCACCTCCGCCAGGTGGTCCGCCGCGCTGCCCAGGTCCGTGGTGCCGCCGGCCGCCGTCGCATCCAGCGTGTCGAGCAGCACGTTCAGGTGGCCCGCGGACGCTCGCGGGGGCACGTCCTTCCACTTGCCACCCGTGAGCAGCGCCAGGCCCGCCGCGTCCTGCTGACGCACCAGCAGGTACGACAGCGCGCCCGCGAGCGTCGTCGCCACCTCCAGCTTGGACAAGGCGCCGCTCTGGTAGCCCATGGAGGCGGACGCATCCACCACCATCACCGCGCGCAGGTTCGTCTCGTGCTCGAAGCGCTTGACGTAGTACTTGTCGAACTTGCCGTACGCCTTCCAGTCCAGGTGGCGCAGCTCGTCGCCGGGCGCGTACTCCTTGTGCTCGGCGAACTCCACGCTCTGCCCCTGATGGGGGCTCTTGTGGAGGCCGGACAGCACCCCCTCCATCACCGCGCGGGCACGCAGCTTCACGCCCTTGAGGCGGGCCAGCGTCTGGGCATCGAGCAGCACGCGGCGCTAGCCCTTCACCACCGTGAGGAGCTGGTCCACGAGCTTCACGGACGTGATTCCCTCGCTCTCCGCGGTGAAGTTGGGCAGCACGCGGTGGCGCAGCACGGGACGCGCCAGCGCGCGCACGTCCTCCACCGTCGCCACGAAGCGCCCGTGGAGAATCGCGCGCGCCTTGGCCGCGAGCACCAGGTACTGGCTGGCGCGAGGACCCGCGCCCCACGACACGTTCTTCGCCACGAAGTCCGGCACCCCCGCCTCCTTGGGCCGGGTGTTGCGCACCAGCTCCACCGCGAAGCGCACCACGTGGTCCGGCACCGGCACGCGCCGCACCAGGTCCTGGAGCGCGACGATGCGCTCGGGCGACAGAATCTTCTCGAGCGTCGGCTGCTCGCCGCCGGTGGTGCTCTTGACGATTTGAATCTCCTCCTCGGCGGTGGGGTAGCCCACGTCCACCAGGAACATGAACCGATCCAGCTGCGCCTCGGGCAGGGGGTAGGTGCCCTCCTGCTCGATGGGGTTCTGCGTGGCGAAGACGAGGAAGGGCGGGGCCAGCGGATACGTGCGGCCGCCGGCGGTGATGCGGTACTCCTGCATGGCCTGCAGCAGCGCGGCCTGCGTCTTGGGCGGCGTGCGGTTCACCTCGTCGGCCAGGATGATGTTGGCGAACAGGGGGCCCTGCACGAAGCGGAAGTTGCGCCGGCCGGTGGTGCGGTCCTCCTCCAGGATGTCCGTGCCGGTGATGTCCGAGGGCATCAGGTCCGGGGTGAACTGGATGCGGTTGAAGGACAGGTTCAGCACGTCCGCCAGGGTGGAGATGAGCAGCGTCTTGGCCAGGCCCGGCACGCCGACGAACAGGCAGTGGCCCCGGCTGAAGAGCGAGATGAGCAGGTGCTCCACCACCTCGCGCTGCCCGACGACGCGCTTCTCGATTTGAGCGACGATGGCGTTACGGGCCTGGGCAAGCTCCTCGACTGCGCGGAGGTCGTCGCTCGAGGCATCGGGCACGGGACGTGGGGCGGGGGCGGCGCTTTCCATGGAAGGAGTCTCTTAATTCGCGGGCGGCGCCCGGACCAACGGTTTCCTCCTTCCGAGCGGCCGAGTCGTGCGGTGGCAACCGTTGGAGTGGGGGCCTATTCCGCTGTCACACACTCGGGGGACGGGGCCCCGAGGCCCCCAGTCGCCTGCACGCCCCCCGGGCGGGTGTCTCCCCCCGAGGGGCAGGGGGAATGCCACGTCCCGGACACGCTGCTTACCGTCTCCGGAGAGCCGGCTCGCGAAGGACGGCGGCGGCTCGGGGAGCACGCATGCGGTCAGAGCGAGCGGGGCGTTGGTTCCAGGGCTGGAGGTGGCTCGCGCCGCTGGCCCTCCTGTGGGGCGTGGGGCTGGCGTGTGGCTCGGAGCCGGGCAGCCCGGAGCCCCCCGGGGAGGAGGCCGCGCCGGGCACGGACGGGGACAACTCGGGCTCGGGCACGCCGCCGAAGTCGGGCACCCGGCCGCCCTCCGAGGGCGAGGGCGCGCAGGTGCCCTGGGAGGCCCGGGTGGGTGGGCCCCAGGACGACTCGGGGACCGGCGTCGCCGTGGGGCGCGACGGGGACGTGGTGCTGGTGGTGTCGCAGACGCCCCGGCAGGACGCGGACCGCGAGCCGGTGGCCGGGGAGCGGCTGGGGGTGGTGCTGGGGCGGTACGCGGCGGATGGGACGCCGCGCTGGACGCGGGAGTTCCCCCGCGAGCGCCTGTCGGATTTGCGCGTGGCGGCGTCACCGGGGCCGGACGGCGCGGTGTTCCTCACGGGCAACGCGTTCCTGTACCCGGCGAACTTCGGGCTGGGCCCGGCGCAGGACGGCTTCCTGGTGCGCTTCTCCGAGGACGGCGAGCCGACGTGGCAGCAGCGCGTGGGGCAGAAGGCCCAGTCGGTGGTGGCGGACGCGGACGGCGGCGTGGTGGTGGCGGGTGAGGAGTGGGTGGGGGCGCTGAAGGACCCGGTGCTGACGCACTACGCGGCGGACGGCTCGGTGCGCTGGACGCGGCGCTTCACCGGGACGGGCGAGGAGACGGCGCTGCACGCGGTGGCGCTGGCGCCGTCGGGGCGCGTGGTGCTCGCCGGGCAGCTCGAGGACACGCTGGAGGTGGATGGCGAGTCCTTCGGCGCGAAGGGCCGTCGCGGCTTCGTGGTGCTGGAGTTCGATGAGGCGGGGAAGCTGGTGTGGGGTCGAGAGCTGCCAGGGGCCAAGGGCCGGGTGACGGCGGTGGCGGTGGGGCCGCAGGGCGGCGTCTCGGTGGCGGGCGACTTCGCGGGGCTGCTCGTGTGGGGCGGCACGTCGCTGGGGACGCAGGGGCCGTTCGTGCTCGCCGTGGGCGCGGAGGGCGAGGTTCGCTGGCTGAAGCAGCCCGAGTGCGGCGAGGAGGCCCAGGAGGGCGTGGCCGCGGCCGTGGACGAGACGGGCGCCGTCTCCGTGGCCTGTGGCGACGTGCTCACGCGCTATCCCATGGACGGCTCGGACCAGGCGAGGCGCGTGCTGCGGGCGCGCGAGTGTCCGAGCGGCCAGTGCACGCTCGCGGTGACGGGGCTCGCGGCGATGCCGGGACAGGGGCTGGTCGCCTCGGGCTGGCTGCGCGAGGGTGAAGGGGAGACGTGGAACCAGGAGGCGCTCCTGTGGCGCATCGCGCCCTGGTGACCTGAGCCGGCGCACTTCGGGCATTCGAGGCGATGCGTCGGAAGAAGTTGACGCGTCGGAAGTTTCCGACGTATTGCTTCGCGCATGCAGAAGGTCGATGTCTTCTCCGCGCTCGCCAATCCGGTGAGGCGCGAGATTCTGGTGCAGCTGCGCAAGGGGCCTCGCAAGGTGGGGGACCTGGCGAGTCACTTCGACGTGGGGCGGCCGGCGGTCTCGGAGCACCTTCAGGTCTTGCGCAAGGCGAGCCTCGTGCGTGAGGAGCCTCGGGGGCGCGAGCGCTACTACCACCTGGACCCGCGTCCGCTGTCCGAGGTCGGCGGCTGGCTGGAGACGTTCGAGCGCTACTGGAAGCAGCGGCTCGGCGACCTGGAACAGCTTCTCGACGAGGAGGACGCTTCATGAAGGAAGCCGGAGTGATTCGGGTCAGCCATGTCTATTCGCAGCCACCGGCGAAGGTGTGGCGCGCGCTCACCGAGCCCGCGCTCGTGGCGCGCTGGTGGGCCCCGGGAGACATCCGCGCCGAGGTGGGCCACCGCTTCGAGATGGACATGGGACAGTGGGGCAAGCAGCGCTGCGAGGTGCTCGCCGTGGAGCCCGAGCGGCTGTTCCGCATCCAGTTCGCGCTGAACACCACCATTACCTGGACGCTGGTGTCGGAGGGCACGGGGACGCGGCTGGAGCTGACGCACGAGGGCTTCGACCTGGACTCGCCGATGGGCCGGCGCGCCTTCGAGGGGATGAAGCCCGGCTGGCCGGGTGTGCTCGCGCGCATCGCCCCGGTGGCCGAAGAGCTCTGACGCGCATGCGCCCCGCCCGGCGTGTGTCGTCGGACGGGGCGCGGTGTTGTGTCGGGGCTACTGGCGCACGAGCTTGAAGGCGGTGCTGGTGCCGTTGAAGCGGCCGAAGCCGACGATGTCGCCGCGGGTGTTGATGCCCTCGGCGGACAGGAGCGTCCAGCCGCTGTCCGCGGGAATCAGCGTGTTGAGGTCGTGGATGCGCTCGTCGACCCAGAGCACGGCGGCGGCGGTGCCCAGCGACGCGTTGCCATGGTACTGGCCCACGTAGCCGACAATCCAGCCCGACGCGTTGATGGCCTTCGCCTCGCTGTGGATGGCGGTGGGCTGGCTCGACAGGGTGCCCAGGCTCCGGACGGTGCCGTCGCTCCAGGTGAAGGCGTTGTAGATGGGCGAGCCGCCCGACGTGGCGCCGATGACGGCGGAGCCCACCACCTGCCGAGACTCGTTCACCGCGTAGGCCTGGCTCGCGAGGCTCACGTCCAGCGCGCCGACGTTGACCAGCTGGCCCTGGGCCGTCCAGAGCGTGGCGCGCGTGACGCCCTGCGCGTTCTTCGAGGACCCCACCACGTCACCCGCGTTGTTGATGTCCCACGCGCGGGCCAGCGTGTTGCCCTGGCCATCCAGCGAGCCCAGCTCCGTCATCGTCCCGTCCACCCAGCGGAACGCGCGGCTGGTGGTGCCGTTGGACGCGCCGCCGACGATGACGCCGCTGTCGTTGATGCCGGTCGCCACCGCGGACGCGCCGCCGAGCGTGCCCAGGTCGGTCATCACGCCGTTCTCCCAGCGGAAGGCGCGGGGCGTGTTGTTGTCGCTCTCGCCCACCACCACGCCGCTCGCGTTGAGGCCGTACGCACGGCTGAAGTTGTTGCTGCCCGGGAGGATGCCGAGCTCGGTGATGCTCTCCTCGCTCCAGCGGTAGGCGATGAGCGGCGGCGGCGTGCCGGTGATGACCGTCGAGCGCACGTTGCCCACCACCTGCCCCGCGTCGTTCAGCTCCAGCGCGAAGCTGCCGCTGCCCGAGGGGTACATGATGGGGACGATGGTGTACGTGGGCAGCACGGGGTTCGGCTGCTCGGGGACACAGGTGCCGTTCACCTCCACGTAGCCCGCGTCGCAGTGGCAGTGGTCACCGTGGCTGTGGCCGTGCTCGCCGCAGTCGAGCACTGGCTCCGTCTGGGGCACGCAGGTGCCTTCCTTCTCCTCGTAGCCTTCGTCGCAGTGGCAGTGGTCGCCGTGCGCGTGGCCGTGCTCGCCACAGTCCGGCCCCGTCACGGGGGCCGCGACACACGTGCCCTCCTGCTCGACGTAGCCTTCGTCACAGTGGCAGTGGTCCCCGTGTGCATGGCCGTGCTCGCCGCAGTCGAGGCCCGGCTCGGGGGCGACGACGCAGGTGCCGTTCTGCTCGGTGTAACCTTCGTCGCAGTGGCAGTGGTCGCCGTGCAGATGGCCGTGGCCTCCGCACTCGATGACGGGCTCCTCGGCGACGACACACGTGAGGCCGTCCGCGACGTAGCCCTCGTCGCAGTGACAGTGGTCGCCGTGCAGGTGGCCGTGGCCGCTGCACTCAGCGGTCTCGTCGGGCCCGGGCTCGTCCGAGGAGCCGCAGCTCACCATGAGGACGGCCGTGACGGCCAGGAATGCCAGATGGAGGGGTCTTGGATGCATGACTGTTCCCGGGGAGGTGCGAAGGGCGGAGCGCTCACGCGCCTTCGAGGTACGGGCGTTATGTCATGCGAGGATTGTTGATGCAACCGTGTTGCACATATGTCTCGTGTCCGGTTTTGGCCTGTTTGCCATCGATGTTTGGATTGACCAGGAATCAAGTCGTTGCCTGGGTCAATCGGGTCGAAGAGGCTTTCGAGGAGCAGCGAGTCGTGTTCCTTCGAGAGGAGACATCATGGGTTCATGGAGAGTCGTGGGGTCCTTGGCGCTGGTGGCGGGGCTGTGGGCGTGTGGTGGTGGCGCGCCCGTGGAGCCCGCCGAGACAGCGTCCAGCGAGGCGGCGCTCGACTGCGCCGCGCTGGGTTCGCCCGTGTATCACCGCATCCGGCCGAGCAATGGCGACAGCCTCTACACGCTGAACGCCAATGAGGCGACGAACGCGGGAACGACGTACGGCTACACGGAGGACCGGGGCGTGGCGTTCCGGGCCTCGGGAATCACGGGGACGGGGCTGTCGCCCGTGTATCGCATCTACAGCCCGAGTCGGACCGAGCACTTCTGGACCATCGACGCGGCGGAGAAGCAGCAGCTGGTGACGCAGGGCGGCTTCACCACCGACGAGGGCGTGGGCTTCTTCGCGTCGGCGACGGCCTCGCCGTGCCTGGTGCCCGTCTACCGCTACGCGAACGACACGCTGAGGAAGCACCGCTTCGCCATCACCGCCCAGGAGCGCGCGGCGCTCAGCGCGGCGGGCTGGGTGGACCAGGGCATCCGCTTCCACGTGGCCCCCGCGACGCCGCAGCCGGTGGACACGAAGTTCACGCTGGTCATCGTCCCGGATACCCAGAACGAGGTCGTCTCCAGCTCCACGCTCATCGACCACCGCATGCAGTGGCTCGCGGACAACAAGGCCGCGCTGGACATCCGCTTCGTGGGCCACACGGGCGACATGGCCAACTGGGACACGCCGGACCACATCCAGTACGTCCGCGCGGGCAACGCCTTCCAGAAGCTGGACGCGGCGGGGATTCCCTACGCCATCGCCATCGGCAACCACGACACCGCGGCCACCTGCCCGGGCGGCAGCGCGTGCCCCGGCAACGTGAACGCCAACCTGCGCAACACCACCACGTTCAACACCTACTTCCCGCCGTCGCGCTTCACCCGGCTGGGCGGCGTGTTCGAGGCGGGCAAGAGCGACAATTCCTTCCACACCTTCTCGGCGGGCGGGCTGAACTGGCTGGTGCTCAGCCTGGAGCTGTGGGCGCGCACGGACGCGGTGACGTGGGCCCGGAACGTGCTCGCGCAGCACCCGAACCACAACGTCATCGTGCTGACGCACTCCCACCAGAACAGCGGCGGCGCCATCGAACAGGGCAACGGCGGCTACGGCAACAACAGCCCCCAGTACGTGTTCGACAACGCGCTCAAGCTGTACCCCAACGTGCGGTTCATCTTCTCCGGGCACGTGGGCACGCACGCCTACCGCGCGGTGACGGGCACGCAGGGCAACACCATCCATCAGATGCTGACCACCTACCACGACGGGTCCTCGAACCCGACGCGGCTCATCGAAATCGACACCGCCGCGAACACCTTCTCGTCGCGCGTGTACCTGCCCTACACGAACGTCGAGAAGACGGACGGCTCGAAGTTCACCGTCACCAACGTGTCCTGGGTGCGCTGAGGCACTTCACGCCACCGCTTCCGAGGAATGAGTGCCTCGGAAGCGGCGGCGTCGGGACTCAGAACAGCTCGAGCTGGCAGTACGCGCTGCAGCCGTCCTGGCTGTTCAGGTTGCCGTCGTCGCACTGCTCTCCCGAGGAGAGCTGCACGACGCCGTCCCCGCAGCGAGGCCCGAAGATGCAGCCCGCGGCGCACTGGCCATAGCCGCCGTCGTTGACGCCGTCGTCGCACTGCTCACCCGGGTCCACCGTGCCGTTGCCGCACAGGAGCTGGTGGTGGGGGATGCACGCGGTGTACTGGCGGGGGTAGTGGAAGTTCTGGAGGCCCAGCCGGTAGGAGGAGCCGGTGGTGTGACGCTCCGCCTGGAACACGGCGAGCTGGTAGACGCCGCCCACGTTCAATCCCAGCGGGGTGGCGAGCGCGGCCAGGCTGACGCTGCCCGTCTCGGGGCCATGGATGCCGCCCAGGTCCAGCGCGAGCCGGCCGTTGACGAACACCCAGACGTCGTCATCTCCCCGGAAGCGGATGACCTCGGTGCCGTTGTACTGGAACCAGTGGCGCGTCTCGCTGGTGAAGCTGAAGTTGCGCGGCCGCGCGGGGGCGCCGTAGTCGTTGCGCAGGGGCTCCTGGCCCGCCGCGACCCACCCCGCGTTGTCGAGCGGGAAGAAGAACGCGTTGTCGTAGAGGTACTCGTTGTCAGGCGTCCGCGTGAGCTGCAGGTTGCCGACGAGCGGCAGGTTGACGTTGGGCACATCACGGAACCACTGGTCGAACGCGTACTGGCCATGCGTCGTCAGCGAGCTCACCCCGACCTTCGCGTAGACGGGCTTGTTGTCGGGGCCCAGGGTGGAGGCCACGATGCCCCGCTCACTGCCGTTCTTGTTCTGGAAGTCGATGTGGCCGCGCGGCAGGCCGCCCGTGGCGGGCAGGTCGTAGCCGCGGAAGTCACGGTAGACGATGGGAAGCTCCAGCGCGGAAGGGGGCGGCGCCTCGAGGACCTGGCAGAGGAAGCCCGGCTCGAGCTGGCACGTCGGCGAGCACCCGTCGTGGGCCACGGTGTTGCCGTCGTCACAGGTCTCGGAGGAGTTGGGCTCGAGCCGGCCGTCGCCGCAGCGGGCCTCGCAGCTGCCGTTGAGGCAGCGGGGCTCGCGCTTGCACAGGGGCGTGCAGCCATCGCCCAGGTTGTAGTTGCCGTCGTCGCACTCCTCGGAGGGGTGCTTGATGGCGTCGCCACAGAGGGCGGAGCCGGCGTCGGGTTCAGGAGGTCCGGCGTCGGGCTCGGAGGGGCCGGCGTCGGTGGCGGGGCCGGCGTCGGCCTCTCCACAGCCGGGCTCCAGCTCCATCCCGGGGGACTGCCACGGGTCCTTCACCGGAGCGAGGCCGGCGTCATCTTCGCGGCCGCAGGCGAACAGCGTGACGACGAGGGAGGCGAGCAACACGCTCGCCAGTCGGGGGGACTGAGGAAGTGTCTGCATTGTCGATGGGATTCCAGGTGGGTGAGGCGTGAGCCGGGGCGCATCCTGCTCCCGCCGTCTGACATTCCGTGGAACGCACCATCAGTTGGCTTGCTTTGGTTGCTGGATTACATGTGTCTCCCGGTGCGGGAGTGTGGTCGCCGGGCGGCGGGTAGATCCGGGCGTCGGGACTGCCCGTGGGGAGGTCGGAAGCCAGGGTGCCACGACAGGGTTTCAACCCGGCGGCACCGGAGGCCGGGGACTTCGTGCGGCAGCGGAAAGGGCGCCGTCCAGCTTCAGGTCCTGATTCAGCCCCGCATCCTTGCTCACCCTCCAGATGCGCTGGTCCAGGTAGTAGTGGTGCAGGGCGAAGCCCCAGATGAAGCCGGCCATGAAGTCCCGCAGCGTCAGCCCCGTGCCCAGCGCGAGCTTCGCGTCGAACACGCCGCAGCCCGGATGCGCGCCGAAGCCACACCCCAGGCCCCGGTACGCCAAGGTGAAGGCAATGCCGCACACCGCATAGAAGATGAACCGCTGGCTCACCTTCGGCGCCCAGCCGAAGGACGCCGGGTCCACCCCCGCCGAGTGATAGCGATTGCGGTGATAGAACCAGACGATGCCGTGGTACTGCACGTTGTGGAACGCCGTCACCGCCACCGCGAACATGATGAAGTCCATCCGCGCGGACACCGACGGCCAGAACACCACCGCCGACAGCCCCACCGCCGCCCCCATCATCAACAGCTTGGGCCCGTTCACCGGCTGCCCCGTCCGCCAGCGCCACACCTGACGCCCCGCGCTCAAGAGCACCACCGCCGCCACCAGCGTGAAGCACGCCGCGGCGACCACCGGCTCCCAGCTCGGTGTCCCCGTCAGCCCCAATTGCTTGCGCGCCCCCGGATGCGTCACCGCGAACGCCACGAACGGCGCGACGAGCCCCACGTAGAGCGTCACGCTGTCCAGCCGCTGGTCCACCCGCGACGTCTCCCCCGACTTGCGCTGGTACAACCGCATCAGCCCGTAGTGCTGCCGCACCACGTGCCAGTACGCCCACAGCGCGGCGAAGGTGAGGAACAACACGAACGGCAGCTTGCTGCCGACGAGCAACGACACCCCGAAGCACACCGGCCCCAGCGCGAACCAGCCCAGGCTCCCCAGCAGCAGCCGCCTGCGCGTCTTCCACTCGCGCGCGTCCAGGTACGTGCGCGACACCGTCGCGAACAGGTGCGGCCCATCCAGCACCAACACCCACGCCCACCACAACGCCAGGCTGCTCACCCCCGCCCCGGCATGAAGTCCGACAAGGATGAGGCTCGCGCAGGCGCCGCCCACCGTGGAAATCAAGTCGTGGCGTCGGTCGACCAGCCAGCCGGTGCGCGGCGCCACCGCGACGGTGAGAGGGATGGTGCTCATGGACGCCTCCTCGCGGCGCACGACATTACAGGAAGGTGCAGGTAGGCCGCAGGCCCACCTGTCCTGGTTCCTCGGCCTGCCAACCAACCGAGGCCCCAAAACCCTCTTGAGAAGGGGGCGGTGTACCGCGATGGTGGTGCGTTATGGATCAAGGCAGGCGCACCACGGACCGGAAGGCAGTCGGTCTGTTGGTGAAGCTCAAGCATGAAAGCGTGGGGAGCTTCGCGGAGGAGTTCGCCACCAACCTGAGCCCGGGCGGGATGTTCATCCGCTCGCGCACCCCGCAGCCCGTGGGGACACCCGTCAAGTTCGAGGTGCAGATCGCCGGAGGCGTGCGCGTGCTGCGCGGCACCGCCGACGTGCGCTGGGTCCGTGAAGTGGGAGACCCCGCGGGGCCTCCCGGCATGGGGCTCCAGTTCCACGAGCTGGACCCGGCCAGCCGCGCGCTGGTGGACATGATGCTCCTGCAGCGCAAGCCGGAGGCCCCCGCGGCCGCCGTCTCGCCGCTGCCCGCCATCGCCCCGTCCGTCGCGCCGCTGGCCCCGTCCATCGCGCCGGCTGTCGCGCCCGTGCAGGCCCGGCCCGCACCCGCGTCCGTGGCGAAGCCCGCCGCGGCGCCTCGTGGGCCCGCGCTGGACTCGCTGTTCGATGACCTGGACGCGCCGGCGGCTCCGGGGCTCGACGAGCCCTTCGACTTCTCCCCGCCGCCCGCCGCGCCCGCCGATGACGTGGACATCCCGCTCGAGGAGCTCATCGCGAGCACGCCGCCCCCGCCCGCCGCGCCGCTGATGGACGAGCCGCTGCCCGGGTTCGAGCTGTCGCTCGACGAGGCGCCGCTCGCGCAGGGCGAGATGCTCGATGAGGCGCCCATCGAAGTCGGTCTCTCCGTGGAGGACGAGTCGTCCTCGTCGGCGGGCTCCAGTGGCCCGATGGAGTTCGACCTCGACATGTCCGAGGCCACCGGGGCTCCGGCGCCTTCCGCCGCGAAGCCCAAGGGGGGCGCACCCGAGTTCGACCTGGACTTCAGTGACGCGGTGGAAGAGACGCCCGCGCGTCCCACCGCCACCGCGAAGCCCGCGGGTGGCGCGTTCGAGTTCGACTTCAGTGACGTGGTGGAGGAGACGCCCGCGCCGCCGCCTCCG
>NZ_JAIQDH010000023.1:0-182919 GCF_020037095.1 Myxococcus sp. XM-1-1-1
AAACCGCGTGGGAGAGTAGGTCGCTGCCGGATTCTTTTTGAGAAGCCCTCGTCGCCTCGTGCGACGGGGGCTTTTCTCTTTTCCAGCTCCCATCGCTGAACACATATCAGACCCCCAGCGAAGTTCGCGCTGAGGGTCCGAGGTATGGCTCAGGCAACTCGGAGCACGACCTTGCCCACGGTAGCGCGGGACTCCAGTTGCCGGTGGGCTTGGGTGGCGTCTTCCAGCCCGACCACCAACCCCAGCTTCACCCGAAGCCGTCGGGCCGCGAGGGCCTGACCCAATGCCTCTCGCGCCTGGCGCTGCAGGGCGGCCGGGTGCGGGGTGCGCAACCAGTACGCGCTGACCTTCAGCGACTTCGCGTAGAGCGCCTCCACCTCGAATGCCGGCGGAGGACCACTGGCGTTCCCGTACGCCACCAGGTGGCCGAAGGGCGCGAGCGACTCGAGGCTGCTCGCCCAGGTGCTGGCGCCCACCGAGTCCAGCACCAGCTCCACTCCGCTGCCTCCCGTCACCTGCTTCACCCAATCCGAGACTGACGCCGAGCCTCCGTACACGAAGACCTCGTCGGCGCCTGCCTCTCGCGCCAGTGCGGCTTTGTCCGTGTTCGACACGGTCCCCAGCACCACGGCTCCCAAGGTCTTGGCGAGCTGGATGGCGAGAAGACCCACGCCTCCCGCCGCGGCGTGGATGAGGACCCGGTGACCTTGCTGCACCTGCGCTGACGTGAAGAGGAGATGCCAGGCCGTGAGGCCCTGCACGAGGAGCCCCGCTGCCTCCTCGAAGGAGACGTGCTCGGGAAGCTCCAGGAGCTCATCCACCGAAGTCGTCGCCAACTCCGCATAGCTCTGCTGCGCGAGGGCCACCACTCGCTTGCCGACCCATCGTGAGTCGACACCCTCGCCGACCTGGTCCACGACCCCCGCGGCCTCGCTTCCGAGAATTCGTGGGAGCGGGGCCGTGGCGTCGTAGAGGCCTCGACGGCGTTCCGTGTCCGCGAAGTTCACGCCCGCAGCCCTCACCCGGATTCGCACCTGGCCAGGACCCGCTGTCGGGTCTGATACCTCTTCCAGCCGCAACACGTCCGGACCGCCTATCTCGTGGTAGCGAATCGCTCTCATCCCCGCGTCGTAACGACGAGGTGACTTCGTCGCCGCTGCTCGCTCGCGAGGATTCGCGCGACGCCGAGGTGCTCCTGCTCTCGCACTGGTCCCTGACTGAGGGCCGACTGGGTCCGCTGCGGCTGTCGCTGTTCCGCTGTTGTTGACCCATGGACGTGAAAAAGTGGGGGAACGAAGCGGGAACGCCTCGTGTGACTGGCCTCGGTCCACCGGGCTTGCTTGAGTGGCGCTCCCCCCACGCAAGAGGAGCCTCCTGAATGAAGCTGCTTCGTCCCTCGCTTGGTGTCCTGCTCGCGGCCGGTTTCTTCGTCGCGCCCATGCGCTCCGATGCCGCCACGGTCCGCGTCGGGCTCGGGGCCGACTATTGGATTGATCAAAGCGCGGCCTTCAGCTTCCTGCTGGGCGTGGAAGGCCGGCTCGCGGGGCCTCTCTCGGTGGGCGCTCGCTTCGGCGCCTCGCTCATCACCGATGGCAACGACGTGGGAATCCCCCTGGATGTCGTCCTCCGCGCGAACATCGCCAGCGCGGGGGTCTACGTCGAAGGACTCGTGGGGCCCTGGATTGTCATGGGCCGTGGCGATGCGCTTCGCGCGCATGCCGCCTTCGGCTTCGGCCTGCAGGGCAAGGCCGCGAGCATCGGCGTGGAGGTGGGCTACCTGGACCCCGACCCCGTCATCGGTCTGCGCCTGGGCTACAAGTTCTGAGGCTCAGTAGTGCGGTGGACGCTCTTGCTGACGGGCGTCCACCAGCCCGGGCTCGGCCTCCAGCTTCTTCTTCAGGAGGTCCAGCTCCACGCGCAGCGCCTCGATGACCCGCTGCTGCTGATAGAGCACGTCGCTCAGCTCCTGCAGCGTCTCCTGCTGCTGCATGTAGCGAAGCTCCAGCTCGGTGATGCGCGACTCGTCCATGGGGCCCACCCTTACCTCGGAGTGGCCCCCGTCGTCCCTCCCTCGCAGCTCCCCGGCGTCCTGCCATGAACGTCCAGGAACACCTCCAACGTGCGCGCGAGCTCCTCGCCCGGGGCCAACCCGAGCTGGCCGAGTCCGCGCTCAGTGACGCCATCGACGCCTCCGTCGCCCAGGAGGACCTGGTGCTCCTCACCCGGGCCCGCTTCGCCCTCGGAGAGCTGCTCTTCCAGCAGGAGCGCGATGACGAGGCCCTGCCCTACCTCCTCGCCGTCGTGCGGACCGAGCGTGTCGATGGCTCGGTGGACCATGAGGTCAAGGCCTCCGCGCGCATGCTCCGGCAGATTCGAGGCATCGAGCCTCGCTGAGCCCCGCGCCCTGTCAGGGGACGCTGCAGGACTGGCGGATGAGCTCCATCCGTCCGGAGAAGCGACGCTCGAGGTCCATCCGCGTCAGTCTCGCGTCGTCGATGCGCCGCGCCTCGAGCTGCATCGCGCACAGGGCCGCCAAGGCCTTGGGGCTTCTCAAGTCGAGTCGGTCCGCCTGTCTCAGGGCCTCCTGGGCACCGTCCACATCTCCCAGGCGGAACAAGGCCAGCCCCAGCTCGAAGTGAGCGAGCGAGAGCCTGGGGTCCTCCAGCGTCGCCTTGCGCAACACCGCCACGGCCTCCGCTCCCTGGCCGGCCGAGCGCAGTACCAGCGCCTGCTCCACCAGCAGCCGCGCGAGAGGGACCTTTCCCCGCAGCGCCATGAGCACCGCGAACGCCTCCGACGGCCGCTGGGCCGCGCTCAGCAGTCGCGCGTAACGAAGCCCGATGAGCGGCTCTCCCGGGGCCTTCTCGAACGCGGCCTTCATCGCCTCGGATGCGCCCACCGTGTCGCCACCCCGCTCCCGGAGCTCCGCTCGGAACACGTCGGGCCGGGCGTCCATGGGCGCCAGCTGGTTCGCCCGCTCCAATGCCGTGCGGACACAGCGCTCCATCCGCTCCACTTCACAGACGCGCGCGAGCAGCAGCTGCGTCTCCATCGCCTCGGGCTCCCGGCGCTCCGCCGCCAGGGCCAGCTCATGTGCCTCGGCCGGGGCGCCGTCGAGCAGCAGCTCCGCGGCTTCACGTAGCTCCGCGGCCGTCGCCTTCGGATGCTCTCGCAAGGGGAGCAGCAGCCTGACGCGCTGCTCGGGCAGCGGGGTGGCTCGAGCGATGCTCAGCTCCTGCTCCGGCATGTTCCTGGGCAGGAACAGCGGGATGAGGTGAATCAGGAACGCCACGCCACACACCACCAGCATGCCGCGCAGGCCCTGATCGACCCGCCAGCGCCGTCGCTTCCCGGCTGGCACCTCCTCGGTGAGGGGTTGCTGTCGCTCTGCTTCCATCCGCCGCACGTCCCGTTCTCGCCCAGCCGCTGGCGCGGCTCACACTGCCCGAAGTCGCGGCCGGAGGCCTCGAGGCAATTCGACCCCGCAGCTCCAGCACAGCTCGAAGTTGCCCGGGTTCTCCTCCCGACAGCCCGGACACTCCACCGTGCGCGAGGCCTCCTCCTGGTTCTCCTTCAGCTCCGCGACCACGGCTCGCGCCTGCTCCACGTCCTCGGGATGGAGCCAGAGCTCCACCCACGTCTCGCCGCTCGGAATCTCTCCGGTCAGCGGGGCCAGCGACTCGCCGCGCACCTGGACGGACATTCCCTCGGCTTCCAGCGTCCCCGCCAGCAGCCGCGCCTCTCCCACCGTGCGGTGCACGGAGAACTGCACACGCTTCATGTCTCTCTCTTCACAGATGACGGGGCGGTCGGCAACCACACCCACCGCTGCCGTGCCGCCTTCTCTCACCGAAGCCTGCTCGTCTGCTTATTGTTCATGCTTTGTCACAACCCACATGGGTCGACTGTCGCCTGTCCCCCGGTGTTTGCCTTTCACCGCGCGTCCAGGTGAAGATCAACATCGGCGGGGCGCCGCCCGAGCGTCTCCCGGTGCGCCCTCCACCCACTGTGTGAAGCCTTTGTCCAGGATGCGAGACGCCGTCCCATGCGTGCGCACGCTCTCCAATTCCGTTCGGCTCTTCCCACACACCTCGCGTGGGTTCGCTACGGCTTCGCCGTCCTCTGCGTGAGCCTCGCGGGACTCGCCGCGTGGTGGTTCGTCTTGCCTGGGGCCACGGCGCTCCTGCTGTCGCTCTCGGCCGTGCTGCTCGCGGCGCTCACCGGAGGCGCGGGACCCGCCGGGTTGGCGACCCTGGTGGGGACGCTCCTCTGCATGCTCGGTCCCGCATCGCCAGCGAGCCCCTCGGCGCCGAGCACCGTCGCCCTCTTCCTCATCGTGGGGGCGCTTGCCTCCCTGCTGGCGGGACGACGTGTACAGGTACCAGAGCGCGTCACGGCGCCCTCGCTCGTGACACCCGCGCCGTCCTCCGGCCTGGAAGCCCACTTGCTGCGAAGCCTCAACGACGCGGTCCTGGCCACCGACAACCGAGGCGTCGTGCGCTACCTCAATCCCGCGGCCGCGCACCTGCTGCAGTGCTCGGAGGCGGAGGCCCTGGGTGTTCCCCTCTCACACGTGCTGCGCTCCCGCCCCGAGTCGGGCTCCTTCCCGCTGCGCCAGGCGGCGCCTCCCAAGACGTGGTCCCAGTGGCCCCGCGCGCTGAAGCGACGCGACGGCGGAGAGCTGCCCATCGAGGAGTGCACCGTGTCCCTTCGCGGGGCCGATGACGAAGAGCTCGGCGCCGTGTGGGTGTTCCGCGACGCGACGGCGCGTCGACAGCTGGAGCTCGAGCGGACGCGGTTGCTCGAACGCGAGCACGCGGCGCTCGCCGAGGCCCAGGTCCAGCGCGAGCGGATGGAGTCACTCTTCCTCCAGGCCCCCGTCGCCATCGCCGTCTTCCGTGGGCCGGACCATGTCTGTGAGCTGCTCAATCCCCAGGCGTGCGCGCTGCTGGAGGTGGATGCCCACGCCATCGGCAAGCCGCTGCGCGACCTGCAGCCCGCCATGGACCCCGGCATGTTGCGGCTCCTCGATGACGTCTACCGCGACGGCAAGCCCTTCTCCGGGCGCGAGGTGCCCCTGGCCTCCGCGTCTCCCTACGTCACCCCGGCGCTCTCCCGACAGCAGCGCTTCCACGACTTCAGCTGGCAGCCTTGGTGTGATGCCCGAGGCGTCGTCCAGGGCGTGATGGCCGTCGCCGTGGAGGTGACGGGACTGGTGGTGGCCCGACGCGCCGCGGAGGACCTGGCGAGGGACTTGCGCGAGGTGGTCCAGTCCCGCGACGAGTTCCTCTCCATCGCGAGCCATGAGCTGCGCACCCCCATCACCTCCGTCCAGCTCCAGCTCCAGTTCCTGCTGCGCGGCGCGCCGGCGATGGGCTCCGAGGCCACGGCCTCGCTCGTGCGTCGCCGCGTCGAGTCCACGCTGCGCTCCGTCGCCCAACTGCACCAGCTCGTCGCCACGTTGTTGGACGTGTCCCGCATCCGCGCGGGTCGACTCGACCTGCATCGTGAGCGGGTGGACCTGTCGTCACTCACTCAAGAGATGGTGTCCCGCGTCCAGGAGGACGCGGCGGGCGCGCGATGCCCCGTGCGGCTCGTGGTGTCCGAGCCCCTCGTCGGCCACTGGGACCGCGTGCGGCTGGAGCAGGTCATCACCAACCTGCTGTCCAATGCCTTCAAGTACGGCGCGCAGCAGCCCGTGGACGTCCTCGTCACGCGCGAGGACGGCTACGCGCGCTTGAGCGTGAAGGACCATGGCATCGGCATCGCTCCCGAGGACCACGCCCGCATCTTCCAACGCTTCGAGCGCGCCGTGTCCCAACGCCACTACGGCGGCTTCGGGCTGGGTCTCTGGATCGTCCGGCAGATTGTCGAGGCGCTCCAGGGCGACATCCGCGTGGAGAGCGCGCCCCACGCGGGTTCCACCTTCATCGTCCGGTTGCCCTTGCAGGACTCGACCACCGCGGCCGACGCGGCCCTCTGACTACTCCTCCTGGCGGAGCTCGTGGGGCAACACCACGTGCGCATGGCGCGGCGCGCGGGTGTGCAGCTCCCGCGTCAGCAGGGCGTCCAGCTCCCAGAGCAGGAGGTCGTAGAGCGGGCCCGCGCCTTTCGCGGGAAGGCGCTCCGTGGCCAGTCGGACCCGAGGAGACTCCTCGTCCTCGAACGCGAGCGTCACGGCGAGCCCGTCGGGACCGCCCGCCTGGGGTACGAGCACCACGGGTGCCGGCTGGTGTTCCACCTGCTCGAGCAGGGGCATGAACGTGCGGACCTCATGGGCCGTCAGTTCCCGCTCGGATACCACCTCGCCCTGCTCCAGGACCGACAGGTGCTCGAGTCCCGTCAACCGCAAGGCCTGGGCCGCCGTGTTCGTCCGGCCGCTGCGCTCATAGGTCATCGTCCTCACGCCCATCACCTCCGTGCCAAGGAGGTAGGCACTCAGGCGCGTCCCGACATCCCCGCACGGACGAGGGACGGCCCGCAGCGCCGCCACACCGACACCCGGACGTACGCTTCAGGACAGCGTGGCGAGCCCTCCGCCCGAGTGTCCACCGCCGGGTCACTCTCTACGGTGCGGCCCTCTCGAGCACTCCCGCTCGGGAACGCCGGAGGTTCGCCCATGGGCAACAAGGGTAGCGGAAAGATGCCGAGCGCCAATGACCAGCGCTCCGACTCCAAGAATCCCAACAACCCCGCGCACAAGTCGTCGCAAGACAACCGCGCCAATCAGATGAACAAGGAGCACGCGCCGAGCAAGGGCCCGGGCAACACCATCCCGGGCGGCGCTCCGGGGAGCGGGCAGCCAGGCTCGAACACGCCGAAGCACTGAGGTCCCTTCTGGCGCGAGGCCCCCGCTCCCGGTGGACCAGCACCGGTGGAGAGGGAGCCGTAAGCCATCACGGCCGGCGCGGTGTGTCGCTTCCGCGACGGGTGCTCACCGCGCCGCCGTGTCGTGGGACGAAGTGCTTCAGCGCGCGCGGGGCTCGCACTCACCCTCGCCCCGGAAGTGGCCCGCGGTGCGGACCAGCGCCGTGACGAAGTCGCGCAGGTTGCGCACGTTGGCCGCGCCGCCCGTGCCGTACTGGTCGATGGGCAGCTCAGTGAGGTCCACCGCGGCCAGCTCCTCCAGCGTCACCTCGCCATCCGGTCCGGCGATGCCCAGCCTGTCCGCCTGGGCGATGGCGTCGAAGCGCATCTTCGCGTCCGGTGACTGGAGGTCGTCGAAGAAGAGGTGGTCCCCGTGGATGGTGAGCTGCACCGTCTCCTCGCCGTCCTTGGGCACCGTCACGCCCGCGCCCAGCTCGGGGCTCTCGCAGTGCTCGTAGACGGTGTTCGTGGTGAAGCCCCAGTTGAAGCGCTTCGTCTCGCGGTCCTTCGTCGCCTGGCCGGCGACGTACACGCTGTAGCCCTCCGTCTTCATCAGCGTCACGTCCGCCGCGTCCGCGTTGCCCGCCACCGCGTCCGCCACCGGCGCCATCGCGAAGCTGATGTGGTCCCACTTCTGCGCCGGGAGGTCCTTGAAGCTCTCCACCACGACGGGGCCGGGCTTGTGCACGTCGAACACGCGCGCCTGCGTCTGCTTCGCGGCCACCTCGTCGTGCGTCTCCACCGTCACTTCACTGAGCACCACGAGGAACTTGTCGAAGCGCACCGTCCACCCGTCGGTGAAGCCCGCCTCATCGCCCGCCGCGGGAGGAATCTGCTTCTCGATGAAGTCCTCTCCGTACGTGGTGAACGTCACGTTGCCCGTCCCATCACTGCAGGCGACGAGTCCCAGGCACGACAACCCCAGCATCCAGTTCTTCATTGCGCGGCTCCCTCTTCCCACGTCACCACGTAGGCGGTTGTGTCCTCCACGCCGCGCATCAGCGCATTGCGCGCCTGGCTGTCGGCGGGGAAGGTGTAGATGCCATCCGCGTCCGTGTCGGTCGCGGTGGCGAAGTCGATGCGGTCAACCCACTTCCTCAGGTCCACGGTGATGCGTACCCGGCCCGCTTCCAGCCCGAGGGACTTCTCGAAGCGCACTCCGGCCACGGGCTTGGGCAGGTCCGCCTCCACATCGAAGCGCACCTGACCTCCCTCCGCGTTCGTCGCCGTGCCCACCAGCCGCACTGCGTGGCCTTTCAGGACGCCTTGCGCGTCGGTGGTCGCCGTCGGGGGGGCGAGCGTCAGCTCCAGCGAGCCGTACTCGCCCGTCACCGCGCTCGCGGTGCCCAGTGGGGTGACTCCGTCCAGGAGGTCCACCGTGTGCGTCTCAAGCAACTCGCCCAGGGCGTCTCCCGGGGCGTAGTGGCCCGGGTGCGCGTGCGCCGTGCCTCCGAGGAGCGCGTACCAGTCGAAGGCGCGGGAGAGGAGCACTCGGCCTTCGAAGAAGCGCACCGGACCCAGGGAGACGTGCGCGGCGTCGAGGGTGATTCGCCAGCCTCGCTCGTTGGGTGTGTCGGACAGCGGGGCCGCGGTGGACTCCACGGTGAAGACGCGGCGCTCGGCCTCGCTGCCACAGCCGAGCAGCAGGGCCGCGACGGCCACCGTGCCCCTCAGGATGTGTCTGCGATTCATAGATGGACCTCCAGGGTGAGCGAGGCCATTCGAGGCGACCCCGCGGTGAAATGTCGGGCCGGGACGAGGCTCGCCGGGGCGCTCGGGTCGAAGCGGGAGCTGTAGACGAACTCGCCGTCACGCCAGCGCGCGTCCAGGAGGTTGCGCACCTCCAGCTTCAGTCCCAGTTCTCCTCGGCGCAGGCCCAGGTCCAGGTCCGTGAGGAAGACGGAGCGGCTCTTCTCGTCGAAGGGCAGCGGGCGCGGGCCGAGGAACGTCAGCCCCGTGCCCACCGTGAAGAGGGTGGGCTCGGCGCCCAACCAGGCCCACTCGAGGGGATGCTCCCAGCCCACGTCCGCCCTGGCGACGAAGGGCGCGAAGTAGGGGAGCAGCGTGTCGGTCCTCGTCACGTAGGCGTGCGCCACGGTGCCGCTCAGCGCCGCGACGAGGCCTCGCACGGGGCGCGCCTGGAGCGACGCCGTCACTCCCGAGCGGAGGGTCTCGCCCGTGTACACGGTGGTGCCCACGGTGTGGTCGAAGAAGAAGTCGTTCTCCACCTGCGAGCCGAAGACGCTGAGCTGCACGGCCCACGTCTCCCCGTCCTTGCGCGCGCCGACCTCCGCGCCGTGCACGGACACGAAGGGGGCTCGCTCTCCCTCGGAGAGGCTGCGTGCCTGGGGCGAGCGGAAGCCGTCGCCGTAGCTGGCGAACAGTCGCCACGGGGTCGCGTCGTCCGACAGCGCGTACTCGAGGCCCGCCTTCGCGCCCAGGTGCACGCCGAAGGCGCTGCGGGAGTAGCCCTGGCCGTCATGGAAGCGCGGGTCCCGGAAGGCGAGCGCGTCGAAGACCTCGACACCGAGCGCGTCCGCGCGGCCACCGATTCGGAGCGCCCAGCGGCCGAGGACCATGCGCCCCTCGGCCCAACCCCAGACATCCGTCTGGGTGAAGTGGGCGTCGATTTCGTCGGAGAAGAAGGTGCCGTCCGATTCGCGGTAGCGCCGCTGCGTCTGTTCCACTCCGTCACGCCTGGCGCCCAGGCCGAGCTCCAGGGTTACGGGACGGCCGAACATCGTCACCGTGCGGCGGTGCTCGGCGCGGGCTCCGAGGACGATGGAGTCGTTCGTCTGCTCGAGTCCGTCACCGCGCTCGTCCACCCGGAAGCCGGTGAAGTTGTTGCGCAGCCGCAGGTCCGAGAGGATTCCGAAGAACTCCAGCTTCGTGCGGCCCTGGCCCGAGCGGGGGAGGTCTACTCCGAGCAGGAGCTGGTGCCGGGAGACGGTGCCTCCCTGACGTGGCGTGGAGGCGGAGAAGAAGTCTTGCTGACCTGTGAGGAGCGCGTCCTCGCGTACGACGCCGGGCGAGTCGAAGCGGGTGACGTAGCTGCCCGCGAGGGCTCGTAACGTGAGTCCGTCGGTGAGTCTCGTCGTTGCCTGCGCGAGCAGGGAGGCTCGGCCATAGCCGCGCTGCGCACCGTAGTTCCTGGCCTCGCCGAGTTCCACCGCGGCGAACGTCTCCGGGTCCTCGCCCGGACGCACGGTGGCCACCAGTCGCCGCTGTCGGTACTGGCCCAGCGTGCCCGCGAGGTGCACGCCCTGCTCCTTGACGCCCAGGTCCATGCGCACCGCGCCGGCGACGGCGAAGTCACCTTGTGCCGCGCGATACGAGCCCTCCGTCACTTCGAGCGACTGGACGACCTCGGGGATGACGAAGTTGAGGTCCGCGTAGCCGAGCGCGTGGATGTGGCTGACCTCGTTCACCGGGAGGCCCGCGACGGTCAGCTCCACGTCCTGTCCGTGCAGGGCGTCGAAGCCGCGCAGGAAGAGCTGGTGCGCCTTGCCCTCTCCGCTGTGCTGCGAGGCCACGAGGCCCGGCACGGCGCGCAGCAGGTCCACGGCTCCGCTGCGCGGCGCCGCGTCCAGGATGTCCCGGCCGAGGGTGAGCTCCGAGGCGCTTTGTGGAGGCCGTGTGCCTCGGACCACCGTGTGGGTCTTCGGCTCCGTGGGTGGGGGCGCGCCAGTGTCCTGCTCGGACTGCGGGACCTGATGGGCTTGAGGCTCCGTGGGCGGTGTTGTTGCTTCGGCGCTCGGCGCTGCTTGCGCGGGCGTGCTGGAGACATGGCGCTGCGTGGATGGAGTGGTCGCTTCGGCGCTCGGCGCTGCTTGCGCGGGAGTGCTGGAGATATGGGGCTGCGCGGACGGTGTGGTCGCTTCGGCGCTCGGTTCTGCTTGTGGAGGAGGACTGGCGATTGGGGGCTGCGAAGACGGTGTCGTGGCTGCAATGCCCGGTGTTGCTTGCGGGGCTCGGGTGGCGATGCGGAGCTGCTCGGACGATGTCGTCGCTTGAGTCGTGCCCGGTGCTGCTTGCGAGGGCTGGGGGGCGGTGCGGAGCTGCTCGGACGATGTCGTCGCTTGCGTCGCGCCTGGTGCTGCTTGCGAGGGCTGGGTGGCGGTGCGGAGCCGCGCGGCCGGGGTTGCCGCTTCGGTGTTCAGCCCCGCGTGAAGAACTGGGGGCGTGGAGAGGGGCACTGTGGTGGGGGGAGCGGTCTTCGCTGTGTTCAGTGCGTGCGGCGTCGCCGTCGGAACAGGTGCTCCGGTGACGGCACGGCTCGCGTGTTGCTCCGTCGACGACTTGTCTGCTCCCGGTGCAAGCGCTTCGCGAGCAGAACGACTCGCGGCCGACTCCGCAGACGGCGTCGTTGCCGCGACGGTCCGCCTGGCGAGTGCTGCGTGGCTCGTGGCCCTGGATGGTGCGCCGGAGGTTGGCGCGCCGCTTGTGACCACGGACAGGTTCGTGCTCGCTCGTGCGCTCGTCGCCGAGGGCATGGTTGCCTCGCCGAGCGTCAAACGTGGCTTCGCCACCGCGAGCAGCGGTGCACAGAGGACCCACAAACCTGTCGATAGCGCGACGGTCACGACACTCGTGGACATGAAGGACACTCACGGCAGGTCGCCTCAATCCTCGTGCCCTCGTCCACGCGGCTCTCGCGTGACACTCCTGGCTCGAAGATGGAGACCCTCCGCCGTCATGGATGGGGGGCGATGACACGCAAGACTCCGCCACCTCATCGCGCACACCCGGCGCGCGGAGGTCCGAAGCTCACGTTCGATGGATTCGCTTCAGCGCGAGCGCCGTGGACCTATGGCCCTTGCGGCATCGCCGTCGGCCGGAGTGCCACACCCGGCAACCGCGTCGGCGCATGCACGGACTCGTGCTTCCACGACACCCACCGCACCACCGGCACCAGGGCCACGACCCACGTCGCCGCCACCACGCTCAGGTGCTCCACCGAGCCGGTCAGGTGCTTGTGGCCATCCGGACCATGTCCCGTCTCAGGCGACTGACGCGTGGGCTTCGGCGCAAGGCCACTCTCGTCCGGAGCGTCATGGCTGTGCGCCTGACCCCCGTGACTGTGCACATGCGCCGCGCCACCATGGCCCACCACCGCGTGCAGCACCGGCGCCACCGCGAGCCCGTACACCAGGACCATCAGGCCCAGGCTCGCGAGGTCTCGTCGGTCGTGGGGATTCAGCAAGGCGCTGGTCGACAGGGCAGGGGGTGGTCGCCTCCTACCCGGCTTCCCGGGCCCACGCAAGGCAGCACACCCGTGCCGCTCGCCCCAGTCCTCGTGCCCGCTCATGCGCCGACTCCATGCTCACGCAGCGCGACCTCGCGAACCGCGGGCCTCGTGCCGCGCGGTCACCTCGCGGGTGTCGGCGCGCAGAGCGAACACAAAGCCAATCGCAAACATCGGGCCCTCCACGCGCCTTCTTCGCCGCATGAGCAGGTGTTCCCAGCCCGTCGGGACGTGCCTCGTGCGCGGCCGCCCCGGCGCTTCGTGTCCCAGCGCATGTGGGTGACCCGGCTGCGCGCGAGACCCCGCCGCACACCCGCGCCGAGTCCCCGATGCAGGCGTCGGACACCGCGCTCAACCGGCCCGCCGCCGAGGTCCCCCGGGAACGGGCCCTCTGCCTCCCACCTGTCACTCCCCCTGGGAGACTGTCCACCGCACCCGCCCCCGGGATGTGGGTGCTGTGTCCCTCTTGACGCGGCGCATTGATTCCCGTGTCACCCAGGGCGGACCGTCATTACAATATGCGTGTGCGTTCTGAATCCGTAGCGCTCCGCCAGTTGTCCGCAGAGGGGGACATTCCGCCGACGAAGCCTCGCTCCGAGCGGCTGAAGGCCCTCGCCACCGAGGAGTTCGACCTGCTCATCATCGGGGGCGGTGTCACCGGCGCGGGCTCCGCGCGCGACGCCGTCCTGCGCGGACTCAAGGTCGCCCTCGTGGAGCGAGAGGACTTCGCCAGCGGCACGTCCAGCCGCTCGTCCCGCCTCATCCACGGCGGCCTGCGCTACCTCGAACACGGTCACCTGGGCCTCGTCTTCGAGTCCAGCATCGAGCGCCGCCGCCTC
The DNA here is from genome assembly GCF_020037095.1 of Myxococcus sp. XM-1-1-1. Classification (NCBI taxonomy): domain Bacteria; kingdom Pseudomonadati; phylum Myxococcota; class Myxococcia; order Myxococcales; family Myxococcaceae; genus Myxococcus; species Myxococcus sp. XM-1-1-1. The sequence continues at coordinate 12,952 of NZ_JAIQDH010000023.1, forward strand.
CTCAAGCTCGCACCCCACCTGGTGCGCCCGCTCGCCTTCGTGTGGCCCGTCTACGCCGGCGCCCGCGTGCCCCGCTGGAAGCTCAACGCGGGCCTCATGCTCTACGACGCCCTCTCCCTCTTCCGGAACGTGAAGGGCTACCAGCGCCTCAACCGCGACCAGCTCCACCAGTCCGAGCCCGGCCTGCGCACCGACGGCCTCAAGGGCGGCGCCCGCTACTACGACGCCGCCACCGATGACGCCCGCCTCACCCTGGCCAACGCGCTCGGCGCCTCCGAGGCCGGCGCCGTCGTCCTCAACCACGCCTCCGTCCAACGCCTCGACGTCGTCGACGGCAAGGCCCGCGGCGCCATCGTCGTCGACCACCTCACCGGGCAGCAGCTCACCGTGCGCGCCCGCGCCATCGTCAACGCCACCGGGCCGTGGAGCGATGAGATCCGCAAGCTCGATGCCCCCGACGGCAACGCCCACGCCGTGCGCGGCAGCAAGGGCGTGCACGTCGCCGTGCCTCGCAAGCGCCTGGGCAACCACGACGCCCTCACGCTCCTGTCCCCCAAGGACGGCCGCGTGATGTTCGTCCTCCCCGCCGACGACTTCACCATCATCGGCACCACGGAGACCTCCACGCGCGCGCACCCCGCCGAGGTCCGCGCGAGCGAGACGGACGTCGCCTACCTCCTCGAGTCCGCCAACGCCTTCTTCCCCGAGGCGCACCTCACCCGCGAGGACGTGGTGAGCGCCTGGGCCGGCATCCGCCCCCTGTCCGCCAGCGGCTACCACGGCACCACCGACGCGGGCAGCGCCAGCCGCGAGCATCACATCGACCTCAGCCCCACCGGCGTGCTCGCCATCAGCGGCGGCAAGCTCACCACCTATCGCGTCATGGCGCGCGACGTGGTGGACGCGGTGGAGAAGCACCTGGGCCAGCCCCGCCGCAAGGCCCCCACCGAGTCCCTGCCCCTGCCCGGCGGCGACATCCCCGACCTGAACGCCGAGCTCGCCGCCGCGCGCGACGTCGTCGGGGACGCGGCCACCGCCACGCACCTGGTGCGCGCCTACGGCAGCCGCTGGCGCCGCGTCTGGGCGCTCACCCGCGAAGACGCCTCCCTCGCTCGCCCGCTCGCTCCCGGCCTGCCCTACCGCGCCGCGGAGGCCGTGTGGGGCGTCACCCACGAGCTGGTGCACACGCTCTCCGACCTGCTCATCCGTCGACTCAAGGTCGCCTTCGAGACCCGGGACCTCGGCCGCGGCGCCGCCCAGGTGGCCGCCGAGGTCATGGCCCCCCGACTCGGTTGGGACGAGGCCGAGACCCGCCGTCAACTCGACACGTACGCCTCCGACGCGCTGCGTATCTTCGGCATCGACAGCGCTGAATCCTGAGAAGGCGGGCGAAACAACGAGCGTCCGTCCAGCGCCGTACGCCCGCGTGTCTCATGCCCCGAGACAGTCGTCCTCCGCCTGACAGGCCCGCGAGCAGCCGGACGGCTGGCGTGCTTAACTTGCGCGTGGGGAACGGGAAGCGGTGTCCTCTCGTTCACCCCGGCCGTCGAATCCGGACCGGGGTGCCCTCCGTACCTACCCGTTCGCCGGGGCGTTCAAGGAGAATGACGATGAAGCGTTGGGTCTGGCTCGGGTTGCTCGGTGGGGCGGTGGCGTGCACCAAGGTCCCCGACAGGGATCCCCCGGTCTCCGAGGAGGTCTGCCCCGGGACGGAGGCGCTGTCGCTGCCGGGCACCGCGCGTCAGTCGCTCAACCCGCTCGCCGGCGAGGATGGCGCGGAGCCGGTGCTCATCACCTACCGACCCCGCGTGTCCGCCAGCGCCGTGTCCAACCTGGACATGCTCACCGAGTCGGCCCGGCGCGTGGGCGCCCAGGTCCACCGCCGCTTCCCCCACCTGAACACCATCGCCGCGAAGGTGTCTCCCGAGGCCCGCCGGGCGCTCGAGCAGGACCCCGACGTGCTGCGCGTGGAGCCGGACCGCGTGGTGCGCGCGTTCGGGATGCCGAGCCCGCTGTCCCCGTCCCTCTTGCAGGGCGTGCTGCCCAACACGAGCGGCTCCACGGGCGAGTACACCGCGGGGCTGCACCGCGTGCAGGCGCCCCAGGTCTGGGACGCGAACAACGACGGCGTGCTGGATGACGGCGCGCCCTCGGGCACGGGCATCAAGGTGTGCATCATCGACAGCGGCTGGGACAACCGGCACCCGGAGCTGGCGGCGGCGTACCTGGAGGGCAAGGACTTCCTCGACGGGGACGACGAGCCGCTGGACCAGGGGCGCGTGAGCGGCGTGCTGAAGTGGGGCGGCGGCCATGGCACGCACACGGCGGCGACCATCGCGGCGCAGCTGGGCGCGGGCGCGCACGTGCGGCCCGGCGAGGAGCCCAACGGCGTGGCGGGCGTGGCGCCCACCGTGTCGCTGCTGGTGGCGCGCGTGCTCGACGTCAACGGCGACGGCAACACGTCCAACGTCATCGCGGCCATGGACTGGTGCATCGAGCGCGGCGCGCACATCGCGTCGCTGTCGCTGGGCTCCATCGCGCCCTCGCAGACGGAGGAGGCGGCCTTCCAGCGCGCGTTCGACGCGGGCATGGTGGCCATCGCCGCGACGGGCAACCGGGGCACGGAGGAGAAGTCCTACCCCGCGGGCTACGAGAACGTCATCGCCGTGGGCGCCATCGACGCGAACAACGCGTGGGCGCCCTTCTCCCAGTACGGCAAGGACTTCGTGTCGCTGGTGGCGCCGGGCGTGGGCATCCTGAGCGCGACCATCGTCGGCGGCGCGCCGTACGGTGACGTGGACGTGGGCGGCACGCGCTTCGCCTCCGAGCCGCTGGAGTACACCGGCGTGGGCAAGTACGCGGGGCGGATGGTGTACTGCGGCCTGGGTGAGCGCGTCTCGTCGTGCGGCGAGGGCGCCACCTGTGACGGCTTCGTCGCGCTGGTGGACCGAGGCGGCGGCATCCTGTTCAAGGAGAAGGCGCTCAACGCCATCCGCGCCGGCGCGAAGGCCATCGTCGTCGGCAACAACACCAGCGAGGACGGGGCGGGCAACTTCACGCTCACCGACCCGGAGGACTTCTGGGTGCCGACGACGTCCGTCACCCTGGTCAACGCCAACACGCTCAAGGGCCTTGTGGGCCAGGACGTGACGGTGGACGTGTCGGGCCTGGACTACCTGCGCCAGTCGGGCACGTCCATGGCCACGCCGCACGTGGCGGGCGTCGCCGCGCTGGTGCTGGGCGCGTGCCCCAGGCTCACCCATGTCCAGGTGCGCGAGGTGCTGGAGAGGACGGCGCTGGACCTGGGCGAAGCGGGCAAGGACATCAAGTTCGGTCACGGCCTGGTGCAGGCCAAGGCCGCGGTGGACGAGGCCCGGCGCATCTGCCCGCCTCCCGCGCCGTGAAGCGGACCTAGTCCCGACGCAGGGCCAGCACGGGTGAGGCGATGAGGCACGCGCCCACCCGGGCCTCCAGCGCGGCGGCGGCGTCCTCGCATGCCTCCACGCCTCCGGTGACGAGCACCTCGCGGCTCCAGGGCTCGTCCACGCCAGCGCCGCTCACGCCGCCCCGGGGCAGCACCAGCCCCACGAAGGCCACGGCGGCCGTGGCGGCCATCAGCATCATCCCCCAGTGTCGCCACGCGCCCTCGCGCGGAGGCTCACGCACGACGGGCGCCGTCGCGCGGGCGTGGAGGCGCGCCTCGAGCGCCTCGAAGCTCAGGGCGGGGCGGCGCGGCTCGCGGCGCGCGCGCTGGGCCATCCACCCGCGCTCGGCGCGCTGCCACGCCAGCGCGTGCTTGCAGGCGGCGCAGGCGTCCGCGTGCGCGCGCACCCTCGCGGCGTCCTCGGGTGAAAGCTCTCCGGCCAGCAGCGCGTCCAGCTCGCTCTCGCGGCACGTGCTCATGGGTGTCCTCCTCCGAGGTGGGCGGCCAGCTGCTCGCGCAGGCGCAGGCGCGCGCGGTGGATTTCGTTCTTCACCTTCTGCAGCGACCAGCCCATCACCGAAGCAATCTCCTCGTAGGGAAGCCCATGGTCGATGCGCAAGAGCAGCGCCGCGCGCCGCTCCTCGTTGAGCGTCCCGAGCGCCTGGGCCAGGAGCCCCTCCAGCTCCCGGTCCAACAACAAGTCCTCCGGTGACGGCGTGGGCAGCACCGCCTCCAGGTGCGCGGCGTGCTCCTCGTCCTCCACGTCCACGTGGACCCCCCGGGTGCGGCGGGACTCCAGATAGACATGCCGGGCGATGCCGAGCAGCCACGCGCCCACCCTGTCCTCGTCGCGCAGCGCCCCGAGCCTCGCGTGCGCGCGGACGAAGGTCTCCTGGGTGGCCTCGTCGGCGGCGGCCTCGTCGCGGAGCACGTCGCGCAGGAAGCGCCAGACGGCGGGGGCGTGCCGCTCGAAGAGCGTGCGGAAGGCGGCGGGGTCCCCCGTGCGGGCCCGGCGCAACAGGCGGCGCTCACCCTCCGTGTCGGATGGGGGCGCACCCACCAGGACCATCTTCACCGCGGAAAGAAGAGCCACGCCACCACCGTGTCACGAGACGCGCGGGAGTTTCAGCCGACCCGTCGAATCCGGCGCGCGCGGGTGCCCGCCTGCTCCGCTCACGAGGGCGGGGAGCCAACCTTGTTGGGGAACTGACGTTGTTGGTATGAGAATCCCATGTCTTCCCATCTCGCCCGTCCTGACGCCGCGGCGTCGGCGGCGCCTGCTCCGCGCCTGCATGGGCACCTGCCCGTGCTCGACGGCGTGCGGGGACTCGCGGTCCTCCTGGTCGTCTTCTTCCACACCACGCACCTGAGCGACCAGAGCGTCGCGGGCAAGGCGACGTGGTGGTTGGCCGGTGCGGGGTGGACGGGCGTGGACCTGTTCTTCGTCCTGTCCGGCTTCCTCATCACCGGCATCCTGTGGGAGGCGAAGGGGCAGACGTACTACTTCCGCAACTTCTACGCGCGGCGCGTGCTGCGCATCTTCCCGCTGTACTACGCGGCGCTGGCGGTGTCGTTCCTGGTGCTGCCGTCGCTGGCGGGGCGGCTGAACCTGGACGAGCGCATCACCACGGACGGCGCCGTCTGGTACCTGCTCTACCTGTCCAACTTCTACCAGCTGTGGGTGGACACGACGCACCCCATCCTCGGCGTGGTGTGGTCGCTGGCGATTGAAGAGCAGTTCTACATCGTCTGGCCGTTCCTCATCGCCGCCGTCTCGTACAAGGGGGCCATCCGCCTGTGCCTGGGCACCGTCGCCCTGGCGGTGGCGGTGCGGGTGGGGCTCACGCTGGCGGGCGCCAGCGAGGAGAGCACGTACGTGGTGACGTTCTGCCGCGTGGACTCGCTCGCGCTGGGCGCGCTGTTGTCCCTGGCGCTGCGTCACCCGGAGGGCAAGGGCCTTTCGGCCTTCCCGTGGATGCGCTGGGCGCCGTGGCTGGCCCTGCCCGTGGTGGCGGCGATGATTGCCCTGCCCATGGGCCCGGCGTTCAAGACGGTGGTGCGCACGGGCGGCTACACCGCGGTGGGCATCCTCTACACCGTGCTGGTGTATCGGGTGGTGGCGGCGAAGCCGGGCAGCGTGCTCCACCGCGTCTTCTCCAACCGGGTGCTCCTGACGTACGGCAAGTACAGCTACGCCATCTACCTGGTGCACTCGCCGCTGGACGCCATCCTGCGGCGCACCGTGCTCAAGACGCCGCTGCAGCAGGTGGCGGGCTCCGACTTCCCGATGCAGCTGGTGTTCTACGTCGTGGCCGCGGTGCTGTCGTGGGGCCTCGCGCTGGTGAGCTGGAACCTGTTCGAGAAGCACTTCCTGAAGCTCAAGGACTACTTCCCGTACAGCGAGCGTCCGGCCCCCGCGCCCGTCCCGGTGTCCACCGGCTCATCGGGCGCCGTGAGCTGAAGCGGCGCGCGCGTGGCGGTGCTTCCACGCGCGCGCCCGGGTGCTTCACCCGGCCTGCAGCAGGGCCTTGGCCACCATCAGCGCGTAGGCCTCCGCGGAGTCGAGCTCCGCGCGGGCGCTGTAGTAGCGCTCCAGGCTCTCGTCGGAGCCGTCGCGCAGGAAGATGGCGTCATGCAGCTCGCGCTGCGCACGGCTCAGCCACAGGCTGGCCTGCAGCCGCAGCTTGGCGGCCGAGTGAGGGTCCTTCAGCGACTGCGTGGGCGTCTGGAGCTCGTGTTCCTCGGGGTACAGCATCGTCATCTTGTTGTAACCGGCGTGCTCAAGTGTCGTAGTCATGAATTGAGAATGTGAACCCGAGACCAGGCAGGCACCTGTCCGCTCGGGCAACCCACTGTCTGCTTCCAGGCAGCGGAGCCCGCGCGAACGCCCGCAGCGGAGAATTCCGAACCCATCGCGCACCGCTGCGGCGCGTCAGGCTTTACTTCAGGCTCTTCATGTCGATGACGAACCGGTATTTCACGTCACCCCGGAGAATCCGGGTGTAGGCGTCATTCACCTGCTGGATGGGAATCACCTCCACGTCGGACACGACTTCGTGCTGGGCGCAGAATTCGAGCATTTCCTGTGTTTCGCGGATGCCGCCAATCATGGAGCCGGCGAGGTTGCGGCGGGTGCCGATGAGGGTGAAGGCGCCCAGCTCCAGGGGCTTCTCCGGGACACCGACGAGGACCATCTGCCCGTCGCGGCGCAACAGGCGCAGGTACGCGTTGAGGTCGTGCTCGGCGGAGACGGTGTCGAGGATGAAGTCGAAGGAGTTCTCGCGCGCCTTCATCTGGGCGGCGTCAGAGGAGACGACGAACTCGTGGGCGCCCAGGCGCAGGGCGTCCTGACGCTTGTTCTCCGAGTGGCTGAGGACGACGACGTGCGCGCCGAGGGCGCGGGCGAACTTCACGCCCATGTGGCCCAGGCCGCCCAGGCCGACGATGCCCACGCGCTGGCCGGCGCGGACGTTCCAGCGGTGCAGCGGGGACCAGGTGGTGATGCCCGCGCAGAGCAGGGGCGCGGCGCGCGCGGGGTCCAGGCTGTCGGGCACGCGCAGCACGAAGGACTGGTCCACGACGAGGGCGCTGGAGTAGCCGCCGAAGGTGGGCTGCTGGCCCTGGCGCTCGCGCGAGTTGTACGTGAACGTGGGGCCGCCCTTCTCGCAGTACTGCTCCAGGCCGTCCTTGCAGGACGTGCAGACGCGGCACGAGTCCACCATGCAGCCGACGCCCACGGAGTCACCAGCCTTGAAGCGGGTGACGTTGGTGCCGACGCGCGTGACGCGGCCGATGATTTCGTGGCCGGGGACCATGGGGAAGATGGAGCCGCCCCACTCGTCGCGGGCCTGGTGGATGTCGGAGTGGCAGACGCCGCAGTAGAGGATGTCGAGCTCGACGTCGTCGGCGCCGGGCGCACGGCGCTCGAACTGGAAGGGGGCGAGAGGGGAGCGGGCGTCCTGGGCCGCGTATCCGCGTACGGTGGTCATGGCTTTCGGTCCTTGGGAGGAGGGGAGACTTCTTTCTCCAGGAGTATGCGTAGGCGCGTGCAGGGGGGAAATCTGTGGAATCCACAGGGGCTGTGTAGGAAAACTTCCGAATGGCCTTCACCCCGCTCAATGCCTTGAATGCCTTCCTGGCGGTGGCCCGCAAGCGCAGCTTTGCCGTGGCGGCGCGGGAGCTGGGCGTGTCCGCCTCCTCGCTCAGCCAGAGCGTGCGGCAGTTGGAGGCTCGACTGGGCGTGGCGTTGCTCACCCGGACCACGCGCAGCGTGGCGCTCACCGATGCGGGCCGGAGGCTCCTGGAAGGTGCGGGCCCGTCGGTGGACCAGGCGCTCGCGGCGCTGAAGGTCGCGGCGGCGGAGCCCGGGGAGGTCACGGGCTCGGTGAAGCTCACCGTGCCGAGCATCGCGGTGCACCATGTGCTGCCGCCCATGCTCGAGCGCTTCCTGAAGCGCCATCCCCGCACTGACGTGGAGCTGCGGGTGGAGGACGCGATGGTGGACATCGTCGTGGAGGGATTGGATGCGGGCATCCGCATGTCCGAGTCGCTGGAGCGCGACATGGTGCAGGTGCGGCTGTCGGAGGGCTATCGCTTCGTGGTGGTCGCCGCGCCCGAGTACCTGGAGCGTCGAGGCGTCCCGGAGAAGCCCCGGGATTTGCTGTCCCATGACTGTCTTTGCATCCGCTCCAACACCACGGGGGCGCTCTACCAGTGGGAGCTGGAGCGCGGCGCGAAGAGCTGGCGGGTGCCGGTGCGCGGGCCGCTCAGCTCCACGAGCTTCCAGGGCCTGTTCCCGTTGGTCGAGCAGGGCGTGGGCTTGATGTATGCCTTCGAGCCGGACGTGGCGGAGCGGGTGCGGCGGGGCGCGCTGCGAATCGTCCTGGAGCCCTACGCGGCCCACGTGGATGGCTTCTATCTCTACTTCCCCAGCCGGGCGCGGGTGTCACCGGCGCTGCGCGCCTTCGTGGACGTGGCGCGCGAGGTGGCGGCGGAGCGGCGCGCGGGGTCTCGGGAGGTGCCCCGCTCCCCGAGGCGCCGCGCGTGAGCGCGGGCTTCAGGCGCTGGGGATGCCCCGGGCGCGGGCCCTGACGCGGGCGGCCTCGTCGAGCGCGCCCGCCTCCTCCAGCGCGGTGGCGGCGCGGTAGTAGAGCAGCGCGGCCTCCATGTGACGGAAGGCGGAGGCCTCCGCGTTGGCGGCGGCGACGAGGAAGGGCGCGGCGCGCTGGGGCTCCTTGCCCTCCAGCCAGTGCTGCGCGACGACGACGGGCGCGGCCTTGCGCTGCTCCAGGGCGCTGGCCAGCCGGCGGTGCAGCAGGGGCACCAGCGAGGGGGGAATCGCCTCGCGCACCACGTCGAAGAGCAGGTCATGCGTGAAGCGCTCGCCGCGCAGCACGTGCGCGGCCTCCAGCTCGGAGATGTGCGTGGCGAGCGACATGGGCGTCATCTCCAGCACCTCGCTGGCCAGCTCCAGCGCGAAGGACGTCTTGGCGAGCGCGGCCAGCCGGGCCACCTGGAGCGCGGGCGCGGACAGCCGCTCCAGCCGGCGCTGAATCAAGTCGCGTCCACGCCCGGACGGGTGCACGTGCTCGGGCCAGCCGCGCTCCAGGCCCCCGGACTCCAGCAGGTGTCGCAGCGCCTCCATGATGAACAGGGGGTTGCCGCCCGTGTAGCGCATCACGTTGTCCGCGAGCCCCTCCGCGCCCGCCAGCTCCAGGCTGCCCAGGAGCGTGCCCACGGCCTCCGAGTGCAGGGGCTCCAGCTCGATGACCACCGCGAGCCCCGCCTCCACGAGCTGCTGGATGCAGGCGGCGGCGATGGGTGTCAGTTCGCCGCGGCGGTACGTGTCGACGAAGCGGGGGAAGACGCCGTCCGAGGGGATGTCGTGCCGGCGCGAGAGCATGAGCAGCGCGAACTCCGCGGTGGCCGCGTCCATGTACTGCAGGTCGTCCGCGACGATGGCGTCCATCCCCGCGCACAGCTGGTAGATGGCCAGGCAGTTGGCCTCCAGGAAGCGGCTGCGCTCGGCCTCGTCCACCATGGGCGGCGGCGGCCCCTCCGTGCCGGCCATGTCCGGCATCAGCCGCGACAGCTCCCGGCGCACCCAGGGCGCCAGCGTCGTGTCCGGACACCGGGCCATGATCTGCCGCAACAGGCGCACGTGCGTGGAGTAGGCCACGTGTGTCTCGCCGGGCCGGGACTCCAGCACCATGTGCACGCCGCGCGAGGCGGCGAAGTCGTGCGCCAGCCGCGTCTTGCCCACCCCGGGCTCGCCGCTCAGGAAGATGGTCTTCCCCTCGGCCCAGGCCTCCTCCATCCGCGCCCACTCCCGCTCGCGCCCCACCAGGACGGGCGGGCGCAGCACGGACAGGGGCAGCTTCGCCGGGGCGCCGCGCGGGGGCTGGGGCGTGGCGGGGCCGCGCTCTATCTCCCGCGCCAGGGCCACCGTCTGGGGCAAGGGCTGCGTGTCCAGCTCCTCGCGCAGGAGGCGACGGCAGCGCTCGAAGGCGTTGAGCGCGGCCATCCTGTCCCCGGCGATGTAGTGCAGCCGCATCAGCCGGCGCCACGCCTCCTCCGAGTACGGGTCCATGGCGAGCAGCTTCTCCGCCAGCACCAGCGCGCCGGACAGGTCCCCCGCGCGCTCCTTGGCCTCCGACTCCGCGGACGCGGCGCGGCGGCGCAGCTTGTCCAGCCGCTCCCGCGCGCTCTCCAGCCACGCCTGGAACTCCGGGCAGTCGTCGAACTCCAGCGCGCCCAGCAGCACGCCCTCCAGCGCGAGCGCCTGCGCGTGACGTCCGGCCAGCACGTGGGCCTGCAGCTCCGCGGCGTCGATGGTGACGCCCTCCACGAGCGACAGCACGTCCGAGCCCTGCACCAGCTCCGCGCCCACCGACAGCCTGAGCCGGCGCAACAGCTGGCGCATGTTGTTGCGGGCCGTGGCCTCGCTCGACTCGGCCCACAACAGGCCCGCGAGGCGGTACTTCGGATGCGGCCCTTCCAATGCCAGCCATGTCAGCACGGCCGCGGTGCGGCGCTCCAACGGCAGATGGGCGCCGCCATGCCGCAGGCGGGCCTCGCCGAGCAGCGCGAGATGAAAGACTGGCGTCCCTGCCGCGTCGTCGCCTGCCATGGCCTCCGAGGTTCCAAGAAGGGAAGAGCGTGTCTTGCCTAACGTAACACGTCGCACCGGACGCTCCCTCGCGGGTAGGGATTAACCCAGGCAGGGTGGCTTTCATCACGCGGTGCGGCTCGAATTCCCAGTACACGGCAGCTCGCCGCCACGAGCGGACAGCATTGCGAATCGACCTGTGCGGTCACACCCTGGTCACACCTCGTTCGTTATGAATCAAGCCAGACTGGTGAACCACGGGGGTCGCAATGGTTTGTGACAAGCAGCAGGCCGACATGGAGGTCGATGTCATCATCAGCGGCTGCGGTCCCGTGGGAGCACTGACAAGCAATCTGCTGGGCTCGCTGGGCGTGCGCACGCTGGTGCTGGAGCAGGACCTGGCGCCGCATGGACAACCGCGGGCGTTCTCCTGCGACGACGAGGGGCTGCGCATCTACCAGTCCACGGGGCTGGGCGCCGAGCTGCAGAAGGACATGCGGCAGAACCATTTCGCTGAATATGTGGGCGAGACGGGCAGGCGCTTCGCGGAGGTGCACACCAGCTCGGCGGACTTCGGCTTCGGGTACTCGCCGCTGTGGTTCTTCCACCAGCCGCTGGTGGAGGGGGTGCTGCGCGGCGGGCTGGAGCGCTTCCCTCACGTGACGCTGCAGCTGGGCGCGAGCGTGGAGTCCCTGGAGCAGGACGGCGCCGGGGTGACGGTGCGCTACCGCCTGGTGGAGAAGGGTGAGACGCGCACGGTGCGGGGCCGCTTCCTGTTGGCGTGCGACGGGGCGCGCAGCCCGGTGCGCAAGGCGCTGAACATCAAGATGGCGGGCCGGGCGTACGGCGAGCCGTGGCTGGCGGTGTCGGGGCAGGTGGAGGGCGACGCGCCGGAGCTGTGCCGCTTCGTGTGCGACCCGAAGCGTCCGGCCTTCGTCGCCACGGGCGCGGTGGGGCAGTTCCGGTGGGAGTTCATGCTGATGCCGGGCGAGACGCGCGAGGAGATGGAGCGCCCGGAGACCATCAAGAAGCTGCTGGAGCCCTACATCGACCCGGCGCGGGTGCACGTGGAGCGCGCGCAGGTGTACACGTTCCACTGCCTCAACGCGGCGCGCTGGCGCGACGGCAACGTGTTCCTGCTGGGGGACGCGGCGCACACCATGCCGCCCTTCATGGGCCAGGGCCTGGTGTCGGGCATGCGCGACGCGTCGAACCTGGCGTGGAAGATTCAGCGCGTGGTGCAGGGGCTGGCGCCGGCGTCGCTGCTGGACACCTACGAGGAGGAGCGTCGTCCGCACGTGGAGGCGGTGCAGAAGCTGTGCGTGCGCGTGGGGCACCTGTTCCTCGCGCGCAACCGCTGGGTGGCCAGCGCCCGGGACATGGTGATGCGCGCGCTGCAGCGCATCCCCCGGGTGCGGCGCTTCATCCAGGGCTTCGAGTTCAAGCAGCCGCCGATGCACGAGCAGGGCTACTACCTGGGCGGCAAGCGCGAGGGCGCGCAGTCCGCGGAGGGCACGTACTTCATCCAGCCCAAGGTGCGGCTGCCGTCCGGCCAGGAGGTGTTGCTGGATGACGCCATCGGCAACGACTTCGCGGTGCTGTGCCGCGCCAACGCTCCGTCGGCGCAGCTGGCCGCGGCGCGCGGGCTGGCGGAGGCCCTGGGTGGGCGGCTGCTCGCCGTCCAGTCGGCGGGCGAGCACGGCGGCGAGGTGCCCGCGGTGGAGGACATCACCGGCAAGCTGGGCGACTGGTTCTCGCGCCATGGCTCGGACGTGGTGGTGCTGCGGCCGGACCGCTTCGTGTTCGGCGCGGTGAAGGCGGAGCGGCTGCCGGAGCTGCGCGACGCGCTGGGCGTGTGACGCTGGAGTCGGGTGCACCCCGTGGGAGGCCGAGGGGTGCGCCAGACTCCCTCCTGACGGGCACGCGGCGTGGCGCCCCGTGTGTCCCCGGCCCCTCGTGCGAGCCCGTGTAACCCGGGCTCCGGAGCCCGGGCGGTGTCCCTACCTTGACGGCTGGAAAGCCCACGAGGGGGGACACCGATGAGGACGCGCGGAGCACGACGACACGTTCATTCCATCCACTGCATCCTGCCGCCGTATCTGCTGCGCTCCATCGCGGAGAACGGCACGCCCCAGCAGCGCGTGAAGGCGCTGCGCACGGTGGCGACGGACAGCACGTTCCGGGCGCTGCGCTTCGCCGGGGGACGGCTGGCCGCCGCGACGCCGTCGCTCCGACGGGTGCCGGCGATGATGGTGGAGTCCCAGCGGCAGCGGAGCATCTACGACCTGAAGGGCGAGGAGGCCTTCCCCGGGACGCTGGTGCGCTCGGAGGGGCAGGCGCCCTGCGGGGACCTCGCGGCGGACGAGGCCTATGACGGCCTGGGCGCCACGTATGACTTCTTCTGGGAGGTGCTGGCGCGCAACTCCATCGACGGGGATGGGATGCCGTTGCAGGCGTATGTCCATTACGGGCGCGACTACGACAACGCCTTCTGGGACGGCCGGCGCATGGTGTTCGGCGACGGTGACGGCGAGCTGTTCAACCGGTTCACCGTCTGCCTGGACATCATCGCGCACGAGCTGTCGCACGGCGTGACGGAGGACGAGGGGCCGCTGTGGTACTTCCGGCAGGCGGGCGCGCTCAACGAGTCCATGTCGGATGTCTTCGGCTCGCTGGTGAAGCAGTGGAAGCTCGGCCAGACGGCGGACCAGGCCGACTGGCTCATCGGCGACGGGCTGCTCGGCGAGGCCGTGCAGGGCAGGGCGCTGCGCTCGATGAAGGAGCCGGGGACCGCCTTCGATGATGACGTGCTGGGCAAGGACCCACAGCCCGGACACATGCGCGACTACGTCAACACGTGGGAGGACAACGGCGGGGTGCACATCAACTCCGGCATCCCCAACCGCGCCTTCGTGCTGGCGGCGCTGCGGCTGGGAGGCCAGGCGTGGGAGCGGGCGGGGCGCGTCTGGTACGAGGCGATGAGAGACCCACGCATCCTGCCGGACACGAACTTCTCCGACTTCGCGCGCATCACCGTCATCGCCGCCACGCGGCTGTACGGCCCGGGCGAGGTGGAGGAGGCGGTGAAGGAGGCCTGGGAGGAGGTGGGTCTGCGCGTCACCCGCGACAGGGTGTCGGTGTCGCAGTGGAGCCAGGGCTCGCAGCCCGCTGGAGCCTGAGCCATGTCGACACGCATCACGCTCTCGCAGGAGGGCGGACTTGGGGCCTTCCCCGGGCTCGCCCGTCCGAGGAGCGTGGAGCTGGACGCGCTCCCCGCCGAGGAGGCCCGGGCGCTGGAGGAGGGGCTGCGCGACACGCGCTTCCAGGCGCTGCCCCGCGTGGTGGGCGGCGCGGGCGTACAAGGCGCGGACCGGCGTCGCTACACCCTCACCGTCGAGGAGGGGACACGGCGACACACCGTGGACCTGGTGGAGCCCGTGGAGGACCCGCGCCTGCGGGAGCTCCTGTCCCTGGTGAAGCGAGCCACCCGGAAGCGGCGCGGCGGTTCGAACTAAGGGCTTAGTTGACGAAGAACTAAGGTCTTAGTAGTTTACTGGCCACGGAGGACCTCCATGGCCAGACAACCCGAGCCCGAGGCGCCCCGGCCGTTGACGCCGGTGGAGCTCGAGCTGATGCACATCGTGTGGAAGCAGGGCGAGGTGAGCGTGGCGGACGTGCTGGCCGCGCTGCCGCCGGAGCGCGCGTTGGCGTACACGTCCGTGTCCACGGTGCTGCGCATCCTGGAGCAGAAGGGTGTCGTCGTGAGCCGCAAGCAGGGGCGGGGGCACCTGTACTCGGCCACGCTGCCGCGCGAGACGTACGAGGCGCAGAGCCTGCGCCACCTGGTGGACACCGTGTTCGACGGGACGCCCTCCGCGCTGGTGGCGCGGCTGGTGGAGGCGGTGCCGCTGGCGCCCGACGACGTGGAGCAGATCCGCAAGCTGCTCAAGGCGAAGGGCGGCAAGCCGTGAGCGCGCTGGTGTCGCTGTATCTCGCGGTGGCGCTGGTGCTGCCGGTGGCGCTGCTCCTGGCCTGGGGCGCGATGGCGGTGCTCGCGCGGCTGGGGTGGGCGCTGTCGGCGCGGCAGGCGCTGAAGGTGGGGCGAGGGGCGCTGCTGCTCGCGCTCGTGCTGCCGCTCCTGGTGATGGGCGCGCGGGCGCTGTCTCCCGCGGGGCCGCTGTTCGACTTCGAGCGCTCCGTGGCGCGGCAGGCGCAGCGGCTCCCGTCGGCGGTGTGGACGGCGAGCGCGGTGGGCAACGCGGCTCCCGCGGCGTCGAAGGCGACCGCCGTGCCCGTCGGGGTGTGGATGGGATTGTCCGGCGCGTGGCTCGTGGGCGTGGCGCTCTTCGTGGGGCGGGCGCTCTGGCGACACCAGGGATTGCTCCGACGGCTGGAGCGGCTTCCCCGGGTGCGCTCGGTGCGGCGGGTGGCGGTGGTGCTGGGCGAGGATGGGACGCCCGCGTTCTCGGCGTGGTTCCCCCGCTCGGGCTCGCGACCGTCCGCGTGGGTGGTGGTGCCCGCGGCGCTGCTGGAGGACCCGGAGGCGCTCCGGCTCACCGTGCTGCACGAGTTGCAGCACCACCGTCAGCGCGACACGCACCTGGCGCTGGGCCGGCTGTGGTTGACGGGGTTGTTCTTCTGGCATCCGGCGGTGCACGTGTTGTCGCGCTGGCTCGCGTCGCTGCAGGAGCTGGCGTGTGACGAGGCGCTGGTCGCCAGTGGACGCGCACAGGCCCAAGCGTATGCGCGCTGCCTGCTCCAGGCGGCGCTCCGACTCCCGGGCGCCCGGCCCGTTCCCGCCGGTGCCACCGGCATGTCCCATCCCACGCAGAGGAGAATCCACATGCTGTTCCAGCCGCGTCCCCGTCGCACCCACGCCGTCCCCGCGCTGCTCGCCGCGCTGTCCCTGTTGCTGCTCCCCGTGGCCGTGCTCGCGCAAGGCGCGGCGAAGGGCCGCACGGTGACTCGCGCCGAGGTGGAGGCGCTCGCCCGGACGAGTCAGCCCCAGGGGGATGTGTCCATCGTCGTGGACGACAAGGTGGTGGAGAACCTCAACAAGCTCATCGGCACCGAGAAGGGCCGCGCCTTCATGAAGCGCGCGCTGGAGAACCTGGGCACGCACCGCGCGGCGATGACGTCGACGCTGAAGGCGAAGGGGCTGCCCGAGGGACTGCTCGCGGTGGCGGTGGTGGAGTCCGCGGTGACGAACATGCCGCAGACGGATGGGCGGCCTTCACTCGCTCCGGGGATGCGTGGCGCGGGCGTGTGGATGTTCATCCCCGAGACGGCGCGTCGCTACGGGCTGGAGGTGAGCGCGACGAAGGACGAGCGGCTCGACGTGGCGCGGGAGACGCAGGCGGCGGCGACGCTGCTGTCGGACCTGCACGCGCGCTACCAGGACTGGCGGCTGGCGCTCGCCGCGTACAACCAGGGTGAGCGCAAGGTGGACCAGGCCCTGAGCGAGGGTGGCAGCCGCGACACGACGGTGCTCCACACCGCGGGGCACCTCAATGACTATCCCGCCACCGTGCAGGCGGGGCTGCTCGTCGTGCGCAACCCGCACCTGCTGGACTGAAGGGCCGCGGTCCGGCTTCGCTCGGTGCGTCGTGTCTGGGTGTGTCGACTGCCCCACCGTGCAGGCAGGGCTGCTGGGCCTGGCCGGCTTCGCTCGGTGCGTCGTGTCCGGGTGTGTCGATCGCCACCGTGCAGACAGGGCTGCCTGTTGTTGAAGCAAACCGTCCGGTGTCCCTCGGTGTGAGTGATTCGCGGGTCGCGCCCGGGCTGTGTCGACTCCGTGGGTGGCTGTCCCGTGTGTCTGGGGCATCCGCGAGGGCTGTGCGGAGGCGACTGGACCGGCTCGACTCCGTGAGTGGCTCCGCGACGCGCGGAGGTGAAGCTCCTCATGACCGTCTGGCGGATGCGGACCCGGCGCTGTGCTCGCAAGGACAGCTCGTCCCGTGCCGTCCTCACCTGTGAGCCATGGGAGCGGCGAGTTCGACCGGGTCTGCTCGAGGCAAGCCAGGCCGCATCGGGTGGAGTGAAACCGTGTCCGCGCGAGAGGTGTGCCGTCACGCGCGTCGGAGTGAAGTCACGGCCCGCCTGACTTCATTCAGGCGGGCTTCTTCGTGTGCGCGGTTCGTGCGGTCGATGCAGGCAGCGCGCTCACGGGTGGAGGCCGCGAACCACCCCGCGCTCAGCTCACGACGCCGCACTGCCTCCCAGCATGCGCAGCGCCAGCTCCGCGTGCAGGTCCGCGAGCGTGTCCACGTCGAGCGCGCTCCCGGGCTCGTACCAGTAGGGCAGCCGCACGCCCATCGCGGAGATGGCCGCCGCCGCGACGCGCGGATGCGGCGGAGAGAAGCTCCGCTGCGCCACGCCCCGCTCAATGACCTCCGCGAGCAGCGCGGCGGACTTGTCCCGCAGCAGCACCGCGGGCTCGGCCAGCTCCGGCGTCAACGCATACAGCTCCTCGTTGACCACCACCGCCAGCTGCGGGTGCAGGGCGTGGGTCCGGGTGTGGGCTCGCACCAGCGCCCGTACCTGCTCGGCCGGCTCCGGGCCGGAGCTCTTCAGCGCGGCCTGCAGCGCGTCGTGGTGGGCCTCGTGGCCGATGCGCACCAGCTCCGCGAGCACGTGCTCCTTGGAGGAGAAGTGCGCGTACAGCGCACTCGGCTGCAGCTCCAGCACCTTGGCCAGGTCTCGGATGGAAGTGTCGTGATAGCCGCGGCTGGCGAAGAGCTGGAGCGCGGTTTCCAGGATGCGACGACGGGTGCCGTCCGACGGAGCGGAAGGCGGAAGGCTCGCCGGATGGGCGCGAAGCCGCGAGCGGGTCGGTGGGCTCATGTCAGTGGTTGATGAACGAACGTTCATTCAGCTAGGGTGTGGGGAACTGCTGTTATTTCGCGCCAGGAGTTCTGGATGTCCACGCTTCAGCTCGCGGATTCGTCTCTTCACTACGAAGAGTCTGGGCACGGCATTCCGGTCTTGCTGCTTCACGGCCTTGGCTCCTCGGGCGCGGACTGGGAGCTGGTGACACCGAGGTTGTCAGGGAATTACCGACTGCTGGTGCCAGATGCACGGGGGCATGGGACGAGTGGGAAGCCCCCTGGGACGTACGGAGTGCCACTGTTCGCCCGCGACGTCGCGGCGCTGTGCGACGCGTTGGGGCTGAAGAAGGTCCATGTGGTGGGGCTGTCGATGGGCGGGATGATGGGCTTCCAACTGGCGGTGGACCGGCCGGACCTGGTGCGCAGCCTGGTCATCGTGAACAGCGGGCCGGAGCTGGTGGCCCGCACCCTGCGTCGCAAGTTCGAGTTCGCGCTGCGGCTGACCTTGCTGCGGCTGCTCGGGCCCGCGGGGCTGGCCAGGGTGCTGGCGCCCAAGCTGTTCCCCAAGCCGGAGCAGGAGTCGCTGCGTCAGCGAGCCATCGCCGCGTTCTCCGCCAACGCGCCGGACGCCTACCTGCGCGCCACGCGCGGGCTCGTGGGGTGGAGTGTGATGGCTCGGCTGAAGGACATCACCTGCCCGGTGCTGGTGGTGCACTCCGAGCGCGACTACACGCCCCTGGCCTCGAAGCAGGCGTATGTCGAGCTGCTGCCGGACGCGCGCCTGACGGTGCTGGCGGACTCCGGGCATGCCGCGCCGCTGGACCAGCCCGAGGCGCTGTGTGACGCGGTGGAGGTCTTCCTCCGCGAGGTCGATGGCGCCGCCGCCGGTGCCACGCCTGGCGTTCGCGCCGGGCCTTGAGCGAGCTCCCCAAACAGGAGGCTGGACGATGTCGATGCTTCGACGTGGTGGCGCACTCTCGCGGTCGCTGTGGCTGCTCTCGGTGGTGGTGACGCTCGGCGTGGGGGCCTCCGCCCACGCCGGCTCGTGGGTGCATGGCATCCACGTGGGCTCCTCGGGCGCGCGGGGCTATCAGCTCTGGGTGCCCACCGGGTATCAACCCGGGACGCCCAGGCCGCTCCTGGTGGCGCTGCATGGCTGTCTCCAGAACCCGGACCAGTTCGCGGGCCTCACGCGCCTCAACGAGAAGGCGGACGCGGAGGGCTTCCTCGTCCTGTATCCGAACCAGGCGATGTTCGTGAACGCCACGCAGTGTTGGAACTTCATGCTCGGCACCAACATGGAGCGCGGCAAGGGCGAGCCGGCGCTCATCGTCGGCATGGTGGAGGCGATGAAGCAGCAGTACTCGGTCGACGCGCGCCGCGTGTACGTGGGCGGCGTCTCCGCGGGCGGCGTGCTGACGGGCACGCTGATGGCCTGCTACTCGGACGTGTTCGCCGCGGGCATGGTGGGCGCGGGCGCCATGTACAAGGCGGCCACCACGGTGTCCGGCACCGCCTTCGCCATGCTCTTCGGCAGCGTCTACTCGCCGGATGACCGGGGCAAGGACGCGTGGACGTGCTCGGGCCGGCCGCGACGCACGGTGCCGGTGCTGGTCATGCACGGTACCGAGGACAGCGTCGTCAACCCCCTCAACGGCGAGCAGGCGATGAAGCAGTTCCTGCAGACCAGCGACTACGGCGACGACGGCGTGGCCAACGACAGCGTCCGCGGCACGCCCACGAGCACCGCCACCTTCCGCGCCGCCGGGGGCCGCGACTACACGGTGAAGAACTACGTCTACGGCGGTGAGCTCGTGGGACAGAAGCTGGAGGTCCGCGGCATGGACCACGCCTGGCCCGGAGGGGATTCACGCTATCCCTTCGCGGACCCCGCCGGTCCCGACGCCACGACGTTGATGTGGGACTTCTTCAAGCAGCACGCGCTCGACGTGCCGTAGGCGTCAGTGCTGGTGACCCAGGCGCACCGCCACCTCGGGGTGTGCCTGGGCGAAGGCGCGCAGCTTCTCGAAGCTCTGGCGGCCGCGCGCCGCGTCGGCGGTGAAGGTGCCCGGCTCCACGTCGTGCTCCCAGCCCCAGCGGGTGTGACTGGCGTCGCCCACCAGCAGCACGGGGCCCTTCGTGGAGCGCACCAGGTACGCGGTGCTGCCCGGCGTGTGGCCCGGCACCCAGAGCGCCCACACGGAGCCGTCGCCGAAGATGTCCACCGCGCCGTCGAAGGGGCCTTCCGTGTCGGGCGTGTACGTCCACTCGGACACGGCGGCCTTGCCCGACAGCGCGCGGTCCGCGATGGACTGGGTCAGGACGTTGAGGAACGCGCGCGTCGTCGTCTCGCCCGGCCCTGCGTAGACGGGAGTGCCCGCGGGCACGTCGGCCATGCCGGTGAGGTGGTCCAGGTGCAGGTGCGTGAGGAACACGCCCGAGAGCGGCCCGGGCTGCTTCGCGAGCCACGCGCCCAGCGGCTCCTTCACCTGCATCTTCTCCTTCACCTTCATGGCGTCGGCGAGCAGGCCGCGCAGGGCCGCCTGCTCGGGCGCGTCACGCAGCGCGTTCTCCACGCCGGTGTCGACGATGTAGAGCCCCTTCGTCGGGTGGCGCAGCGCGTGGAAGAAGACCTGGATGGGCTCGTCGCCGTCGACCAGGCCCGCGGACTTCGCGGTGGGGTGGCCCAGGTTGACGAGGCCGCCGCGGTCCACGGCCCAGTCCGCCGAGGCGATGGACTCCAGCTCCACCGGGCCGGGCTCGCTCAGGAGCGCGAGCAGCTCCGCCGAGGGCCGCGCCGCGCCGAGCGTCGAGCGCTGGTGGGGATGCGAGGTGGTCGCGGCGCCCACGAGGACCAGGGTGGTTGCCGCGACGAACAGGACGGCGACGGCGACGAGGAGGATGCGCTTGGCGTTCTTCATGGGAGCCAAGGTAGCGATGCGCTCCTGCATGGAAAATGGCGATTCTGGTATGAAGCCATGCATTCATGGATATCTCCTGGGAGGACGCGCGGCTGTTCCTGGCCATCGCGGAGACGGGCAGCTTCAGCGCGGCGGCGAAGCGGCTGCGCGTGGGTCAGCCCACGGTGAGCCGGAGGCTGGCGGCGCTGGAGTACGCGGTGGGCGCCAAGCTGTTCCGGCGCGGCGTGGAGGGCGCGGCGCTGACGGCGGCGGGTGAGCGGCTGGTGATGCCGGCGCGGAAGATGGCGGAGTGGGCCGGGGAGCTGCAGCGCGCGGCGGAGTCGAGCGACTCGTCACCCAAGGGCCTGGTGCGCGTGACGGCGAGCCCCTTCCTCAGCTTCGACTTCCTGGCGCCCTTCGCGAGCCACGTGGCGGGCAAGCACCCGGGGCTGCGGCTGGAGGTGCAGTCCACCATCCAGTACGCGGACCTGGGACGTGGCGAGGCGGACCTGGCGCTGCGCACCCAGTGCACGCGCAACGCGGACCTCACGTGCCTGTTCACGCTGGAGGTGCACAACGCGGTGCTCGTCTCGCGCGCGCTCAAGGAGAAGCTGCCCAAGCGCCCCACGCTCCAGCAACTGCCGTGGGTGGCGTGGGCGCCGCCGTACGAGGCCGTGCCGCCCAATCCGCAGCTGGAGTCCATCATCCCGAACTTCTCGCCCGCGTTCACCTCGGACAACTACCTGGTGCTGCTGTCGGCGGTGGAGGCGGGCGTGGGCGCCACGGTGTGCGGGCACGTCCCGCACCGGTTCAGCACGCGGCGCGAGCGCAACCTGGTGGAGCTGGACATCGACCTGGGGCCCTACGCGAAGAGCGAGCTGCATCTCATCTGCGCGAAGTCGGCGCTGGACATCCCCCGGGTGCGCCGCGTGTCGGAGCTGCTGGTGCAGGAGCTGGAGCGCGCGCGGAGGCGCTGACGCCTCGCGCGCTCGTCGAGGTGGTTACGGGGTGCCGCCGTCCAGGCCCGGTGGAGGTCCCATGCCGCCATCCCAGCCCGGGGGCGGACCCATGCCACCGTCGCCGCCGGGAGGCGGCCCGCCTCCGCCGCCACCGTTGCCGCCGGGAATCTGGCACTGCGCGGTGTCGAGCGAGGAGCGGATGATGAGCGTCTTCCACGCGAGCAGGGCGCCGTCGTCCTGGCGCGCGGTCTGGAAGAGGTAGTCGTTCACGGACTCGGCGGACACCACGTTGTCGTTGGCGTTGGTCGTGTCGCGGGGGCCGCGCGTGTCGTAGAGCGGCTGGTGGTTGATGATGTCGTCGTTGAGCGCGTCGTCGAAGAAGAGCTGTGACGTCACGTACTCCGCCTCGCCGAGGCGCACGGTGAAGTGGATGTGGACGGTGCGGCTGCTGTACCAACCGGGGAAGCAGGTGTCGAAGTCGCAGCGGCCGTCCGCGTCCGTGACCTGCACGCCGCGGAACCAGCGGGCGCTGGTGGCGGACGGGTCATCGGAGGTGCAGAAGGTGCTGGCGTCCTCGCCCGAGTAGAGCCCTTCCGGGGCGGCGTGCCAGATGTCGACGGAGGCGCCCTGGATGGGGCGGCACTGGTCGTCGAGGATGCGGAAGGCGAGCCGCACGGGCAGGCCGTCGTGGCCCTCGCTGATGTCCTTGCGGACCAGGGTCTGGGCGTAGCAGGGGCCCAGGGTGGCCGCGCAGGTGAGGGCGCAGGGGGTGCCTGACTCGTCGGTGAAGGGGTCGGCGTAGGTGCCCGACATGGCGGCGGTGCCGCCGGTGGCCCAGGCGGTGGCGCCGGTGCCTCCGTCCGGGGGGGAGCCCGAGTCGGCGTCGCCTCCGGAGGAGGGTGAGTCCTCGGGGCCGCAGGCGAGCACCTGCACCAGCGGTATCGCCGCCAGCGTCAGGCCCATGCCGCGCAGCACCTTGCGGCGGCTCATGATGGCCGAGGTGAGGGTCTTGGTGTCCTGGTTGCTCATCGCGAGTCCTCTTTGGGGGTCGATGGGTCCGGCCCGAACAGCCCGTGTCCTCGGGCTCGAGAATCGCTATACCCAGGGAGTTCTTAAGCAGACCTTACGTGCCACCCACGGAGACGCGCGCATGACGACACTCAAGGGGAAGACGCTGTTCATCACCGGGGCCAGCCGGGGCATCGGCAAGGCGATTGCGCTGCGTGCGGCTCGGGACGGGGCGAACATCATCATCGCCGCGAAGACGACGGAGCCGCACCCCAAGCTGCCGGGCACCATCTTCACGGCGGCGGAGGAGATCGAGAAGGCGGGCGGTCGGGCGCTCCCCATCGCGGTGGACATCCGTGAGGAGGACCAGGTCGTGGCCGCGGTGGCGAAGGCGGTGGAGACGTTCGGCGGCATCGACGTGCTGGTGAACAACGCGAGCGCCATCCACCTGACGGGCACGGTGGACACGCCGATGAAGCGCTATGACCTCATGCACAGCATCAACACGCGTGGGACGTTCGTGTGCTCGAAGGCGTGCATCCCGCATCTGAAGCGCTCGAGCAATCCGCACATCCTGAACAACTCGCCGCCGTTGAACATGGAGGCGCGGTGGTTCGCGCCGCACGTGGCGTACACGATGGCGAAGTTCGGCATGAGCATGTGCGTGCTGGGCATGGCGGAGGAGCTGCGTGACGACGGCATCGCGGTCAACGCCCTCTGGCCGCGCACGGTCATCGCGACGGCGGCGGTGCAGAACCTGTTGGGCGGCGAGGACACCATCAAGGGCAGCCGCACGCCGGACATCATGGCGGACGCCGCGTACGCCATCCTCACCAAGCCCAGCCGCAGCTTCACGGGCAACTTCTGCATCGACGAGGACGTCCTGCGCGCCGACGGCGTGACGAACTTCGACAAGTATCAATCCGTGCCCGGCGAGGACCTGTTCCCCGATTACTTCATCTGAGGCCGGGTGTAGGGCGACGGTCCATGTGCATGTCGTGGCATGGACCGTGTATCCACCTCGGGCTTCGACATGGCGCCATCGGCGAGGAGGGTGTGGAGGATGGGTAAGGGTGACTCCGGGCAGTCCGGGGATGGAGCCGGTGAGTTCCTGGTCTATGTCGGTGACGACGGTGCTTCGAAGGTCCACGTCCGGCTCTTCGAGGGCACGGTCTGGCTGACCCAGAAGCAGCTTGCCGAGCTGTTCGGCAAGGATGTGCGGACCATCAACGAGCACCTCCAGAACATCCACGAGGAGGGAGAACTCGACCCGACGGCAACCCTCCGGAAATTCCGGATAGTTCAAATCGAGGGTTCCCGAGAAGTCACGCGATGGGTGGACCACTACAGCCTGCCAGCCATCATCGCGGTGGGCTACCGCGTCCGCTCCACGCAAGGGACACGCTTCCGTCAGTGGGCCACGGCCCTGTTGGACGAGTACCTGGTCAAGGGCTTCGTCCTCGATGACGCTCGGCTCCAGTCGACGTCGCAGCCAGGCGAGGACTACTTCGACGAGCTGCTGGAGCGGATCCGCGAGATTCGCGCATCGGAGCGGCGCTTCTACCAGAAGCTCACCGACATCTATGCGCAGTGCAGCGTCGACTACGACGTCCAGGCCGAGGTCACGCAGACCTTCTATGCGACGGTGCAGAACAAGCTGCACTGGGCCATCCACGGACACACGGCGGCCGAGCTGATTCACGAGCGCGCCGATGCGAGTCAGCCCAACATGGGGCTCGCGACCTGGAAGAACGCTCCGAGCGGGCCCATCCGGAAGTCAGACGTCACGGTGGCGAAGAACTACCTCTCGGAGGAGGAGCTCCGGGAGCTGAGTCGTGTCGTCACCATGTACCTGGACTACGCGGAGGACCAGGCCAGGAGACGACGGCCGATGACGATGCGGGAGTGGGTGACGAAGCTGGATGGCTTCCTGCAGTTCAACGAGCGAGACGTCCTGTCTCATGCGGGAGGTATCAGCCACGAGCTGGCGACGGCCCATGCGGAGGCCGAGTTCGACCGCTACCGCGAAGCGGGACGCAAGCTGGAGGCGAGCCTCCCGAACTCGGACTTCGACCGCGCCGTCGAGACCACCCGGCAACTCGCGGGGCGGAGCCGGGGGCGCGGGAAGAAGCCTTGAGCCACGCCGGCGAGCCCGTTCGCCTGGAGGGAAGACGACTTACCTGCGAAGTGTTGGGGAACAGAGCATTCCAGCGTCACTGATTGCACGCTTGTGGACGTGACACTAGAAGCGCAGGCCACTTCCATTTTTCCTCCGAGCACTGATGTCCGAGCAGGACTCCCCCCCGAAGCGCGCCGCGGCATTCCTGGAAGGCCACCTTGGCGGAGGTGGCGAGATGGCGGACCTGGTCCGCTCCAAGGACTGGTCCCAGACCCCCCTGGGTCCTCTCGAGGGCTGGCCCACCAGCCTGCGCACCATGGTCGGCGTCGTGCTGGGCAACCGCTTCCCCATGCTCCTGTGGTGGGGCCCTCAGCTCCTCCAAATCTACAACGACGGCTACCGCCCCGTGCTGGGCATGAAACACCCCGCCTCGCTCGGCGCCCCGGCGTCCGTCATCTGGCAGGAGATCTGGGACGTCATCGGCCCCATGGCGGAGGGCGTGCGCCAGGGCGGCCCCGCCACCTGGAGCGAGCACCTCCAGCTCTTCATCAACAGCCGCGGCTTCGTCGAGGAGACGTTCCACACCTTCTCGTATAGCCCCGTCTACGACGAGGGCGGCGGCGTCGGCGGTGTGCTCGTCACCGTCCAGGAGACCACCGAGCAGGTCCAGGACAACCGCCAGCTCAAGCTGCTCGGCGAGCTGGCCACCAGCTCCGCCTCCGCGAAGACGGCCGAGGAGGCCTGCCAGACGGCCGCGCGCATCTTCTCCGCCTACGGCGAGGACCTGCCCTTCACCCTCCTGTACCTGCTCGACGACGCCGCCACCCAGGTGCGCTGCGTGGGCTCCAGCGGACTGGATGGCTACTCGGGCCCCGCGAAGCCGGAGTCCTGTCCCTTCCCTCCGATGCCCGACGCGCCCCAGACCTGGCCCTTCGCGCAGGCCGCGCACACCGGCCGCGAGGTGCTCGTGGAGGAGCTGGGCGCGCGCTTCGGTGTGCTGCCCCGTGGCCCTCGCGGGGTGGTGCTCTCGCGGGCCGTGGTGCTGCCGCTGGCGCGCTCGGGGCAGTCGCACCCGTATGGGTTCCTCGTCGCCGGCGTCAGTCCCACCCGCTTGCTGGACGAGCGCTACCTGGCCCTCTTCCGGCTGGTCGCGGACCCGGTGGTGACGGCCATCGCCAACGCGCGCGCATACGAAGAGGAGCGCCAGCGCGCCGAGGCCCTGGCCGCCATCGACCGCGCCAAGACGGCCTTCTTCAACAACGTCAGCCACGAGTTCCGCACCCCGCTGACGCTGATGCTCGGCCCCACCGAGGACGCGCTGGCGTCGTCGGCGCGCGCGCTGTCCGGCGAGGGACTGGAGACCGTCCACCGCAACGCGCAGCGCCTCTTGAAGCTGGTCAACTCGCTGCTCGACTTCTCCCGCCTAGAGGCCGGCCGCATCCAGGCCCGCTACGAGCCGGTGGACCTGGCCGCCCTCACCGCGGGCCTGGCCAGCGCGTTCCACTCCGCGCTGGAGCGCGCGGGGCTGGGCTTCGACATCGACTGCGCCCCGCTGCCCGAGGCCATCCACGTCGACCAGGACATGTGGGAGAAGATTGTCCTCAACCTGCTCTCCAACGCGCTGAAGTTCACCTTCGAGGGCCGCATCGCCATCTCCCAGCGGTGGGTGGACGGCCAGGTCCAGCTCCAGGTCTCCGACACGGGCATCGGCATCCCGGAGCAAGAGCTGCCGCGCATCTTCGACCGCTTCCACCGCGTGCAGGGCGCCCGCGCGCGCACGCACGAGGGCTCCGGCATCGGCCTGGCGCTGGTGCACGAGCTGGTCCGGCTGCACGGCGGCTCGCTGTCGGTGGCGAGCACCGAGGGCCAGGGCACTACCTTCACCCTGCGCATCCCCGCGGGCACCGCCCATCTGCCCCAGGAGCACCTGGGCGCTCGCGACACGCGGGCCTCCACCGCCCTGGGCGCCGCGCCCTTCGTGAACGAGGCGCTGCGCTGGCTGCCGGGGGGCCTGGAGGTGGAGTCGCTCGAGGTGGGCACCGAGGTGCCTCCGGAGGACAAGCGCCCCGGCTCCGCGCGCATCCTGCTGGCCGACGACAACGCGGACATGCGCGAGTACCTGAGGTCCCTCCTGTCCCGTTACTGGGAGGTGGAGACGGTGGCGGATGGTCTCGCGGCGCTCGAGTCCGCGCGCGCGCG
Source organism: Myxococcus sp. XM-1-1-1 (assembly GCF_020037095.1). Lineage (NCBI taxonomy): Bacteria > Pseudomonadati > Myxococcota > Myxococcia > Myxococcales > Myxococcaceae > Myxococcus > Myxococcus sp. XM-1-1-1. The sequence continues at coordinate 39,496 of NZ_JAIQDH010000023.1, forward strand.
TCCTCCCGACCTGGTGCTCACGGACGTGATGATGCCGGGGCTGGATGGCTTCGGGCTCCTGCGCGAGCTGCACGCCGATGAGCGCACGCGCCACGTGCCCGTCACCATCCTCTCCGCGCGCGCGGGCGAGGAGGCCCGCATCGAGGGACTGCGCGCCGGCGCCGACGACTACCTGGTGAAGCCCTTCTCCGCGCGCGAGCTGATGGCGCGCGTGGAGACGCAGCTGACCAAGGCGCGCCTGCAGGCCATCCAGGAGGCGCACGGGAGGATGCTCACGCGCGTCTTCCAGTTCGCCCCCGTGGGCATCGCCATCCTGCGCGGCCCCCAGCACGTCTACGAGTTCGTCAACGCGGGCTACCTGCGGCTCATCGCCAACCGGTCCGTGGTGGGCGTGCCCATCGCCCAGGCGCTCCCCGAGCTGGCCGGCCAGGGCATCTTCGAGCTGCTCGACAACGCCTACCGCACCGGCGAGCCGTACATCGGGCGCTCCCTGCGGGCGACCATCATCTCCGGCGAGGGCGGGCCTCCGCAGGAGCGGTTCTTCGACCTGGTCTACCAGCCCATGCTGGATGACGCCGGTCAGGTGGACTCCATCGTGGTGGTGGCCTTCGACGTGACGGACCTGTCCAACGCCCGGCGCGAGGCGGAGTCCGCCAGCCGCGCGAAGGACGAGTTCCTGGCGATGCTCGGCCACGAGTTGAGAAACCCGCTGGCCCCCATCCTCACCGCGCTCCAACTGCTCCGGCTGCGCGGCGGCGAGGCCGTGGAGCGCGAGCGCACCGTCATCGAGCGGCAGGTGCACCACCTGGTGCGGCTGGTGGATGACCTGCTCGACGTGTCCCGCGTCACGCGGGGCAAGGTCGTGCTGCGGCGCGAGCGCGTGGAGCTGGCGGAGGTGGTGGCGAAGTCCATCGAGCTGGCCAGTCCCTTGTTGGAGCAGCGCGGCCATCACCTGACGGTGGAGGTGGCGCGCCAGGGCCTGCCATTGGACGCGGACGCGACGCGGCTGGCGCAGGTGTTCTCCAACCTGCTCACGAACGCGGCGAAGTACACCGAGCCCGGGGGACGCATCACCGTCCAGGGCGCGCGCGAGGGGGACGCGCTGGTGGTGCGGGTGCGCGACAACGGCACGGGCATCAGCGCGGAGATGCTGCCGCGCATCTTCGACCTCTTCTTCCAGGAGCGTCAGGAGCTGGACCGCTCGCAGGGCGGCCTGGGCCTGGGGCTCGCCATCGCCCGGAGCCTGGCGGCCCAGCACGGCGGCACCCTCCACGCGGACAGCGAGGGGCGGGGCCAGGGCAGCACCTTCACGGTGCGGCTGCCCGCGCTCGAGGCGGGAGTGGAGGCCTCGGCGACGGTGGCCACGGATGAGGCGGCCTCGCCGCGGGAGGCGGTCCCGATGCCGCACCGGGTGCTGATTGTCGACGACAACCGCGACGCGGCGGACGTGCTGGCCGAGGCCCTGGACATGCTGGGATGCGAGACGCGCGTCACCTACGACGGCCCCAGCGCGCTCCAGGTGGCGCCCACGTTCCGCCCGGAGCTGGCGCTGCTCGACATCGGCCTGCCCGTGATGGACGGCTACGAGCTGGCGAAGCACCTGCGCACCCAGCGGCCCGACGGCGGGCTCCAACTGGTGGCGGTGACGGGCTACGGCCAGGAGTCGGACCGGTTGCGCTCAAAGGAAGCCGGCTTCGACGCGCACCTGGTGAAGCCCATCGACTTCAACACCCTGGGCTCGCTGCTCAAGCGCCTGGGGCCCGTCTCCTGACGGACGGGGAATCCACGGCATGGCGGCTGAGCTATGCTGTGGGCCTCCGGATGGCTTTGGGGGGTGGGGCCCGGGGAGAACAGACGAGGCGTTCGGGATGAGCAGCGACGTGGCGGCAGCGAAGGACGCGGTGGTGGTACTCGATTACGCGAAGCTGGTGGAGGGCGCGGACCTGTCCGCGGACATCGCCCGCGCGTATGGCCCGGATGGCATCGGCCTGCTCATCGTCCGGGGGATTCCGGGGCTGGTGGAGCTGCGCCAGGGCCTGTTGCCGCTGGGCTTCCGCTTCGCCGCGCTCCCCAACGAGGTGAAGGACCGCTACGTCCACGAGCGCAGCAGCTACTCGTTCGGCTGGAGCCACGGCAAGGAGGTCCTCAAGCCCGGCCAGTTCGACGAGTTCAAGGGCTCCTACTACAACAATCCCCAGTACGACGCGCCCGCGGTGGCGCCGGCGCTGGTGGAGAAGTACCCGGAGAACTACCTGCCCAACGTGTGGCCGGACGCGGACTTCCCCGCGCTGCGCCCCGCCTTTCAGTCGCTGGGACGGAAGATGGTGGACGTGGGGCTGCTGGTGGCCGCGCAGTGCGACCGCTACGTGAAGGCGAAGCTGGGCGAGCGGCTGTCCCCGGACGCGAGCCTTACGCGCACCATCCGCGAGTCGCGCGCGTGCAAGGCGCGGCTGCTCTACTACTTCGCCATCAACGAGGACGCGACGCCGCGCACGCGCGACTCGTGGTGCGGCTGGCACAGCGACCACGGCTCGCTGACGGCGCTGTGCCCCGCCATGTACTTCGACGCGGAGCCCGGCGCCCCGGAGCCCACGCGCCAGGACATCCCGGTGCCGGACCCGGACGCGGGCCTCTACGTGCGCACGCGCTCCGGCGAGGAGCGAAAGGTCGTCATCCCCAAGGACTGTCTGGCGTTCCAGATTGGCGAGAGCGCGCAAATCGTGACGGGGGGACTGCTGCGCTCCACGCCGCACGCGGTGCAGGCGCTGGCCCACCCGGCGAGCCGCAACATCTCCCGCTCCACGTTCGCCGTCTTCATGCAGCCCGACAACGAGGAGCACCTGCGGCCGCCCGAGGGCACGGACCCCGCCGAGGTCCGCGTGGGCGCCTTCCAGCCGGGGATGACCTTCGGCGACTTCGCGCGCGCCACCTTCGCGCGGTTCTACAACCCCTACGCGTGAGCCCCGCTCGCGCGGGGTGTCGCTTCTTCAGAAGACGGACACCTCGCGCAGCTGGGTGAAGTAGCCGCGGGACGGCGTGGGCAGCCCCGGGACGGTGCCGAGCGAGTACACCCGCACCTTGTCCACGAGCGGCGCGCCCCCGGCCAGGGGGATGTCCACGTCCCGCTCGAACGAGAACTGCGTGTTGACGTCATCCGTGTAGGGCGCGTCTCCCAGCTCCGGCGCCGGGGCGCTCTGGCCCAGCGCCACCCAGGCTCCGCCCTCCAGCGAGCCCTCCACGTGGAAGACCTCCTGGGGGCGCGTGCCGGTGTGGCCCCGAATCAGCACCCGTCGCGGGCGGGTGGGCTCGCGCAGCCGGAAGACGAGCTCATCCTCCAGTGAGCCGAAGCGCGAGATGGGCACCCGCTTCGATTCGAGCTTCCCGTCGGTGAAGGGGCACGGGTCCACCACGGCGTCCGTCTCACAGGGCTGTCCCCGGCTGACGGGGACGGCGCCGGTGAAGGGCAGCGGCACCGGGGGCGCCTCGTGCACGTCCGTGTATTCGAGCGCGCTCTGGATCCACGAGCGCTGTCCCCGCGCGCGGGCCTGCACGTACGCGAAGGGCGGCGCGAAGTCCTCCAGCATCTCCGGTCCCAGGAAGGCCTCGCCGGAGCGCGTGTCCTGGGTCCACACCACGCCCCACTCACCGCGGGCCTGCACCGCGTAGGTGTGCGAGGGGATGTCCGCCAGCGCGGGCACGTCCACCCAGGACAGCTTCACGCCGGCGGCGTCTGGATGGGATTGGACGCGGCTGTCCCAGCGGCGCAGGGGCGGCACGTCCACGTCCAGCACGAAGTGGAGGGCCAGGAAGTCCCGCGCGCCGTCCACGGGGGGCAGGTGGAGCTGGAAGTTCTTGAGGCTGGCCCAGGGGGTGGGGCGCTCCAGCAGGTCCGCGCCGGTGTCTCGCGCGGACAGCTCGTGCAGGAACAGGCCATCCGCGTCCGGCGTCACCTGGGCCCACGGCTCGTAGGCCAGCGTGGGTTGGCCGGTGGGAGGCTCGCCCGGGAGCGGCCTGGGGCCCGGGAGCTTGCGCGGGCGCATCAGCGTCAGCGGGCCGCCGCGCCAGGGCGTGCCGTCGGTCTCCAGCACGGTACCGGAGAGGAAGACGGGGGTCTCCGGCTCCAGCGCGCAGCCGGAGGTGAGGAGGACGAGGGGCAGGGCGTGACGCAGGTGCATGTCAGAAGGTCCCCTTGGCGCCGAGCGTGGGCAGAATCACCGGGATGCCGAAGTCCTTGCGCTTCAGGCGCACGGGCTGGCCGTCCTCACCCTCGTAGCCGTAGTCCCGCGTGAGCACCTCGCTGCGCGCGGTGACGTTGAAGACATCCAGGTACACGTCGAGCAGGAACGAATCGAAGACGAGGGTGCGCGAGGCGCGGAAGTCGAGCCGGAAGAACGAGGGCAGCCGGTCCACCGCGCCCCGGCCCACGGGCTTCCACTCGGGCTCGCCGTCCGCGCCCACGCCCTCGCGCATGGTGCGGTAGCCGAACTGGCCCGTCTCCGGACGGCCGGTGTTGAAGTGCGCCACCGCGCCCAGGGTGACGAAGTCGAAGCGGTAGCTGAGCGCGGCGTTGATGGAGTGCGCCTGCTCGAAGGTGTAGGGCAGATAGCCTTCGGCCATGCCGAGCTCCTCGCCATTGGGGCCCACCTTCGCGTAGCGCTCGAAGCGCTTGCTCTGGTTGAAGCCATACGTGAGCCAGCCGAACCAGCGGCGGCCCAGGGGACGACGCACCATCAGCTCCAGGCCGTAGCTGTGGCCGTGGCGCTCCACGTCCTCGGCCTCGAGGCCCCGGCGGCGCAGGTTGCTCAGCACGTCCTCGAAGTTGAACTCCAGCGTGCGCAGGAGCGGGTTGAAGTAGCCCTCCGCCGTCACCTCCCAGCCGTTGAGGGGGCGCCACTCCGCGCCGAGCGAGAACTGCGCCGCGCGCTGGAGGCCGCGTTCGAGCGCGAGCATCTCGCCCGCGGGCACCGGCAGCAGCACGGTGGCGGGCTGGTGATACAGGCCCGCGCCGGCCTTCAGCGTGAGGCCCTCCGTGAGCGCGTGCCGCACGGCGAGCCGGGGCTCCAGCGCCAGCCGCGTGCGGTCTCCGAAGCCGTGGTAGCTGTCGAGCCGCAGGCCCGGCACCAGCACCCAGCGCGCGGAGGGCGTGTACGTCAGCTGCGTGCCCACGCCCGCGAAGGTGCCCAGGATGCCGGGGCGCGAGTACGCGTCCTTCCCGTCGAAGGGCCCCACGGGCCGGAACCGGCCGATGGCCAGCATGCTCGCCTCGCGGCGCTCCGCGTGGCTGAAGAGCTCCAGCTTCAGGTCCGCCGAGAGCTCCCGCGTGTAGCCCGCGCGCAGGGCCACGCTGCCCTGCGACAGTTCGTAGGAGCCCGGCTGACGGAGGCCCTTGCTGTAGGCGAGGCCGAGCCGGTCATACCCGAGCGTCAGGCCCACCTCGGCCTCGCCTCCCGCGAGGGGGTGACGGCCTCGCAGGTCCAGGCGATGGAACAGCAGACCCACGCCGCCCGAGTCGCCCGTCTCCGGCTCGCGCGCGGTGAGGCCCACCGCGTCCGACGTGCCCAGCGCGAGGAGGCGGAGCTGTCCTTGGCCCACGCGCTGCTCCACGCGGGCCTGATAGTCCCAGTAGTCCGCGTAGACCTTGGGCTCGCCGGAGTCGCGGTACACGGTGCCGTCGCCCGAGGTGTACGAGGAGGGCGCGTTGACGGTGTTGATGACGCGGGTGATGACCAGGCCCGTGTAGCTGACGCGCGCGGCGGCGGCGACGGTGGTGCCCGTCTCGGGGATGGGCACCTCCAGGAAGGCGCCGGCCTGGATGAGGTCCGCGTACGCGCTGCCGTGGAGGCCCTCTTCGCGAGGCCGGCTCACGTGCGCGTCCACCGCGCCGCCCAGCAGGCTGCCGTAGCGCGCGGAGGGGACACCGACCTGGAAGTCGAGGGACTCGACGAGGTCCGGGTACACCACCGCGTTGCCGAGCATGAGGTGGTAGAGGAAGGGCACGCGTACGCCGTCGACGAAGAAGGCGCTGGCGGCGGGCTGTACGCCGCGGACGACGGGGTAGGAGAGCCCGGAGGCGAGCGTCGTCACGCCGGGCATCAGCATCACCACGCGGAACGGGTCGCCCATGGTGCCGGGGACCTCGCGCAGCTCCTGCTCGTGCAGCGTGACGCGGGAGACCTCGGTGCGCGGCCGGTCCGCGCGCACCACCGTCTCGTAGGGGTTCACCGCGAGGGGCTCCAGTGTGTAGAGCACCTCCAGCCGCTGTCGGGCCTCGACCGTCTCGGTGAGGTACAGCAGGCGGTGGCCCGGCGAGGTGACTTTCAGCGCGTGCTCGCCGGGAGGGAGCTCCAGTCGGAACAGGCCCTGGGCGTCGGCTTCGACCGTCGCCGTGTGGGTGCGGATGATGGCGCCGGCGAGCGGCTTGCGGCTGCCCTTCGCGCGCACGCGGCCGGTGAGCACCGCGCGGGTGTCCTCCACGGGAGGGGGCTCGAAGCGGTAGGTGAAGGGGACGCGAACGGCGACGGGCTGGCCCTGCGAGGTGGCGGGGTGGAAGCGCAGGCGGGGCGCGGCGTGCAGCGCGGCGCGGGCGAGCGCAACCGGCGGCTCACCGACGACGCGGGCCTCGACGACCTCGCCGGCCTCGTCGAGGGTCAGCTCCAGCTCCACGGAGACAGGCGCGTCCAGGACCTGGCCCTCGGGCAAGCGCGCGGGGGCGTCCTGGGCGAGGGTGGGAGCCACGAGGGCCGAGGGCTCGTCGGCAGACGAGGCCCGTGCCGGGAGGACACCCAGGAGCAGCAGGAAGAGGAGGCCGAGGCGTGTCATCGCGGGGGAGGGGAGACAATCCTTCCATACGCGGGCACTTCGGGATTCAGGTCGTTGCCGGGTGTGAGGAGGTTCCGATTCACCCACCACGGCGCCGTGTCGGTGCGCCGCCCGAGCGCGATGCTGGGCCCGGGGGACAGCAGTGCCGTCGCTCCCCCGGGCAAGGAGTCGTTGTCTCCGGGGAGGGAGCCCCTGCCGGAAAGACGACGGTCGTCGGAGTCTCATCGCCCACCTGGGACGGCGACTCACGGCTCCGGTCCGCAAGAAGAGAGGTCGAGCCCGCGCGTGAGGTTCGCAGGGCGCGAGGCGCTGCACGACGGCGGACCTCCGTGTGGAGGGGGCCCTGGACCTCGACGCGGAGCTGCGTCGCGATGGCGCGGGACGCGGAGACGACACCGCCCCGGAGCGCGGCTCACGGGGCGGTGAGGCGTTCGAGTCAGACGTTCGAGGCGCTGAGTCGTCGGGCGCACCAGGCATCCACGGCGGTGGCTCCGAGGACGAAGGCGACGGCGCCCGCGACGTTCTCCTTGCGAGGGCTGTGCTTCACCGCCGGGCCGAGGCTCGCGAGGTCCAGCAGGTCTCCTCCCACGCGTGCCCAGACCCACGGCGTGGGATTGGCGCGGGTCAGGATGCCGACGCCCGCCGCGATTTCGCGCAGGCCATAGGCGCGCAGCAGTCCGGTGCCTCGTCGTATGCCGAGGAAGCGGGCCAGCGCGCCGGGCGCCACCAGCTCACTCAACCCCAGTCCGATGCTCACCCATCCGAGCACCCTCGCCACTTTCCTTGCGTTCACGATGAATCCTCCCGAGGGCATGGCCGGCATGGCCGCGCCCGACGTGTGCGGAAAGGATGGGGGCGATGCTCGCGCGGTGACGCCAGGGGCTGCTCGCCTGCGTGCCGGGGTGGACGGCTTGCGGGCCCGGTGCATGGCGCGGGTCCGGGCGTGAGGGCTCCCCCGTCGCTGAGGGCTGGGACGTGTCGTCGGCGGCCCGTGGCTTCCCGGCACGGCGCTGTCCGGAAGTGTCGCCCGTGCACGGGCTGGAGTAGGTACGAGGGGTGATGCCCACCCGGTCCTCTCGTCGCCTTGGGTTGCTGTGCCTGCTGCTCGTCTGCGCCGCGTGCGCGCGTGCGCCCCGTCCCCCTGTCACGCGTCCGCAAGATGCGCTGGTCGCCGAGCTCGCCTCCAACGTGGCGCTCATGGACGACGCGGACCCGGCGTCGCTGCGCGTGGCGTTGGACCAGAGCCTCAGCTGGCTGCGGACCCGACCCGTGGACCACCGCTTCGTCTACGGGCCTCGCGAGGTGACGGCCGGCGAGCTGGTCTCCGCGCTGGAGCGGCTGCGCGCGCGGCTGACCGACGGCATGTCCTCGCTCGACGTGTCCAAGGCGGTGATGGAGGACTTCGAGCTGCTGGAGTCCGCGGGCGGCGAGGACGGCACGGTGCTCTTCACCGGCTATTACGAGCCGGTCATCGAGGCGAGCCTCGCGCCCACGGCCGAGTACCGCATCCCCGTGCTCTCCGCGCCGGACGACCTCATCGAAGTCCCGCTGGAGCCCTTCGCGGAGCGCTTCGCCTCCGAGCGCGTCTTCGGCCGGCTCGAGGGCAGGCGCGTCGTCCCCTACTGGAACCGCGCCGAGATTCGCGGAGGGAAGCTGGGCGAGCGCAAGCTGGAGCTCGCGTGGGTGAAGGACCCGGTGTCGCTGTTCTTCATGGAGGTGCAGGGCAGCGGCACGCTGCGCCTCATCGACGGCACCGAGCGACGCGTGGGCTACGCCGCGTCGAACGGCCGCCCGTACCGCAGCATCGGCGCGCTGCTCATCCAGGAAGGCGCCATCCCTCGCGAGCAGATGTCCATGCAGGCCCTGCGCGCGTGGCTCGCGGCGAACCCGAGCCAGCGCGAGCGCGTGCTCGACTACAACGAGTCCTATGTCTTCTTCCGCTTCCTGCCGGGCGCGGCGGTGGGCTCACTGGGGCGCGAGGTGACGCCGGGGCGCTCCATCGCCACCGACGCGCGCCTGTTCCCGAAGGGGGGCCTCGCCTTCATCCACACGGACCATCCGGTGCGGATGGCGGACGGCTCGGTGCAGTGGCGGCCGTTGTCGCGCTTCGTCTTCAACCAGGACACGGGCGGCGCCATCCGGGGCGCGGGCCGCGTGGATGTCTTCTGGGGCCGAGGCTCCCAGGCGGAGCTCGCCGCCGGCATGATGAAGCAGAAGGGCCGGCTGCTCTTCCTGGTGCCCAAGCCCCGCGCCCCCGCCGTGACGGCGCGGTGACGCGGGGCACGCAGGCGCGCTAGCGGGTGGCCACGCCGGCCTTCTTCAGCTCCTCGTCGATGACGCGGCGGAACTGGTCCACCGGCACCGCGCCGAGGATGGGCCGGCCGTTGATGAAGAACGTGGGCGTCCCCCCGGCGCCCACGCGCGTGCCCTCGCGCGAGTCCTCGGCGATGACCGCGTCGAACCTCCCGGAGTCGAGCGCCTGGTTGAAGCGCGCCACATCCAACCCCAGCTGCTTCGCGTAGCCCTCCAGCGCGGGCCGCTCGAGCTGGCGCTGGTTGGCGAAGAGCAGGTCGTGGAACTCCCAGAACTTCCCCTGCTCATGTGCCGCCAGGGACGCCGCGGCCGCGAGCCTCGCGTTCGGGTGGTTGGGCAGCGGCTGGTGCTTGAAGGCCACGCGCAACTTTCCCTCGTACTCCTTCTCCAGCGTCTTGAGGGTGGGCACGGCGCGCGAGCAGAACGGGCACTCGAAGTCCGACCACGCCACCAGCGTGACGGGCGCGTTGGCGGGGCCGCGCGACGGCGCCTTGCCCACCTCCACCTGCTGGCGAGCCCCCTCCGCGGGCGCGGGCGGCGCGGGCGGGCGGTCCACGCCGCGCTCAATGGTGCGCGCATAGACCTCCGCGCGCGGCACGCCGCCTTTCACCAGCGCCTCCGCCTTCGCCAGCTCCTCGTCGATGACGCCGGTGAAGACCTCCACCGGCTGCGCGCCGTTGATGAAGCGCCCGTTGACGAAGAAGGCCGGGGTGCCGGTGGCGCCGACCAGGCGGGCCAGCGTCTCGTCACGGCGCACGCGCTCGGCGAGCTTCGGGTCCGCGCGGTCCTTCCTCCAGCGCTCCACATCCAACTTCAGCTCCTTCGCATAGCGCTCCAGGTCCTCCTCCTGCTGCGCGCGCGGATTGGAGAAGAGGACGTCGTGGAACTCCCAGAACCTGCCCTGCTCCCCGGCGGCCAGCGCGGCGAGGGCGGCGGGCCGGGCGCGCGGGTGGCGGTCCAGCGGGAGGTGCTTCATCACCAGGCGCAGCTTGTCGCCGTAGCGCTGCTGGAGCTGCTTCACGGTGCCGTGGCCGCGCGAGCAGAAGGGGCACTCGTAGTCGGAGAACTCCACCAGCGTGACGAGCGCGGACTCGGAGCCCTGGACGAGCGAGCCATCCACGGGGACCTTGTAGACGACGGGCGAGATGGGAGGCCGCTGCCGGGGGGAGGGCGGGGCCGCGGACGGCGCGCGCGGAGCTTCCGCGACCTTGGCGGGCACGGGCGCGAAAGTGCGTCCTCCCACGAACCCCAACACGAGCCCCACGACGAGGCTCACCCACACGGATGCTTTGTGCACGACGCGACTCCCGGAATGAAGACACACCCCGGGCGCGGTCGGCCCGAGCCACCGAGGGGCTGGGCGCGTGTGGCCCGGCGTCCCTTCAGTGCGGCGAGGGCGCGGGAAGTTTCAGCGCGCATTTCCGACGCGCGCCGGAGCGGGCCGCCGCCGCGTCAGCCGAGCCGACGGCGGACCTCGTCGTCCCCGGAGGTGAAGGGCGCGGGAAGCGTCCAGAGCGCCGAGGGGTGGCGGTAGCCCAGCTCGAAGGCGGTGAGGATGGCGGGCCAGCGGTCCGCGAGCAGGGCCCAGTTGTACTCGGTGGGCTTCGAGGTGAGCGGGTTGGAGTCGCGGTCTCGCTGCGTGGCCGCGTAGTCGGCGAAGTTCCACGCCACCGTGCCCAGCTCCAGGCGCAGCAGCGGTGTCATCGCCAGGGTGAGGTCCGCGCGCGAGATTTCTCCGGGGAGCCGCTCGGGAGGCGTGAAGGCGGGCTGCACGGCGTCCGCCTGCTCGCGCCAGGCGAAGCAGTTGTTGGCGACCTGGATGAGCGCATCCCGCGCGGCGGGGCCGGGGCACTGTCGGGCGCGCTCCAGCAGCGCGAAGCCGGCCACCACGAGGCTCATGGCGGACATGCCCGGGAAGCGGCGCGCGAAGTCGGAGGGGGCGGGCTTCTCGTGGGTGAGGCCCTGCAGGATGGTGAAGGCGTGCTGGGACTCGTCGGGCTTCGCGCCCGCGAGGGTGAAGTCGCTCAGCACGCGCTCGGGGGTGACGCCGCCCGTGTCGGGTCTCCAGTCGAGGTAGCGCAGGGCCGCGCCGCCGATGTCGGTGAAGATGGCGACGTTGCCCTCGTTGAGCATGCGCTCCAGGGTGATGGCGAGCGACTCCGCCTTGTCGAGCGGCAGGATTCCCGGGGCCTGGAAGAACAGCCGCGCGAAGCGATGCGCGGTGGCCCAGAGCGTGCGCGGGTCCCCGAGCGGCTCCAGGTTCATGGCCCCCGCGAGCGCGCCGAGCGCGGTGGCCGCGTCCTGGGGCAGGCCATGTCCACCGAGCGCCTCGGAGAGCTGCTCCGCGCCCTTCCGCGCGGTGCCAGTGAGGCCCATGCGGTCATAGGTCCGGGCGGGGCTGGGGAGGGGCTCGCCCTGCGCGAGGTCGATGATGCGCCGGGCGATGGCCGCGCCGAGCATGCCCTTGCCGGCCTCGTGCGAGGCATGGATGGCGAAGGCGAACCAACCGGGTGTGGCCTGGCTGCCGTGCGTCGGATGGAACTCCGGGTCCACCAGCTCCTGGAGCGTGCGCGCCAGGCGCGTGTAGCCCTCGGTGATGAACCGGTTCTGCTGGAGCGGTGTGCCGGCGGGGACCCCCGTCACCGGCGCGAGCAGCTCCGGCGCGGGTGCGCTCAGGGCGTTGGCGGGCGGGGGCCAGTTCGGAACACGAAACCCGGGTTGGGTGGGCGTCTCCTCGGGGGATTTCGTCGTGATGGCCGTGCTCCGGAGCCGGGGTGGGGCCGCACTATCGCCCGATTCGCGGCGGCAGGCAGGTGTGTTGCCGTGCCTGGTGCCGAAGGGGCGCACTCCCGGCGGCTTGCTCCCCGTGCGCCGGCCTGCCCTGTCGCTGGTTGTCCATGGGTGGGCAGGCCCCATCTTCCAAGGACGAAGGGAGGCCGTGACCATGCGTCATAGAGCGGCTGGGATGGCGGTGGCGGTCGCGGGCTTCTGCGTCCTGTTGTGCGGCGGGGGTTGCACGGCGAACGCGCAGTCGAACGAGGCCCCGAAGACGACCTCGGCGGTGGCGGCGCCCTCGCGTCAGGCAGAGCCCTCGGCGGGCGAGGTGTCCGAGCTGTGGAACAGCATCTCGGGGCTGCGCGCGGAGGTGCGCCAGCTGCGCCAGGAGGTCTCCAGGCTGCGGGCCCAGATGGACGCGGGAGCGCCGCGCGGCACGGACGCCCAGGCCCAAGGCACGGGCGCTCAGGCGCAAGACACGGGCACCCAGGCACAGGGCACGGACGCTCAAGCACAAGGCACGGGCGGCTCGGGCACCCAGGCGCGCCCCGAGGACGGCACGGGGACGGCGCGCGACGTACCGCCCGCGGGGACGACCGTGCCGGCGCCGGTGGGGACCGCGGTGGTGAAGGCCACGTACTCGGGCGTGGTGCGCTCGGTGGCGCCGCCGGAGGTCGTCATCGGACAGGACTCCGGTGAGGCGCTGACGCTGGAGGTGGGCCCCAGGACGCGCGTGCTGCGGGAGGGCCGGAGCATCGGCGTGCGGGACCTGGACCCGGGAGACCGCGTCTACGCCGTGGTGGACATGGTGGGCCGACACGAGACGATAGAAATCTCGGTGGTGCGGAAGGAGGACCCCGAGGACTGAGGGCGCGAGGTCCGCTCGCGTCAGTCGTCCGCTCCCAGCCTCGTCGTCGCACGAAGGGAGGTTCCCGTCATGACGGCCTTTGACCGATACCGCGCACTCCTGCGCAAAGTCTCGAATGTGCGAGCGCGACATCCGGAAGGTGGCTCGCCCGAGGAAGATGCCTTGCTGGACGACCTGGACGACGTCTGGTCGGAGATGAGCGAGGGTGAGCGCGCCGCGGTGGCTTCCGAGCGCGCCCAAATCCTGGGGCTCGCGGAGTCGGAGGACTCCGCCCCGCCGCCCCCGGGCTGATTACTTGCGAGCCGTGGGCATGGGCGTCCCCCGCGTCCCATGCCCGTCGCCCACGGGAGGCCGCGCGGCCTCACGAGGCTTCATCCGGGCTCGCAGCACCGCGCGCGTGTAGTCCACCACCGACGCCAGCGACAGCAGGGCGATGAGCGCCACCAGCGGGCGCACCGCCGGGGGGAACAGCAGCACGCACAACAGCGCGAGCAGCTGCAGCGAGGTGACCACCTTGCCGAGCATCCGCGCCTTGAGCTCCACGCGCCGCAGGGCGGGCACCCCTCGCGCGACGACGAAGCCCACCGCGGTGCCGATGTCGCGCACGAGCAGGAGCAGCACCTCCGGCAGGGACACCAGCCCGTCCAGGTAGCACACGAGGATGGCCGTCACCATGAAGGCGCGGTCGGCCACCGGGTCGATGAGCGCGCCCAGCCGTGTGGCCAGCCCCTTGTTGCGCGCAATCCATCCGTCCAGGAAGTCCGACAGCGCCGCCAGCACGACGAGCGTCGCCCGCACCATCGCGTCGGGCACGAGGATGAAGGCCACCGCCATGGGCAGCCGGGACAGCGACAGGATGTTGAGCAGCACGAGGCTCGCCTGGCGGCGCATCTTCTCGCAAAGGTAGTGCTCGCCCGTGGTCACGCACCTGCCGTGGAGGACGGGCTGTCGTCGTTCCACTGGTCGTCACCCGGACAGAGGGCAGGCGACCTCACCGCCCCGCATTCGAGGGCTGCGAGGGAACTTCCGGCCGGCGACAATCCTCCCAGCAAGAGCCCCGAAGCCTCCTGGAGTCCCACGCTCGTGATTGCCCCCGAACACCCGTCCGTCCTCCCTCGCCGCTCCTGGCTCCTGGTCGCCGCGCTCCTGGGCCCGGGCCTCGCCGGCGCCGCCCCGTCCCTGGACGTGCGAGGCGAAGTGCTCACGAGGACCGTCGCCCAGGCCCCTGTGTCCGACGCCGAGCCCCGGGCCCCCACGCGCGAGGAGCTCGCCCGCTACACGTGGCTGTCGGAGGACGCGCGCATCCGTCCGCTGGACCTCGCCGTGCCCCCACCGGAGGGCTACACGCGGGTGGGCGTGGAGGCGGGCACGTTCGCCGCGTGGCTGCGCGGCCTGCCCCTGCGCGCGCCGGGGACACCCGTGCTGCACTTCAAGGGGGGACAGGTGTTGCCCGCGGACGACGCGCGGCTGGCCGCGGTGGCGGAGCTGGACATCGGCACGGCCAACCTCCAGCAGTGCGCGGACTCCGTCATCCGGCTGCACGCCGAGTGGCTGTGGTCCGCGAACCAGAAGGAGCGCATCGCCTACCGCTTCACCAGCGGCCACCTGGCCTCGTGGACGAAGTACGCCTCCGGCGAGCGGGCGAGGATCTCCGGCTCCAAGGTGACGTGGGTGAAGAGCGCGGCGGCGGACAGCTCGCGCGGCGCGTTCCGCGCCTACCTGGACCTGGTCTTCATGTACGCGGGCACGCTGTCGCTGGAGGGCGCCAAGGGCCGGCCCACGAAGGACGACGTGCGTCCCGGGGATTTCTTCGTGCTGGGCGGCAGCCCGGGACACGCGGTGCTGGTGCTGGACGTGGCGGCCGACGCGGGGGGCCGCCGCGTGGCGCTGCTGGGCCAGGGGTTCATGCCCGCCCAGGACTTCCACATCCTGTCAGGGGGAGGGGACACCGGGCCCTGGTTCCCGCTGGAGACCGACGCGGTGGCCACGCCCTTCTGGAAGCCCTTCCCCTGGACGTCGCTGCGCCGCTTCCCCTGAAGGGAGGCCGCGAGCGCGCGCCCGGGCGCTACGAGTGCAGCGGCAGCCGGACGCCCGAGGTCTGCGGCGGCGGCGCGGTGGGCAGCGACTCCTCCAACCCGGAGCCCGGCGTGCGCGTCAGGTACTGCACCAGGCTGTTGTGCTTGCCCAGGTACGTGTCGAAGCGGTTCACCCCGTCCTCGAGCAGCCCCGCCTGGTCCAGCGCGTCGTGCATCACCGGCAGGTTGTAGAAGGGCACGGACGGGAACGCGTGGTGCGTCAGGTGGTAGTTGCAGTTGAGCGGCGCCACGAAGAAGTTCTCCAGCAGCGTGCCCTTCACGTCGCGCGTCTCGCGCGTCTCGTCGCCCTTGGGCTCGATGTCCAGCGGGTGCTCGCCCAGGGCGCGCATCCGGAAGAACGCCATCATCACCGTCGTCGTGGGCAGCACCCACAGGAGCAGCCAGTGCAGCCACGCGCCCGTCGTCACCAGCGTGGTCACCAGCAGCGCCACGTACGTCCAGTAGCGAGCGTGCTCGGCGGCGCTGATGCGGGGCTTGGCGCCACCCAACAGCCGCCCCCAGTACGTCCAGGGCAGCACGACCTTCAGGTGGTTGGGTGCGTACAGGCCCAGCGCGTCGCCCACGAACACCGCCGCGGCGCGCAGCGGCGTGCGCGGGAAGTGCCAGGACGCGTCGCCCTGCATGGAGGCCCAGTACGGGTCCTGCTGCGTGTTGACGTACCGGTGGTGCTCCATGTGCTGGTGCCGGTAGCCCGCCGTCGTCATGTTCAGCGGGAAGGCGCACAGGAAGTCCGCCACCACGTCGCCCACCTTCCGGTTGGACAGGAAGTGGTAGTGCGCCGCCTCGTGCATCAGCGCCAGCATCGCGTGCTGCCGCGTGGCGATGATGAGCGCCGCGATGGGCCACGCCCACCACCGGTCCACCCACACCACCCCGGCGAACGCCGCCGCGATGACGAGCCACTGGGAGGCGAGCGCCCACACCGCCCGAGCATTGCTCACCCGCGACATCTCCCGGGTCAGCTTGGACAGCGCCTGGCGATCGACGCGCCGCGCGATTTGGACATCCGCCTCGTCAACGACTTCGGCGTACATGAGGGGGCTCCTTCGTTTCACGAGCAAGCGGGGTATTCCAGGACTCTTTCTCGCAAGAACGGCCAGTATGGCAAGAAATTTCTCTCTGTAACGTACGCACGCCCTTTTCAAACAGCCACAAGCAGTCCGCGAAAACCCCTTGGGGGTCAACAATGACTGCCTTTCGAGGCCCCGGGCGGGTGTGATTGGACTCCGGTGGGAGGGATTCGGTCACTGAAGTCAGACGCCAGACATGCGCGGGGCCCTGGAGACCGATGAAGGTCCACAGGGCCCCGGGCAACGACATGGGAGCTGTCACGCGCGAGGCGTGAGCGGGCTCAAGGCGTGGCGTCCCACTCCACCTTGAGGTGCCGCATCTGGCGCAGGACGATGCTCTGCCACGTGCCGTAGTCCTGGTTGGGCACCAGGCGCGGGTGGGCGACGGCCTCCACGAGGATGCGGGTGGTGATTTGGGTCTGGAGGCGGGCCAGCGGCGCGCCCAGGCAGAAGTGGATGCCGCGGCCGTAGGTGAGGTGCTGGGGCGGCTTCTCGCGGTCCACGTCCAGCTTGTTCGCGTGCGGGCAGAGCGACTCGTCGCGGCTGCCGGCCGCGTACAGCAGCAGCAGCCGGGAGCCCTTGGGCAGTTGGATGCCGCCCACCTCCACGTCCTCCAGGGCGGTGCGAATCATGGCGTGCTGGACGGAGTCGAAGCGGCTGCCCTCCTCGATGAACTTGGGGATGAGCTCCGGGTCCTCCCGGAGACGTCCCCACAGGCCGTGCTCGAGCGCCAGCTTCCAGGTGTTGGCCATCAGCGCCGTGGTGGACTCGTGGCCGGCGGACAGGAAGGACGCGCCGATGGCCATCACCAGCTCGTGCACGCTCAGCGCCTCGCCGTCCGCCTCCACCTCCACCAGGTAGCTGGTCAGGTCCTCACGGGGCGCCTTGCGCCGCTCCTCGATGAGGTTGACGCAGTAGCGCTGGAACTCCAGCACCCCCCGCGCCATCTCCGCCTGCTTCTCCGCGGGCACGTGCTCGAAGGTGAGCGACTGCCAGTCCGCGCTCCACTTCTTTATCTTCCACACGTCCTGCTGGGGCACGCCCATGACGCCGAGGATGACGTGGGCCGGCAGCGGATAGGCCAGCTGCTCCACCAGGTCCGCGTGCCCGTCCTTGGCGAAGCGGCCAATCAGCTCGCGCGCCATCTTCTCGATGAAGGGCTCCATCCCGGCGATGCGCTGCGCGGTGAAGCCCCGGTTCATCAGGCGCCTGAGGCGCGTGTGGTCCGGCGGGTCCATGCCCAGGAGCACGTGGGCGATGGGGAAGCCCTGCGACAGGATGCCCCTGGCCTCCTCCGTGAGCTGGGTGCCGCTCACCAGCATGTCCCGGTTGGAGAAGCGCGTCGTCTCCTTGAGGACCTGGAGGATGTCGTCGTGGCGGCTGACCAACCACATGCCGAGCATGGGGTTGAAGCTGACGGGCTCCTCCTTGCGCAGCCGCTCGAAGAACGGGTGGGGGTTGTCCACGTGCGGCCCCGCGAAGGGGTTGTACTGGGCGCCCAGGTGGGGGCAGCGCCCTGTCGGGGCGTGGGCCGGGACTCCGGTCTCTTCCTGCTTCTGAACCGTCACGGGCATGGTGTCACTCGCAGTTCGAGCGCGGGCCCCCCAGCTCACCGCTCGGACATGGGTTGATTGAGGCGTGGGGCACAGCCGGTCCGGAGCCAGGGCGAGGGAATTACCGGGCGAGTTGGAGGCTCTGGAGTGACCGCCTATACAACGATTCCCGACTATTAAGCCAGTGGGGGAGGATTTTTATAGTCTGGCTGGCCTCTACCCATGGCAGGAAGATGCGCTATTCCTGAAATGTGCCGGATTTCAGACGGTTGGCGGGTCCCGTCGGCCGCAAGTCGGCTCGGATTCTGAGGAAAAGGGAGGCGGGGGAGGGACGGCCGGGGAGCGCGAGCGGGCTCGACCGCGGTGTCACCATGGGTGGCCTCGGGGGCCCCGGGGAGGGGGCCGCCACGAAAGCCAGACGGACGGCGGGTGCGGCGAGCTTCAGCCGCTCTTGCGGACGTTGGCGCGGCGCTGCTGCTCCACCCAGGCGTGGGCCTCGGCCATCGTCTTGACGAACTCCGTCTTGAACTCGGTCTTGCCGGTCAGGAACATGCCCAGGGAGATGACCTTGCCGAAGGTCTGCTGGACCATGTCCGCGCCCACGTAGACGCAGCCCTTGAACCACTCCGGCTTGCTGTTGTCGGACAGGTAGCGGCGCGCCTCCGCCTGGAGCTGCGAGTTGCCGATGTCCGCAATCATGAAGTAGGGGCCGGCCTTGGCGACCTGGCTGTAGATTTCAACGGCCCGCTTCATGTCCTCCAGGTTCAGCATGCCGCTGAACACCGCCACCAGCACGTCCTGCTGCTCGTGGCGAATCTGGTGCGCACCGAACTTCCATTCCTGTTGCTGCATGGGCACTCCCTCTGAGCTGGCCACACAAGCATACAACCCGTGGCCCACGGGAGCGAGAATCCAGTCTTCGCCTTCAAACCGCGACTTGAGGACGACCCTGGGTCTGGAATGGGACAGCGGGGGTGTCGCCCGGCACACAGCCGGGCCTCGCGTCTCAGCCCGCCTTGCGCTGCTGTCGGGCGCGGTGCTGGTCGACCCAGGTGCGCGCGTCCGCGAGGGTGTCGACGAAGGTGGTGTCGAAGCTGGTCTTGCCTGTGTAGAGCATGGCGAGCGAGATGGCCTTGCCGAAGGTCTTCTGGACGATGTCGGCGCCCACGTAGACGCAGCCCTTGAACCACTCGCTCTTGTTGTTCTCGGAGAGGTAGCGCCGGCCGGCGGCCTCGATTTGGGAGCGGCCGATTTCCGCGACGATGTAGTAGGGGCCCAGAATCGTGAACAGCTCCGCGTAGACCTCGGAGGTGCGCTTCACGTCGTCCAGGGTGATGGGGCCTTCGAAGGTCGCCACCGCCATGTCGGCTGATTCGATGCGAACGCGGTGCGCGCCGAACTTCCACTCCCGAGGCTTCTCCGCCATGTGCTCCCCCACCCAGAGGTCCTGTCTGTCCGAAGAATAACGCCCGCTCCCGGGCAGAAGGCAAACAGACGTCCCGAGTTGTGTGCCCGAAGTTCCAGGGAGACGTTTTTCTCCACATGCACACGAATTACGTGGTGCCGGGGTGTTCGGGTGAGAACGGGGGCGGTGCGGGTGTGTTGACGGTGGGGGGGGCGGGAGGGGCTCATGCCGGGTTCCCATGGCTCGCCCGTTCTTCTTCTCGCTCGTGCTGGGGCTCGTCCTCGTGACGCTGGGGTGTCGGCGCGGGGAGGGTGAGCGCGAGCGGGGGGCGCGGCTGGTGCTGAAGTACCAGCCGCTGTGGGGGCCTCCGGAGCCGTTCCGGGAGCTCTTGGCGGGCTTCGAGGAGGCGCACCCCGGGGTGACGTTGGTGACGGAGGCGTTGCCGAACTCGTCGGACCTGGCGCACCAGTTCTTCCTCACGTCGTTGGAGGGAGGGGCGGCGGACTTCGACGTGCTGGTGGCGGACGTGGTGTGGGTGCCGGAGTTCGCGCGGGCGGGGTGGATAGCGGACCTGTCCGAGGCGTTCCCGCCCGAGCGGCTGCGCGAGGAGTTCCTGCCGGGGCCGGTGGAGGCGGTGGTGGTGGAGGGCCGGACGTACGCGGTGCCGTGGTACCTGGACGTGGGGGTGCTGTACTACCGGACGGATTTGGTGCCTCGGGCGCCGCGCACGTACGCGGAGTTGGAGCGGTTCGCGTTGGATGCGAAGGCGAAGGCGCCGGGGGTGCAGGGCTTCGTGTGGCAGGGGCGGCAGTACGAGGGCCTGAGCTGCAACGTGTACGAGGCGCTGTGGGGGCACGGTGGGCAGGCGTTGGGGGAGGACGGGCGCGTGTTGTTGGACACGGAGGCGGGGCGCGAGGCGCTCGGGTATCTGCGCGGGCTGCTGACGCGCGGGGTGTCTCCGGAGACGGTGATGGGGTTCGGCGAGGAGGAGGCGCGGCGCGTGTTCCAGGAGGGGCGCGCGGTGTTCATGCGCAACTGGCCGTATGCGTGGAGCGAGGCGCAGAAGGAGGGCTCGCCGATTCGGGGGAAGGTGGGCATGGCGCCCCTGCCCACGGTGAGCGGGGAGCCTGGGTTTGGGACGCTGGGTGGGTATCAGCTCGCGGTGAACGCGAGGGTGTCACCGGAGCGCAGGAGGCTCGCGGAGAAGCTCATCGCGCACCTGACGTCGCCGGAGGCGAACCTGGTGCTGGCGGTGCACTACGCGCGCAACCCGCCGAGGGCGGCGGTGTATGACGATGCGAGGTTGAAACAGGGCTCACCGTTCATCGCGAGCCTGCGGGAGATGGTGGAGCGCGCGCGGCCCCGGCCGGTGACGCCGTACTACAACCTGATTTCGGATGTGTTGCAGAGCGAGTTCTCCGCGGCGGTGGCGGGGATTCGCACGCCCGAGGAGGCCTTGGGGCGGGCGCAGAAGCAGGTGGACCACCTGATGGGGGAGGGGCGATGAGCGGGCTCGCGGTGGGGTGGGCTCGGTGCGGCCGTGCCTCGGGTGGACGGATGCGGCTGCTGCGTGAGCACGAGCGGGAGGCGCGATGAGCGAGCCGGTGCGTGGCTCGCTGGAGCGGGAGCGCCGGCAGGCGTACTGGTTGGTGGCGCCGGCGGTGGTGGTGCTGGCGGGCGTGGCGCTGTACCCGATTCTCGCGGCGGTGTGGCTGAGCCTGCACCGCTTCATCCTTGTCTTCGGCGAGCGGAGGTTCGTGGGGCTGGGGAACTACGCATACCTGCTGAGTGACGCGCGGTTCTGGGCGGCGCTGGGGAACACGGCGTACTTCACCGCGGTGGCGGTGACGGTGGAGTTGCTGCTCGCGGTGCCGCTGGCGCTGCTGCTCCAGAGGTCCTTCCCGGGGCGGGGCTTGCTGAGAGCCTCGGTGCTGGTGCCGTGGGCGATTCCCACCGTGGTGAGCGCGAGGCTGTGGGCGTGGATGTTCAATCCGGACTACGGGCTCATCAATCGCTTGCTGCTCGGACGGGACATCAACTGGCTGGGGGCGCCGGGGTACGCGTTGCACGCGGCGATACTGGTGGACGTGTGGAAGACGACGCCCTTCGTGGCGCTGTTGGTGTTGGCCGGGCTGCAAGGGATTCCGGAGGACCTGTACAAGGCGGCGCGGGTGGACGGGGCTTCACCGTGGAGAATCTTCCGGTCGATAACGCTGCCGTTGCTCAAGCCGGCGCTGTTGCTGGCGGTGCTGTTCCGCTCGTTGGATGCGTTCCGGGTGTTCGACGCCATCTACGTGCTGACGGAGGGCGGGCCGGCGAACACGACGGAGACGTTGAGCATCTACGCGTACAAGACGCTGATGCGCTCGGGGGACTTCGGGTACGGGAGCACGTTGTCGGTGGCGACGTTCCTGTGCGTGGTGGTGCTGGCGGCGGTGTGGCTGCGGCTGTTGGGGCGCGAGGAGCGGGCGCGATGAGACAGCGCGTGGGGTTGGGGACGGCGCTGGCGGTGGTGGCGTTCCTGACGTTCTTCCTGGGGCCGTTCTTCTGGCAGGTGCTGACGAGCCTGTGGCCAGACGGAGAGCTGACCCGGCCGTGGCCGTCGCATCTGACGTGGGAGAGCTACGCGAGCGTGCTGTGGGGGCGGCCGTTCCTGCGGGTGGTGGTGAACTCGCTGGTGGTGGCGGCGCTGACGACGGCGTTCTGCCTGGGGGTGGGCTCGGCGGCGGCGTTCGCGCTGGCGAAGCTGGAGTTCTGGGGGAAGGGGCTGCTGTTGAGCGCGGCGCTGGCGGTGAGCATGTTCCCGCCGATTGCGACGGTGAGCCCGCTGTATCTCATCCTGCGCGCGGTGGGGTTGCGAGACAGCCTGGTGGGGCTGGCGTTGCCCTATGCGACGTTCGCGATGCCGTTGACCTTGTGGGTGCTGACGTCGTTCTTCAAGCAGCTGCCGGATGAGCTGTATCGGGCGGCGAGGGTGGACGGGTGCACGCCGTTCCAGGCGTTCCGGCGGGTGTTGTTACCCCTGGCGGCGCCGGGGCTCGCGACGACGGCGATATTGGTGTTCATCTTCGCGTGGAACGAGTTCCTGTTCGCGCTGACGTTCCTGACGACGCCGGAGAAGCGCACGGTGCCCGTGGCCATCAGCCTGTTCGCCAGCGAGTACCGTGAGCCGTGGGGAGAGATTGCCGCGGCCTCCGTGGTGGCGACGCTGCCCCTGGTGGTGCTGACCGTGTTGTTCCAGCGGAGGATTGTGTCCGGGCTCACGGCGGGGGCGGTGAAGGAGTAGGGCGCACGGGGTGGGAGAGACCCGCCCCCGCGCGGGGGATTCCTCGGGTGAGGCCTGGCGGAGTAAATCCTTTCGCATCCCATGCTCCGTGCTCCGTCGTCCCAGGTTGGTCCGTTCCGGTTGCTGCGGCAGTGTGGCTCCGGAGGCATGGGTGAGGTGTTCGAGGCCGTCAACGAGAACACCGGACAACTGGTGGCGCTGAAGCTGCTGTCCCGGGACGCGTCGAGGGAGCCGCAGGTCGTCGCGCGCTTCCTCCAGGAGGGGCGCGCGCTGGTGAAGCTCGACCTCCCGGATGTGGTGCGAGCCTTTCATTGTGAGAAGCAGGCGGACCAGGTGTTCCTGGTCATGGAGTTGCTCGACGGCCAGGACCTGCGGAAGTGGATGGGTAGGCACTCGGGACGCGTGCCGCGCGAGACGGCCTTGGCCCTGTGCGCGCAGGTCGCGCGAGTGATGGCGGAGATCCACGCGAAGGGCATCGTCCACCGTGACCTGAAGCCGGAGAACGTGTTCCTCTGCACTGACGCGAGCTCGGCCCTGGGATATCGGGTCAAGCTGCTGGACTTCGGCATCGCCAAGCTGCCGCCGTACCGTGATGACGGAGTCGCCGCGACCCAGGTCCATACGCATGAGAACGTGCTCATCGGGACCTATCACTACACGGCACCGGAGCAGCTCCGGAGTGCCTCCTCGGCGAAGGTCTCCGCAGACGTCTACTCCCTGGGGGTGATGTTGTTCGAGTTGCTCGCGGGGCAGCGGCCCTTCGAGTCGGAGGAGATGGTCGAGGTCATCTCCGCGCACGTGAACACGCCGCCGCCCTTCCTGGGGCAGTTGGCGCCGACGATTCCGGGGGCGCTCGCGACCTTCGTGGCGTCGATGCTCGCGAAGTCGCCCGAGGAGCGCCCGACGATGGCGCGGTGTCGCGACATGCTGCTCCGGCCCTGGGCGCAGGAGCAGGACGTCTGTCCCGTGCCGGGGCTGGCGTCCTTCAATGAGTCGCAGGCGGAGCTGTTCTTCGGGCGCGGGGCGGAGACGCGCAGGGTGCTCGAGTCTCTGGACGAAGCACGCTCGGGAGGGCGGCGCTGGGTCTCGCTGGAAGGGCCGAGTGGTGTGGGCAAGTCCTCGCTGCTGCACGCGGGCGTGCTGCCGAGGCTCCGTGAGCCACCGCCGCCAGGGCTGCCGCGCTGGGTGGTCGTCGTGGCGAGGCCGTCGTATGAGCCGGTGCGGAGCCTCGCGAAGGCGCTCGTGACGGCCTTCCCCACGCG
This sequence comes from Myxococcus sp. XM-1-1-1, assembly GCF_020037095.1. Taxonomy (NCBI): domain Bacteria; kingdom Pseudomonadati; phylum Myxococcota; class Myxococcia; order Myxococcales; family Myxococcaceae; genus Myxococcus; species Myxococcus sp. XM-1-1-1. Next base: position 62,943 of record NZ_JAIQDH010000023.1, read on the forward strand.
GGATGCGGATGCGGTGGAGCGAGGGCTGCGAAGCGGGCCCGAGGGCCTGCGGACCTTCGTCCAGACGAACGTTCCTGAAGACAGCTTGATGCTGCTGGTCGTGGAACCGCTGGAGGAGCTCTTCACCTCGGGGAGCGCCGAGCAGTCGGTGCTGGATGGGCTGCTTGTCACTGCCTTGTCCGGGGAGGGGCGGCTGCGGCTGCTGACGTGCTTGCGCAGCGACTTCCTGCACCGGCTGGAGCAGCTGCCGAGGCTTCCCCACCAGCTTCAAGAAGCGATGCGCTTCCCGCTCTTGCCGATGGGTGAAGCGGCGCTGAAGGAGGTCGTCGAGGGGATGGCGCGCCAGGCGGGGATGCAGCTCAGTGAAGGTCTGGCGGAGCGGATGGTGCGCGACGCGAAGGGAGAGGGCGGCGGGCTGCCGTTGCTCGGGCATGCGCTGCGCTCACTGTGGACCTTGAGCGGCGGCGCGCCCCTGACGCACGAGCACTATGACCGGATGGGAGGCGTGGGCGGCGCGCTGTCCCAGCAGGCGGAGCAACTGCTGGCGAGCCTGGGCGAGCAGGGCCGGGAGCGTGCGAAGTGGATCCTGCTGTCCCTGGTCCAGGTGGGACGTGGCGTGCAGGACACGCGGAGACCACGCCCCAGGAGCGAGGTGTTGGCGGAGGCGGGAGGTGATGCACTCGCCGAAGAAGCGTTGCTTCGCCTGAGCGGGCTGTCCGGGGTGGCGGGCGGTGAGCCCGGACCTCGACTGGTGCTCCTGTCCGGAGGGGCCGAGGTCGAGTCCCAACGTGTGGACCTGGTGCATGAGACGCTGTTGCAGCGGGTCCGCTCGCTCGTCGCGTGGCTGGAGGAGGAGCGGCGAGAGCTGGAGGTGCGCGCGGACGTCGAGGTCGCCGCACGGAACTGGGAAGAGGCCGCGCGGCCGAATGAGTGGCTCCCTCGGGGAACGATGCTGACGCACTACCAGGGCGGTGTCGGCACCCCTGGACGGGGTGCCCATCGGCTGAGTCCTCGCGCGAACGCATTTCTCCAGGCCGCGAGCTGGTTGGAGCGGCGTCGGGTGTGGACCGGCCGCGCATTGGTGGCCGCGGCTTCATTGGCCGTCGTCGTGATGCTTGGAGTGACGGTGCAGGCGTGGGAGCAGCGCGAGCGCGCCGACCAGAACCTCCACCGCATCATGAACTCCGCGGAAGGCATCGTCTCCGACGCGGACTGGGAGCTGAGCTGGATTGCGAACACGCTCGAGGTCCGGCGGGCGTTGCTACGTGGCTTGTCGGACTCGCTGGAGGGGTTCTCCGAGGAGGAGCAGCAGCGGCGAGAGGTCCTCTGGCAACGCATCAAGCTTGCCCACCGGATGGCCGACCTGAGCTTCCTGAATGACACGCTGCAGGTCGCAGGTGCGCACCTCCTCCAAGCAAGGAACCTCCTGACCCAAGGTGAGGCGCTCGGTTTTGGAGACGAGGGTTACCGCATGCAGTGGGCCTTCAATCAATCGAAGCAGGGCAAGGTCGACCTGGCGGCGGGGCGATTGTCCGAAGCGCGAGCCCTCTTCCTGCAATCCGTCGAGTATTTCGAAGCGCAGCGTGCTGCTGAGCCTCGCTCGGTCTCCGGAGACCGGGACTCCGCGGTGGGCCTCAGCGAGCTGGCGGACCTGGAGCTCGCCGAGGGGCATGTGGAGGGGGCCCTGCGCTGGATCGAGCGCGCCGTCCCGCTGTTCTCCACGCGGGACCCTGACTACGGCGCGGCGCTGTACGCGCAGGGCCTGGCGTATCAGGCGGAGGTGATGCGACGGGCGGGGCGCCTGGCGGACGCGCACCCTCGATTGGATGAGGCCATGAGGCTCATGGCACAGGAGGCGAGCACGCATGCCGGGGACCATCACCGCAAGTGGATGCTGGAGTGGGTCCGACTCTGGAGCGCGAGATTGGCCTCTGACGAGGGCCGCTGGACGGACGCAGCGGTGGGCTACACGGCCGCGGTGACTTCCGGGCGCGAGCTGGTCAGGGGGGAGCCCACGAGCAAGCGATTCGCCCTGGCGCTCCTGGAAGCCCTGCGTGGGGCCGAGGCGTTGGCGCTTCGGCGAGGGGATTCTGACCAGGCGGAGGCACTGCGCAGGGAGGGGTGTGCGCTGGTCCATGAGTTCGTTGCGCGCGACCCGGAGGACGTGCGCTTCAAGGCCCTGGCGTGCGAGAGTTTCAAACCGTGACGTGGGGGATGCGCATGGCCGAGCCTTCTTTGTCGGAGTGGTCTTTCGAGGCGCTGTTGCAGCGGGTTCGAGAAGGGGAGAAGGCCGCGCGGGACGAATTGTGGAGCCGTTGTCTGCGACAGGTGTCCCAGTGGGCCGAGAAACAGCGTGCCCAGGTCGAGAAGGTCGGCGCGCGTCCTTCGGACGTCACCCAGGACTCCCTGCTGAAGGCGTTTCAACAGCTCGACCATTTCCAGGGGACCACGGAGCGGGAGTGGTGGGCGTGGCTCCGTCAGATCGTGAGGAACGAGGCCATCGGGACCTATCGACATGGCACCCGGAAGCGGCGCGACGCGACGGCGACGGTGTCGCTGGATGGAGAAGAACTCCTCGGCGTGAAGGCGCAGGAGCGCAGCCCGAGCCAGGTGACGGCACTCCAGGAAGAGTGGCGACGCCTCATCTCCGGCTTCCAGTGGTTGGAAGGTCATCAGCCGGACCAGCACCAGGCCCTGAAGATGTTCCATCTCGATGAGCACCCGGTGAAGGCCATCGCGGAGCACATGGGCAGGACGCCCAAGGCGGTCGAGAGCCTCATGGGGCGTGGGGTGCGCGCCTTGCGTGCCTGGATGGCGGATGAACCAGTCCTGGAGGACCCGCTCTCCACCGAGGCAGCCGCGGAGCGCAACGAGGTGGATGCGGCCTTCTCCAAGTACCTGCGGCGCCTGGAGACAGGAGAGACGGTGGAGGTTGAAGCCTTCGTGAAGGGCTACCCGGACTGCGAAGAAGAGCTCCGGGGCATGCTCCACTGGATGGACCAACTGCGTGCCTTGGACCCATCCAGGAAGCGCTGATGCCGCTCCACGGGATGCAGTGGGGGCGCTACGTCATCGACAGCCTCGTCGCGGTGGGCGGGTCGAGTGATGTCTATCGGGCTCGTGCGCTCGATGGGGATGGCTGGGTGGCGGTGAAGACCCTGAGCCAGAGCGCGAGCCTTCAGGCGGAGCTGGTCGCGAGGTTCCAGAACGAAGCAGAGGCGCTCCTGTCGCTGAGCCATCCGTATCTGGTCAAGGCGCTCGAGATGGGCACGCCCACGGAAGACGGGCCCCCCTTTCTCGTCCTGGAGTGGCTCCCGGTGAGCTTGCATGAGCTCCTCGCGCGGCGAGGTGGCCGACTGTCGTTGGAGGAAGGTGTCCAGGTGCTGCGCCAGCTCGCGCAGGTGCTCCACTTCCTGCACGAGAAGGGCGTCATCCATCGAGACCTGAAGCCCGAGAACGTCCTCATGGCTTGTTCCGGACCTGCCGCACTGGAGGTCCGTCTCACCGACCTGGGCCTGGCGCGCCTCATCCCGGGAGAGGGGGCACAGGCTCCTTCGCTGTACGTGTCCACGGCGAGGGATGCGCTGCTGGGGACGGGGGAGTACATGGCCCCCGAGCAGTGGACCAGTCCCAAGGGCGTGGACGCGAAGGTGGATGTCTATGCGCTGGGGGTGCTGGGCTTCCGTCTGCTGGTGGGCGCGCCTCCTTTCAGTGCGAGTGAGCGTTCGGGGTTGTTCTTCCTGCATGCGCTCAAGCCCCCGCCGCTGGCTCTCCTGGAGGGATTGGCTCCCGAGCCCCTTCGTGTCCTGCTCGGAGCCATGCTCGCGAAGAAGCCGGGGCAGCGGCCCGAGATGGTCGACGTGGCGAGGACCTTGGACTCGCTCGCGAGGGGCTGAGCCCGGTCTGGCGTCCTCTCTTCCGGAACGGATTTCCCGCGTGGGAGAGGTGCGACATGTGGACCGTGGAGCAGGCGATGCAAAGGCTCGTCGAGGAGCAGGAGTTGACTCGCGCCGAGCGTGACAACGTGACGCGGCAGCACGAGGTCGTGCGCGAAGTGCTGATTCGGCGGCTGCCACTGTCGGAGGTGTTCCTGTCGGGCTCGTACAGCCGGGGGACGGCGCTGCGTCCCTTGCACGACGTGGATGTGTTCGTCGTGTTCGACGCCGACCGCCAACCGAGGGGGCAACGGGAGCCTGACGCGTTGCTGGGTGAGGTGCGGCAGGTCTTCGAGGCGGAGTGGCCGGGACGCGACTCGCCGGCCCTGCAGAGACACTCCCTGCGCATCGACTTCTCCTCGGGAATCAGCGTCGACATCGTGCCGGCCTACACGCGAGGACCCGGGGGCTATCTCATTCCCCAGCGGGACACGGGCGCCTGGATTCAGACGAACCCGAAGGAACACCAGGCCGCCTGTGCCCAGGCGGACCAGGCCGCGAGAGGTCGACTCAATCCCCTCATCAAGCTGGTGAAGCAGTGGAACCGAGCTCGGGACAACAGTCCGCTGCGCTCCTTCCACCTGGAGGCGATGTGCTACTCGGCGTTTGCGTCGCCGCCCGAGGGGACGCTGCTGGAGCGACTCGAAGCCTTGTTCCGGCACCTGTCGGAGCGCGTCATGCAGACCTGCCGTGACCCGGCGAAGCTGGGCGTCGCGGTGGATGCTCGGATGACGCAGGGACAGAAGGAGGCCGCTCGCAACCTGTTCCAGAACGCCATCCGGGAGGTGCGCCTCGCTTCGCAGGAGCGCACGTCGAACCCGGAGCAGGCGCACCAGCGCCTCTCGACGCTGTTCGGGCCCGTCTACCGCAAGCGCGGCCCTTGAGCTCCTCGTGGGAAAATGAGCGGGCTCGCGAGGGGTCCACTTCGCGTTGGCGTCTTCCTCGGTGGACGACGTCAACCGAGGTGCGCACATGTCGAACGTGGAGCTGTCCATCAATCGCAGGACCGAGGCGCTCATCCTTCGTTACGAGCACGACCGGCCCGTCATCGAGGACGCGGCACGCCAGACGCTGACGCGTGAGGGGCTGGAGGGTTATCGCGACGTGGCCAGCGCGGTGCTCCATCCGTACGACGAGAGGCTCAGTGTGCGCTCGCTGCGGGGGGAGGAGTGGGCGGGGGCCTTCCTCGAGAACGAGCGGTTCGCGAGCGCGCTCATCGGCAAGGAGAAGGAGCTGGGGCTGGACCACCTGCCGGTGTACCTCTTCGGCTGCGCGCCGCTGGAGCTGATGCTCCACCTGGCTTCGTGCCTGCCCCGACGTCGCCTCCGGGTGTACCAGCAGTCCGGGAGCGGCGAGTGGTCGCTCGGCTTCGACCGGACGATGGCCGCCGCGTCCGAGGACTTCCTCGAGGTGGAGGGGCTGCCGAAGGCGAAGCAGGGCGGCTCGGGCGTGGTGGCGCTCGTCGTGGAGGTGACTCGCGCCATCGGCGACCAGGCGCTGGAGGCGTTCCGCAGGAAGCATGGCGCGAACCTCCTGGCCGAGGTCCGCGTGCGCCCGGTGCGTGGGCCTGGGCCGGCGGCCATCCAGAGCCCCGCGGAGGTGTCGCGCGCGGCGGAGCAGCTTCGCGGTGTGCTCGGGGATTTGCACGAGCGGCTGGGCGGCGCGACGTCGATGCTGCTGGCGATGGACTGCCCGGGGAGCTTCGCCGCCGCGCTGGGCACGGCGGTGAACGTGAACACGCAGCTCCCGCTGTGGCTCCACCACTACGACGCGGACCGGAGGCAGTACCTGCTCGTCCAGGAGATGAAGGCCGGACGCGCCGCGCCCCTGGCGGTGGAGTACACGACCGCGCAGTTCGCGGTGGCGGCGAAGGTCCTCGGCGAGCTGCGGAAGGTCCACCAGGAGTTGGTGTCCTGGTTGTCCGAGCCCGCGCAGCAGGACCTCCTGTCGGAGCTGAGCGAGCAGGACCGGACGCACTTCGTGAGCGGCTCCGTCGAGGATGCGCCGTCGACCGGACCCATCGAGATCTACCGTCACTTCGAGGGCAAGTGGGGCTTCGACGTGGGGATGTTGCTGGCCCTCAAGGAGCTGAAGGACCGCGTGGGCAGCGAGGACTGGAAGGAGTGCGTCCGGCTGTACATGGTCCACGAGGTCTTCCACGTCCAGCAGGGCGGGCTGACCTCGTACACGTTCAGCGGGAGCGGGCGCACGGGCTTCGTGCTGGAGGCGGCGGACTTCGACGCGGACGCCATCGCAATCGAGGTGGCCTTGGCGTGGCGTAAGTCGAAGCAGGAGGGGACGGTGGCGGACGACGGCGAGACCCAGACGATGGAGCGCATCATCTGGAACGCGATGGAGAGCCTGCGCATGTTCGAGCCGGAGACGCCCATCCGGACGCTCTCCGAACGACGGCTGCGCCGCTACCTCATCTGGATGTTCCAGGTGTGCCGGCTCAGCGCGCTGAAGTTGACCGCTGCGCGAGGCCCCGCGCCGAAGCTGGAGCGCGCGACGGTGGAGATCGCCGGCCTGAAGACGTCGCCGGACCCGTTCGAGACGTACTCGCAGCAGCGGGTGGACCTGCTCGACGTGGACCTGAATGACGAGCTCATCACGGGGGTTTACTTCCAGCGCAAGCTGGTGCGAGACCCGGATCGTCGCTGGGTGAAGCGCGTACTCGAGGCGCTCAGCCGATGGGGCGAGCAACCGCGCGAGGACGCGCAGGACGGGATGCGGCGGCTCTTCGAGGAGTTCTTCAACCGTCATCGCGAGCTGGCTCAGTCCCGCTGAGGGAGCGCGGCCCGCCATGGGAGAACAGAGCGCATCCCGGCTCGAGGGAGACCGGTATCAGTACCTGTACGCCTGGCACGAACTGCTCCGGCTGCTCGACGCAAAGTGTCCCTTCGAGCACGGCTATCTGGAGCATCCCGAGGCGGGCTCCGCGGACGACGTGACGCTGCACGCGCGGGAGGGCTCGGGCGTGGCGAGCCGCTTCGTGCAGGTGAAGTGGCACGTGGACCACCGTGAGGTGTACTCGCTGGACTCACTCACGGAGGTGCAGCGCGGGAAGGGACGCCCGCTGTTGCACAAGCTCTTCACGAGCTGGCGTGCGCTGCGTGCCCGAGGGCCCGTGGAGGTGTGGCTCGTGAGCAACTGGGGGGCGGAGGAGCGGCTCGGGCGCTACCTGGTGGGCCGGGACCACTCGCTGGCGCCGGCGTTCTTCTCGGAGTCTCGGCCTGGTGCGTTCGGAGAGGGGGGCTCGCGGTGGGCCGAGCGGTGCGAGACGACGCCGGAGGAGCTGGCGTCGTTCCTCGGGGACCTGCGCTTGCGGTTGGGGTTCGCGAGCATCCGGGACCTGGAGGAGCAGGTCGACTGGCGCATGGACGGGCTCGGGTTGCGGCAGGGCGTGAACCCGAGGGCCATCGTGCTCGATGGGATGCGCGAATGGGTGGAGCGCTCGGGGGAGGTGAAGCGGGTGACGCGCGAGTCGCTTGTGGCGTTCCTGCGGGCCCGGGAGCTGTTCGCGCCGCGGGAGGAGGGGCCCACGGTGAGCCTGTGGGTGCATGGGTGGGCGCGGCGCAGGTGGGAGGGGCCGCCGCCGACCGAGGAGCTGGATTGGACGGGGTGCTTCGAGCGGGACACGCGGCGTCATCCGGAGGAGGCGGTGTGGAGTGAGCGGCTGTGGCCGGAGCTTCGGGCGGCTCGGAAGCGGCTGATGGAGCGGGCGGAGGGGGCGCTGGTGGATGTCCGGGGGAAGGTGCCGCTGAGCGTGTCGCTGGCGGTGGGCTCGCAGTTCTCGGAGGCAGCGGGCTTCCGATTCCGGGCCGAGCAGTTCACGCGGGGGGAGACGTTCCTGTGGCGCTCGGACGTGGGGGCCTCGGAGCGGAGGCTGCGCGCCGTGGAGCGCGAGGGGGCGCCGGAGGGGCAGGCGTTGCTCGTGGTGTTCCAGCTCACGGGGGACGCGGGGGCGGAGCGGGAGCGCTTCGAGGTCGAGCACCCGGGGGTTCACCGCGCGGTGCTGGTGCTGGAGCCGGAGGAGGGGACGGGGGATGGGGCAGTGCGCTCGGCGGGGGACGCGGTGGCGTTCGCCGTGCAGGCTCGGGAGCTCATCCGTCGCGCGCGGAGCCAGTACCGGGTGCGGACGACGCACCTCTTGCTCTACGCGCCTTCGACGTGTGCCTTGTTCCTGGGACAGCGGCTCAACGCCGTGGGGCCCGTGGTGGTGCATGAACTCGCGCTGGATGGACGGTATGTGCCCGTGCTCACGGTGCAGACGGGGTGAGGGGCCGTGCGCCTTGGGGAGGGGGTGTGATTGTTGTTGGAGGTGTCTGTCTTGAAGGGGGTGGCGTGGTCCTGTCTGTAGGGCGCGGTGCTGTCATGGGTTTTCGGGGTGGGCGTGAGGAACTTCGCTGAGTGGAGGTGGTGATGGTGCGGGGTGGGGCGAAGGAGCGTGCGGGCGAACGATGTGTGGGATTGGACATTCAAGCACCTCGGCGTGGCGAGGGCCGCGGAGCTTGAGCTGGGTGAAAAGCCGTGGGGTGACGCGGGGGGGCTCTTTGACAGGTGAATAGGTGCTTGAATGGGGAGTGGGTGAGGGATTTCAATGGGTTGGGTGATGTGGGATGTCGCGTTGGCGTTGGAGTTCGTGGACAGGGTGGGGGGTGCTTGAAAACGGGGGTGGTAAGAGGGCGGAATCGTTTGGGATTCCAGGGCGGCTCCGCCGCTCGCCGTGATGCCGCAAGGCGTTGAGCACGAGTGCTTGCCCAGCACCTCTCCGAAGTCGCAGTCCGCCGCTCGCCGTGATGCCGCAAGGCGTTGAGCACTCCTTCTGGTCCATCGCCTGGGCCGCATCCGCCAGCCGCCGCTCGCCGTGATGCCGGAAGGCGTTGAGCACGCCCAGGCGGGATAGGGGGCACTGCCGGCGCTCATGACCGCCGCTCGCCGTGATGCCGGAAGGCGTTGAGCACTCCCCGTGGCGAGCCCAGAGGGGAATCTCCCCGGCCTCCGCCGCTCGCCGTGATGCCGGAAGGCGTTGAGCACATGCCGATGAACTGCCCCATGTTCGAGCGGGGCAACCCGCCGCTCGCCGTGATGCCGGAAGGCGTTGAGCACAAGAAGTTGTCCACCTCCGGGAAGCTCACGCCCACCGCCGCTCGCCGTGATGCCGGAAGGCGTTGAGCACTCGGTGTTGTTGCACGTCATGTATCGGGTATCGCCCGCCGCTCGCCGTGATGCCGGAAGGCGTTGAGCACAGTGCCCCCTCGGCCAGCGAGGCACCGAGGTCGAGCACCGCCGCTCGCCGTGATGCCGGAAGGCGTTGAGCACCGTCCTGTTGATCCAAATGCCAAACAGCAGCCACAACCCGCCGCTCGCCGTGATGCCGGAAGGCGTTGAGCACCGCTTGGCGTTCGAGAGCAGGGTCGGCGTGACGTTGCCGCCGCTCGCCGCGATGCCGGAAGGCGTTGAGCACTTCTTGTGTATTGGGTAGAGGCCAACGGCGGCCTCGCCCCGCCGCTCGCCGTGATGCCGGAAGGCGTTGAGCACTTTAGCCTCTGATTCATCATCCACTCAAAGGCGTTGCCGCCGCTCGCCGTGATGCCGGAAGGCGTTGAGCACGAATGCTTCTTCGTGCACTGCTCTCCCTTGAGAAACCGCCGCTCGCCGTGATGCCGGAAGGCGTTGAGCACAGGACTTGGTCGATGCTGATTTCCCGCTCGCTGTGCGGCCGCCGCTCGCAGTGATGCCGGAAGGCGTTGAGCACCGGCATCCAGTCTCGTCATGTGCTCCCTCCGGTACCGCCGCTCGCCGTGATGCCGGAAGGCGTTGAGCACCGGGCCCTGCGCGTGCGGCTGCTACTGGAGGAGGTGCTCCGCCGCTCGCCGTGATGCCGGAAGGCGTTGAGCACTTGTCGTCCATCATCCCCGAGAGGGCCTCCCACTTCCCGCCGCTCGCCGTGATGCCGGAAGGCGTTGAGCACTATGGGCCGGCCCTGACTGCGCCGGCATCGCCCGTAGGCCGCCGCTCGCTGTGATGCCGGAAGGCGTTGAGCACAGCGACTGGAAACCATCGTTAGCCAGCAGGAAAAGCCGCCGCTCGCCGTGATGCCGGAAGGCGTTGAGCACACCTGACAGAACGGGTAGCGGATGGTCTCGAACGAGCGCCCCCGCCGCTCGCCGTGATGCCGGAAGGCGTTGAGCACACCGGAATCTGACCGGTCGAGTGCGTGAGGTCCGTCGTCCGCCGCTCGCCGTGATGCCGGAAGGCGTTGAGCACCTTGACCGGCCGGAACTGCTTGCCTCCGTGGGTCCGCCGCTTGCCGTGATGCCGGAAGGCGTTGAGCACATGTCCCACGCGGCGCGGAAGTACTGCACTGAGTACCGCCGCTCGCCGTGATGCCGGAAGGCGTTGAGCACTGGGGGGCCTGCTGGACGACAACGTCGCCGATGCCGCCGCTCGCCGTGCTGCCGGAAGGCGTTGAGCACCTGCGCATCGTCGCGATGACGTGAGCCGGGTAGCTGACCGCCGCTCGCCGTGCTGCCGGAAGGCGTTGAGCACGTGGCGACGTCGTGATTCATGCCGATGCGGCTCCGTCGCGGCCTGTCGGGTCGCGCTCGAGAGGGAGCTTGCTCGGATTGTGCGGGATCTCGTAAGGGAAGGGTCCAAGCTGCGGAAGCTCGTCGTGAAGGGCGCCGAGGAGTGAGTCGTGGAGCGACGGTTCTTCGATTTGAACTCGGACGAGTACGTCAAGGGGCGCTGGTATCTCGGGGACCCGACCCATCTGGACGGCGGGGAAGTTGAAGACGTCTGGCGGTTCTCGGACGGTGTTCCCGTCGAACTCTCCGAGAGACTGCGCGTGCCGGTGCGCACGCCCGGAACCGCGCTCGATATCGAGTTCGCGGGAGTGGGCCTCGTGTCGATTGTCTCCGCACGAGTCGCGTCAGTCTTCCGAGAGTTGGCGCCCCACGACGTTCAGCTCTTCCCCGTGGAGGTCGAAGGGACGAGCGAGACCTGGTTCCTGCTCAACGTGGCCAGACAGCTCCGCTGTATCGATGACGAAGCCTCCGAAGAGGTCCAGCTCCGCACCGCGGAGGACTATGATGACCGGATTGGAGAGTATGGCTCCGTCATCGGGTTGCGAATCGACAAGTCGAAGGTCGGCGCCGAGAAGGTGTTTCGATTGTGGGGTTGGCGTGTACCGCTCATCGTCGACGAAGAGGTGAAGGATGCCTTGGAGGCGAACGGCATCCTGGGGGGACGCTTCGACGAGGTTTGAGGCCGGGAGGTCACAGCCTCAGGGCAGCGTCACCGGGACGGACTGGAGCGCTCCACCCGGGATGTCCGTGGGGAGCATCAGCTCTGGGCGGCCCCCGGGCGTGCCTCCGTTCTTGTACGTGTTGAGCTGCCCCGAAATCATCCACTGGCCCGGCTGGCCCCCGGGGCCCTGGGCGTAGTGGATGAAGGGCGTGGAGCCCGTCGGGAGGTTGTGCTTGCCGGTGGGGTGCGAGTAGTCGCTGGGCGTGTAGCTCCCCGCGGGCTTGAGGTTCGGGTGCTGCGACAGGAAGCCGTCCAGCTCCGCCTTGCCGTTCTTCGAGTAGTCCGCGTGGTGCAGGAAGGACAGGTTGTTGTTCTTCGTGTCGTGCAGCGCATGCACGGCGCAGCCGTTGAGCGCGCCCGTCACCACCATGTTCGGCTCGCCGGGACGCGGATGCAGCGGCACCCCCTGGATGCCCGCGAACTTGCCCTCGCCCGTCGAGAGGTAGTGCATGTAGTGCGCCGGGACGCCCGGGCTGCCCGCGGGCGAGACCGACAGGTTCGTGTTGTTCTGGTACTTGTGGGCGTTGAGCGACACCAATGAGTCGCTGGCGTTGACGAAGGGCTTCTGCGCGGTCGGCAGCGCCACGCCCTGCGGCGCGCCGCCCGGGAACATGTTGTAGGAGTTCAGGACGTTCTGCCCCGCGTGGCCCAGCGGGTTGGCGCCGAACGACGAGGTGACGTCCTTGCCCGGCTGCTTCGTGGGCGGGGTGTTCACCTTGCTCGACGAGGGCTTGCTGCCCTGCGTGTCGAACCCATCCTGCACGGAGTTCAGCTTGGTGGGCGCGGGCTTCGTCTCGACGGGCGGCGGGGCGCTCGGCTTGTTCGCGCCGCTCCCAGTGCCCGAAGGGCCCTTGGTGCTGAAGGGGTTCTTGAAACCGCCGAGCTTGATGCCTTTCACGGAGAGACTCCTGTTGTCGAGGGGATGGATGGCGCGTCGAGGGTGACTTGCAAGGCTCCAAGGCAACTTCCACGCCAGCCGGGTCTCCTTCCTGAGCTCTCAGGAAGCACTGGCACTTGTGGAGAAAGGGACCCCGCCCCGGCACACGCCGGCTGATGTCTCCTGTCCATCCCCTGATGTCTCCAGTCACCACCTTGAGGCCTGGACGCAGGGGGCGGACCGATGACCAGGGTGCCTGCTTCCGCTTCATTGTCCTGGTGCCACAAGGACTCGGGCTTACATTCCAGCCGGATGCCCCTCGTCTTCCTGCCCGACGTCGAGTCGCTGTTCCTTTGGGGAATCGAGCCGCTCCCTCGCGTGCTCTCCGACCTGCGCGGCTCGGGCGACGCCTCCTCCACCCTCCTCGTCACGCCCGACGGGCCTCACGAGTGCGAGGGGCGCGCGTTGCCGCTCGCCGCCACCGTCGAGCGACTCGCCGTGGTGCCCGCCTCCGAGGTCGACACATTCCCCGGCTCCCTCGCGCTCTGGACGCTCGCCAGCAAGCTCGCGCTGGAGTTCATCGCGCGGGAGCGCGTAGCGCCCACTCTCCTGCGCAGGAATGAGCGCATCGAGGCGCGCTGGGCCGCGGCCCTCTCCGCCGCAGAGGACTCCGGCCGCGTCGTCGCCCTTGCCCGGAGCATGCCCGCCGCCGCCCACGCCGTCCCCGTGGACGCCGGTCCCACTCCCTCCGTCTGGGCCCCCGAGGCCCTGCTGCGCGCCTTCCTCGACGCCACCGTGGATGCCTTCGTTCGCGCCGCGCGCGGCGGTGGGCCCTCGCTGCCTCCTCGCGCCACCTCGCGTCGCCCGGCCTCATGGGACGAGCGCTGGCGCGCGGCGCTCTCCGGGCCTCGCCGCGACTTCGCCCCCGAGGGCTTCGCCGAGCGCTCCGTCGTCGACGAGCTGACGCGCTGGAGCGAGCCCGCGCTCGGCGCGAGGGACCGGCTGCGCGCCTGCTTCCGGCTCGAGCCTCCGACGGCGGACCGCGAGCCCTTCGTGCTGAGCTTCCACCTCCAGGCCCCGGATGACCCGAGCCTGCTCGTGTCCGCCGCCGACGTCTGGGAGACCCGCGGACGCCACCTGGAGAAGCTCGGCCGCGCCTTCCGTGACCCGCAGGAGTCGCTGCTCGAGGCGCTCGGCCGCGCCGCCCGGCTCTTCTCCCCCATCGGCCTCGTGCTCGAAAGCCCCCGCCCCCAGGCCCTCCTGCTCGAACCCGACACCGCGTGGACGTTCCTCTCCGAGGGCGCTCGGTTGCTCGCCGACGCGGGCTTCGGTGTCATCGTCCCCGGTGAGCTCACCTCTTCGGGCCGACGCCGTCTGCGTCTGCGCATGCGCGTAGGCGCGAGCGTCCAGACCGCCGGCGTCGTCGAGGGCACCTCGGGCCTGGGGCTCGACTCGCTCCTGCGCGTGGACTGGGACGCCGTGCTGGGCGACACGCCGCTCTCCGCGCGCGAGCTCGCGCTGCTCGCCCAGCGCAAGGCCCCGCTCGTGCGCTTCCGTGGCGCGTGGGTCGCGGTGGATCCCCACGAACTCGACGCCATCCAGCGCCACCTCGCCGAGGGCCCCGGCCACCTGTCCGCGAGCGAGGCCGTGCGCGTGGCCCTGCTCGGAGAGACGCGACACGGACAGCTCCCCGTCACCGTCCTCGCCACCGGCGCGCTCGAGGAGCGCCTGGGCCGGCTGCGCTCGGGCGGCACCACCGCGCAGCCCGCCCCCGATGCCCTGCGCGCCACGCTGCGGCCGTATCAAGCGCGTGGACTGCACTGGCTGGACACCCTGGCGTCGCTCGGGCTCGGCGCGTGCCTGGCCGACGACATGGGCCTGGGCAAGACGGTGCAGGTGCTGGCCTTCCTGCTCCGGAGGCTCGAGCGTGCTCCGCGCGAGGTGCGCCCCACGCTGCTGGTGGCGCCCACCTCCGTGGTGGGCAACTGGGAGCGCGAGGTCGCCCGCTTCGCCCCCTTGCTGCGCCTGACGCCCCACTACGGCGCCGAGCGCGCTCGCGCGGTGAAGGACCTCCCGCGCGGCCCGGGCTCGCTCGTGCTCACCTCCTACGGCCTGCTGCGCCGCGACGCCGAGCTGCTCGCGCGCGTGGACTGGGCCACGGTGGTGCTCGACGAGGCGCAGAACATCAAGAACGCCGCCTCGGCCACGGCGCGCGCGGCCCGGGCGCTCTGCGCCAGCGAGCGCTTCGCCCTCACGGGGACCCCGGTGGAGAACCGCCTCGCGGAGCTGTGGTCCATCCTCGAGTTCGCCAACCCTGGCCTGCTCGGGCCGCTGGAGACCTTCCGGCGCGAGCTGGCGCTGCCCATCGAGCGCTATGGCAGCCAGGACGCCGCGCAGCGCCTGCGCCGCATCACCGGCCCGTTCGTCCTGCGCCGCCTCAAGAGCGACCCGAACATCATCGCGGACCTGCCGGCGAAGAACGAGATGAAGGTCGTCTGCACGCTCACGCGTGAGCAGGCCTCGCTCTACAAGGCCGTGGTGGACGAGGAGCTGCGCCGCATCGAGGACGCTGACGGCATCGAGCGCCGGGGCCGCGTGCTCGCGCTGCTGCTGTTCACCAAGCAGATCGCCAACCACCCCGCGCAGTACCTCGGCGAGTCGGGGCCCTTGCCGGGGCGCTCGGGGAAGCTGGCGCGCGTGACGGAGATGCTCGATGAGGCCCTGTCCGCAGGGGACAAGGCGCTCGTCTTCACCCAGTTCCGGGAGATGGGGGACCGGCTGGTGGCGCACCTGTCGGAGCAGCTGGGGCAGGAGGTGCTGTTCCTGCACGGCGGCACGTCGCGCAAGGCGCGCGATGCGCTGGTGCGCCGCTTCCAGGAAGAGCCCCACGGCCCGCGCGTCTTCGTGCTGTCCGTCAAGGCCGGCGGCACGGGCCTCAACCTGACGGCGGCGAGCCATGTCTTCCATTACGACCGCTGGTGGAACCCCGCCGTCGAGGACCAGGCCACGGACCGCGCGTACCGCATCGGCCAGACGCGCGCGGTGCAGGTCCACAAGCTGGTGTGCGCGGGCACCGTCGAGGAGAAGATAGACACGCTGCTCGAGCAGAAGCGCAGGCTCGCCGAGCGCGTCGTGGGCACGGGCGAGCACTGGGTGACCGAGCTGGACACGGCGGCGCTGCGCGAGCTGTTCTCGCTGTCCTCGGGCGCCGTCGCGGACGAGGCGGAGGAGCACGAGGCGCCCGGGCCGAGCGCACTCCGACGACGCGCGCCGCGCCGGAAGGGGGTGGCGTCATGAGCCGCTGGAATGACTGGGGTTGGACGTCCGCGCCGAAGCGGCCGCCTCCCGAGCACGGCATCAAGATGAAGAAGGCCGGCGTCACGTGGTGGGGCCAGCGCTGGTTGGAGGCGCTCGAGCGTGTGCTGGCGGGGGACTCGAAGCGACTGGCCCGAGGGCGCACGTACGCGCGGGCCGGGCGGACGCATGACCTGGTCATCCGCGGGGGCGAGGTCACCGCGAAGGTGACGGGCTCACGGCCCCGGCCCTATGTCATCTCGCTGAAGCTGGGACAGCTCGACGAGGACGTGTGGACGAAGGCCATCGCCGGGATGGGCGGCAAGGCGCAGTACAGCGCGGAGCTGCTGGCGGGGTCGATGCCCCAGGACATCGACGTGGTGTTCCGCGCGGCGGGCGTGAGCCTGTTCCCGCAGCGGCGCGAGGACCTGGTGACGAGCTGCTCCTGCCCGGACTGGGGAGACCCGTGCAAGCACGTGGCCGCCACGCACTACGTGCTCGGCGAGGCGCTGGACCGCGACCCGTTCCTCCTGTTCGAGCTGCGCGGCAGGACGAAGGAGCAGGTGCTGGGGGCCCTGCGGGCCACGCGCGGGAGCGGGAAGGCGGGCGCGCGGCGTCCAGCTTCGCCTTCGACGAAGCAGCGGGTGAAGTCGGAGGCGCCGGGCGTCGTCCCCGAGGTGCCGGGGGTGAGGTTGGGGAAGCTGACCTCGGCGGACTACGACCAGCCGCGGGCGCCGCTGCCCGCGCTGAGCTTCTCGTTCGACGCGCCGGAGCTGGAGGGGGCGGTCCTGCGGCAGTTGGGGACGCCGTCATCCTGGGGCGGGCAGGAGGGACCTGGGGAGGTGCTGGCGCCGCAGGTCCGGGCGGCGGCGGCGGTCGCGCGGCGCATCGCGCTCCAGGAAGGAGGCGAGGACGCGGCGCCGAAGCCGCGCGCGAAGGGGGCGGCGCGGGCCTCGAAGCGGCGAGGGCGCTGAGCGGGGCCGGCGAAAAAAGCGAGGGGGCGCGAGGGGACGACGTGGCGTTGGCGTCTTCCTGGGTGGAGCTGCGTGATGACCCCTGCTTTCCGAGCATCGGACGTGCCTGGGCTGCCTTTCGAGAGGTATGGCCCGTGGCGTCGCGCCGGCGTTCCATGCGTGGGCGGGTGTCATCACCTGAGTACCCCTTCGTCCAGGGTGTCGGACGAGGACTTCCCCGCAGACGGGTCCCGCCGTGGCGGGGCCATCGAGGATGAACATGTCAGTGATTGACCTCGTCTACCCCGCGCGAGGCGGTGGGGTTCCGTTGGATCATGGGTATGCGTTGTTCTCGGCGCTGTCCCACCGGCTGCCGGGGCTGCACGAGCGCAAGGACGTCGGCATCTTCAACCTGCGGGGGACGCGGGCGAGCGGGAAGAGCCTGCTGGTGGGGCATGGGACGCTGAGGGTGCGGTGCCCGACGGAGGCGTTGCCGGTGTGGATGCCCTTGGGGGGCTCGGCGATTGAAGTGGGCGGGGGCGAGGTGACGCTGGGGGCGCCCCGGGTATTTCCGCTGGAGGCGCCGGTGTCCCTGTCCTCGCGGCTGGTGACGTTCAAGAACGCGGTGGATGACGCGAGCTTCCGGAGCGCGGTGCAGCGGACCCTGACGACGCTGGAGTGCGAGGCCACGGTGCACGTGGGGCGGCGGCGCGTGGTGCGCATCGCGGGGAAGAAGGTGATTGGGTATGGGCTGACGCTGAGCAACCTGTCCGCGTGCGCGTCCGTGACCTTGCAGGAGCAGGGGATGGGCGGACGGCGGCACATGGGGTGCGGGCTGTTCCTGCCCACGCGCCTGCGTGTCGGCGTGGGGAGCTGGCAGCGCGGCCCGAGGGAGCTGGCGAGCCCGGCGTAGGCGACGGCAGACTGGCCCTGCGCTGAAAGGAGTGGGTCGGTGAAGAAGGGCTATCGGTTGGATGCTGTCGCTCGCGGATTCGCGGAAGTCTTCTTGCAAGCCCCATCCTCGAACCGACGTGCGGCCTTGGTGGCGGCTTGTGAGATGGGGTTGAGTCACTCCAGGGTGATGGACCCTCTCGCCAGCCGTGCGCTGGAATCCATCCGGAGTGGCGGTTCAGCGACGCCCACCCTGCGACGGGAGCTGGCTGAACGTGCCGCGCAGCTTGATGAGGCGTATCTCTCCCGGTGCGACGAGGACGGGAGCGCGGAGGCCGAGGCCCTGGAGATGTTCTCGAAGGCCCGTGCCTTTGCCTCCCTGGCCTATGCGCTGGGCGAGGGAGAAGACTGGCTCGAGGCACTGTATGAGGCGGTTTCGACCGTGGACGAGCAGGGGCGAATGGTCGAGCGACTCAGCGCGCTGTTGAAGGCTTGATGTCTTCGCCACGGCTGCGCTCGGAAGTCATAGGGGCCGGGTCGCGTCGCGCAGGGTGCGCAGCGCCGCGTCCGGGTGGGAGAAGGCGAGGATGATGAGTTGGTCCAGCGCGGCTTCGCCCAGTGCCGCCAGTCGCTCCTGTGAATCCGGGGGCAACGTCAGCTCCCGGACGCGCGCAAAGTTGATGAGCGTCCGAGCTCGGTCCCGGGCGCGCTCCAGCGCGCGCTGTTCATCCCAGAAAGGCGAGTCCATCATGATGTTCCTCAACGATGAAGTGAGCTGCTCACTTCCGAAGCGGCGTGACGTCAGGGTACCCAGGACGACGAGCAAGTCCATCTGCTCCCGTGGAGAAAGGTCGGTGGCCTGTCGGATGCGTGTCTCCGCCCAGGTCGCTCGCTCGGGCCCTGCTCGGGCATCGAGGACGGAGAGTGGCAACAGCGGCGTGGCGGCTTGGAGGGCCGGCTGCGAGAAGTCCACCTCCCACAACCGGACCACCAGGAAATCCAAGGTGAGTCGCGGCTGTCCTTGGCAGCGGATGACGTAGGGTGGGCGGATACCTTCGGCCTCGGGGACCACGAGGATGACCACGGGCAACACCGGGAGGTTCTCGCGCAGGTGCACGCGCACGGTGTAGTCCAGGAGCCGCCGTGCGAAGTCCGGGTCTGCTTGTGCCTGGAGCTCGAGCTCCACTGCGAAGCGCTCCGAGTCCGACTCCACGACGAGCACCGCGTCCGCGCGTCGCTCGGATTGGGGGAGGCTGCTGTCCGCGGCGCGGACGAAGCGTGGTGCCTCATCGCCGAAGAGCAGGAACAGCAACTGCGCTGGATGGCGCTGGACGAGCCCCCGGAGCACCAGGTCGAAGATGGGTTTCATGTTGTACCTGAGAGGTAGCATCCAGGTCTGACATCCGTCAGGTAGGGTTGGACGCACAGGAGAAAAACGCACGGGGCCGCGAGGGGGGCGCGCGGCGATGGCGTCCTCCTCGGTGGACATGTGCACCGACGCCCCAGCCCACGCTTCATCCACCACCACCGGGAGCGCTCCGCCGCCCATGGCCGCTCGGAGTCCGTCCGCGCGTCGTGCGCCCTTTCCCGTGGGCGAGGTCGCCCCATGTCTTCACCCCCATCACCGTCCTGCCCCGGCGGGTCGAGGAGGAGCCGCGGTGTGCCCTGATTCTTTGAACCTGCCCGTTCCATCCAAGGCCCCGCGCCCCAGGCGCGGACTGCCCACGGGCCCTCGGCGAGAGACCTTCACCGTGGACCTGAAGACCGTCACGCCCATCCTCGGGGGCGCGCCTGTCCCGCGTCAGCTCTCCGAGGTGGACTCCATCCGAGTGCCCACGCTGCGCGGACACCTGCGCTTCTGGTGGCGCGCGCTGTATGGCCATGCCTACGGCGAGCATCAGCGGCTCGAGCTGGCCCGGCGTGAGCGCGAGCTGTGGGGCGGGATGACGCTGGGCGAAGAGAAGCCCTGTCGCTCCCAGGTGGACCTGTGCGTGCGCGCCGTCACCGTCTCCGCGCAGGACCCGGATGACATCTCGTTGGGCGAGGAGCAGTCCTATGCGCTCTGGCCCGCTCGTGCTCCGAAGAATGGTGAGGCCGCGCCTCGGTGGAAGCCGGGGCTGCGCTTCACGCTGGAGGTCAGCGCTCCGGAGGGCGAGCTGTCCGACGAGGTCCGTCACGCCTTGCGCGCGTGGGTGCTCTTCGGTGGGTATGGCTCACGGCCCCGTCGTGGCTGCGGCACGGTGACGTTCGCCACGGAGGAGCAGTGTCGGCAATGGCTGCCGAAGAACGCCACCCGCGCCGAACTGCGCCGGCTCTTCGGCGATGTGCCCCTCTTCCAGCCCGAGCTCGCGGGGGCTCCGCGCGACTTGCCCCTGCTGCGCGGCGCGAGGCTCCTTCGGGGGCCTCGGGACGAGTCCACGGTCGATGGCAGCAAGGCCTGGCTGGAGGCGCTGGGCTGGCTGCGCGCGTTCCGCCAGGGCACTGCGGGTATCCAGGGCGCGCGTGCTCGCAACCCGAGCCCCACGGGAGACAACCGCGCGGGCCGCTCCAACTGGCCGGAGGCGGACAAGATTCGTCACCACGCGCGCACCTATCCCGAGGAGCACGCGCCGCGCCCGGCGTACTCGAGGACTCCGGCGTGGCCACGCGCGGGCTTCGGGCTGCCCATCGTCGTCCACTTCCAGCAGGGGAAGCGGGACTCCAAGGACAACCACGTCCCCGCCGAGCCCAAGCACATGCAGCTCCAGTGGGTGCGAGACCGGGAGCGCGAGCCGAAGGACCGCCTGGCCTCGCCGCTCATCGTCAAGGCGATGCCGCTGGCCAACGGCCGCTTCGAGCCCATCGCGCTGTGGCTCGAGCGCGGCTACCCCGAGGGCGGCAAGGTCCTCCTGGTGCAGTCCAACCGTCCCCTCGAAGCCACGCGCGCGGACTTCGACGTGCTGCGCGCGGAGGACGACCAACCGCTCTTCACGCCCCTGCGCGAGGCGACGTCGCTGCGCGAGGCGTTCTTCAACTGGCTGCGTGACACGAAGAAGGCTCGGGAGGCGTAAGCCGATGACGACTCAGTCCTATGTGCTCGTGCTCAAGGTCGGCCCGGTGCAGGGCTTCATCGCCCAGGCCCGACGCACGCGCGACCTGTGGTTCGGCAGCTATCTGCTCTCCTCCTTGAGCCGCGCCATGGCGTGCGCGCTCCGAGACGCGGGCGCCGAGCTCATCTTCCCGCATCCGGAGCAACTCGACGCGGCGGCGCCGAAGCCCTCGGGGCGTGTCACCAGGACCGACCAGGCCCTGGCCGACGCCGAGGCCGTGAAGGGCTTCCCCAACAAGGTCCTCGCGGTGGTGAAGGGTGATGCGGCCGAGGTGGCCCGCGCGGCGCGCAAGGCGGCTCGGGCCACGCTGCGCGAACAGTGGGAGCGCGTGCGGGAGCGCGGCGGGCCGCTGCTCGCGGACGGCGCGGACGCGTGGGCGGACGAGCAGCTCGACACCTTCCTGGAGTTCCACGCGGCCTGGGCGCCGATGGAGGACGGTGATTACCTGACGGCCCTCGAGGAGGCCGAGGCCGCGCTGGAGGCGCGCCGGGGGCTGCGCGAGTTCAGGGCCTGGACCCAGGCGCCTCCGGCGGGCACGCACAAGTCGAGCCTCGACGGTGGACGCGCGTCGGTGCTGAAGCGCGAGCGTCCGCGGAGTGGCGAGTGGAAGCGGCTGCGCATCGGTGAGCGCGAGGAGTTGGACGCGCTGGGGCTGCTCAAGCGCGCGGGTGGCGAGCCGGACCAGTTCGTGCCGGTGCCGAGCATCGGGCTGGCGGCGTGGCTGGAGACGGCGAGCAAGAAGCACGGCCCGAAGCTCTCCGCGCTGCGAGGCGCGTGCGCGGACCATCGCGGGTTCACGTCGGTGTACCGGACGGACCTGGCGTGGGTGAACGCGTTCCCGTTCGATGGCCAGCTCCTGCTTCCCGACCGCTGGCGTCCGTACTTCACGGAGTGGAGTGAGGACCCCAAGGCGGCGAAGCAGGAGGCCGAGCGGTTCGCGGATGAGCACATCCGCCCGCTGCTCGCGGCGATGTCCGTGGCGCCGTACCCCTACGTGGCCTGCCTCGTCGCCGACGGGGACCGGATGGGGGAGCTGCTCCGACGGCTGGCGGAGCACGGGGGCATCGAGGCGCACCGCCGTGTCTCCCACGCGCTCGCGAGCTTCACGGCGGAGGCGCGAGACATCGTCCAGTCGCGCTACCGCGGGATGCTCGTCTACGCGGGGGGCGATGACGTCCTGGCCTTCGTGTGTCCGGCGGACGCGCTCCAGTGTGCCCGGGCGCTGGCGGCCGCCTTCTCGAAGCACCTGGCCCCTGTCAGCGGAGCGTCCGTGCCCACGCTGTCGGTGGGGCTGGGCATCGGCCACGTGATGGAGAGCCTGGGGCAGCTGTTGGCACTGGGGCGTCGAGCGGAGAAGGCCGCGAAGGACTCGGGGCGTGACGCGCTCGCGGTCCTCGTGGCGAAGCATGCGGGGCGCGAGCGGCTGTGGACCGCGAGCTGGACACCGAAGGGCTCCGCCGTGGAGCCGCTGACCCGGCTGTCCCAGGACATGGTGCTGCTGGGGGGAGACCGGCTGCCCCTGGGCAAGGTGCACGAGGTGGAGACGATGGTGCGCCGCTTCCCCGTGGAGACGTCGTCGGAGGAACAGGCGGCAGTGCTGGTGGCCGAGGTGTCGCGAATCCTGGCGCGCGCCGAGGGGCGGGCTCGCGACTCCGAGGACCGTGAGCGGGAGGACAAGGCCCTGTCCCTGACGGACGTGGGGCTGGCTGCGCTCGCGGAGAAGCCGCCGGAGTGTGTCGAGACGGTCCACGCGGAGCTGCTCGCGTGGGTGGACCGGATGTTGGTGGCGGGGACGCTCGAACGTTCGCGTCGCGGACTGGAGCTCAGAGAGGGAGGTGGCGCATGAGTGAGGAGTGCTTCGCGTTGCTGCCGCGCGACGGGCTGTCCGTGAAGGATGGTCGCGGCTGGTACACGAGTGAAGTGGGGCGCGGGTACTCGCATCCGTGGCCCTTGCCCACGACGGTGCGAGGCGCGCTGCGCGCCGCGTGGGGACAGGACCTCATGTCGAACCGGCCGGGCGTCCGGCTGACGCCGGAGGCGTGGGAGCAGCGCTCCGCGAGCCTCGCGCTGAAGGGGTTCGTCGCCTTGCGGCGTGACCTGGGGGAGACGTCCTTCACCCCGCGCCACCGGATGTGGCCCGCGCCCGCGGACGCGGTGGTGGTGGCGGGCAAGGACGGCGAGCCCGCGCGGGTCGAGCGACTGCGTCCATGGTGGCCCGACTCGGAGGGCGTCATCACCTCGCTCGGTCCCGATGAGGACCGGGCGCGTGAGGCGCTGTGGCATCCCCGACCGGACCACGAGGGGCGGATGGGCAAGCCCTCGGGAGATGCGCCGGCGTTCTGGTCCGAGGCGGACATGGTCGCGTGGCTGATGCGCAAGGACATCGCGGCTCCAGCGACTCCGGGCCCCGGCCACCGCACGGACCTGCACGTGGCCATCGCGCCCGACAAGCAGACCGCGGAGGACACGATGCTGCACTCGCGCCAGGTCGTGGAGTTGCTGCGCCTGGAGAAGCGCGAGGGCGCGGCGGCGCCGGTCGCGGTGGAGTGGGCGCTGGGCGTGCGCTGCAGGCAGCCCGAGGGCGAGGCGGTGACGGGCTTCCCCTCGGGCGTGCTGGGGCTGGGAGGCCGCAGGCGGTTGACGGAGGTGGAGCGCGCGACAGTCGACCTGTTCGCCTGCCCCGAGGACTTCCAGCCCGAGCCCTCGATGGGCTTGAAGCTGGTGCTGGCGACGCCCGCGAGCTTCGAGCGCGGGTGGCTGCCGGATGGCTTCGCGTGCGCGGAAGGTGGCGAGCCCGAGTACGCGGGCACGTTGCCTGGGGTGGAGGGGCGGGTGGTGTTGCGCGCGGCGCTGGTGCCTCGGGCGCAGGACGTGTCCGCGTGGGACATGGTGAAGCGCCAGCCCCGGGCGACGCGGCGGTGGGTGCCGGCGGGGTCTGTCTATTTCTTCGAGAAGGTCGGTGGGGGCCAGTTCACCACCAAGGAGCTGCGCGCGTTGTGGCTGGCCTCGTGGGGCGGCGGCCGCGACGAGGCGCTCGGGCAGGTGTTGCCCGGCGTCTGGGAACTGCCCCCGGAGTGTGGAGCGTGAGCATGGAAAGCCGAGCCTATCTGCTGCAAGCCCTGTCCCCCCTGCACGTCGGCACGGGGCAGAGCGTGGGAGTCATCGACCTGCCGCTGATGCGGATGCGCTCCACGGGCATCCCCATCATCCCCGGCTCGTCGCTCAAGGGCGTGCTGCGCGACGCGAGCGCGAGCGACACCGTCCGGACCGACGCGGTCTTCGGCCCCCGGCGCGCGAAGAACGGGCCCGAGGGGGACGAGCCCAGCGAGTACGCGGGGGCGCTGGTGGTGGGCGACGCGCGGCTGCTCGCGCTGCCGGTGCGCAGCTTCGTGGGGACGTTCGCGCTGGTGACGTCGCCGTTGCTGCTGACGTTGGCGCGTCGGGACTGGGGTGGACGGAAGGGGGGCGGTGAGGCGCCTCCGCCGGTCCCCGCGCTGAAGAAGCACCGCGCGCGGGTAGCCTCGTTGAAGTCCTGTGTCTGTCTTCACGAGCAGGCGGGCGGGGCGCGTGTCTACCTCGAGGATCTGGACCTGGAGGTGGACGCCGAGGACGACGCGGTGCTCGGGGCCTGGGCGGAGGCGCTCCAGCGCGCGCTGCCCGGTGATGAGCGGGAGCTGCTCGCGCGGCGCCTGGTGCTCGTGGATGACGAGACCATGAGCTTCCTGTGGGAGACGGCGATGCAGGTGGACACCCGCGTGAGCATCGACCCGGACACGGGCACGGCCGCGAAGGGGCAGCTCTGGACGGAGGAGAGCCTGCCGGCGGAGACGCTGCTGATGGGGGTGATGGCGGCGTCGCCGTCCTGGAGCCCGAAGCATGTGATGGCGGCGAGCGCGGTGTTGGACGCGGCGCTCGGCGGGCAGGGGACGATGCTCCAGTTGGGTGGCAAGGCGACAGTGGGGCGTGGGTGGTGCCGGCTGTTGTCGTGGACGGCGGGCGACACGGAGGCCCGGCGATGAGCGGCGTGACGCGAGAGCAGCAGCGGGCGACGGATGCGTATGCCCGGGTGACGGCGGTCCCCTCGGGCCTCCGGAACGACTACAAGCCGCGCGTGCATGGCCTGGGGGCGTCGGTGCTGCGGGATGGGCTGGCCGCGGCGCTCACGTTCCTGGAGCGGGAGCGGGACCCGAAGGAGACGAACGCCGCGATGTTGCTGCTCGAGGACCTGGCGAAGGTGCTCGGCAAGGCGCGGCTGCCGGGGTTGTCCTCGGCGCTGACGGGGGAGACGCTGCCGGGCGCCGTGCGGAAGCTGGGGCTGGAGGAGTACATGCTGGCCACGCGCGAGACGCTGCGGCTGGTGGTGTGGTTCCGTCGCGCGGTCCAGGCCACGTTCAAGGAGGCTCCTCGTGCGTGAGGTCCTGGCCACACTCCCCCGTTTCGAGGCGACGGGCCCAAGTCACGCGGGGCTGGCCCACGAGCGCTACGCGCCCCAGAAGGACGACGAGAAGGAAGAGAGCGGCTCGCCATGGCGGAGGTGGTTGGGCTGGATGGACGGGGCGCGGGAGCCGGAGCACTACGGGGTGGCGTACCGCCGGTGGCGCGGCTCGCTGACGCAGTGGCACACGGCCTCGGTGGAGATGCGAGCGACGGGGCGGCTCCTGGCGGGGCACGGGAATGCCTCGCCGACGGGGGTGGGGCTGACGCTGCATCACACCTGGGGCGTGCCGGTGATTCCGGGCTCCTCACTCAAGGGCGTGCTCGCGGCCTACCTGCGCGCGAGCTTCGAGCCCGACGAGGTGGCGGAGGCGAGTCGTCGGCTGTTCGGGGTGCCTGGGGATGAACGGCTCGGCCAGGAGGCGAGCGTGGGGCAGGTCCTCTTCCACGACGCGCCGTGGGTGGCGAGTCGCGGAAAGGAGGGGGTGGCGCCACGGATGCTGGCCCGCGATGTGCTCACGGTGCACCAGCGGGGCTGGTACGGGACGGCGGGGTCGTGGCCCAACGACTACGAGTCGCCGAACCCGGTGGCGTTCCTGTCGGTGCGCCCTGGGGGACGTTTCCTCGTGGCGCTGAGCGTGGCCCCGGGGGCGGACGAGGAGACGCTCCGCTTGTTGCGCTGGGCCGCGGACCGGTTGTGCGAGGCGCTGCGTGACTGGGGCGTGGGGGGCAAGACGGCCGCGGGATACGGGCGGCTGGTGCCCGAGGGGAGCGTGGTCGTCGCCGCGCCGCGGGTGGTGTCTCGGCCGTCACCGGAGCGCGACGCGTTCAAGGCGTGGGGGGAGGCGCAGCGGGCGGCGAAGACGGAGCAGCGCAAGGTGCTCGAGGACTTCGACGCGCAGTGGAGAGCGAGGTTGATGTCCCTGTCGCGCGAGGCGCGGATGGAGTGCGCAGAGGCGCTTCGCGGGTGGGTGAGGAACCCCAAGCTCCAGGCGCGTCGCGACGAGTTGCTCAGGCTCCTGGTGGACGGCGCCTGAGGAATTCCTTCTGGGAGCGTCACGAATGCGGCGTGACGCTCCTCACGGGATGCATGTGGCGGATGAACAGCGTCCGCCCATGGTTCGACGAAGCGCTCTTTGTCAGATGAATAGGCGTTTGGCGTTTCGAGAGAGACTTCGCCGCTCGCCGTGATGCCGGTAGGCGTTGAGCACACGAAGCATTCGGGCTTGAAGTCCTCCTGAACGGTGATGCCTCCGCTCGGCGTGATGCCGGAAGGCGTTGAGCACTTGATCCACCCACCACGAGGGTTGACCAGAGAGGTCACTTCCTCCGCTCGCCGTGATACCGGAAGGCGTTGATCACTCCGTGCCGCTAGCGGAGAGGTCGGGCGTCACGACCGCCGCTCGCCGTGATGCCGGAAGGCGTTGAGCACACCTCCCAGTCCGGGTCCATCTGCACGAGGGTCGTGATCGCCGCCGCTCGCCGTGATGCCGGAAGGCGTTGAGCACCAGAGAATGTAGTAATGTGGCCCCTTACCTTGTGCAGGCCGCCGCTCGCCGTGATGCCGGAAGGCGTTGAGCACCGTGCTTCTTCCGCATCCTCGAAGGCACCACGGTCCCGCCGCTCGCCGTGATGCCGGAAGGCGTTGAGCACATGGCATCCACCTCGGGGGGCGCTCGAACTCGAGCTTGCCGCCGCTCGCCGTGATGCCGGAAGGCGTTGAGCACGTGCCAGCCGAGCAGGTGTACACGCGATCATCGGGGATCCGTTGCTCGCCGTGATGCCGGAAGGCGTTGAGCACCGCGTGAGCGCGTTGGGGCTCGCGGCGTAGATGGGCGTCAGCCGCTCGCCGTGATGCCGGAAGGCGTTGAGCACCCATGGACGAACGTAAGCTGATGCTGATTTCCCGCCGCCGCTCGCCGTGATGCCGGAAGGCGTTGAGCACGCGTACTGGTTGGCTCGCCGTGCGTGCACCACGTCCTTCCGCCGCTCGCCGTGATGCCGGAAGGCGTTGAGCACGCCGTGGGCGTGCCGCTGATGCGCAGCAACGGCTGCACGCCGCCGCTCGCCGTGATGCCGGAAGGCGTTGAGCACCATTTGCCACTCCTTTACAGATATCGGAACAGGACGACGGTGCCGTTGCTCGCCATGATGCCGGAAGGCGTTGAGCACCTGGCTTCCAGCTCACAGGCGAGTTCGCTGGCCCGACGCCGCCGCTCGCCGTGATGCCGGAAGGCGTTGAGCACCGCTCCTGCGGCGTGGGACGGCACAGGTGGACGACCGTTGCGCGCCGTGATGCCGGAAGGCGTTGAGCACACGCGGCGCACCTAGAAGTCGTCCACTTTTAATTAGCACCGTTGCTCGCCGAGATGCCGGAAGGCGTTGAGCACAGCTGGCGGGCCTGCCCCTTCGACGCCCGCGCCCGCTGCGCTCGTTGCTCGCCGAGATGCCGGAAGGCGTTGAGCACTGGTGCCAGCAGCGCTCCTTCGACTAGCCCACGGTCCGCTGCGCGTCGAGATGCCGGAAGGCGTTGAGCACCGTTCCGGATGTCCAGCAGACTCCAGATCATTCCTCCGCCGCTCGCCGTGATGCCGGAAGGCGTTGAGCACGAGGATGCAGCGCTCGATGATTGAGCGCGCTGGGCCGCTGCTCGCCATGATGCCGGAAGGCGTTGAGCACGTGTGCACGCACATCGGCTCGAAGTGCTTCTCCGGGTCACCCGCCGCTCGCCGTGATGCCGGAAGGCGTTGAGCACGTGGCGTCCACGTGCCGGAGGAACGCCCCGCGCTGCTGGCGCCGCTCGCCGTGATGCCGGAAGGCGCTGAGCACTGCAAGAAGTGATTGTCCGTCGCGAGCGCGAGCGGCCGCTGCTCGCCATGATGCCGGAAGGCGTTGAGCACCTCGGCGTCAGCGACCCGTACTCGGCGCGTTCGTTCCGCCGCTCGCCGTGATGCCGGAAGGCGTTGAGCACAGCGCGCCGTCCCGGACCTCAAACCGCTTCCAGCCGCCGCGCGCCGTGATGCCGGAAGGCGTTGAGCACTCGAGCAT
The DNA here is from genome assembly GCF_020037095.1 of Myxococcus sp. XM-1-1-1. NCBI lineage: Bacteria > Pseudomonadati > Myxococcota > Myxococcia > Myxococcales > Myxococcaceae > Myxococcus > Myxococcus sp. XM-1-1-1. The sequence continues at coordinate 90,775 of NZ_JAIQDH010000023.1, forward strand.
CTGGACGAAGGGCTCCGCGTCCTTGGACTCCGCCGCTCGCCGTGATGCCGGAAGGCGTTGAGCACTGTCCCTCGGGGGAGAGGCGCACGACGTGGTGGACCCGCCGCTCGCCGCGATGCCGGAAGGCGTTGAGCAAAGGCAGCGGTCGTTGACGACCGTGTAGCCGGGCAGGGGCCGCCGCTCGCCGTGATGCCGGAAGGCGTTGAGCACAGTTGCTCGACAGGTGAGACGAGGAAGATGTCCTCCGTTGCTCGCCGTGATGCCGGAAGGCGTTGAGCACTTCGTCCACAACACGCACAGCAACCCCTGTCTGTCGCCGTTGCTCGCCGTGATGCCGGAAGGCGTTGAGCGCCGATCACACCATGATCGCCCCCCGTGTTGGGGCCGTTGCTCGCCTCGATGCCGGAAGGCGTTGAGCACATCTCGATGGAGCCCACCAACTTCGCCTTGGCGGCCGCCTCCCGTTGCTCGCCGTGATGCCGGAAGGCGTTGAGCACTCAAATCAATCATGTACTTTCTATTCGCATCTGCGTCCGTTGCTCGCCGTGATGCCGGAAGGCGTTGAGCACGCGAGGACGCGATCCTTGATGACCGCGAGCACGGGACCGAGGAGCTTATCCTGTATGCGGAGACAGCCCGAACGCACGCCGAGCAACACCTCGGGGCCATGAAGCTGGCCCGGCGCGTAGTGGTGGCCCGTGTCAGCGCCGAGTCCCACCGGTGAGTGCTGGCTGCCGGTGCCCGCGCCGAGCAACCCCACGGAACCCAGGGGCTCGCCCACTAGACTTCTTCAAACGTCGCCCCGGTGGCTCCCATGCTTTCCAAGGCGTCTTTGATGTCCTCCCGGACAATCAGCACGATAGCCCAGCCCTGGGGACGGAAAACCTTGGCGTCACCTACCCGCGCGGGGTCGATGCGCATGCCACGCACGTCCCGGTACTTCCCCAGCTTCTCGGGCCGTCCATCCTCCGGGGTCCATTTCCTGACGAGCCTGGATGCTCGCTCGTCAATGCACTGGATGAGCTGGGTCGCCACGAGAATGACGAACGGCTCAGGCTGGCCCTCAATCTCCACGGGTAGGAACTGCACTTCCTCGGGAGCAAGTCCCGAGAGGGCGGACGCCACTCGGGTGTGGACCACCGGGGCCGCGAACGCCGCCCGCGAGAAGTCGAGCGCCCTGCCGGGGACATTGATGGGGAGCTTCAAGGGGCCCGGGTCCGGGAGTCGCTGGCCCCGATAGAACATCCACGGGTCGTCCACCTCTCGTCCTTGAGCATCCGTAGGGGTGCCGAGCAACCAGCGCCCCCGAATGCTCATGTCGTCCTTCAGGTCGTAGTACCGCATGGGCATGGGACCCATTGTGGTGGTCCTAGGTCCCCGTCACCAGTCTGTTGAGGTCACTCCCTGGCGTGGCGATTTCCCCGGCGAGGTCGCGCAGTTCCGCAGTGAGTGCCTCGCGGCATTTCTGCAGGGTGCGGCACCCCTCCGTTGCGTCAGACAGGCGTTGGAAGACTGCTTCGTGGTACTCCTGTGGGTGGGGCCCCTTGTGGCCCTTGATACGGACGATGTTGGCCGGCTCGTTCAGCGACATGCCCGCCTTGTCGAAGATCTTCTGGAACTGAGGCGACCACGGTCCTGCGTTGTTCGTGGACTTCCACCACTTGTCCGTCGCGATGTGGTGGTTGTGGCCCTCCGCGTCCACCGGAGCGGCTGCCGCGCCCCCCATGGCCTGCGCGGTCATGGCCACCGCGGCCGGAGCCAGAGCCACGGTGACAGCCTCGCCTGACACGGCCACTGCTCCCACTTCTCCCACGGCGGCAAGGCGGATGCCCGCGCGGCCCCCGGCCAGCGCCGCCGCCTGCGCTGAACCGGGCAGCGTGGGCACCTTGTTAGCGAAGCCCGCCGCCGTGTTCCCCACAGCCACCGTCGCCAGCAGCACGAAGGCTCGTGCCGCGTTCTGCCCCATGACCTTTCCGTAGCGATCGCCCGCGTCGCGCAGTTCGTCAAACGTGGTCGCCCGGTCTGCCTCTTCCACCAGCCGTTTGAAGCCCAATACCAGCGTCCAGAAGGTGTCCACCCCCAGGTAGGCAATGGCTGTTGCCGTCATCACAGCAGCCAGGCCCTTGCTCACGGGCTCGGGCACCGACCAGAGGACCAGATAGAGGGTGAGGGTCCACAGCGCCGCCGACAGCGCCGCGTGCGGGTCGGCCATTCCCTTGAAGGCGTCCAACATTTCTTCCAGGACCACGCCTTGGGCCATGGCCATGGCCAACGCATAGCGTCCATCGCCGGTCACGGTGGAGCTGTCCACCAACAGGCGTAGACAGTCGCCCTTGCGCCCAGTGCGCTCGCACCAGCGCAGATATGCCCGCGTCAACTCCTCCTCCGCTGGCGGCATGTCGGAGGTCAGTGCCGCCTTCTCCAGCGGCGTCATCTGCCGGGTGCGCGGGTTGAAGAGGTACGCGCCGCCGCGAGCCTCCACGCCCAAGAGGTCCCGTGCGGCCCACTGGGGATTGGCCGCGGGCCGCATGTGCCGCGCCAGCCGGGCCACTGCCTCTTTGAACTCGCGCCGCTCCACCTCCACCGGGCCGGCTTCGCCGCTGTGAGGAGTGAAGACGACCGGTGGACCCCGGCTCGTCTCCAGGCGCACCACGCGCCCCGAAGCACAGCCCGTCAGCCAAACCAGCAGCAGCGCGGCAGCGCGATGCATCCTCATCCAGCCCCCAGCGGGAAAGGTCTCCATCCTCCGCGACGAGGCCGGACCACGACCAGAACCCAGCGAATGGGCCTCCCGCAGCGGAGCGGGCGCCGAGCGCTCTCCAGGGGAAGGCGTCCGCCGCAAGTAGTGATGCTGTTGACCGCCGCGACGATTTTCCCGCCGCTCGCCGTGATGCCGGAAGGCGTTGAGCACATCATCTCCCTCATGATGCCGTAGACCGAGGGGTCGAAGCCCGTTGCTCGCCGTGATGCCGGAAGGCGTTGGGCACCCAATCTCGCCCGCGTCCTTCGCGGCGGTGATGATGCCGTTGCTCGTCGTGATGCCGGAAGGCGTTGAGCACTCCTTGTGAATGCCGTCCACCTTCTCGTCCAGCCGCGCCGCCGCTCGCCGTGATGCCGGAATGCGTTGAGCACTGGCGCGCCTTGCAGTGACCGATGAACTGCATCCCGTTGCTCGCCGTGATGCCGGAAGGCGTTGAGCACGAAGAGGTCGCTCATCGAGTTGACGAAGATCTTCCCGTTGCTCGCCGTGATGCCGGAAGGCGTTGAGCACCGGTTGAAGTCGTCGCGAAGGGTTGTCCACTTAGCCCGTTGCTCGCCGTGATGCCGGAAGGCGTTGAGCACTTGTACTTGCGGCGCATCTTGGCGATGGTGACTTGCCGTTGCTCGCCGTGATGCCGGAAGGCGTTGGGCACACGAGGGGCTTGGCCGTGTTCTTGTAGATATTGTTGTTCTCCGTTGCTCGCCGTGATGCCGGAAGGCGTTGGACCTCGGACCCGTGGCTCCACTCGCGGCCCTGTCACACGGGTACATGTTTCACGCTGCGAACAGGTCCGGCCCAACAGCTCTGGAAATTTTTCGCAGGGCCGTCCTTGCGGCTTATTGGCAATTTTCAGCTTTGACTTCCGAATCAATCCTGTGCGCGAATCGGACGTCATCCGGAAAGTCCGGAGGACGGAGCAATCACGGACGTATCCCCAAACGGCACGTCGGCGGGCGAGCCCTGCTGGCGGGAAGGCACCCTATGAAGGCGTTCCAAGTCTCTGGTCGCGCGCGTCTGCCCCGGTGGGCACAAGCCCTCGTCATCACGACGCCCATGCTGCTCGTCGGCTGCGGCCTCGGTCAGCTCATGAGCGCCCCGTGGATCACCAACGCGAACAACAACAACGTCGTGTTCCTGGGCGACTCCATCTTCGCGCTCTCGGGGGAGATTCAGACCGCCCTCCACGCCAAGGCGGGTGGGACGTTCCGCAACTACACGACCTCCGGCGCGGAGATCGAAGGTGGCGTCATCACCCCCTCCGTCCGCGGCCAGTTCGACCTCGCCGAGTCCGACAATCCGAACAGCCACATCGTGGTGATGGATGGCGGCGGCAACGACATCCTCATCCCCACCATCGCGCTCGCTGACCCGTACAACTGCAAGACGCAGTGGTATGAGTTCGGCCGCCTGTCGCAGAGCTGCAAGGACTACATCGACGACATCTACGTCGAGGTCGCGGACCTGCTGAACGACATGTCGACCAGCGGCGTCACCGACGTCGTCTACCTCGGCTACTACCGCACCAAGTTCGGGCTCCTCAACGCCAGCGACCTCGACCAGGCCGTCGACTACGGAGACCAGATTCTCGGGACCGCGTGCGCGAACGCCGTCGTCGACTGCGACTTCGTCGACCCCCGCTCGGCCATCACCAACGCCGACATCAAGGCCGACGGCGTCCACCCGACGACCTCGGGCTCGAACAAGATCGCCAACCTCATCTGGGCCAAGCTGGAGCCGCGGCTCTGATGCTCGGTCGGCGCGGGAACATCATCGTCCTTCTCGCGGCCGGCGCCCTCCTGTCGGCTGGCGCGTTCTCCCTCGTCCGAGGTGGGGACGCGCCAGTCGCACAGGCCGATGTGTCGCGGCCCGTGCCCGCTCCGGTGTCGTCCCCTGGGGAAGCGCCTCGGCGGACCGTCAGGCAGGACTCCGGACCGACGCAGAAGGACCCGACCGCCGAGGTGTCCGCGCGCTGGATGCAGGAGGCGCAGGCCCTCAGCCAGGAGGAGGAGGCGAAGCGACGCGAGCTCCTCGACGTGGACCCGAGGCTCTCGCTCGAGGCTCAGCAGGCAGTGTTCCTCGACCGGCTGTCCACCATCGCTGGCGTGGACCCGCGAAAGACGGAGGCGCAGCTGGTGCGCTCTCAAGCGACGGAGCTGTTCCTCCGGCTCGAGCCGGTGCAGGCCCACCTCGTCGGGATGCCGGTCGAGGAACGACGGGCCGCCCTCGCGGACATCCGGCGACGCATGGGCTACTCCGAAGAGCAGGTTGCACGCAAAGCCGCGGAGGATGTGTACAAGGATGCCCGCTGGGAGAAAGGGCTCGCGTACATGAAGGCGCGAGAGGCGCTGCTCTCGCGGCTCGGGCAGACCGAGTCCCTGGACGCCGAACTGGGCTCCTTGCGCGAGCAGTACTTCGGCCACGAGGCACCGACGCTCGCGCGCGAGGAGGCCGCGGGGTTCTTCCGCTTCCAGCGGCGCCGCGTCTACGGGAGGAACTGAGCGGCTTGCATCGCACCACGCCGCCCACCATGACGCCGCTCGCGGACCGCGCCGCTAGTGCCCGCCCGAGGCGCCCGTCACCGCCGCGCCGACGGACGTGGGCGTCACCTCGCCCACGCTCATCAGGGCCTCGCGGTTCTTGACGAGGATGAACACGCCCATCACCACGAGCAGGCCGGAGAAGGCCGTCTTCAGCGTGGCCTGGGACACGAAGTGGGAGGCCCAGGTGCCGGTCAGGATGCCGGCCACGGCGATGGCCGTGAAGACACCCAGCGCGCCCCAGGGCACCTCGACATGGCCGAGGTAGCCCGCGAAGCCCACCAGCGAGTTGAGCGCGATGACGAGCAGGCTGGTCCCCACCGCCTGCTTCATCGGCAGCCCCACCAACAGCACCAGCGCCGGGACGATGAGGAACCCTCCCCCCACGCCCACCAGCCCCGTGAGCCCGCCCACCCCCAGGGCCGCCAGCACCATGACGGGCACGGGCGCCTTGTGGGGCGAGGGCGCGCTCGCGGCGTCGCGTCGGCCGTTGCGGAACATGAAGAACGCGGACACCAGCATCACCGCCGCGAACAGCAGCAGCTGCGTCGCCCCGGACAGGAGCGCCGACAGCCTCGCCCCGCCATAGGTCCCCGCCATGGCCACCAGCGCGAACAGGAGCGCCGCCCGGAACCGGACGTTCCCCTTGCGCCAGTGGCTCGCCGCGCCCACCAGGCTCGTGACGCCCACCACCGCCAGTCCCATGGCGATGGACTCCTTGGCGCCGAAGCCCAGGACGTACACGAGGATGGGGACGGTGAGGATGGAGCCGCCGCCGCCAAGCAGGCCGAGCGACAGCCCCATCAACGCCGCCAATGAGAAGCCGAGCAGTTCCATGGTGTCCTTCCGTGACGCGCGCTCAGCCCGGGAGCGGCTCACGCACGGCGAGCATCCCGCCCGCCAGGTTGTAGAGGTGCTGGAAGCCGGCCCGGGCCAGCAGCCCCGCCGCCCGGGCGGAGCGCCCGCCCGAGCGGCAGATGAGCAGCAACGGCGCCTCGCGGGGCCACGTCACCGCCACGCGCTCGAGCGTGTCCAACGGGACGAGCTCGGCGCCGGGCAGATGCCCCAGCGGCCCCGTGAACTCGTCCGGCTCGCGCACGTCGATGCGCCGCGTGCCCGGGGCGAGCGTGTCGAGCTGCGCGGGTGTGATGTCTCGATAGGGAATCGGTGTCGTCATGTCATGGCTCCCGCCCGTGAGGGCGTCAGGCCCCCTGGGGCGCGGGCGCCGTGTGGCCACAGGCCCGGTTGGCGGGGACCGCGATGTCTATCTTTCGCGGCTTGGGCAGGTTCAGGTTCTCCATGATGTGGATGAACTCCGCCTCGCTCTTGCCCGCCACGCGGGGGTTGTGCCGCTTCTCCTCGGCGATGCTCGACACCGTGCGCCCCTGGTAGTCATGGCCGGGATACACGAGCGTCGAGTCGGGCAGGGTGAAGAGGACGCGCGTGAGGCTGTCGTACAGCTGCCGCGCGTTCCCGTTCTGGAAGTCCGTGCGGCCGTTGCCCCGGATGAGCAGCGCATCCCCCGTGAACACGCGGTCCCCGAGCAGGTAGCTGAGGCTGTCGTCCGTGTGCCCCGGCGTGGCGAGCACCCGGAAGACGAGCTCGCCCACGCGCACCTCGTCCCCGTGACGGACGTGCATGTTGGCGCAGCTGGCGCCCCCCACGCCGCCCACCACCGTGGCCTGCGTGCGCTCGCGCAGCACGCCCGACGCGGTGACGTGGTCGGCGTGGACGTGCGTGTCGAACACGTGGGTGAGCGTCAGGTCCAGCTCCGCCACCAGCTTCAGGTCGCGCTCGACCTGCTCGAGCACCGGGTCGATGAGGACGGCGTGGCGCGTGGCCTCGTCGCCGAGGAGATAGGTGTACGTCGAGGACTCCGCATCGAAGAGTTGTCGGAAAATCATGTCGTTGCCTCCTGAGGGTGAGAGCCCGACGCGTTCCAAAAGGATTCTTCACGCCCGCGCGAATCCTTTCCGGCGCGCACGGGCTCTCACGTGACATGGCTTCTTCCTTCCTGCTTCCTCTCCTCGGCGGTGCGCTCATCGGGTTGAGCGCATCCCTGCTCCTGTGGGCCAACGGCCGGGTCGCCGGTATCAGCGGCGTGGTGGGCTCGCTGCTGGCCCCCGTGCGCGGTGACGTCGCCTGGCGCGTGCTGTTCTTCCTGGGGCTGCTGTCGGGCGGGCTGCTGCTCGTCTGGCTGCGTCCCGAGACCTTCCCCGCGTCCGCCTCCCCGAGCGCCCGCGGCACGCTGGTGCTGGTGGGCGCCGGGTTGCTCGTGGGCCTCGGCTCGCGGCTGGGCAACGGCTGCACCAGCGGTCACGGCGTCTGCGGTCTCAGCCGAGGCTCGCAGCGCTCCTTCTGGGCCACGCTCACCTTCATGACCACCGGCGCCCTCACCGTCTTCGTGGTCCGTCACGTCCTCTAACGGAAACTCCCGATGCGTCTTCTCATCACTGCCTTCCTCAGCGGTCTCATCTTCGCCCTCGGACTGGGGCTCGCCGGCATGACGGACCCGGCCAACGTCCAGGGCTTCCTCGACATCGCGGGCGACTGGGATTACCGGCTCGCCTTCGTCATGGGCGGCGCCATCGCGGTGCACGCGGCGCTGCGTCCCCTCATCCTCCGGCGCGGGCGGCCGCTGTTCGCCCCGCGCTTCCCCGACCTCCTCCGGGGCAGGCCGGACGCGAAGCTCCTGGCGGGCTCGGCCCTCTTCGGCGTGGGCTGGGGGCTCGGCGGTTACTGCCCTGGTCCCGCGCTCACCTCGGTGGCGAGCGGCGCGCCCCAGGTGCTCGTCTTCGTGGCCGCGATGTTCGGCGGCTTCCTCCTCGCGCGCCTGCCATGGGCGCGCGGGAGCGCGGGGGCGCGGAGCCCCGGCTCAACGACGGTGGAGCCGCTCTCCTCGCCTTGAGGCGGGAGCTCGACACGAACCACGGGGAGGGAGGGAATCCAAATCCCTCCCTCCCCACGACTTCACAGCCTACGGGCTGAACGTCCCCGTGAGCACGCTGGCGCGGGCACGCGGCAGCGCGCGCTTGAACGGGCTCGTCGCCAGGTCGGAACCGGGCTGGTACCAGCTCTGGATTTCAGCGAAGTACGTCTGGCCCGACTGGAGCACGCCCGGCGGCAGGTACACGCTCTGCAGGTCGGTGTGCAGCGACGTCACGCGAGTCGCGGTGGTGGCGCCGTTGCTCGTGCCCAGCCGGTAGATGTTCACCACATAGTTCGTGGCCGTGCCAATCAGCGGCTTCGACCAGCGCAGCGAGGCGTCCGTGCCCACGCCCGTGAGGGTCTGGAACGCGCCACGGGTGTTGACGAGCGGCGCCTGCACCGGCCCGATGAGGGGCTGCACCGGCGCTGCGGAGAACGCGCTCGCCTCCTGGTCCACGCGGATGTCCACGCTCATGGTGAAGGGCGTCGCCGTCCCCAGCGCGTACGTCTTCGTGAAGCCCGCGGCCGCCAACGCCACCTTCTGCCACGTCGCCGGCAACGGGTTGTTGTAGGTCATGCTCCCCGTGACGATGTCGGTCTTCAGCGCGTCAGGATTGAGCTTCACCAGGAGCGGCGGCCCGCTGATGGACGCGAGCGCCTGGCCCACCGCGGCCGGCCGCGCGGACATCCAGATTTCGTTGTACGTGCTCACCGCGCTCGGGTTCACCTGGGTGCGCAGGGCGTCGAACGCCGAGCGCCTCCAGTCCACCGAGAACGTGCCCGTCGCCGCGGGCTGGGTGAAGGTCCCGGAGACGGAGGTCGACTGGCCATCCGCATGGGTCAGGTTCGCTTCGAGCACCTTGTGCATCGAGCGGTAGGGCACGCCCATGGGGCTCGACTGCAGCCGCATCTGCGCCAGCGAGAACACATCCCCGAAGGCGAGGTGGTTGAGCAACACGGGGTTGGTCATGTTGGCGTAGTCGAAGCTCAGCGCGGAGAACGACGTCGCGCCCGCCTGGGGGAACCCCGTCTCGTTGCCGTAGAGGTAGCCGAACGCCCCCGGGTTCAACGAGTACATGTCCATGTAGTCCCCCGTCTGCCAGGGAGACAGGCCGGACGCGGACACCGTCACGGGGGTCGGCTGCCAGGGGAAGAGGCCATTGCGCCCCCACTCCGTGGAGCCCAGGTCGAACGTGCGGCCCGTGCTCACCAGGAAGCGCGAGCCCACCCTCAGGTAGATGCGGCCGGAAGGGACGTTGGGCACGGAGATGCTGCCGTCCGCGGCGCCCGAGCCCGGGTACGCCGTGAACGCTCCCGTCGTTGAATCCCGCGTGTAGGCCACCACCGTCGTGGCGGACTGGTTGTAGGAATTCGTCACATTGCCTGACGACGTGACGAACGTCACCGGGCTCGTCCCCGTGACCTGCGTGTTCAGTCCCTGGATGACCTGGGAGGCGGAGTCCTCCGCCACGGAGGTCTCCATCGCCTCGCCTTCCTCGAGGCCCGCGCAGCCGGCCCCCGTCAGTCCGACCAGGAGACCCAGGGAAAACAATGAGCTTTTCATGTGGATGAATGATGTCCCGTTGAGACGGCGTCCGGAATGGCGCCGCTGGAGATGATTCATATCGCGCGGGTCTGACATTGATTGATGTGTCTGGGTATTTGTATGGGAATGAAACTTCGGCATCGAACCGCGATGCACGCGGTGATACCGGAGTCGCTTCGCCCCCGCGCTTTGTCAGAGGGGGCTGGTAGGGTCCTTTTCGTCCGCCAGACCTCCGGGCGGACGCGGCATGGGGCCCCATGCTCGTCGCGTCGGGGGGACACCGTTCCTGCTCGTGAGGGGCCGGTCTCGTCACGGCCGCGTGTGGTGTGCTGCCGCTCGCATCGAGGCGTGCCGTTGCCAGGTCCTGGATCCAGGCCTGGTCGTGCATGGCCGTCGCGGTGGCGCAGCCTCACCCCGCGGCGTCGGCGAGACCAGGCCCTTGCAATTGCAGGCTTTGAGTGGGACCGCGACGCGCCTGTCGGTGCCTCGCACCCTTGCGGCGCGGTCGCCTTGTCTCCACAGGTGCTGTTGGCGGGGAGCGCGATGTCTGTCTTTCGGAGCCTGGGCGGGTGGAGGTTCTCCAGGCTGTGGAGGAACTCCTCCTCGCGCACGCTTGCTTCCTTCCTGGCAGGGGCGCTCGCCGGCATGAGGTACTCGCACTCCAGTGCGTGAGCCCCTGATACGCCGGGCGTGGGAGCGATGTCCCGTTCCATCGTGGGAACTTCCCACCCGGGTCGCCGTGTCTTCCCTGTCGTGAGCCCCCGCGCCTTCATCGAACGAGCCCTGGAGCACCTGCCCGCCCTGCGGCGCGTGGGCCGACGGCTGACGGGCAGCGCGGTGGAGGCCGACGACCTGGTGCAGGAGACGCTGGCGCGCGCCCTGGAGCAGCGAGGCGCACTGAAGGAACCCGCGAGCCTCAAGGCCTGGCTGCTCGCCGTACAACGCACCGTGTTCCTCAACTCCCGGCGTGGACTGCGGCCCCGCCTGGAGGTGCTGGAGGGTGGGCGAGGTCAGCCGCTCCCGCCCGAGCCCTCCGCCGACCTCGAAGTGGAACTGCACGCGCACGCCTTGAGCGAGGGGATGCGCGCGGCGCTCGACGCTCTGGCGCCCGAGTGGCGCGACGCGCTGTGGCTCCGCGAGGTCGAGGAGCTGAGCTACGACGAGATTGCCCAGGTCCAGGGGTGCCCGGTGGGCACCGTGCGCTCACGGTTGGCACGGGCGCGACTGGCGGTGTTCGACTTCCTCGAGAAGGAGAAGTCCCATGGAAGCCTGTAGCCCCGGCTGGCAGGAGCGGCTCTCCGCGTGGTTCGACGGCGAGGTCTCGGCATCCGAGCGACGCGAGGTGGAGCAGCACCTGCCCCGATGCGCCGGCTGTGCTCGGGAGGCGTCCCGTTACGCTTCGCTGCGGCGGACCCTGCAGACAGAGCGCGCCATGGAGGCCCCGGTTCCGTTGGCGCTGGCGGGACGAGTCACCGGACTGGCGCCGCGCCCGAGGTGGGCCTCTCCCTCGCGAAGGCTGGCGGCGGGCGTGGCCGTGGCGCTCGCGTCGGTGGGGCTCTTGTGGACGTCCTGGCCCGGCGGGATGAACGAGGCGCTGGCGATGGACCTGGAGCGGCATCACCTCAAGGCCTTCTCGCGCGTGACGCCCTGTGAGTTCGAGTCCTCGGACCCCGCGGCGGTGAAGGCGTGGGTGGAGCGGGAGGTGGGCTACCCCGTGGACGTGCCGGTGGTGCCCGGGGCGACGCTCCTGGGCGCGCGGCGCTGCAGACTGCACGGCAAGCTCTCCGCGTCGCTGCTGTACCGACATGAGGGGGGCAAGGCGATGACGCTCTTCCTGCCCCTGCCGGGCTCGCAGGCGGCGAAGGAGGCGGCGCGCTTCGCGGGCGATGGCCCCCGCTGCACCCGAGGGCCCGTGGGCGAGCGCATCTGCGTGGCGCCCGGTGGGGACGCGCGGGCCTCGCTCGCCGTCTCCGAGCTCGAGCCCGACGTGCTCCTGGCCGCGCTGGCCCGCCTGGCCCCCTGACCCGGGCCCTTCGCGCCCCCCGGGAATCAGGACGCGTGCCGGGGCGCTGAATCCTTTTGCCGCCGTCCTGGCTCTGACCGGGCTGAACCCACACTCCCGGGGGCACTCCGCCTCCGGTGTCGGATGGAGCCGTCATGAAGGTCGCCCTCGCCGTCACCGCCGCCCTGCTCGTGGGGCTGGTCCTCACCGCCTGCTCACACCTGCGCGCGGGAGACCCCGCCGTGGCGGATGAGGCGCGCCGCCGGGTGGAGGCGGGGGCCACGCTGGTGGATGTCCGCTCGCCCGAGGAGTTCGCGGACGGTCACCTGCCGGGCGCGGTGAACATCCCGGTGGGGGAGCTGGCGCGGAGGCTCGGCGAGCTGGGGCCGCCGACCACCCCCGTGGTCGTCTACTGCCGCAGTGGCGCACGCAGCGGCCGCGCCGAGCGTCTGCTGAAGGAGCAGGGGTTCCAGGACGTCTTCAACCTGGGCCCCATGTCCGCGTGGCGGTGAGGCGCGTGGGGCGAAGGGGTCACGGCACTTCGGCCCGGGGCCTGGCGCGGCGTGAAGCTGCGAGGTGCTCCGCATGGCGCCCCGTCCGCGCACGAGCCTGGGCGCTCCTCCGAGGTGGAGGTTCGAGGAGGAGCGCTCCTGGTCGGGAGCGTCGCGACGCTTGCGGTGTGTCCGCCCGGTCGGCGCGCGCCGTTGAGGCGGTCCCGTTCCCCGGGCGCCTGGACGCCTCGTGGCGGAAGCCCGAGGGACGCACTTTGGGCCCGGGAACTCCGCGACGCATGAGACGTGTCCTCCCCGGCGTCACCCGCCATCCCTCACCAGGTGCTCGATGAAGTTCCGCCCCCTGCTCGCACTGCTCGCGCTGGTCTCCGGTTGCGCGGCGTCGCCGAAGTCCGCCGCGCCGCCCTCGAAGCGTCAACAGCTCACCGTCCTCTACGTGGCCGACCTGCACGCGCAGCTGCGCGCGCACCCGGAGCTGTTCTGGCGCGACGGCGAGGAGCGCATCGAGCTGGCGGGCGGCTTCGCGCGCCTGTCCGCCGCCATCCAGCGCATCCGCGCCGAGCGGGGTGGCGACGTGCTGGTGCTCGACGGCGGTGACACGATTCAAGGCTCGGGCGCGGCGGCGCTCACCGAGGGCCGCGCGCTCATCGCGCCGCTCAACGCCCTGGGCCTGGACGGCGCGGTGCCGGGGAACTGGGAGGTGGTGTACGGCCCCCAGGTGCTTCGCCAGCGCGCCCGTGAGCTGAAGCATCCGCTCTTCGCCGCGAACGTGCGCGACGCGGCGAGCGGCGAGCGGCTCTTCCCTCCCTCCCTGGTGAAGGACGTGGGGGGCGTGAAGGTCGCCGTGGTGGGCTTCACGGACCCGGACGTCCCGCGTCGACAGCCGCCCGGATACAGCCAGGGGCTGCGCTACGACGGCCCGGAGGCGCTGCCCACGCTGGTGCGCGAGGCGCGCGAGCGCGACGGCGCGCAGGTGGTGCTGTTGTTGTCCCACGTGGGGCTCGCCAAGGCCGTGGGGCTCGCGGCCCGGGTGCCCGGCGTGGATGTCCACCTGTCCAGCGACACGCACGAGCGCACCTATGCCCCCATCGAGCAGGCAGGCACGTGGGTGGTGGAGCCCGGCGCGTTCGGCTCCTTCCTCGGCCGGCTGGACCTGTGGCTCGAGGAGGGGAAGGTGGTGGACCGCCGCTGGGAGCTCATCGAGCTGACCGCGTCGCGCTTCCCCGAGGACCCCGAGATGGCGCGGCAGGTGGAGGCCGCGCTCGCCACGCACGACGAGGCGCTCCTGGCGCAGGTGGGCCACACCGACGTGACGCTCGCGCGCTACGCGGTGGTGGAGAACCCGCTGGACAACATGCTGGCGGACGCCATCCGCGCCGCGGGCGGGACCGAGATTGGCCTGTCCAACGGCTTCCGCTTCGGCACGCCGCTGTTGCCCGGGCCCGTGCGCGAGGCGGACCTGTGGAACCTCTTCCCCGTCACCAACAAGTTGAAGACAGGCAAGGTGAGCGGCCGCCAGCTGCGCGCCTTCTGGGAGCAGGAGCTGGAGAACGTCTTCGCGAAAAACCCGGAGCACCGCTTCGGTGGATGGCTGCCGCGCCCCTCGGGGATGACGGTGCGCTTCCGCGCCGACGCACCCAAGGGCCAGCGTGTCCTCGCGCTCGAGGTCGCGGGGGAGCCGGTGGTGGACTCGCGCCTGTACACCGTGACGGCCTGCGAGCGCGACGGCGACGCGCCGGACATGTTGTGTCGAATCCCCGGCGCGCTGGAGCCCCACGTGCTCGACCTGGACGCGCACGAGGCGGTGCGCCGCTTCCTCGCCGGCGCGCCTCGACTGAGCGACGCGCTGGAGGGCCGCGCGGTGGGCGAGGACCTGCCGGCCGTGCTCCGCACCCAGCAGGTCTCGCGATGAGCCCCGCGCCGGACCCACGACGTCATGAACCCGGGCCTGAGATGACCGCACCTGTCGCCGCTCCCTCCTCGACCGTCGTCACCGAACCCCAGGCGATGTGGCGCCGCCGCCTGCCGGGCCTGGGGCTCGCCGCCGCGCTGGCGGGCGTCAGCTACGCGCTGGCGCTCCTGCCCGGCCTGAAGGTGGTGGGGCCGCTCACGGTGGCCCTGCTGCTGGGCATCTCGCTGCGCACGTCGCTGGGGCTCTCGCCCGTGTGGAGGGAGGGCACGCGGTACGCGGCGCGCACGGTGCTGCGGCTGGGCATCGTGCTGATGGGGGCGCGGCTCGACTTCGGGCTGGTGGCGAAGGTGGGCCCGCGCGTGCTGATGCTGTCGGTGGCCGTCATCGTCGTCGGCATCCTCGGCATCCGGTGGGTGACGCGGCGCTTCGGCGTCCCGGAGAAGCTGGGGACGCTGCTGGCGGTGGGGACGTCCATCTGCGGCGCCAGCGCGGTGGTGGCCGCCAGCTCCGTCACGCGCGCGGAGGAGGAGGACACCACGCTGGCGGTGGGCCTGTGCGGCGTCCTGGGCACCGTGGGCGTCCTCTTCTACGTCTTCGTGGGGCCGCTCCTGGGGCTGAGTGACGCGCAGCTCGCCATCCTCTCCGGGGCCACGCTGCACGAGGTGGCGCAGGTGATGGCCGCGGCCTTCACGTTTGGCGCCGACGCCGGGGACCTGGGCACGCTGGTCAAGCTCACCCGCGTGGTGCTGCTGGCGCCGGCGCTCGTGGTGCTGGGGCTCGTCTCCGGGGTCGGCGGGAAGGTGCGCTACTCGCTGAAGGAGCCGCCCATCCCCTGGTTCGTCATCGGCTTCCTCGCGGTGGGCGTGCTGGGCACGGTGGGGGTGGTGCCCGCCTGGGCCCGGGCGTGGCTGTCCACCGCCAGCGTCTTCCTCATGGTCCTGGCCATGGCGGCCATGGGCCTGGGCACCCACCTGAGCATGGTCCGCCGCGCGGGCCTGCGCGTCGTCTACGCGGGGCTCGTCGGCTTCGCCGCGCTGGCCCTGTTCGCCTGGGGCCTCATCCACCTGCTGTCCATCCAGTAGTCCTCCCGCCGGAGTCCGTCCCGATGAATCGCCTCGTGTTGCTGCTCGTCACCTCGCTCGTCACCGTCCCCCTGGCCGCCTCCGGCTCGACGCCCTCCGAGTCGCGGCGGACGCCCGCGCCCCAGGGCAAGCTCGTCTTCGTGGCCACCACGGGCCTGGAGGACCTCGGCACGCTCTCCAGCGCCTTGCGCCACGCCAGGAGCGCGAAGGAGTCGGGGCACCTCTCGGACGTGGTGTGGCTCACCTACGGCCGCGCGGTGGTGGCGCTGGACCCGACGGTGAAGGCGGTGCCGGAGGAGGTCCGGCAGGCGGCCCAGGCCGCGAAGGCCGCGGGCGTGCGACTGGTGGCGTGCGGCACCGCGCTCCAGAAGTTCGGCATCGACCCGAAGAAGCTCCAGCCCCAGGCGGAGGTGGTGGACAATGGGGTGGCGGAGCTGGCGCGCCTGGTCGCCGAGGGGTATCAGCTCATCCGTTACTAGCGAGGCCGGGGCGAGCTGGCGCGCCCGGGGGGCCGCCCGAGCTCGCGGGCGGGCGCTCGGGCCCGTGGCCTCGGTTGCCGGGCGCTGCTCGCCGAGGCTGGCAGGGGAGGGCCCTCCAGGAAGGCGCGCAGGGGCTCCGACGTTCTTTCGAGGAGGAGGTGGGAGGCGGATGTCGACGCGAACCGACGAACAGTTGATGGAGGCCGCGCGCTCGGGAGATGGCGAGGCCCTGGACGAGGTCCTCACCCGTCACGAGAAGCAGGTGTATCGCTTCGGGCTGCGCATGTGCGGCTCGGAGGAGGACGCCAAGGAGGTCCTCCAGGAGACGCTGCTGTCGGCCTTCCGCGGCCTCCACGCGTTTCGCGGCGACGCGGCGCTGTCCACGTGGCTGTTCCAGGTGGCGCGCACGCACTGCCACCGCCTGCGCCGTCGTCGTGTGGGCGCGCCCGAGGACTTCCAGCCGCTCGACGCGCCCGAGGCCTCCAGGGTGGCCGCGGACGGGGCGACCCCGGACCAGGTGTCCCAGGTCCGGCAGCTGGGGGAGGTGTTGCAGGCGGCCATCCTCGCGCTGCCGGAGGCGCAGCGCGAGGTGCTCATCCTCCGGGACGTGGAGGGGCTGACGGCCGAGGAGGCCGCCGACGTGGTGGGCATCGAGGTGCGCGCCCTCAAGAGCCGGCTGCATCGCGCGCGGATGCAGCTGCGCGAGCACCTGGCCACCCTCCTGGGCCAGGAGGGCCCGGGGCAGCAAGCGGGGTGTCCGGAGCTGGCGCGGGAGCTGACGGAGGAGCTGGACCAGGCCGCCTGCATCCGCCTGGAGGACCACCTGTCACGCTGTCCTCGGTGCAACGAGGCCTGCGACGCGCTCAAGCGCACCGTCTCGTTGTGTCGGCGCATCCCCGGAGACGCCGTCCCCGCCCCGGTGCGCGCCGCGGTACGGCAGGCGCTGGCCCGCGCGGTGCCGGCGTGAGCCGCCGGGCCGCGCCCACCGCTCAAATCATGTTCCCCGCCGCCCACGAGCCCCACGCGGTGAGGCTGGTGTAGCTGACCTGCAGGTCCGCCAGTGTGAGCGGGACGATGTTCACCTTGCCGTCCGTCTTGCCCACGTTCTGCTCCGCCGCCGCGCGCCACTGGTCGACGTTCTTGGGCATCCCCCAGTGCTCGAAGATCTCCTCCCGCATCGCCTTCACGAACGCTCCGTCCTGGATGACGGCGCTCACCTCGGCGTCGAACTGCATGCTGCGGTAGGTCCAGTTGCTGCTCCCGATGAAGGCCAGCTTGTCGTCGACGATGGCCACCTTCGAGTGCACATACGGCGACTTCCCCTTCGCGCCGTTGAGCAGCGGTGAGTACATGCTGAAGGACTCGGACTCGATGGCCGTGATGTTCTCCAGGTACTCCCACGTCCCGAGCCAGGCCGTCTTCAGCTTCCAGTGGACGCCCCGGTTCATGAACTGCGACGCCGGACGGAACGGCAGGTTGGGGTGCTTCCACGACTGCATCAGCGAGTCGTCCCCCGCATGCAGCCGCTTCTCCAGGTCCGTGATGTACGTGTCGTTGTCCAGGCAGCCCGTCTTCTGGACCTGCGGCGACGGCGGCAGCAGCAGCGAGCGGCCGCTGAGGACCCATCCCTCGTAGCGCAGGCTGCAGTCCTTGAGGTCGCTGGCCTTCACCTTGCCGGCGCTCTTGGAGGTGAAGCTGGTCATCCCCGCCATCGCGATGGCCCGGAAGGCGAAGTTCATCACGTACGCGTACCCGCTGTAGTCCCCGAGCACCGTCTCCTTCGGGTGTGGGACCATCAGGATGATGCGCACCCCGCGCGCCGCGGCGGCGACCAGCGCGTCGATGATGCACGGGTCCGTCAGCGCCTGGTTCTCCATGTAGACGAACTGCTTCGCCTTCTGGATGTGGCCCACCAGCTCCTTGCGGATGTCCCGCTCGGCCTTCTTGCCCTGGATGTCCGTGGTCACGAACGTCACGGCCTTGCCGCCGCCGCTCCTGTCCGGGGTGTGGGGCGCGGCGGGTGGCGTCTTGCCCGCCCACAGCTCCGACCAGTAGTGCCCCACGACGCGGTGGATGTCTCCCTTCAGGTGCACGGCCGCGTCGTGCCAGTGATTGGCCGCGTCATGCGTCGTGGCGGACTTGTAGTCCTCGCCCAGGTTCATCCCGCCCAGGAGCAGGTCCTCGCTGCCGGAGGTCTTGAACAGGGCAATCTTGATGTGGAGGCTGGTGAAGGGGTGCAGCGTGGTGCCTGCGTACGAGTGGTATTTGAACTCCAGGCTCCCGTCGGGGAACTTCCACTCCGTGAGCAGGTGCTTCCACTTGTCCAGCCACGCGGTCCAGTCCTCGCGCCAGAAGTGGTGATGCGGCACGAAGCACTCGGACTTCCAGCCGTTCCACAGGATGACCTGGACCTTCACCCCCGCCTTCGCGGCCGAGGAGAGCGCCTGCGCGAGCGTGCGCTGCGGCGCTCCGTCCACCGCGGGCAGCGTGAGCGACGGGTCCGCCTTCCAGTACGCCAGGCGGATGGTGGCGCCCTTGCCGTCCAGCTCCGCGCGGCGGATGTGCCGGTGCAGCTCCAGGAAGAACTTGTCACCGTCGAGGATGAAGTTCGCGGTGTCGCAGCTGGTGTCGACGCGCATCGTGGGGGCGTGCCAGTGCAACCCGGGGGCCACGTGCGGGGGCCGGGGGCGCGTCGTGAGTCGACACGCCTCCGGGGGCTCTCGCGTTCAAGCCCGACGCAAGTGCGTTCCCGCGCGACGCCGGGCTACTTCCCCTCGAGCTCGGCGGCCCAGATGTCCTTCACGCCGCCGATGTGGTCGAAGGCGCAGTGGGTCGCACCGGCGACGACCTTCTCCTCCAGCGGGAAGGCGTAGCCGCGGAACGCGGTGAGGCTGGCCTGGATGTCGGTGAGGTACTCGTCCTTGTCACCGTAGGCGTAGACCAGTCGCGTGGAGCCGCGCAGCTCGGGGCGCGTGCTGTCCCAGTCCATCTTGCCGCCCCAGGGCGCCTCGCCGCCGCAGCCCAGCGCGTACACGCCCCGGTAGCGGTCGCCGTACCTGGGCAGGAAGCTCGCGGTGAGGAACACCGAGCCACCCGAGGAGCCGCCGAAGAGGATGGGCTCGTTGATGATGTTCCAGCCCTTGCGCAGGGCATCGAGCACCTCCACCAGCGTGGCCGCGTTGTCACCCGCGAGGTCGCGGTCGGCCTCCGTCCCCTCGACGGCGCAGTTGGTCACCGAGGGCTTGGTCCACCACGCGCACTTGTTCGGCGCCAGCACGGAGACATAGAGCGTGTCGTTGTCGTAGGCCCACGGCGCCTGGAGGCGCGGCGCGGTGTCCCCCGTGTGCGCCCGGGCCCCATCGCCGTGCAGGTAGACGGCCAGACGCATCGGCGCGGGGACGATGCCCACCCGAGGCTCGATGATCTTCAGCTCCGCGCCCGCCACCTGCGTGACGCAGTACGGATACGTCTGGCTGTTGCTCGTCACCGAACCGGTGCGCTCACAGGGCAGCTTCCCCGAACCGCCAGAGGTCCCCGGGCCCGCGTCCGGCTGGGGCGTGGGGCCGCCGTCACCCGAGCCCGCGTCCGTCCCCGCGTCGGTTCCGGAGTCCGAGCCATCGGGTGTTCCCGCGTCCGAGCCGGCATCCGGCGTGGGTGTGGGGTCGGGGTCGTCCGAGCAGGCGGTGAGGGACAGCGCGAGGAGGGCGGAGACGAGGAGACGGAGCATGGTGTGTCTCGGCAGGGGAATGAGAACGGTCCCAGGCTACCGCGTCCCCACCCACACGCCGCCGCCATCCGCCACCGGGTGACCCTGGCTGTGTTCACCGGTGGCCCTTGGGGCGTCCGTGCTCGTGTCGGGCCGGCTTGCGTGGACGCGGTGCTCGCATCGACGAGGCTCCTGGCGCGGCCCTCCACGCGACAATCCCTCTCATGCCGCGCGCTGGCAGATGCCTTGTGTCATTCGCCACGTGCAAGGGGGGCGCGACGGCGTCGAGGGCTCGGTGCCGTGGGCGTGACGACCCGCTTCGGGCTCGGCTCGACCGCCGCGCCTCCGCGTCGTGGGGCGACGGCGGACCTCCCCGCGAAGGGCCGGGTGACGGGTCATCGGCGTGGCCCCGTGGGCTGGGCTTCGATGGGACGCCGTGGCTGACCGCACCGTGAGAGGGCGTCGATGCGCTGAGCGGCCGTTCATTCGTTCAGGACTTCACGCTCGTCCGCTCGTTCTGGCCTTGTTGGCAATGGTCATGGAGGGGCCCCAACGGTTCCGATGAGGCTGTCTTTCGACGGTGTCTACATATGCGGGGCCTCAATCAATCCCTTGCGGGCTGGAGGCGCGCACTGCCGGTCGCCGTGGCATGTCGCTGTAAGTCCTTGATGGGAGGCTGTCAGACCGAGGGGCAGGCGTGTGGGACGTCTGGCGCTGAAGCCTGATAGTCATCACCCGGCAATGATCGGAACGCCTCGCATCCGGGGAGGGAACGTTTTTTCCCTCCTTCCGATAATGAGGTGTCGATTCAGAAGGAAAAGGGGAGCGCCATGAGTCTGGCACCTACGGGTGGAGCAGGGTCTTCGAGCGCGGCCGCGGCGGCCGAGGCACAACGCAGGGCGGCAGAGGCGGCGCGCAGAGCGGCGGAAGAAGCCCGTAGGGCAGCAGAAGCGGCACGCAAGGCGGCGGAGGCCGCGCGCAAGGCGGCGGAGGCGGCACGGAAGGCGGCGGAGGCCGCGCGCAAGCAGCAGGCGGAGGCGAAGAAGACGGCGGAGGCGGCGAAGAAGGCGGCGGAGAAGCCGGGCCAGAAGCCGGAGGACGCGAAGAAGACGCAGGCGGACGCGGCCGCGGCGGAGAAGGCGAAGAAGGCGGCGGACGAGAAGGCGGCCGCGGCGGCGAAGAAGCTGCAGGCGGCGGAGGAGCAGGTGGCCTTGTCGGCGAAGAAGGCCGAGGAGGCGATGGGGAAGGCGAACACGGAGGCGGTGAAGGAGAAGAAGCCGCAGCCGTACAGCCAGAAGGACATCGAGAGCGTCAAGCCGAAGAAGAACGAGCTGGTGTCGGCGTTCGACGGGACGGCGCGCAAGGCGGAGCTGGAGAAGCTGCTGGGGACGACGGCGCCACCGCCGGAGAACTCGGTGAAGCCGGTGGAGGGAGAGAAGCCGCCGGAGGCGCTGGACGCGCTGGACGCGAAGGATTTGCAGGACGCGACGAAGCTGAAGGACGGGGAGAAGTACAAGGACCCGTCGTCAGGCGCGACGTACGACGTGAAGAAGAACGCGCTGACGGGCGACACGACGCTGTCGGACGCGAAGAGCGGGAACACCGTCACGGTGAAGAAGGACGGCAGCTACACGTCCACGGTGACGGCGAAGGAGAAGGGGAAGGAAGGGGCCACCGGCGAGACGACGTGGACGAAGACGTCGGACGCGCAGGGGAAGACGACGGGGCTGGAGTCGAAGAAGAGCCAGACGCAGCAACACCCGGAGACGGGCGAGACGACGACGTCGTCGACGACGAAGTACGACGTTTCCAAGTCGCCGCCGAAGATTCAGAGCCGCACGGAAGAGGTGCGGATGGAGAAGCCGCCGGCGTCGCTGGCGAACCGCCCTGGGACGCCGAAGGGCCCCGCGACGCAGACGACGCAGACGGACTACAACGAGTGGGGCATCCCGACCCAGCAGGTGAAGAAGACGGAGATCAAGACTCCGGGCTTCAACGCCGACGCGGTGAACGGCTTCGAGGCGGCGCAGAACAAGGCGCTGAACGACGCGTCGAAGGGTGAGGACCACCACAAGACGAACAACTCGCCGACGTCGCTGAAGCCGGGGGAGTCGAGCCTCACGGTGACGGAGGAGACGAAGTACAACGCCAAGGGCGAGCCGGCGGTCTCCACGCAGAAGACCGAGTCGGTGGCCACGCAGCCGCTGTCCTCCGACAAGAACGGCAATGGCGTGCAGGTGGTGCGCAATCAGCAGGAGGTGACTCGCGGCCCGAAGGACGCGGTGCTGACGGACTCGCTGCCGGCCGTGTCGCAGAAGACGCCGGGCAACGTCACCAGCAAGACCACCGTGACGGGGTATGACCCGGACGGCTCGCGCTTCGACGAGGGCCACGCCAATCGCACACAGACCGTCTCGCAGTCCTCGGGCACGGTGGACGCGAACGGGCAGTTGCAGATGAAGCACCAGCCGACGGAGGTGAAGAGCCTCCAGGAGGCGGGTGACAACCGCTGGAAGTACGACCACGTCGGCTTCGATGTCGATGCCAACGGCCAGGTGAAGAAGGACCAGGAGCCGAAGGAGCTGGACAAGGAGCGTCAGCTCCCCTGGTACGAGGACGCGAAGGACTTCGTCACCGAGGGACTCGGGGACCTGGCCGGGATGGCCGGAGACTTCGCCAAGGATGCGCTGGGCTTCGCGAAGGACGTCGTCCTCAAGCCCATCGACATGGCCATCGACCAGATCACCGCCCCCATCGAGGGCGCGGTGGCGGACGAGATCAAGAAGCTCAACAGCCCGGGCGATACCATCACGCTGAGTGGCAACCTCGACGTGAAGGTCGGCCTCAAGGCCGGCATCGACGGCGAGGTCGAGGTCGAGAAGACCGCCGATGGGAAGTACCAGCTGTCCGCGGAGGTGACGGGGGATGTCGGCGTGGGCCTGGTGGGCTCGGCGTCGGTGTCCGCGGGTGGCCGCGTGGAGATGAAGTTCGACACACCGGAGGAGGCGGCGAAGGCGGCGGTCATCCTGGGCAAGGGACCCGCGGCGCTCGCGTCGGGCGGTGAAGACCACAAGTTCATGCTCGACCACCTGTCGGCGATGGAGGTGAACATCGGCGCCGAGGCGGAGGCGGGCCTGGGCGGCAAGTTCGGTCCCGCGAGCGCGGAGCTGTCGGCGAGCATCGGCGCGACGACGAGCTACCGGGTGGAGTTCGACAAGGGCAAGCCGACGAACCTGGTGCGCTCGATTGAAATCGAGGGCTCCGGCGCGGCGAGCATCGCGGGTGGCCTGAAGGGCAAGGCGGGCATCAACATCGGCGGCGAAGTGACGGGCTCCGTGAGCATGGAGACGTCGATTCCGCTGGATGCGAGCAAGGTGGACGCCAAGGACATGCTGGCGTTCATCGCGAGTCCGGCGACGGCGGCGTTCGCGGGGCCAGCGGAGACGAGCCTCTCTATCGAGGGCTCGGTGGACGCGGGCCCCGAGGGCCGCTTCTTCACCGCCGAGGTCAGCGGCCTGAGCGGCGAGGAGGTGCAGACCATCACCAAGAACCTGGTCAACGGCAACTTCGACAACGCGTTCGAGGGTGTGAAGGTCGACGCGCAGTTCACCACGGGCTCGTTCAAGGACCGCGAGCTGGGCGTGGGCGCGAAGCTGGGTGTCGTGGACTTCGAGGTCAACGCGCGCCACCGCGACGTCACGGCCGAGGGCGGCAGCGGCGGTGGTGGTACCACGGTGAGCCTGGGCGGTCGTCGGCGCAATGGCACCAACGGCTCCGATGGGTCGAACGGCTCCAACGGGAGCAACGGCACCAACGGCTCGAACAAGCCGGGCTCGACGACGGGCACGGACTCGAAGCCGGGGACCACGACGACGGGCACGGACTCGAAGCCTGGGACCACGACGGGGACGGACACGCGTCCGGGCACGACCACGAACCCGGAGCAGGCGGGCCGTCCTCCGCAGAACCGCGTGGAGAACCGGCCCACCGAGTTCCGCGTGAATCCCGCGACGGGCCAGCTCATCCCGGTGCCGCGCACGAACGGTCCGGAGAACACGCGTCCCACGCAGCCCGAGGTGGGCACGGACAACACGGGCCGTCCGCCCGTGCCCGTGGTGCGCAACCCCGAGCTCAACGGGCGCACGACGCAGGTCCGCTACGACAACGGCAAGGTGCACATCGAGGCGGGCCCGGACGCGACGAAGGAGGACATCCAGGCGCACATGGAGACGGCGCGCGTCCTCCAGCGCTACGAGGGCACTCTCGGCAAGGTGCGCCAGCTCGTCGACAAGGTGAAGCAGGCCATCACCGGCATGCCGGGGTACGGCACGCAGGGCTTCGAGTCGCGGCTGGAGGTGCAGAAGCTCAACGGCATCCTACGGACGATGGAGGCGACGCAGGCACAGCTCACCCAGGCGATCAACTCGACCTCTGGACAGTCAACGCCCGCAAGTGCCGCGCGGCTTCAGGACCTGGAACAGCGTATCGCCAGCGTGGAAGACCAGCTCCGTACGCACGCCGCGCAGGTGGACTCTCTGGTGTCGGGGCGTGGCCACGTGGCCATGGAGGACACGACGGGCGTAAACCCGCGTGGTGATGGTGAAGGCTCCGTCGAGGACCGGGTGCGTCAGCGGGTCGAGGACCGCATCGCGAACCCGAGCTTCGTGAACAAGAACAACACCTACACGATGCGCTACAGCGATGAAGAGCTGAAGGGCATCGTGCAGCGGGGCCAGGAACTGGGGCTGGACGAGCAGCTCATCACGGACATGGTCCACACGGGCTCTCGTGACGCGAAGCCCATCAGTGCCGAGGACCTGAAGCAGCAAATGGCGAACTGGGCCAATGAGGTCAGTCCACGGGGCTTCCCCTACAAGTTCAATGACCGGGCGGAGTTCGAGAGGTTTGGTCAGGAACTGTTGCAGGGAGTGGAGCAGGCGGGCTTCCCCACGGATGATGTGCGTGTCCAGGGGTCCTCGCTCCGTAACCCCGAAGCCAATGATGTCGATCTCGCGGTGTTCATGGATGGTGCCGCGTTCGACAACCTGCTGGTGGACTACTTCGATGGGAAGGCCCGTCTGGCCAATCCTGACCAGCCTGGCAAGCCCGGTCAGGCGCTGGACCTGAAGAACATGTCGCCCGAAGAGCTGATGGCGGTGGCTCGGGACATCGACGACAATCCGAAGAAGTACAATGCGAACGCCAAGACGTTCGCGAACGCCATGCTCAATGGCAACATCAACTCGAAGTCGGACCTTTCCAAGGGCCTGAAGCAGCTGGCGAAGTCGCTGGCGGCGACCTACGAGCACCTGAACCTCGAGACCATCTCGATCATGCGGCGCAATAGTGATTTCGACGTGGTCCCGGACATGCGCATCGGTGGAAACTGAGGCCTACGTCATGGACAAGTTCACATTCACCGGCAGTTTTGAGACGGACGATGCCCAGGTGCTCTCTCGCCTTCTCCAGGATGGATTCAAGATCCCGGAGCCCCGGACCCGAGTGGGGCGGGTTGGCGTCGAGATGGTGTCTGAGAGCGACGGGTTCTACCTGTTCTGCCACGAGGCGGCGACGCGACCTGGGAACCCTCCTCGGTATTTGCTCGAGGGGTCGATGAGCGGTGCGCTCAGCCCGACTCGTGATCGGCTCCAGCGCCTCGCGACGCTGGCGCGGGAGCGGAAGGTCTCCATGGACCTGGAGTTCGTCCAGGTGAATGAGGAGGGGGATGAGCTGAGCGAGCCAGTCATTCTCTGAGAGCGTCGCAGCGAGATGGCCTGCGTGGATTCCTCACGCGGGCCTGCGCATCACGTGGGTCTGACTTCTCTCGCTCATGCGCGTAGGGACGTGAATCGGCGCCACCGGGCCTCACTTCCCGGTCGCCGCCACCTCGCTCCAAAGGCTGTCACCCTCGAGCACCGCGCCCAGCGGTGCTCGCCGCTCCGCTACACGCAGCAGCACGGCGGCGAGCTGGTCCAGGTGAATCGGGCGCAGCCCACGCAGCGGCTTCAGCTTCGCCAGCGTGCGCAGGATGGCGGGCGGGTGGTGGTACTCGCCCTCGAACGCGGGCGGACGCACCACCGTCCACGGGATTCCACTCTCGCGCACCAGCCGCTCCGCCTCGGCCTTCGCCTTCAGATACGCGCCCACCGGACGCCCCGCGCCCACCGAGCTCAGCAACACGATGTGGTCCACGCCCACGCGCCGGGCCGCCTCCACCAGGTGCCGCGTCGTGCCGATGTCGCTCGTCTCGTACGTGTCCCCGGACCCGAAGCGCTTGCGCATCGTCCCGATGAGCTGGAGCACCGTCGTGCTCCCCTTCATCGCCTCCGCCAGCTCGTCCCCGCGCGCCAGCTCCACCAGCGCCTTGCGAGGCCAGCTCCGCGCCGGCTCCGTCTGGGCGCTCTTCGGGCGCACGTGCGCGATCAACGGCACGTTCCGCTCCAGCGCCTGCTTCACCACGTTGCGCCCCGTGGCCCCCGTGGCGCCAGCGACGAACAGAAGACGGGAGGGCTCGGTCATGGCGCGCGGACTCCGACAGACAAGAGGGGAAGAGGCCCGCTCTTTCAGCACACCGGCCCCCTCCTGCCCAGCCCCACGGCGCTCCACCGTGCTCAGCGAGACACCTGCCCCGTGTCCCCCACCTCCCGCGCGCGCGACAGGTCCTCCAGGAAGAACGCCTCCATCTGCCTCGCCGCGTCCAGGTCCTCCAACACCAGCGAGCCCTCCTCCAGGATGTTGAACGACAGCGGGTCGTAGTTGATGGACCCCACCAACACCAACCGGTCATCCACCAACATCGTCTTCGCGTGCATCATCGACGGCTGGTACTCCCAGACGCGCACCCCCGCCTTCAACAGCGCGTCGTACGTCGCCCGCTGCGCCACCGTGACGAACTTCTGGTCGTTGATGTCCCCCGGCGCCAGCACCCGCACGTCCACGCCCGCGCGCGCCCGCTCCTGCAACAGCTCCGATAGCGGCCCGTTCGGCGTGAAGTACGACTGCGCAATCCACAGCCGCTTCGTCGCCGCGCGCACCAGCAACTGCGTCAGCCGCTCCGCCCGCGTCACCTCCGGGTTCGCCGTGCTCCCCACGAACGCCGCCCAGCCCTCACCCGCGCCATCCAGCCCCGGCACCGGCAAGGCCAGCGTGGGGAAGTCCTCCGGCGGCAACAGCTCCCCTGTCGTCTCCTGCCAGTTCTCCGCGAACGCCTGCTGCATCTGCTCCACCACCGGGCCCGTCACGCGCGCGTTCGTGTCGCGGTACTCGCGCTCACTCAGGCCGTTGCCCAGCCACTCGTCCTGGATGGCCAGTCCCCCGGTGACGCCCACCCGCCCGTCGACCACCAGCACCTTGCGGTGGTTGCGCGCCAGGTTCTCGTCCGCGGGCAGCGGGCGGAACAGGTGCGCCCGACACCCCGCCGCCTCCAGCCTCGGCTTCACCTCCGCCTCGAACCCCGCGCTGCCGAACGGGTCCACCATCACCCGACACGCCACGCCCGCGCGGGCGCGCTCGGCCATCGCCTCCACCATCCGGTCCGAGGCCCGCCCCGGCCGCCAGATGAACATCACCAGGTTCATGGAGACCTTCGCCCGGCGAACCTCCTCCACCATGACGTCGAACACGTCCCCGTTGTTCGTCCACGTCAGGTGGTTGCCCGGCGCCATGCGCACGCCCACCGTCTGGTAGAGCGCCACCGCGAAGTCCGGCCCGCGCGAGCCCACCTCGCCCTTGAGCTGGAACACCCGCGGCCGCTCCTTCGTGCACGCGATGGGACACCCCGTCACGGACACCGCCGCCACCACCACCCACGCCATCCACCACCGCATGCCCCTCCCAGCTAGGCACTCGCGGCCCGCGCTTCACCCCGGGGGACGAGACAAATGTTCACCAGAGGATGTCTCCACCCACCCAGGACCCCGGCAACCTGTCGGATGCGGCGCGCGCTGTCGGCTGGCTAGCATGCCGCCCGCCTTGGACACCCGCGAGCCGCTCGTCTTCCCCCAGAGCTTCGAAGGACTCATCCGCGCGCTGGGAGACCAGCTCGACGAGCGCTGCGTCGGACGGCTCAAGCAGGTGGGCGTCGACACCCAGGGCAAGCTCGCCCCCGCCTATCCCCTGGAGGTGTGGCTGGGCGCGCTCAAGGTCGCCGCTGACACGCTCGCCCCCCACCTGCCCCTGGAGGAGGGCGCCGCCGTCGTCGGCCGCCGCTTCGTGGAGGGCTTCAGCGGGACGCTCATCGGCGGGGCGCTGCTCACCACCGTGCGCCTGTTGGGCCCTGAACGCATGCTGGCGCGCATGACGCGCAACCTGCGCACGGGCACCAACTACCTGGAGGCCACGCTGGAGCCCCGAGGGCCCGGGCACTACGCGCTCACCTGCCGCCCCGTCGTGGTGGCGGGCTTCTACGTGGGCCTGTTCCTGGCGGGCCTGGAGGCCAGCGGCGCTCGCCACCCCTCCGTGCAGGTGGTCCGTCGGCAGGGCGAGGAAGCGGTGTACGACATCGCCTGGAGCTGAGCGTCCCCCGCCGGGGCGTGATAGGGGAGCGGCGTCCATGTCCACGATGCCCCCTTCGTCCTCCGCCCGGTTCTCCGACACCCAGGTCCAGCTCTCCACCACGCTGCGCGCCCTGGCGGCGCGACTGCCCGAGTCGCTCACGGTGCGCGAGCTGATGCAGGCGTGCGGCGAGCAGGGCCTGCTGCTCTTCTGCTGCATCCTGACCTTCCCCTTCCTGCTGCCCGTGTCCATCCCGGGCGTCTCCACCGTGTTCGGCGCGCTCATCGTGCTCATCGGCGTGGGCGTGACGCTCAACCGGGTGCCGTGGCTGCCGCGCAAGCTGCAGGAGAAGATGCTGTCGCGCGCGTCGCTGCAGCCCGCGCTGGAGAAGGGCGCGGACGTGTTCACCAGGGTGGACCGGCTGAGCAAGCCGCGCCTGCTCGCGCTCACCCACGGCGCCAGCACCAACCGCTTCAACGGGTTCATGCTCTTCGTCGCCGGCGTGCTGCTGATGATGCCCTTCGGCTTCGTGCCCTTCAGCAACACCCTGCCCGCGCTGGCCGCGCTGTTCTTCGCCATCGGCATCCTGCAGCGCGACGGCTACGCCATCCTGGCGGGCCACGGCATGACGCTGGGCACCATCATCTACTTCGGCGCCCTCATCTTCGGCGCCGTCCAGGGCGGCCGCAGCCTGGCCAGCCTCATGGGCGGCTGATACTCCCGGTGGGTGGGCCTCCTGCCCCAGGGGGCAACGGGAAGTCCGGAGGGTGCCGGGTGTGTAACAACCCGTGTATCACTGTAAGGAAACCAACCCCCCGGATTCCCTGAAACTTCGTTATCATCGCCGGCGGGCGGCCCCCCGCACATGCGTTACATCCCACTCGATGCGCCACAGCCTCGTTCCGAGGAACCCGCGCGCCTGTCCGGCGACGGCGAGGTCGTGGGCGGCCGCTACCGCATCATGGAGTTCCTGGGGCGGGGCGGCGCGGGCACGGTGTGGCGCGCGCAGGACCTGCTGACGGGCCCGGTCGCCATCAAGCGGCTGCACAAGACGGTGGAGGACCTGGTGCGGCTGCCGCCGGGTGAGAACACCCCGTCCTCGGCGGCCCGGCACGAGCTGGCGCTGTCCCTGGCGCACGAGTTCCAGACGCTCGCCTCGGTGCGCCACCCGCATGTCATCAGCGTGCTGGACTACGGCTTCGACGCCGAGCACCGGCCGTACCTGGCCATGGACCTGCTGGAGGACGCGCGGCACCTGGTGAAGGCCGGCGCCCACCAGCCGCTCGACGTGCAGGTGGAGCTCTTGGTGCAGACGCTCCAGGCGCTCGCGTACCTGCACCGCCGGGGCATCATCCACCGGGACCTGAAGCCCGCCAACGTGCTGGTGGCGCGCGGCCAGGTGAAGGTGCTCGACTTCGGGCTCGCGGTGGGGCGCGAGCAGGTGCACCGCGCGCAGCCGGGCGGCACGCCGGGCTACCTGGCGCCGGAGCTGTTCGAGGACGAGCCGCCCTCGGAGGTGACGGACCTCTTCAGCGTGGGCGCCATGGCGTGCCAGATGATTTTCGGGCGGCTGCCCTTCGACGGGAGGGCGCCGGCCGCGCCCGCGGACTTCCCCGAAGCGCTGCACGCGGTGCTCGAGCGCATGGTGTCGAAGGACGCGCGCCAGCGGCCCCGGAGCGCGGACGAGGTGATTGCCGCGCTGTGCGCCGCGACGCGCCGGCCGCTGCCCGCCGAGTCCGTCACCACGCGCGAGAGCTTCCTGCAGGCCGCGCGCTACGTGGGCCGCGCGCGCGAGCTGTCGCTCCTGTCGTCCGTGCTGGACCAGGCGCTGCTGGGGCGCGGGGGCGGGCTCCTGGTGGGCGGGGAGAGCGGCGTGGGCAAGTCGCGCCTGCTCGACGAGCTGCGGCCCCTGGCGCTGGTGCGCGGCGCGGTGGTGCTGCGCGGCCAGGCGGTGGCGGCGGGCGGCAGTCCGTACCAGGAGTGGCGGCCGGTGCTGCGGTGGCTGTCCATCCTCACGCCGCTGGATGACCGCGAGGCGAGCGTCCTCAAGCCGCTGGTGCCTGATTTGGATGGGGTGCTGGGGCGGCCGGTGCCGGACCCGGCGGACCTGGGCGCGGAGATGGCGCAGGCGCGCCTGCTGCAAGTCGTGGAGGACATCTTCGCCCGGCTGACGCAGCCCACGGTGGTGCTCCTGGAGGACCTGCACTGGGCCCACGGGGAATCGCTGCTGCTGTTGTCCCGGCTGGCGGCGCGCGCCACCGGGTTGCCATTGCTGCTGCTGGGCAGCTTCCGCGACGACGAGGCCCCGGGCCTGCCCGCCCAGCTGCCCGCGCTGGACGTGCTGCGCCTGCCCCGGCTGGACGCGGGGGAGATAGCGGTCCTCAGCGAGTCGATGATTGGCCCGGCCGGCGCGCGGCCCCACCTGGTGGAGCTCTTGCGCCGCGAGACGGAGGGCAACCCGTTCTTCCTGGTCGAGGTGGCGCGGGCGCTGGCGGAGGAGGCGGGCGGGCTGGACCGGCTGGGCGACATGCCGCTGCCCGAGCGAGTCTTCGCCGGTGGCGTGCGGCGGCTGGTGCGTCGTCGGCTGGAGAAGGTGTCGGCCAGCTCGAGGGACCTGCTGCGCGTGGCGGCCATCGTCGGACGGCAGGTGGACGTGACGCTGCTGCGGCACGCGGCGCCCGGCGTGGACGTGGAGCGGTGGCTGTCCTACTGCGCGGGGGCGGCGGTGCTGGACGTGGCGGACGGGCACTGGAGGTTCGCGCACGACAAGCTGCGCGAGGGCGTGCTGGAGGAGCTGGCCGCCGCGGAGCGTCCCCTGCTGCACCGCCGCGTCGCGGAGGCGATGGAGGCGGCGTACGGCGAGGGCTCCGCGCGCACGGCGGCGCTCTGCTACCACTGGGGCGAGGCGGGCGACTTCGCGCGCGAGGTGGAGTACGCGCAGAAGGCCGGCGAGGAGGCCCTGCGGGTGGGCGCGTGCCGGGAGGCGCTGCCGTTCCTCGCTCGCGCGCTGGAGCGGGTGTCCCCGAAGGACGCGCTGCGGCTGGGCCACCTGGAGGCGCTGCTCGCCGAGGCGCGCTTCCAACTGGGCGAGCTGGAGGCGTTCCGCGGCCACGCGGAGCGGGCGCTCAGGCACTTCGGCTGGCCGGTGCCGACGACGCGCGTGGGCTGGGCGGTGGGCACGCTGATGCAGATGGGGGTGCGGCTGGTGCAGAGCGCCCGGCCGGACGCGCAGGGCGTGGAGTCCGAGGAGCGGCGGCGCGTGCGGCGCGTGGCGGGGCGGCTGCTCATGCGGCTCACCGATGCGTTCATCTACGGGCAGGAGGCGCTGCCGGTGCTCTGGTCGGGCCTGCGCATGCTGAACCTGTGCGAGCCCGCGGGCGCGTCCCCGGAGCTGGCGCGCGGCTACACCAACATGGCGGTGGTGGCGGGCGCGGTGCCGGTGCGTCCGGTGGCCGAGGCGTGGGTGGGCCGCGCGCGTGACGTGGCCGAGCGCGTGGGCAGCCCCGCGGACCTGGCCTACGTGCTGTGCCGCAACGCCGTGTACGCGACGTACATGGCGCGCTGGGCGGAGGTGGAGGCGTGGCTGGAGCGCGCCACGGGCATCGTCGACTCGGTGGGGGACCTGCGGCTGGCGGAGGAGTGCCGCGCGCTCTACACCGTGGTGGGGTGCTACCAGGGCAAGTTCCAGCGGGGGCTGCCGCTGATGGACTGGCTGGAGAACTCGGCGCGTCGGCGCGGGGCGCTCCAGACGCAGCACTGGGCGCTGCACTACCAGGCCCACATCCACCTGCGGCTCGGTGACCACCTGAAGGCCCGCGCGGCGCTGGAGCAGACGGTGGTGTGGACGGAGGCGCAGGGCGGCCTCACGGACCGCATCATCCTGGACGGCACGCTGGCGCTGGTGCGGCTGCGCGAGGGCGACGTGGCGGGCGCGCGCGCGGCGGCGGAGAAGGCGCTCGCCAAGCTCACCGCGGGCAAGTCGGTGGCGCACTTCGTCTACTTCGGCGTCACCGCGGTGGCGGAGGTGCTGCTCACGCTGTGGGAGCGCGACGGCGGCAAGGACACGTCCCTGGTGCGGGGCGCTCGCGAGGCGTGCCGCGCGGTGGAGGGCTTCGCCCGGGTGTTCTCCTTCGCCGAGCCCGCGGCGAAGCTGTGGCGCGGCTGTGAGGCGTGGCTGTCCGGCGATGCGCCGCGCGCGCACGCGGCGTGGCGCGACTGTGTGGCCTTGGCCATGGCGAAGGGCACGGCGTACGAGGAGGCCCGGGCGCGACTGGAGCTGGCGCGACACCTCCCCTCGGAGGACCCGTCGCGTGGGCCCCACCTGACACGGGCACTGGAGCGCTTCGAACAGATGGGCACGCGGGACGACGTGGCGCGCGCGAAGGTGCTACGAGGCTCGGGTGTCTAGTGGATTGAAGGCAGGGGATGTCCCGCTGGTGACGTGTCCGGACTGCGGCGGGACGCTGGTGTTCCACGGCCAGGAGGAGGAAGGGCGCCTGGCGTGGGGCTGGCTTCGCTGCGGTGGCTGCGGCGAGCCGTGGCCGGTGAAGCGGGGCCTGGCGCGGCTGTATCGCGAGGACGCGGTGCGCGGCACGGACCGGCTGATGCGCGTCATCTACGACGGGCTGCCCGCGCTGCATGACCCGCTGACCACGGTGCTCACGCCGCTCTTCCAGTCCGTCTCCGAGTCGAAGATGCGCGCGGGCTACCTGCGGCGCTTGGAGCTGGGCGCGCTCCGGCCGCACGCGGACGGCACGCCGCTGCGCATCCTGGAGGTGGGCGTGGGCGCGGGGGCGAACCTGCCGCTCATCCGCCGCGAGCTCGTCACCGGCCAGGAGGTGGAGGTGTGGGGCGTGGACCTGAGCGAGGGGATGCTGGGACGCTGCCAGCAGCGCCTGCGCAAGGGGCGCTACCCGGGCGTACGACTCTTGATGGCGGACGGACACACGCTGCCGTTCCGCGCGGGCCTGTTCGACCGCGTGCTGAGCGTGGGCGGCATCGGCAACTACCGCGACCCGGCCGCGGGCCTGCGGGAGCTTGGCCGCGTGGCGAAGCCGGGCACGCCCGTGGTGGTGGTGGACGAGCAGCTGGACGCGGGCCGCCGCCCCTCGCTCTTCCAGCGCGCCGCCTTCCGGGCCATCACGTTCTACACGCGCGACGCGCACTGCCCCCGGGAGCTGTTGC
Source organism: Myxococcus sp. XM-1-1-1 (assembly GCF_020037095.1). Classification (NCBI taxonomy): domain Bacteria; kingdom Pseudomonadati; phylum Myxococcota; class Myxococcia; order Myxococcales; family Myxococcaceae; genus Myxococcus; species Myxococcus sp. XM-1-1-1. The sequence continues at coordinate 123,917 of NZ_JAIQDH010000023.1, forward strand.
CCTCGCGCGCCGAGGACGTGCTCGAGGAGCAGGTGTCGCCGTTCTTCTACTGCCTGCGCTTCCGGATGCCCGAGCCCGTCGCCGCGCCCGTCACGGGTTGAGCACCAAATCGAGCAGCCGCAGCGTCATGCCGCCGCTGTAGTCGATGGTGGCGCCGTTGAACCAGCCCGCCTCGTCGCCCACGAGCACGCTGACGAAGTCCGCCACCTCCTCCACCGTGCACATGCGCCCCGCGGGGTTCATCCGCGCGTGGGCCTCCTCCAGCCGGGCCAGCGCCTCGGGTGAGTACACGTGCTTGAGCGCGGGCGTGAGCACCGTGCCGAACTTGAGCAGGTTCACCCGGTGGCCCTTCGCGCCCAGCTCCAGCGCCAGGTAGCGCACGTACATCTCCAGCGCCGCCTTCGACGCGCTGATGAGCCCCGTGTTCGACAGGTGTGTCTCATCCAGGGAGTTCTGCAGGCCGAGCAGCCGCGCGCCCGGCGCCAGCATGTCCGCGGCCACCAGCGCCTGCGTCCAGTACACGAACGAGTGCGCCATGGTGTCGAACGTCCTGCGGATGCGCCGCGTGTGCAGCCGGTCCTCGCCCTCGGACAGGAAGCGCCCCACCGAGGCGCCCGCAATCGAGTGGACGAAGAGCTTCACCGAGCGCGGCCCCGCCACCTCCCGCAGCGCCAGGACGCCCGCCTCCGCCGCCTCGGGCGTGGACGCGTCCGCCTGCCACAGCCGCGCGCGCCGGCCCGCCTCCCGCACCTGCCGCTCCACCTGCGCCGCGTTGTCCGCGTAGCGCCCCCGGTGCACCCCGAAGACATCCAGCCCGGGCTTCTTCGCCACCGCGTGGGCAATCGCCGCGCCCGTGCCCGAGGAGACCCCCAGGATGAGCGCCCAGCGTCGCCCCTGCGTATCGGGGGGCTCCCCTTCCGAGTCCTTCATCTCACCACTGCCTTCCCTGCCACTCGCGCGGGGCTCCGGCCGCGTGCCCGGTCCAACAGCGCCTGCACGGCGCCCGCCACTTCCCCGTGCGCCTGCAACATCGACGCGCGGTCACCCGCGTCGAAGTCCGGCGCCAGGTGACGCGTGAGCGGCTCGCCCACCCACTGCGTCATCTTCACGGGGAAGGGCAGCGACAAGGGCCACACGCCCGTCGCCCCCACCCCCAGCCACAACGGCAGCCGCGCGGGCATCCCCACGCGCCGCCCCAGCGCATAGCCGTCGTTGAGCCCCAGGAATGCGTCATCCATGCCGCTGCCACCCACGGGGACGATGGGCAGCCGGTAGCGCACCGCCAACCGCAGATAGCCCAGCCGCTCGCCCCAGCTCACCCGGTAGCGGTGGCGGAAGCTGCGGCACCCCTCGCGTGTGCCACCCGGTTGCAGCAGCACATGCTCGCCCCGGGCCACCGCCTGGGCGAGCCGCGCGTCATCGCCGGTGACGAAGCCCAGCCCGTCCGCCACCGCGCGCATGCCGGGGATGCGGTCGAACGCACCGTGCGCCACGCCGTGCGGCAGGTAGCCCAGGCGCTCGTGCAGCGTCACCGTCAGCATGCACAGGTCCACCGCCAGGGGCCGCCCGTGGTAGCCGACGATGAGCTTCGCGCCGGGCCGGAGCAGCGGCTCCAGGTTCACCACCTCGTAGCGGTGGTAGCGCTGGAGGAGCTTGAAGAAGCCCAGCCACGTGGCGAGGGGCAGACCCCCGGCGCGTCTCATCCCCCCACCTGGTACAGCACCGCGCCGTGCGCGACGCCCGCGCCCACGCCCACCAGCAGCACGCGGTCCTTTGGCTTCAGCCGCTTCGTGCGCCACAGCACGTCCAGACACGTGGGCAGGGACGCCGAGCCCACGCTGCCCAGCGTGTCCACCACGCGCACGCTGCGCCGGGCCTCCACGCCCATCGCGTCCAGCACCGCGTCCAGCATCCGCCCGTTGGGCTGGTGCGTCAGCACCCACTCCACGTCGCGCAAGGCCACCTTCGCCCCGTCGAGCACCTCGCGTGTCGCGCGCACCAGCGCGTCCAGCGCCACCCGCGTCATCTCCTTGCTGGGCGTCAGGAAGCGCATCCGCTCCAGCCGGCCCGTCGCATGCGGGTTCTCCAGCACCACGTCCGTGGGCAGCGAGCCGTCGTTGCCCAGCGCCACGCCCAGCACGCCCTCGTCCGGGCGCCCCGTCCCCAGCACCGCCGCCGCCGCCGCGTCCCCCAGCACCAGGTAGGGCCGCGGGTCCTCCGGCGTCGTGGTGCGCGACAAGAGCTCCACCGACACGATGCCCACCGGCCCCAGCCCCGTCGCCACCGAGCGCGCCGCCAGGTCGAACGCGCTCAAAAAGCCCATGCACGCGTTGCTCAGGTCCATCGCGTCGCAGCTGCCCGACAGCCCCAGCGCCGCGGCCACCCGGTTCGCCGTGGCCGGCGTGGTGACGTCGCCGCCCATGGAGCTGACGCAGAAGATGCGCTTGAGCGCGCGCGCCGGAAGCCCCGCCGCGTCCAGTGCGCCTCGCAGCGCTTGCGCCGCCACGTCCGCGGCCTGGGTGCCCGGCGGCGCGAAGTGACGCGTGTGGATGCCCGTCTTGCGCATCACCTCGGCCACGTCCCGCCCCACGCGCGCGCACAGCTCCGCCGTCGTCACGGCGGGGCCCGGTCTCAGGCTCGCCGTGCCCAGGATTCTCACGGGAATCATGCGGCCTGCTGGCCTCCGCGGTGCCGGCCGTTCGGGCCACAGTGCGCGCGCATCTGCTCCCAGTGCGCCTTGAGCTCGGTGAGCCTCTCCGCCAGGGCTTCGTCCGTGGCGGCGCGCTCCAGGATGTCTCGCGCCTTGGTGAACTCCATCGCCGTCCTCAGCGGAGTGTCCGCTGACTGGATGTCGTAACTCACGTCCGCCATCAAGCTCTCCGCGTCGCCGCTGCGATGCAACAGCAACACACCGCTGGCGACCAGGTCCAGCGCCCTTGAGACAGGATTGAGATTCGCCAGGAAGCGGCCCGCGCGGGATTGCGGCATCCACGCCGGCTCGCGCACGCCGAAGGGGAAGATGTTGCTGGAGAACACGAGGTCCGCTCCCGCGCTCACCAGGACGTTCGCGGGCACCATGCTGGTGAAGGCCCCGTCCACGTAGCGTGCGGGAGGCACCACCGTGGGCGCCCACATCCCGGGCGCCGACCCGCTCGCGCGCACGGCCTGGGCCACGTGGCCCCGCTCCAGCGCCATGCACTCGCCGCGCGTCAGGTCCGTGGCCACGGGCAGGAAGTGGATGGACAGCTCCTCCAGCCCCACGTCGCCCAGGTCCCCGGTCACCAGGTGCTCCAGCGAGTACGTGGTGACGACGGCCGCCATCGCCGCCAGCGACAGCCGACGGCGCATGGCCTGCTCCTCCAGGCGTCGCAGCCCCGACAGGCCATTGTGTCCATCCAGCGCCGTGCCACAGAAGTACGCTCCCACCAACGAGCCCATGCTCGAGCTGCTGATGAAGTCCACCGGCACGCGGTGCTCCACCAGCCAGCGCAAGATATGCACGTGGTAGAAGCCCCACACGCCGCCGCCGCTGAGCGCCAGCCCCACGCGCCGGTGGGTGATGGCCCGGGCCCAGCGCGACAGCGCGTCCCGCTCCGCGCAGCCCAGTCGCAGCGCCGCGAGCGGACGGTCGTCCACCTCCAGCCCCTCCAGTCGTCCCACGTCCAGCCTCAGCCGGCACGGCTGCAACACGTGCGTGCCCGCGCCGGGCCTGTCCTGGGGCCGCCCCTCCAGCGCGGCGCTCCGGGGCGGGCGCACCGGGTCGATGAGCACGGTGGGCAGCACCCGGCCTTTCGCCAGGCGGAACTCGCGCGTGGGCTCGTGGCGCGGCACCAGGGCCACGTGCTTGTCCACCAGGAGCGCGCCCTCCGCCAGCTGGCACCCGTCGAGGAACACGTAGTGCAAGTCGCCCTCCCGGGCGAACTCGCGCAGGCGCTCCAGGCCCAGCCGTCCCGGGGCGCCGCGCTGGGGGGCGGGAACCCAGGCGCGCAGCACGCCGTCCGCGCCCTTCACCGGCGCGGGCTCGCACGTGCCCGGCTCCGCGGTGCGCACCAGCAGCACCCGGTCCTTGAAGTCGTGGGTGATGACCTTGGCCACCAGCTCGATGAGCCGCGACAGCGGCGCGCCCGTCACCTCGCTGGAGAAGGTGACGACCTCCACGTGGGGCAGCGGGTCCGGCTGCCGGGGGGGCTCGGCGTGCGCCAACAAGCGCTTGAGGTCCTGTCTCAGGCCCGCGCGCGCGTGGACGAGCGCCCACACCGCGTCCCTGGGGAAGAACAGGCCCTTGCAGGTGGTGGCCGCGCGCGCGGTGACGGAGTAGTGGCCGCCCATCAACGCCTCGAACCCCAGCGGCGTGCCGGGGCCGAGCGTCAACAGGAGCTCACCGTCGCGGCGGGCCTCCAGCTCTCCCTCCAACAGCAGGAAGAAGCCGTGGGCCTCCTGGCCCTCCTCGCACAGCACCGTGTCCTGCGCCCAGGCGACGTCCCAGGCCAGGTCGAGCAGTTGGAGGAGGACGGTGTTGCTGGTGTGGCGCAGCGCGGGAGCGCGCTTGAGCGCATACAGCCGACGACGCTGGACGTCGAGGGGCATGGAGCGGGCCATGAATCGACGGAGGATAGCGAACCCTCCGGCGTGGGATATTGGGTCGTATCAGCCCCGCCATGGACATCAGGCGGGCTGCGGTCGGGGCGGCTCCGAGGGCGGCGGTGTGCCTCCGCCTGGAGGTCGTGCGTGCTCGTGCCGCTTGAGCAGCCGCGAGCGCGCGGACTCCACCACCGCGTACAGCACGGGGATGAAGATGAGGTTGACGAACGTGGACAGCAACATGCCGCCGAACACGGTGGTGCCCAGCGACTTGCGCGCCGCCGCGCCCGCGCCCGACGCGAGCACCAGCGGCACCACGCCCATCAGGAACGCGAAGGACGTCATCAGGATGGGCCGCAGGCGCGTGCGCGCCGACTCAATCGCGGAGTCCACCACGCTGCGGCCCTCGTGGCGCAGCTGCTCGGCGAACTCGACGATGAGGATGGCGTTCTTGCTCGCCAGGCCCACGAGCATGACCAGCCCCACCTGGCAGAACACGTCGTTCTGCAGGCCGCGCGCGTTCTGGAACGCGAGCGCCCCCAGCATGGCCACCGGCACGCCCAGCAGGATGACGAACGGTAGCGCGAAGCTCTCGTACTGCGCGGAGAGCACCAGGAACACGAAGACGATGCCCAGCCCGAAGATGAGCAGCACGCGCCCTCCTGCCTCCTTCTGCTCCAGCGACAGCCCCGTCCACTCGAAGGTGTAGCCCTCCGGCAGCACGTCGCGCGCCGCGGCCTCCATGGCCTCCAGCGCCTGACCGCTGCTGGCGCCCGGCGCCGCCTGCCCGTTGATCTCCGCGGCGCGGTACAGGTTGTAGTGCTGGATGTTCTGCGCGCTGGTGATGGGCTTGATGCGCACCAGCGCCTCCAGCGGAACCATGTTCCCGGTGGCCGAACGGACGTACAGCGCGCCGATGTCCTTGGGCTCGTTGCGGAAGGGCATGGCCGCCTGCACGTACACCCGGTACACGCGGCTGGCGAAGGTGAAGTCGTTGACGTACTGGCTGCCCAGGTACACCTGCAGCGTGGCGAACAACGCGTCCAGCGGCACGCCCAGGGACAGCGCCTTCTCGCGGTCCACCTGGACGTCGAGCAGCGGCGTGTTGGCGGTGAACGACGAGAACACGCCGCGCAGGATGGAGGCCTGGTTGGCCTTGCCCACCAGCTTCTCCGTGGTGCTGGCCAGGTCCGACAGCGAGCGGCCACCTTGCTGGTCCTCGAGCACGAACTCGAAGCCGCCCACGCTGCCCACTCCGCGGATGGCGGGCGGCTGGAAGGGCAGCACGCGCGCCCCGCCGATGCCGAGCAGCGGACCGCGCAGCCGCTCCACGAGCCCCGCCACGCTCTCCTCCTGCTTCTTCCTCTCGTCCCACGGGCGCAGGTTGACGAAGAGGGTGCCGTAGTTGGCGCCGGTGCCCAGGAGCGAGAAGCCGCCCACGGTGAAGGTGCCCGTCACCTCCGGCTGCTTGCGGATGATGTCCTCCGTCTGCAGCAGCACCCGCCGCGTGTAGTCCAGCGAGGTGCCCTCCGGGCCCTGCACCGCGATGATGAGGTAGCCCTGGTCCTCGTCCGGGATGAAGCCCGAGGGCGTGGCGCGGTACACCCACGCGGTGCCCAAGAGGCACAGGGCGAAGACGATGATGACCGGCCACTTCCACGGGCCGATGAGCTTGTGGAGCAGCCGCCCGTAGCCGTCGCGGAAGCGGTCCAGGCCCTGGTCGAACTTGCGGAAGAACAGCCACTTCTGGCCCTCGTGCGGACGCAGCAGCCGGGCGCACAGCGCGGGCGACAGCGTGAGCGCCACCAGCGCGGAGAGGCTGATGGAGAAGGCGAGGGTGAGTGCGAACTGGCGGTAGATGGCGCCGGTGGTGCCGGGGAAGAACGACACCGGGACGAACACCGCGGAGAGCACCAGGGCGATGGCCACCACGGCGCCGGCCACCTGGCGCATGCCCCGCTCGGTGGCCTCGCGCGGGCTGAAGCCCTCCTCCATGGTGCGCTCCACGTTCTCGATGACGACGATGGCGTCGTCCACGACGAGACCCGTCGCCAGCGTCAGGCCGAACAGGGTGAGCGTGTTGAGCGAGAAGCCGAAGGCGCTGACGAACATGAACGTGCCGATGAGCGACACCGGCAGCGTGGTGGCCACCACCAGCACGCTCCTCCAGCCGTGCAGGAAGATGAAGATGACCAGCACGACCAGGAGCACCGCCTCGCCCAGCGTGACGAGCACCTCTTCAATCGACGCCTCCACCGCCGCGGTGGTGTCGAACGCCGTCGCGTACTCCAGGCCCGGCGGGAAGTTGCGCTTGAGCCGCTGGAGCTCCTGGACCACGCCGTCGCGCACCTCCAGCGCGTTGGAGCCCGGCAGCTGGAAGATGCCCAGGCCCACGGCGTCGCGGCCGTTGAAGCGCAAGAGCTGCGCGTAGTTCTCCGCGCCCAGCTCCACCCGGCCCACGTCCCGCACGCGCACCAGCGAGCCGTCCTGGCCCCGCTGCACGACGATGGCGCCGAACTGCTCCGCGGTGGCGAGCTGCCCCTGCACGCGCAGGGTGAACTGGTAGTTCTGTCCCGGCGGCGCGGGCTCCTGGCCCACCTGCCCGGCGCCCACCTGCACGTTCTGCGCGCTCAGGGCCGCGACGACGTCGGAGGCGCCCAGCTTGCGCCTCGCCAGCTCCGAGGGGTCCAGCCACAGGCGCATGGCCAAGCGCCGCTCGCCGAAGATGCGCACGTCGCCCACGCCCTTCACGCGCAGGATGGCGTCGCGGATGTACACGTCCGCGTAGTTGCTCAGGAAGCCCGTGTCATAGCGGTCCTGCGCGTCGAACAGGCCGAAGGCCATGAGCAGCTGCGTCTGCGCCTTGTTGACGGTGATTCCCAGTGCGTTGACGGCCGCGGGCAATTGCGGCGACGCGGTGGAGACGCGGTTCTGCACGTCCACCGCGGCGATGTCCAAATCCCGGTCCTGCTCGAAGGTGACGGTGATGCTGCTCTGCCCGGTGTTGCTGCTGGTGGAGGAGATGTAGCGCATCCCCTGCACGCCGTTGAGCTGGCGCTCGAGCACCGTGGTGACGGCGCTCTCCACCGTCTCCGCGGACGCGCCGATGTAGTTGGCCGTCACCTGGACCTCGGGCAGCGACAGGTCCGGGTACTGCTCAATCGGCAGGCCGGGGATGGTGATGGCCCCGACGAGCGTGATGAGGATGGACAGCACGCTGGCGAAGATGGGCCTTCGGATGAAGAAGTCGGTGAACATGCCGTGCCCTCACTGCCCCGCGTCGGAGGCGCCGCCGACGCCCTGGTCCTCGGGCTTCGCGGGCATGGGCTTGATGGGCTGGCCATCCCTCAACAGCTGCAGGCCGCTCACGACCACCTGAGTGCCCCCGTCCAATCCTCCCGTCACCTCGTAGTCGTTGCCCGTCACGTCGCCCACCTCCAGCGGCGTGCGCTTCGCCACCGTGCCGCCGTCGGCGGACGCCACCACGTACACGAAGGACTGGCTGCTGATTTGAGTCACCGCCACCGTGGGCACGGTGAGCGCCTCGCGCGCCTCGTACACCAGCCGCGCGCGCACCAGCTCCCCGGCGCGCAGCCCCACGGTGTTGTCGAACGCGGCCTTCACCTCCACCAGCTGCGTCGTCGCGCTGGGCGTGGGCGCCACGAAGAACACGGGCGCGGACACCCGCACGTTCCCCTTCTCGTCCAGCACCTCCACCGGCGTCCTGCCCACCCGGACGACGCGCGCCCGGTCCACCGGCACCTGCACGGAGACCTCCAGCGCCTTGCTCTGGTCCAGTGACGTGAGCTGCGATTGGGGCGTGACGTAGTCGCCCACCTTCACCGGGATGTCGCCGACCACGCCCGCGAAGGGCGCGCTCACCTCGTAGAAGCCCAGCTGCACCTGCTGCGACTGGATTTGCGCTTCAATCGCCCGCGCGCTCGCCTCCGCCTGCTGCGCCTGCGCCACCGCCTGCTCGTAGTCCTGACGGCTCTGCAGTCCTTCCTTGAGCAGCTGCGCGCTGCGCTCGCGGGTGCGCCGGGCGAACTCGCGCTGGGCCAGCGCGGAGGCCTTCTGCGCCTTCGTGGCGCGCAGCCCCGCCTCTTCGCGGCGCGGGTCGACGACGAGCAGCACCTCGCCCTTCTGCACGCGGGTGCCGGGCCGCACCGGTATCGCCTGCACGTAGCCGGCGACCTGGGGATACACGCTGATGCTGCTGCGCGAGATGAGCGCGCCCACGTACTCGGCGGCGTCCTGCACCTCGTTGGGGGAGAGCGCCTGCACCTGCACGGGCATCACCGTGCCCGCGGCGGCCTGTCCCGCCTGCGGTCCGTCTTCCTTGCCCGAGCCCTTGCACCCCGAGAGCGTCAGGAGCATCGCGCCCGCCGCGCCCCATGTCCTCACCAGTCGCATGCCGCCTCCGCCAGGAACGCCTCGACGCGCGCCTGCTCCAACTCGAACTCGCGCACCACCAGGGCCAGCTCGGCCTGCCGCAGCGCCGCGGCCGTCTGGATGAGCTCCAGGCTGGTGCCGGTGCCCACCTCGAAGCTGCGCCGGGTGAGCCGGTCGTTCTCCTCGGCCAGCCGCTGCTCCTGCGACGAGATGTCCCGCGACGCCTGGGTGACCTCCACGCCGCGCCGCGCCCTGGCCACCTCCACCGTGACGGAGCGCTCCAGCTCCACCACCTGCTGGCGCGCCACCTCCGCCTCCGCGCGGGACTGCCTCAGCCGCCCCTCGCGCGCGCCGCCGTCCCAGAAGGGCAGCAGCAGGCTGGCGCCGATGTTCCAGATGGGGACGTTCACCACGTCGTCCTCCACCGTGAGCGCAATCGTCGTGCTCGTCAGCGAGAGCGACGGCGCGTACTGCGCCTTCACCGCGCTGACCTGTCGCTCGGCCACGGTGTGCCGCGAGCGCGCCGCCGCCAGGTCCGAGCGCCCGTCCACCGCCTCCAGCTGGCGACAGTCCTTCCTCGCGCCTCGCAGCAGGTCCTCCACGCTCACGCCCTTGGCCAGCCCCACCGCCTGGGGCATGCCCAGCGCCAGGCCGAGCCCCTCTCTTGCCTGCCTCAGGTTCTCGTCCCCGGTGACGACCAGGGCCCGCGCCGCCTCGGCGTCCTGCTGCACGCGCACCACGTCCAGCCGCGTGCCGGCGCCCAGCTCCAACCGCCGCTCCGCCAGGGCCAGCCGCTCCAGCGCGGTGCGCAGGTTGACGCGGTTGACCTCGGCCAGCCGCTCCTGCGCGGCCACCTGCACCAGCGCGCGGGCCAGCGCTCCGCTGAGCTGACGCCGGGTCTCCGCCAGGGACAGCGTCGCGGCGCGCTGGGCCTCACGGGCGACGCGGCGCGCGCCGATGGCCTGGAAGTCGAGCAACGGCATGGACGCGGAGAGGAAGCCCACGACGGGCGGCTGCGTGGGCCGGAGGCCGTCTCCGTCGCCGGTGCCTCCGCCGACGCCGCCGCCGATGCCACCGCCCACGCCGCCCCCCGCGCCGCCGCCGATGAACGTCGTCGCGTCCGGGTCCAGCACGTTGTACTGCACGCCCACGGTGCCGGTGACGGTGGGCAAGAGCCCCGCCAGCGCGATGCGCGCCTGTCCCGCGGCGGACTCCACCTGGGCCAGCGCCGTCCTCAAGTCCGTGGAGCGCTGCCGCACCAGCTCCAGCGCCTCGTCCCAGGACTTCATCTGGATGGGCGCGGGCGGCACCGGCGTCAGGAGCGGGTCCGACACCTCGGGCTGCGGAGGCTGGGGTGAGTCGTCACCCGAGGGGCCGGGCCCGGGCGTGCTCGGCGCCTGTGAGGGCGCGCCGGGATTCCGGGGCGGCGTCTGTTGTCCCTGGGCGGACGGCGGCTTCGCGGGGCCCTGGGCGGGCAGCACCCGGGGCACGCGCTGGCGCGGCTGCGTCCGCTGTCGCACGGCGGGGCGTGGCCGGGCCTGGGCGAGCAACACGCCCGGCTCGGAGCCAGGGTGCGAAAGCAGGAGGACGAGCAGCAGGGCGTTCATATCGGGTGCCCTGAGGTAGGGGAGGCACCCGATACCGGCCACGTACCGTGGGGCGAGGCCCCTCCTGCCGGACAGAACCGGCGAGTGCCTGCTCAACAGTGGATGGAGCGGCGGGAGGCTTCGTCCGCGAGCGGTCCCGCGCCTCAGCGTCCTTGTTGGAGCATGGACAGACGTTGCTTCGCCGCGCGGCTCTGCGGGTCGAAGCGCAGCGCCTCCTCCAGGCGCTCGCGGCCCCGCTCCACCTGTCCCTGCACGACATAGACATCGGCCAGACGGATGAGGGCGTCGGGGTTGTAGGGCTGCAGGTCCAACGCCTTCTCGAACTCGCGCACCGCGGTGGTCAGGTCCTTGCGGCGCACCGCGAGCTGCGCGAGCAACAGGTGCGGCTGCACCAGCCCGGACGTCTCCGGCTTGGAGGCCAGCGCCTCCACGGCGGACAGGCCGCGAGCGTCACCGAAGCTCGCGAGCGTCACCGCCGCCGCCTGACGGACCCAGAGAGACTCCGTCTGGAGCAGGGCGGCCAGGTCCTCGCTGGCCTCGCGTGCGTTCACCAGGCTCAGCGCCTCGATGACGTCCGTGCGCAGCTGGCTGTCCTGGGTGCTCTTGAGCGCGGCGCGCAGGGCGGGGATGGCCTCGCGCTTGTAGCGACGCACCAGCACCTTCGCCGCCGCGCCGCGCAGGGACGGGGCTTCGTTCGCATCCGCGAGCGTGGCCTCCAGCGCGGGGCGCCCCGTCTGGGCGGTCTTGTCGTCGAAGGCGTCCGCGAGCCGGAGGCGGCGCTCCTGTCGCTTCGCGGCGGCCGGCCACAGCTTCGTCATCGCCTGGGCCATGGCCTCCGGCGTCTGCTTCGTGTGGCAGGTGTTGCACGCGTTGGGGATGTTGTGGCGCGTGGTGTTCTGGGGCGCGGGGACGTCCAGCGCGTGGTCCGCGAACTTGTCGAGCACGCCGGAGACGACGGGAGGCATGTGACAGGCCAGGCAGTCCTGCGCCTCGCGCGAGGTGTGGCGCGCGTGCTGGGCGGCCCGGGCGAAGAGGTCCGCGTGGCACTGCTGACAGGTGGCCGAGCCGACGGAGACCTTCGTCTGGGACTTGTCCGGGAGGTTCAGCTCGTTGGGGGCGTTGGGCTCGTGCGGCGCGGTGTGGCAGGTGAGGCAGGTGGCGCCGCCCTTGAGATGACACGCGGACTGGATGAGGGCCTGGTACTCGAAGCTGGAGGTGCTGGGGCGGCCGTCGGTGAAGTAGTCGCCGGAGCGCTCGTTGCCGAGGAAGACGACGATGGGCTGGTAGAAGTCCTCGTAGCGCTGGCCGGGCTGGTAGCGGTGCGTGGTGTCGAGGATGGGGAAGAGCGGACGGCGCGGGCCGTGGCACTGCGCGCACACGGCGAAGCCCAACTCGTGGGACAGCTTGGACGGCTGGACGATGTCCTTGGGTTCCTGCGTGTCGGCGTGGCGCGCGCCCGGGCCGTGGCAGCTCTCGCACGCGACGCCCGCGTCGGTGAAGGCGGTGGTCCACGTGTGCTGGTCGCGGTCATAGCGCGCGTCGAGGCCGGTGACGTGACAGTCCAGGCACGCGTGCTGCGCGCTGCGGCGGAAGTTGGTCCAGAAGAACGGGTGCTCGGGCGTGAGCGCGCCCTGCTTGGTCTCCGAGTAGTCCACCCATTCGCCCTTGCCGGTGACGTGGTAGTAGACGGGCAGCACCTGCCAGCGTCCGTCGGGCATCACCGCGACGGGGTCCTGCATGCGCTTGCCGCCGATGACCCACTCCACGGGGAACTCGGCGAGCTGTCCGTCCGAGCCCTTGGTGCGCATGAAGTGGCGCTCGCCGTCGCGGCGCATCCACGCCTCGCTGGAGTCGCCCTTGAAGTGCGTGCGCTTCGCGTAGTCGCCCACCACGAACTCGCGCGTCCCGGGGGACAACGCGCGCGCGTGCCAGTCCTTGCCCCACGCGGCGTGCTCGTCCTCGTGGCACTCGCCGCACGCCTCCGAGCCCGCGTAGACACCGCGCGCGGGATGCGCGTCCTTCACCGCGGTGGGCGTCGCGCTCGCCTGGACCGCGGGGGCCAGGGTGGGGGTGGCGGTGGGCGTCGCGGCCCGGGGCACGGGAGCCGGGGCCGACGAGCCCGGTGAGCGCAGCGCGAGGGTGATGCCCGCGGCGGTGCCGAGCAGCGCGAGGAAGACGAGGACGAGCAGGACGGGACGGGCGGGGCGCATGGCGGGGCGGAGCCGTGAGCCTGCCCTTCGCGCCCTGTCATGACAAGCCGGGCTCCCGGGGATGGCGGGGCTTGGCCGCCCTCCTGGGTCGGGAGCTCCGGCGGTGGATGGGCCGGCGCACGGGTGCTGTCAGTGGATTGCTCCTGCAGCCTGGCTGCTGGGTTTGTCTTCACCAGGGACGATGTTTGACTTCTCTCGTGGGTGCCCGTTTCGTCCCGGGCAGGGTTGACCCTGGCTCACCGCGAGGGGAGGCTCGGGGGCGATGCTCAAGCTCCAGTGGCTCCAGGTCCACCGTTTCCGCGCCGTGAAGCCCGGCACGCGGCTGTCGTTCAGCCCGTCCTTCAACGTGCTGCTGGGACGCAACGGCACGGGGAAGACGCTGCTGCTGGACCTGGTCGCCGCCGTGGCCAGCTCGGACTTCACCACGCTCGCGGCGGAGCCGTTCGACCTGGAGTACGCGCTCGCCGCGGACACCGGCCACATCACCGTGCGGGTCCGCAACGAGCCGGTGCCTCCCCAGAGCGGGCCCGTGGCGGCCGGGCTCTTCATGGACATCGTCGTCTCGCCGCGCGACATGGCCTGGCCGCTGGTCATCCGCCGCGAGGGACTCCAGGTCACCGTCTCGCGCGAGGACGACGCGTCGCTCGTCGTGCAGGAGCGCCTGGCGCCGGAGGTCGCCGGCCGCCTGTGGCTGGTGCTCATGTCCGGAGGCATCGCCTGGGTGGAGAAGACCGGCGAGGGGTCCGCCACCGTGGAGCCGCTGCTCGCCATGGCGCGCGAGGTGTCCGCGCTCGCGGGGCTGAGCCGCTTCGACGAGGGGCTCGCGTACTTCGAGCAGCTCTACCAGGTCGAGCTGCGCCTCTCGCGGCGCGCGGAAGGTGTGCTGGCCACCGGCATGGGGCTCGCGTCCGAGGCGCTCCTGGATGGCCTGCGCCGGCTCGCGGCCGCCCAGTGGGGCTCCCCGCGCTATGTCGTCCCCTCGGACGCGGTGCCCTTCCTGCGCGACGCGGCCAGGCTGCTGGGCTTCACCTCCGCGGAGGCGGTGCTCGTGCCCGTGGAGGCCCCGCCCGAGGGCAAGTACGAGTCGCTGACGCTCGGTGGGCTGGAGCTGGACTTCCTGGGCCCCGCGGGGACGCGCGTGTCGGCGCGGCACCTGGGCCATGGCCAGAAGCGGCTCCTGGCGCTCCAGCACTACCTGGCCCGGGCGCGCGCGGTGGTGGTCGCCGACGAGGTGGCCCACTCGCTCCACCCGCAGCTGGTGCGGGCCAGCGTGGAGCCCCTGAAGGGCCGGCAGAGCTTCTTCACCAGCCAGAGCCCGGGCCTGATGGACCTCTTGTCCTTCGACTCGGCGGACCAGGTGCGCTCGAGCCTGGTGCTGTGCCGCCGCGACGAGGCCACCGGCCTCTTGTCCTGGGAGAACCCGTCCCCGGAGGCCGCCGAGCGCCTGTTCACCGCCACCACCGCCACGCCCGGCCAGCTGGGCACGCTGCTGCAGACGCAGGGGCTCTGGTAACCCCGGGACGCCCGCACGCACGCCGGGCGTCCGCGAGTCGACAGCCGGCGCAACGCGGCAAGACTGTTGCCATGTCGCGTCACGCCCTGGCCTATCCTGCTCGCAGGTGGGGAGGGAACCGCGATGCCGATGCTGTCCGTGAATGGAACCGAGTTGCATTACGAAGATACGGGTGGCTCGGGCGAGCCCATCCTCTTCAGCCATGGGCTCCTGTGGAGCACGCGGCTGTTCGACCCGCAGGTGGACGCGCTGCGAGGGCGCTACCGGTGCATCGCGTATGACCACCGGGGGCAGGGCCGCAGCGCCGTGCCGGACGTCAGCGCCATCGACATGGAGACGCTGTACCTGGACGCGGTGGGGCTGTTGGAGCAGTTGGACGTGGGGCCGTGCCACTTCGTCGGCCTGTCGATGGGCGGCTTCATCGGGATGCGCATCGCGGCGCGGCGGCCGGAGCTGTTGCGCTCGTTGACCTTGATGGAGACGTCCGCGGACCCGGAGCCGCTGGCCAACGTGCCGCGCTACACGCTGCTCAACCTCATCGCCCGGCTGGCCGGCCTGCGCCCGGTGGTGGACCCGGTGATGCGCATCATGTTCGGTCGCAACTTCCTGACGGACCCGAACCGCGCCGAGGAGCGGGCGCTGTGGCGGGCGCGCCTGTTGGAGAACCGCCGCGACATCTGGCGCGCGGTCAACGGGGTGATTCGTCGCAACGCGGTGTCGCACGAGGTGCCGAGCATCCGCGTGCCCACGCTCATCGTGGTGGGCGAGGAGGACGTGGCCACCGTCCCGGCGAAGGCCGAGCGGCTCCACCAGCTCATCCCCGGCTCGAAGCTGGCGCGGCTGCCGCGAGGCGGGCACTCGTCCACGGTGGAGGAGCCCGCGCTCGTCAACGCGGCGCTCGGCTCCTTCCTGGAGTCGCTGGAGCGCCCGCACGTGTCGCCTCGCGTGGGACTGGGCTGAGACGAGCCTCCGCTCGCCGCGACTGGCTCGCGGCGAGCGGGCCTGCCTCACCCCTTCAACCCGAGCAGCTTCTTCGCCGTGCGCGACAGGTCCTTGTCCATCGCGGCCTCGGGGATGTCGAGCAGGGCCGTCGCCACCACCTTCCCCGCGCCGTGCGTGTTCTCGCCGGCGAGCTTCAGGTACGTGCCGAAGCGGGCGAGCCGCTCGGGGTGCGAGCGCGCCACCTCCACCCGGGCGAGCAGCGCCTGGGACAGCGCCGCCTTCGGGAACTTCTCGAACAGATTTCGCAGCGCCTGTCGCTCCATCGCCTCCGGCCGCGTCTCCGCCAGGCGCACGGCCGGCTCGAGCATCGCCAGCCCGAAGGTCTTCAGCGCGGTGGACACCACGTTGGGCTTCCAGCCGTCCACGAACGCGCAGAGCAGCGCCTCCGCCCCGCGCACGTCCCCGAGCACCCCCAGGGCATACACGGCCGCCTTCGCCCCCTCGTCGTCCGTGTCGCGCTCCTCCACGGCGTGGACGAAGCGGTCCAGCACCTCGGTGTCCCCCAGCCACGCGAGCGCCATGGCCGCGCGACGTCGCACGTCCTGCGACGCGTCTCCGTAGAACACCTGCCGCAGCACCGGCCACGCCTGCGTCAGTCCCAGGCCCTCCAGTTGGTCCACCGCCGCTTGTCGGCCCTCGCGGTTCGACTCCGTCAGCGCGCGCTGCGCGAAGGGCCGCAGCCGCTCCTGCCGCTCGCGTGCGAGGCGCGCCACCGCCTCCGGCCCCTTCTCCCGCGCCTGCACGTCGTCGAGCACCTCGCGCACATAGAGCCCGAGCCCGCTGTCATGCCGCCTGCGCGACAGGCCCTCCAACCACACCCGCGCCTCGGGTCCACCCAACTGCCCCAGCACCTGGACGGCCGTGCGATGCACCCGGTGGCTGTGATGCTCGGCCAGGGCGCGCTTCACCACCTCCAGCGCCCGCTCCCGGGGACAGGCCGTCACCGCGCGCACCACGAAGGTGCTCGCCGCGCCGTCGCTCCACGCGGGATACAGCGACTCCAGCAGCGTGTCCGTGCCCAGGCCCGCGTAGTGGTGCGCGGCGTGCGCCGCGGCCTCGTAGCGCGTCAGCTCCCCGCGAGCGCGCCTCCTCAAGGCCTCGCCCGGAAGCAGCGGCGTCTCGGGCTTGCGGATGCGGATGCTCGGGTGCGTGGGCACCGGCTCCAGCGCGCCCGCCTCCACCTGCACCGCGCCCGCCAGCCGCACCAGGGCGATGCCCAGCACCTGGTACACCTTGATGAAGTCCTCCAGCCGCTCCGCGGGGTCCGCACGCCGCGCCAGCGCCTCCAGGAGCGCCCCGGGCTTCTCCAACCCCAGCTCCCGCAGCCGCGCCACCAGGGGCTCCACCGCGCGAGGCGACACCGAGGGCAGCCCGTTCGAGAACCGCTCCGCCAGCTCGTCGCGCACCTCCGCCAACGCGATGGCCGCCGGGGACGCGCCCGCCGCGCGCGCCGCCTCCGCCCAACCTCCGCGTGGCACCGCGACTGGCGCCTCGACCCGCGCGCTCCGCCGTCCGCGCCGAGGCTCCTCGGGTGACTCCTGCTGTCCCAGGCCGCGCAGCTCCAGGCCCTCGGAGGTCTCCACCAGGACCGCGAGCGGGAACAGCGTGGGCAGCGCGGCCTCCAGCCCCACGTTGCCCAGCACCACCTTCAGCGTGGCCCCCTCCAGGGCCGCGGACAGGGGCTCGTCGAGCCGCGTGTCCGCCGGGAGGAACAGCCCCCGGTCTCCGGAGTCCACGAGCTGCGAGCGCTGCCCGCTCGCCAGCAGCGTCTGCACCCGCAGCGCCACCGGGAACAGCTCCGGCGCGAACACGTCCTTGCGGTGCTCCTGGAAGGCCGCCAGCGCCGCGCCCACGTCCGGCAGCGCCACCTCGATGAGCCGCCGCAGCGCCGCGCCGCCCAGGTCCCGCGTCTTCTCCGCGCCCTCCAGGTCCAGCCGCACGGGCGCGAAGCCGGGATACCGGCCGCCCTTCGCGCCCTCCAGCACCGTGCCCGCGTGACTGCGCTTGGGCTCCACGCTGCGCAGGAACGCGGGGAGGATCTGCTTCTCCGCGTAGTGCGCACCCGTGCCCAGGTCGATGAAGCGGCTCTCGCGGATGACGAAGTTGTCGGGCGTGGAGCGCGTGGTGAACGCGTACTCCAGCAACCGCAGCCCCTCGACGGGCGCGCGGTCCTTCTTCGTCCACGTCTTGCCGATGAGCTCCTCGACGTAGCGGTCCTCCAGCGCCTCGCCGCCCAGGTGCTTCTCCACCTTGCGCGCGGTGAGCAGCATGTCCGCCATCAAGTCCGTGAAGACGGGAGGCTCGAACGCCCCGGTGCGCGCCGCCGCCTGCTCCAAGAGCCCCGCCACCTCCACCGCGCGCGCCGCGAGCCTGCGCAGCCCGTTCGCGCGCAGCGCCTCGCCCAGCGCGCGCACCTGCGCGGCCCGGTCCTCGGACAACGCGGCCACCCCGGACAGTCCCAGCTCGCGCACCAGCGTGGACACCTGCGCCACGCCGGACCTCATCAGCTCGGCCGTCTGCGTCTTGCCCTTCTTCACGCTCTTCTTCGCGGGGCCGCCCGCGCCCGTGGGCGCCGTGTCGGTGGTGACGAAGGCGTCGGGCGCGCGAGACCACGCCACCAGCAGCGCCGCCGCGTGCTTGCAGAACGGCCGCGAGCGCGCCGCCATGCACGAGCACTTCCCCTTCACCTCGTGCCCGTCGCCGAACACCAGGGACACCTTGTACGGCGAGGCCCCGGAGCCCGACGCGTCCGCGAACAGCCGGTTCTCGAAGCGCGACAGGTGCGTGAGCTGCTTGTCGTCGAAGATGCGCGCGCCCTTCGACAGCTCGTCGCGGTCGCGGATGATGTCCGTCAGGGCCCCCATGCCCGGGGCCAGCCTTCGCACCTCAACCATGGCGAGTCTCCTTGTCGGCGTCGAGCAGGGACGTCAGGTCCTGGTTCCGCATCACCCGCTCCACCACGTCCACGAGCCTGCGAGGCGTGCACCCGAAGCACGGGATGCCCATCGCGGTGAGCTTCTCCGCCATCACCGGGTCGTACGAGGGCCTGCCCCCGTCCGACAGCGCCAGCAGGCACAGCACCTTCGCCCGCGAGTCCACCAGCTGCCGCAGCCGCGCCACCAGCTCCTGGGCGTCGCCGCCCTCGCACAAGTCGGTAATCAGGATGAAGAGCGTCTTCTCCGGGCGCTCCACGTAATGCGTCTGCGCATATGCCACCGCCCGGTTGATGTCCGTGCCTCCGCCGAGCTGCGCGCTGAAGAGCACCTCCACCGGGTCCGACAGCACGGGCGTCATGTCGACCACCTCGGTGTCGAACAGGATGAGCCGCGTGCGCAGCACCTCCAGCGACGCGAAGATGGCCGCCATCACCGAGCTGTACACCACGCTCTCCGCCATGGAGCCGGACTGGTCCACCACCAGCGTCACGTCCCACTCGTGGTGACGGCGCTGGTTGGGCCAGAAGTAGAAGCGCTCGGGGACGAGCCGCCGGTGCTCCGCGTCCCAGCCCTTCAGGTTCTGGCGAATCGTGCGCTTCCAGTCGATGTTGCGCGCAATCGGCAGCGGGCTCGTCCTGTCGCGCCTCAGCGCGCCGAACACCGCCGTGCGCACGGTGGACTCCAGCTTCTCGCGCAGTTGGTCCACCACCTCGCGGACGATCTGCCGCGCGAGCGCCTTGGCGTCCTCGGGGATGAGGCCGCGCGCGCTCACCAGCGTCGTCACCAGCTCCACGTTCTTCTCGAGGAAGGGCAGCGTCTCCGGCTCGAACAGGAGCTGCGTGAGGCCCTTCTTCTCGATGGCGTCCTTCTGGACGAGGGCAATCACGTCGTCGCGGAAGAAGCCGCGCAGCGCGCCCAGCCACTCGGGGATGTACGGCCGCGAGCCGGACGCTCCCGCGCTCTTCTCGCCGTAGACGAAGGACAGCGCGTCATCGAGCGCCTCCAGCTCCGTCTCACCCACGCCCACCGCGCTCGCGCCGGCGCCCAGCGCGTGCAGCGACGGACAGCTGCCCGTCTTCTCCGCGGCGGGGCCCAGCGCGAGCCGCCAGCGCAGGAGCGCCTCGCGGTCCTCTGGTGCCAGCTCCTTGGGGTCCATGCTCATAGCAGGTCATCCAGGTCGGCGAGCGCCTTGCCCAGCTCGGCGCTCATGTCCTTGAGCTTCTCGGTGTCCTTCTCCGCGAGAATCGTCTTCGCGGCCCGGCCCTTGTCTCCGAGCTGCCGCACCGCGACGACGTTCTCCAGGAGGTAGCGGCGCTCGGTGGGACCGAGCACGCCCAGTGCCCTCCTCAATACCGGGAGGGTCTGACGGAAGCGCTCGGGGTCCACGCTCGACAGGAACGCATCCAGCGCCCGCACCACCTCGCGGTTCTTCACCAGCACCAGCGCGTTGACGCGCAGGAAGCCCTCCAGCCACGACGCGCCCGCCTCGGGCTCCACCGCCAGCGACAAGCGCAGCCCCACCTCGCGAGCGACCTCCGACTCACTCAGCTCCTCGGCCAGGTACAACAGGCCGGTGGCCAGCCCCGACGTGGCCGGATGCACGACGGTGCTCGACATCAACCCGCGCGCTTCGGTGAGCCAGCCGGCCTTGTCCGCCAGGGGCTGCGCGAGCGCCACCTCGTGCAGCGTCCTCAGCGCCCCCATCACCGAGGGCACGGTGTCCTGGGTGCAGGCGCACGCATCGGACACGCGCAAGAGCGCGCGAGCGAAGGTCTTCTGGCACAGCGCCGCCACGGCCTCGTCGCCCAGCGCCGAATGGGTCCGCGAGGTGCCATAGGCCACGAGCCCCGACAGCGCCCGCGAGGCCGAGGCGAGCGAGGGCAGGTCCGCGTCCGTGGTCGCGTGGCCGTCACAGGCACGCAGGGCGGAGGCCATCGTCTGCGGGCAGCCGGTGATGACGGACTCCAGCAGCACCGCCGCCGCCGCGCCCGTGGACTTCGCGAGGGCCAGCTGGTCCTGGAGGACGCGCGTCGTCACCGCCTCGAGCGAGTCGCCGAGGACGATCTTCTCCACCAGCGCCACATCGGTGGACGGCGTCCACTGTGCCTGCCAGGACTCGCGCACGCGCGTCAGCGCGGCCTGTCCCCCCGCCTCCTGCGCCGTGGCCTTCTGCTGACCCGTGGCGGCGAGGCCCGCGTAGGGGATGCCCACCACGCGCAGGCGATGAAGGAAGATGGAGGAGCCGACCTCCACGGGGTTGTTCAGCCGCAGGGTGAAGGTCTCCGCGCTGTCGGTGCTCGGCAGTCGGCGTGACTCGACCTCGCGCCAGAACTCCGCCTGCAGCGAGTTGCGGCCGATGCGGCTGGCCACCCGGCCCACCTGATGTCCGACGACGCTCTTCCACAGGAAGTCGTCGACGTGGGTCGCGTCTCCCCGGCACAGCGTGGCCACGGTGGCCTCGCGCAGCTCGTCCAGGCCGGGCGCGCTCTTCTCGCGCAGGTCCGCGAGCGTCACCGCGAGCCGGTAGGCCTCCAGCACGTCGGACAGCGACGCGGTGAAGCCGCGCATGCGCAGGTGTCCCGCGAAGTCGATGAGCACCTCCAGCGTGGCGCGGCGGAAGTCGCACTGGGCCTCGTGGGCCTTCTGGTAGAAGTGCGGCGCGCGGTTGCCGGCGCCGTAGCCGAGCTGCTCGGACAGGCGCGGGAAGCTGTAGGGAATCACCGTCACCGCGCAGGGCACGGCGGTCGGGAGCTTCGCCTCCAGCGTCGGGTCCACGTCCCGGGCCAGGAAGGCCGCCACATGGGCCGCGCCCGCCACCACGGCGATGCGCTCCGGAGGCACGCCGCTCGCGATGACCTCCAACACCTGGCGCGCCATGAAGGCATCACGCCAGCGGTGGTAGTCCGGCCGGGACCCCGCGTTGAGCACGTCCGCCCACGCGAGCAGCACGGGGCGGAAGCCGTCGGGCGTCCAGTCAGGAGCCTCGAACATCGCCTCCCACAGCTCCTCGAACGAGCGATAGCCGCGCTCGCGGGCGAAGCGCTCGGTGAGCGGTTCCTCCATGCGCGCGCACGTGGACTCCGCGTCCTCCGAGGGCTCACCGTCGAGAGACACGGCTTCCACGTGACGGTCCACGCCCAGGCTGACGCCGACGGGGATGTCGATGAAGCGGGCGCGAGCGCCGTGGGCCTTCGCCCAGCGCAGGGCGGCGTATTCGGGCGAGTAGTCCGCGAAGGGCCACAGCGCGGAGCCCGGGGTGTCGTCGGTGCGGTAGCCGAGCAGGGCGATGGGCGGCTTCGTCTCCGCGTCGCACAGCACGTCCACCAGCTCCGAGGCATCGCAAGGGCCCTCGATGAGGACGACCTGGGGCTTCACGTGGTCGAGCCAGCGCGTGAGCACGGCGGTGGTGCGCGGCGAGTGGTGGCGCACGGGGAACAGGTGGGCGCCCAGGAGCAGGTCCAGGTCCATCAGCCCCTCAGGAGCTTCTTGCTGGCGGAGTACAGCTCCTTCCACGCGCCGGGGCGGCCCTTGGCCACGGTCTCCATGTACTCGCGCAGGGCCTTCACGTCGTCGGCCTGCTCCTTCACCACCGCGCCCACGAGCGAGGCGGCCAGTTCCTGCGCGGTGACCTTCCCGCCGCCGAACTGCTGCGCGAGGATGGAGCTGTTGAAGAGGACGCTGATGGCCTCCGCGGTGGAGAGCACGGCGCCCGGGGTGCGGACCTTCGTCTTGCCGTCCTTCGTCACGCCCTCGCGCAGCTCCTGGAAGAGCGTGAGCAGCAGGCGTGACAGCTCCTCGGTGGGCGGCACGCCGACCTGATAGTCATTGCGCAGCTCGGCCTCGCGCTTCGTGACGATTTGAATCTCCTGCTCCAGGTCGTCGACGATGGGGACGGTGACGAAGTTGAAGCGGCGCTTGAGGGCGGCGCTCATCTCGTTGACGCCGCGGTCGCGGGTGTTGGCGGTGGCGATGAGGTTGAAGCCGCGCTGGGCGCTGACGACCTCGCCGAGCTCCGGGATGGAGACCTGCTTCTCGGAGAGGAGGGAGATGAGGGCGTCCTGAATCTCCGGCGAGGTGCGCGTCACCTCCTCGAAGCGGGCGAACTTGCCGGTGCGCATGGCGCGCAGGACGGGGGAGGGGACCAGGGCCTCGGGGGTGGGGCCCTGCGCGAGCAGCAGGGCGTAGTTCCACGAGTACTTGAGGTGGTCCTCGCTGGTGCCGGCGGTGCCCTGGACGATGAGGGCGGAGGTGCCGCTGATGGCGGCGGAGAGGTGTTCGGAGAGCCAGCTCTTCGCGGTGCCGGGCTCGCCGACGAGCATCAGCGCGCGGTCGGACGCGAGCGTGGCGATGCAGACCTGGATGAGGCCCCGGTCGCCCACGTACTTGGGTGTAATCGTGACGCCACCCACGGGCTTGGGGCTCCCGAGGATGTAGGCCTCCACGGCGCGAGGCGACAGGGCCCACCCGGGAGGGCGGGGTTTGTCGTCGTGCGCGGCGAGGGCTTCCAGCTCACTGCTGAACTTCGCTTCGGCGGGCAGTCGGATGTCCGGCATGCGTGAAAGCTACCGGCCCGGTCTGACACGCCACGCTCCGTCAGGTTGTCTCGTCTGTGACTCGAAAACCCACCTCCCGGGGCGTCCGCCCGCTCACTCCGCGCAGGGGAACGCGGTGTCCAGCGTGCGAGTCCCCTGCACCCCGGGGCCCGTCAGCGTGGCCACCACCTTCACGGTGGACGCGCACTGATACGTCAGCAGGAACGGCACCACCGTGACGCCGCCCTCCGCGAGCACGTGAAGCTCGCGCGTCTGCGCCGTCTTCCACGCGCGGCGCGAACCGGCCTCCGACTCCTCCTTCGGCGCGCTCGCCGTGAGCTTCAGCCGCAGCGGCTTGTCGCCCTCGTACGTGCCCTTCACCTTCACCAGCAGCACCGCGTCCACGTTCATCCCATACGGGTCGGAGGCCTCGTCCACCGCGACGAGGGCCCCCTTCGCCCGGTCGAACACGCGCAGCTCCACGCCCTCCAGCGTCACCGCCGGCGCGCTCGCGCTCCCCGCCATGGACGGCACCCACAGGACTCCCCCCAGCAACAACGCGCGCAGCTTCGTTCGCGGCGACATCCTCGCCTCCCAGGCTCACGACAGCGTGTCCGGCCACTGTACGTCAGCCCGCCCCCTCTCGCGCCCGGTCGGCGGCCGTGTGGACATGCCCTGGCCCGTCGCTTCGTCGCTCGCTCTGCATTCCCACAAGGCCGTGCCCAGCCTGCGAAAGAAACCCCATCCCTGGAGACGCCCATGAACCCCTCCATCCCCTCCCAGATGAAGGCCGCCGCCATCGACCGTTTCGGCGGTCCCGAGGTGCTCGACACGCGCACCATCCCCGTTCCCCAGGTCGGTCCCGGTGAAGTGCTCATCCAGGTCGAGACCGCGGGCATCGGCCAGTGGGACCCCTCCGAGCGTGCGGGCGAGATGGAGGGCTACAAGCCGGGCAAGACGTCCTTCCCCCACGTCCTCGGCACGGATGGCTGCGGCACCGTCGCCGCCGTGGGGGACGGCGTGAAGAACCTGAAGGTCGGCGACAAGGTCTACGCCTTCGGCTTCCTCAACGACAAGGGCGGCTTCTACGCCGAATACACCGCGGTGAAGGCCAGCGACACCGCGCCCATCCCCAAGGGATTGAGCGCGGAGCAGGCGGGCGTCCTGGCGGCGGATGGCATCACCGCCCTGCAAGGCGTGGAGGACACGCTGAAGGTCGGCAAGGGCACCACGCTGCTCGTCTACGGCGCGAGCGGCGGCGTGGGACACCTCGCGGTGCAGCTGGCGAAGCGGCTCGGCGCGCGCGTGCTCGCGGTGGCCTCCGGCTCCGACGGCGTGGAGCTCTTGAAGAAGCTCGGCGCGGACAAGGTCGTGGACGGCCGCGCGGATGACGTCGTGAAGGCCGCGCGCGAGTTCGCGCCGGACGGCATCGACGCGGCGCTGGTGCTCGCGGGCGGCGACAAGACGAACCAGGCGCTCTCCTGCGTGAAGTCCGGAGGCCACATCGCCTACCCCAACGGCGTCGAGCCCGAGCCCAAGGGCAACGACGGCGTCAAGGTCTCCAGCTACAACGGCGAGGCCAACTCCCAGGTGCTCGCGCGGCTCAACAGCCTCATCGAGTCCGGCCCCTTCCACGTCGAGGTCTCCCAGGTCTTCCGCCTGGACGAGGCCCGCGACGCGCACGAGGCCGTGGGCAAGCACCACCTGGGCAAGCTCGCGCTGCGCATCCACTGACGCGCCACACCCCGGGCCCCGCTTCCACGCGCGGGAAGCGGGGCCCGATTTCGTCACACGGGACGCGACGTCAGCGCGTCAGCTTGTCCGTGATGTCGATGGACGTGGGGCTCGAGGGCACGGCGAAGGTCTTCCCGTTGGCGGCCTGGAAGTCGAGCGACCTCAAGTTCACCGAGTAGACGAGCGGGTCCTGGTAGAGCCGCACGTTGAGGACGTTGTGGGTGAGGTCCTTCACCACGGTCCACTGGGTGTAGTCGTCCTCTTCCTTCTGGGTGTTCTCGTTGAGGGCGCGCACGGTGCCTCGCGGGATGTCCACCGTGTTGAGCAGGTGGAAGGCGAGCGTGGTGGCCTCGGCGGCGTTGGCGACGGGGCGCGCGAAGTTCTTGAGGTACGTGGTGCGCACGAAGCGGGACGGAGGCATCGGGTCTCCGGGCAGCCCGCGCAGGCCGCTGCCGTGGCCGGGCTGCGCGAAGCTCTGGCTGCCCAGCTCCACCTTCTTCGCGTCCCACGGGGACAGGCCCACGTACTCGCGCAGGTTCTTCAGCTGGAACGGGAAGGGCGGCGCGTTGGTGAGCACGGCGACGGGGTTGTCGTGCAGGTGCATCACGCCGTCGAGGAACTCCACCACCAGGCTGTTGCCCTGGGCGTCATGGATGGGGAAGTGCAGCGGCAGGTACTGCGCCAGCCAGTCCGACTCCCAGACCTGGGCCTCGCCCTTCTCGAGCGCCCCGCGCACCTCCGCGACGGTGGAGAAGTTCCCCAGCACCCAGCCGGCGAAGAACGCCAGCGACAGCGCCTTCGAGTTGTCGGTGACCTTCGGGTAGCGCGAGTCCGGCAGCCACAGGCACCCGGTGGAGAGCCCCTCCGTGTTCAGGCCATCGACGATGAAGGGCACGTCGCCCTTTCCGGTGAGGCCCACGTAGCCATACCTGGACGTCCAGGACAGGCCGTTGGTGAGTCCCGAGGGCGAGGGCGAGGCGAACCTCGAGCCCGCGGCCCTGACGAGCAGCTTGGAGTCGAGGTCGACGCCGAACTCCATGCTGCGTCCATTGACCACGCTCTTATCCGAGGCGACGACGAGGAAGTCGGTGCACATGCCAGGCTCCTTGCGTGAGGTGGGGGAAACAGGGGTGACGCGGGCGGCCCTTGTGCACCGCTCGCGCCACGCACGCTCCTGTCAGCGAATCCGCGCGGTTGAAATCGCGCCCCGGTCGCGCTCCGGGTCCGCGTGTCGCCTACTGCACGCGAGCCGCCCGCAAGCCGCGTTCAGGCGGGAGACACCCGCGTCCGGCGCGGACGCGATGCGCGTGAACGGGCGGTTTCGGACACAGGGACATTCGTGCTGTGGTGCCCGCCATGTCGACCTCCCGAGTCGTGGTCATCGACCAGCATGCTCCCTCGCTGCAGACCGCCTTCTGCGACTACGTGCCCCGGGTCTTCCGCACCGTGGACTTCAGGCGCTGGTGCGAGTGGGGCGAGTGGACCGACGACTACCGCGCGTTCAGCATCCTCGAGGACGGGCGCGTGGTGGCGAACGCGTCGGTGATGCGCATGTGCCTGCGCGTGGAGGGCCGCGACGTCACCGGCTATCAACTGGGCGCGGTGGGCTGTGTCCCCGAGCGCCGGGGGCACGGCCTCGCGCGCGTGGCGATGGAGGCGGCGCTGGAGGCCTGCGGCGACGCGCCGGTGATTCTGTTCGCGAACAAGACGGTGCTCGATTTCTATCCACGCTTCGGCTTCGCGCCACGAGCACAAAGCCTGTTCGGCGTGGACCTCCAGGTGACACCGTCGGCCGAGCCCGCGCCGACGCTGGAGCTGGCGGACCCCACGGTCCGTCAGGGATTGAGGACGCTCGCGAGGGAGGGCACGCCGCTGACGGAGCGCTTCGGCGCGCGGCGCCACGCGCGCATCGCGAGCTGGTACGCGGCGGCGAACTTCGCGAGGCCGCTGCGCCAACTGCGCGAGGACGCGTGGGTCTTCGCGAGCGTGGAGGACGGCGTGCTCCACCTCGACGACGTCTTCGCGGCCGAGGTGTTCGACCTGCGTCCATACCTGGGCCGACTGGTGGCCGAGCCCGTGAAGCAGGTCCGGTTCGGCTTCACGCCGGAGCGCTGGTGGCCGGACGCGCGCGTGCTCGGCGAGGACGACGACGCGGACCTGTTCGTGCGAGGGCTGTACTTGCCCGAGGGACCGGACCGCTTCCCGGTGATGGCGCGGACCTGATGCGGGCTCGCGGTTCTCTTCCCTGAACACCCAGTCACTTGATTGGCTCAGGGGGCACCGAGCCTTGTCTCGTTCGGCATGTGCTTCTTGGGTGGTGCTTTTCGAAGCGGCAAGGGTCGGAGGGTTCGGTGGGTCGAGCAACTGCACCGCACTCGCACCGGGGCGCGGCACGGCGGGCATTCACATGTCGTCGAGTTGGCCTTGCGCTATTTCTCGGTAGAGCGGCACGACTTCGACGGCGAGCACGTCTCGCATTTCCTGGCGGGCGCTGTCGTAGTCGCCTGTCTCCTGGTGGCGGTACATCCGATGGAGCGCATCGCCCAGCCGGTTGGACCCTTCGGTAATGCGCCGTGAGCATTCGCGCAGGACCGCTAGCGCGCCTTCCTGGGTCTCCACCTCGGCTTCGGCGAGTGCGACTTCATGCGCCGTGCGTCGCAGCAGGTCGCGTACCTCCTCGGTGAGCGGAAGCATTTCGCCGTCGCGAAGAACGCGCCGTGCAAGCGCGCGAAAAGGGGTCCAGTCGAGCTGTGTTTCCATGGTCATCGCCCCTTCTTGGGGCGACAGAGGTCGAAGGGCCATTCGTGGTCCCCAGTGCAACGCTCGAAGCATGCAAAGCAGCTCCCCTTCTGGTCTGCCCAGTTTTGATTCTCACAGTCCCCATACAGCCGGATACACCGGTTCTTCCACTCGGGCAGGCGCGAGTCCTCGACGTAGTCGTTCACCTTGGTTCCGGAGCTGGTGACAGTACCGGCTGCTTCCGCGGCGGCGGCCATGAGGGCGGCGGCTTCCGAGGCCGTGAATCCACAAGCTTCCGGGCCCCGGCGCTGGATGCAGCACGTCTCGGAGTCCATGCACGTTGCCTGGGCGTACAGGTCGCGAGGACTCGCAGAGGCGGCTCCCGTGTGGGCTCCAGTCGCGCACCCAGCGAGGGCTACGCCCGAGAGCGAGAGGAGGAACCCTCCAGTCCACCTTGTCATGGCGGGGACTGTATTGGGGGGCTGCAGTGCAGTCCATGCCCGGAGGTGGCGCCGGGGCCGGGGCACCATTGGCACGCATCACGCAAACTGGCTCACGTCCCCGAGCGCGCGCCGAAGCGGCTGGGCGGCTGTCCCGTCCACCGACGGAAGGCGCGGGTGAACGTGCTCACGTCGGAGAAGCCGAGCAGGTACGCGATTTCGCTCACCGAGCGCCCGGGCTCGGAGAGATAGGACAGGGCCAGCGTGCGGCGCGTCTCCGCGAGCAGCTCGCGAAAGCCCGAGCCCGATTCCACCAGCTTGCGCTGCAGGCTGCGCGAGCTCATGTGCAGCCGCTCCGCCACCTTCTCCTGGGACGGCTCGCCCTGGGGCATCAGCTCCAGCAGCATCGCGCGCACCCGCGTCACCAGGTCCTGCCCCGCGTGCCTCGCCAGGTGCCGGGTGATGAGCTCGTCGTTGATGCGCGCCAGCTCCGGGTTCGCCCCCGGAAGCGTCACCTCGAACGGCGCCCGCTCGTACACCAGCACGTCCGCGTTGGCCCCGAACGTCACCTTGCACCGGAACAGCTTCTCGTACGGCCGCAGGTCCGAGGGCGCCTGCCGGCGCAGCAGCACCTCGCGCGGCGACAGCTCCCGCGTGTAGACGACCCGGCAGAAGCGCACCAGCAGGTACGCCACCGCGTCCGTCTCCTCCTCGCACAGGTGCGGCCCGTCGCCGCCGTCGAAGAGGATCACCTGATAGCAGTCCCCATCCCGCGTGAAGGCCGGCCGCAGCGCGTCCGACACCAGCGCCACCGCGTGCACCAGCCGCTCGAACGCCTCGCGCAGCGTGCTGGACGCGTTGAGCCGGTAGCCCACCGCGTGGAACGTCGTCGGGCTCACCTGCCGCGCCATCTCCAGCCCGATGGCCGGGTCCCCCGAGCTCTCCACCGCCAGCCGCCACAGCCGCGTCAGCCCCTCCTGCGGATAGCGCGCGTTGGCGTCACCGAGCAGCCCCGGATTCAACCCGGCCTTCACGAACAACCCGTGGGAGTCCAGGCCACGCAGCTCCAGCGTGCGATGGAGCGCGAGGGCCCAGCTCGTCAACATGGTCGCCGGAGAGCTCATGTTGTCGCCTTCGGCCAAGGGAATTGGCGCAATGGGGCAAGCGGTCCAGGGCCGCTAAGCGATACCTTGGCTTCCTCGGAATCCTGCCATGTCGGAGGTGAGGATGCTCAATCCCGCATCAGTGTGTCCTCTTGGTAACGCATTGCATCATGTCTGTCTGTAGACCAGTCCGAGCGTAGCCGTTCAAGGGCTCCACGCTTTTCCACCCCGCTCACATTCCGTCAGCCCTTTTTCCGTCGGCGGAGGTCCCCGCCGCGTCGGGTCGGCGTGTGCGTGGGGCCCCGCGGTTCGCGGCGTGGGATGGGCTCTCGCCGTGGTCGTCCCCCTGTCATCCCCCGAGGTCTGGCATCCCCATGACTCCCACGAGACTCAGAGGCATCCAGAAGTCCTTGCTGGCGGCGGCGGCGCTGCTCGCCGTCATGTCGCCGGGCTTCACCCCCGCGCGGGCGGCGCCGCCGTCGTTCATCGCCTTCGAGAGTGGCCAGGTGCGCCCGCTGGCGTTGTCGCCGGACCGCACGCGGCTGTTCGCGGTGAACACGCCGGACAACAGCCTGTCCATCTTCACCGTGGGCGCCAATGGCCTGACGCTCCAGTCGCGCGTGCAGGTGGGCCTGGAGCCCATCGCCGTCGCCGCGCGCAATGACAATGAGGTCTGGGTGGTCAACCACCTGTCGGACAGCGTGAGCGTGGTGTCGCTCACGGGCACGCCGCGCGTGGTGCGCACGCTGCTGGTGGGGGACGAGCCGCGCGACATCGTCTTCGCGGGCACGGGGGGCCGGGCCTTCATCACCACGGCGCACCGCGGGCAGCACCGCACGCACGCGTCCATCGCGGCGGTGCCGGGCGCCGGAGACCCGAAGCTGACCACGCCGGGCGTGGGCCGCGCGGACGTCTGGGTGTTCGACCCGGCCAACCTGGGCACCTCGCTGGGCGGCACGCCCGTGCGCATCCTCAACTTCTTCGGTGACACCCCGCGCGCGCTGACGGTGAGCCCGGACAAGCAGACGGTGTACGCGGCCGTCTTCAAGTCGGGCAACCAGACGACGTCCATCCTGGAGGAGACCGTCTGTGAGGGCTTCAATCCCTACCTGCCCTGTCTGGTGAACGGCTCCATCTATCCGGGCGGCAGCCCCGGCCCCGCCACCAACCACGAGGGCATCCGCGCGCCCGAGGTGGCGCTCATCGTGAAGTACAACAACCAGGCCGGCAAGTGGCAGGACGAGCTGGGGCGCAACTGGAACAACGCGGTGCGCTTCCGGCTGCCGGACCAGGACGTCTTCGCGGTGGACGCGAACTCGCTGGGGCAGAAGGCGGCGTACTCGCAGGTGGGCACCACGCTGTTCAACATGGTGACCAACCCGGTGACGGGCACGGTGTACGTGTCCAACACGGAGGCCTTCAACCACGTGCGCTTCGAGGGCCCCGGCAACTACGGCGGCACCACGGTGCAGGGCCACCTGGCGGAGACGCGCATCACCGCCATCCTCGGCGGCAGCGTGCTGCCCCGGCACCTCAACAAACACCTGGACTACTCGAAGCTGGCCACGGACCCGGCCTTCGACCGGACGGCGAAGAACCACAGCCTGGCCACGCCGGTGGACATGGCGGTGAGCTCGGACGGGCGCACGCTGTACGTGGCCGCGTACAGCTCCAGCAAGGTGGGCGTGTTCGACACGCAGGCCCTGGAGGCGGACAGCTTCAACCCCCGGCTCAACAGCGCGGCCTACATCCCCGTCAGCGGCGGTGGCCCCAGCGGCCTCATCCTGGACGAGGCGCGCAATCGCCTCTACGTGCTGACCCGCTTCGACAACGCGGTGAAGGTCATCGACCTGGCCACGCGCGCGGAGCTGGGCAAGCAGGTGCTGCCCAACCCGGAGCCCGCCTCCGTGGTGCAGGGCCGCCCCATCCTCTACGACGCGGCGACGTTCTCCGCGAACGGCGAGGCCTCGTGCGCCAGCTGCCACATCTTCGGCGACATGGACGACCTGGCGTGGGATTTGGGCAACCCGGATGACGACGTGACGCAGAACCCGATTCCAGGGCGCCTGTTGGGCGCGGCGGAGCTGCTCAAGCCGCACATCAACGGCTCGGGCAACGTGGAGGACTTCCACCCGATGAAGGGTCCCATGACGACGCAGACGTTGCGCGGCATGGTGGTGTCGGGCCCGATGCACTGGCGCGGTGACCGCTCCACGGGCTTCTTCGGCACGTCGGGCACGGACCCCAATCTGTCGTTCATGAACTTCATCGTCGCGTTCGAGGGGCTCCTGGGCCGCTCCACCGCGCCCACGCAGGCGGAGATGCAACGCTTCACCGACTTCCAGCTGCAGGTGCAGCTGCCGCCCAACCCGGTGCGCAACCTGGACAACTCGCTCACCGCGGCGCAGCAGCGGGGGCTGGACTTCTACGCGGGCTCACGCCGCTCGGATGGCCTCCCGTTCGGAGAGGGGCTGGGCTTCACGTGTGAGGGGTGTCACCGGCTGAGCCCGGCGCAGGGCTTCTACGGCACGGATGGCATGGCGAGCTTCGAGAACATCCCGCAGATCGTGAAGATTCCGCACCTGCGCAACATGTATCAGAAGGTCGGCATGTTCGGTAACCCGACGACGCCCTTCTTCCTGGCGCCGGACAGCGGCTGGCAGGGGGACCAGGTGCGTGGGTTTGGCTTCGTGCACGACGGCGCGGTGGACACCATGGCGCGCTTCCTGTCGGCCATCGTGTTCATCCCGAGCATCGGCGTGGGCTTCCCGCTGAACAACCCGGACGCCACGCGGCGGGACGTGGAGCAGCTGTTGCTCGCGTTCGACACGGACCTGGCGCCCATCGTCGGGCAGCAGGTGACCTTGACGAGCACCAACGCCTCGGCGGTGGGGCCGCGCATCGACCTGCTGTTGCAGCGCGCGCGCACGCCGTTCGCCTCGAAGATTCTGGGGACGGGCGTGACGGAGTGCGACCTCGTCGCGAAGGTGGCGTTGGGCGGGCGGGTGAAGGGCTTCCTCTTCAGTCCGTCGGGCAACGGCTTCATCCCGGATGACGGCACCACGGCGAGCGTGTCCGACGCGGCGCTGCGCAACTACGCGAAGACGGCGGGCCAGGAGGTCACCTACACCTGCGTGCCGCCGGGCTCGGGTCCGCGCATCGGCCTCAATCGCTGAGGAGTCAACACTTCGGACGCCCGCGAGAGCCCCGTGCCCTCGCGGGCGTTCGCGTTTGTATCAGCCGGAGTTCATGTCTGCAGTCGGGGTGCACGGTGTTTCCGTGACAGTGGTTGGATTGTCGTGGCGTTGCATTCCGAGAATGCAATGTTTCGCGAGACTCGGGTTGTCGTGGCTTTCGAGGTGGGTCGCGTGCAACCTGGGTCACATGCAAGCCAAGTGTATTCAGGTGGGGATGGGGTTGTTGCTGATGTGTGTGATGACGGCCTGTGGTTCGTCTGGGGACAAGGGTGGGCCGGGGCCGGTGGTGGACGACGACGCGGGTGTCTCCGAGGGGCCGGATGCGGGAAGGCCCGATGCGGGGGCGCCGGACTCGGGCACGCCGGACGCGGGACCGGTGGACGCGGGCGCGGATGGGGGCGTGGTGGAGGCGGGGCCGCCGTGTGAGAAGACGCACGGGGTCTGCGCGGGGGCGAAGCGCGCGAAGGTGGATGGTGTGTATGAGTCGGTGTGCACGGCGCTCTCCTATGGCGAGGACTACGAGGGCACGGAGACGCGGTGTGATGGGTTGGACAATGACTGTGATGGGGTGACGGACCCGTCGAGCACGTCTCGGGTGGCGGCGCTGAGCGGCTCTGTGCACGGTGGGCTGGTGTCGAGCCTCCGGACGGAGACGGGGGTGTGGGTGGCGGTGCTGGATTCGGCGAGCGAGGCGCGCATCCTGCGATTGGATTCGAACCTGGTGCTCCAGGGGAGCTCGGGGGTGCCGTATCCGTGGACGCGCACGGGTGGGGCGGCGGGGATGCCGCGCAGCGCGAGGCTGGTGCGTACGGAGGAGGGGCCCGCGCTGTACTACGCGACGACGGACGGGGTTTCACCGCCGCTGCGGGCGTTGCTGGTTCCGCTGGATGGGGAGGGTGCGCCGAGGACGGACGATGGGGGCGCGCTGGTGGAGTACCCGGTGTTGGACCGGGAGTTCGACAGCTCGGAGTCGTTCGTGGCGGCGTCGCCGACGGGGGAGCGGGTGGTGGTGTTGTGGCGAGCCGGTTCGGAGCAGGCGCCGCCGCTGCAGGTGATGGGGAAGGTGACGGATGCGCGGGGGCAGGTGCTGGTGGCGCCGAAGGTGCTGTTCGAGAGCACGTCGGGAGGGACGCCGTATCCGGCGAGTGTGCTGTGGCTGCGCAATGGGGAGGTATTGGTGGCGATGGGGGAGTCGCAGTCGGGGGTGACGCAGGAGGTGGTGAGGGTGCGCCGGCTCGATGAGGCGTTGGAGCAGGTGGGGGAGGAGCGGGTGTTCACGGCCTCCGAGTCACCGATGCCGTTGTTGGTGGACCGGGGCGAGGCGGCGGGAGAGCCGCTGGTGTCGCCGGTGTTGGTGATGCGGGCGCGGGAGGCGCCGGACTTCCGTGCCCGGATTCAGGTGACGAGCAGCCTGTTCGAGGGCGGGATGCCCGCGACGTGGACGGAGGAGCCCGAGGGGTTCGTGCCGTGGTACGGCGCGCACGGTGGTGACGGAGTGGTTCAGCTGTCCTGGTTGTCGAAGGTGTATGACCAGGGCGAGGGCGGCGCGTCGAGATTCTGGGGTCGGTTGTGGGCGCAGGAGCCGGGAGTGGCGGCGGTGGAGCGGACGCCGGCGCTGGAGCCGATGCGGCTGACGGCGGAGGCGCAGTGGGTGTTGATGGAGAAGGTGGCGCCCCGGCGCATGGCGGCGATGTACATGGTGTCCACGGACGAGGGGCTGTTCCTGGACGCGGTTCGCTACTGCACGCAGTGAAGTCGTGAGACGCGGGCCCGTCCTGTCCTGACGGGCCCTACTCGTTGAGCCAGTAGATGCGGTCTCCTCCCGTGAGTGCGCGTTCCAGGAACTCACGGAACGAGGAGGCAATGCGCCGACAGCGCTGTGGATAGCCCTCGTGCCAGCCATCCAGGAGCGGATAGGGCGACGGAGCGGAAGCGACGTCCACGAGGGCGTAGTCGCCATCTTGGACATCGACGAGTGTCCACCAGTCGGGAGGGCCGGCCGACTCCTCGTCCCTTCCGCGAATCGCGATGCGTGCACGGCGGATTTCCGCAAGGGACAGGATGCTGTAGCGCGCCTCGGGCAAGGGCTCGAAGAGCTCGGCGCCATTGCTGTGCAGATAGAAGGCGCGCAGCTCGTCGTCGAGCTTCCATCCGACGCGTGCTTCGAAGTCGGCAATCGCCGCGCGGGTGGCTGGTGGGTGTGGGTGATGGGCTCGAGAGATTTCGGCGAGGAGTTCATCCAGCGTCATCGTCAGTCCACGTAGGGTTTCTCGGGGCCGATGGAGAGCCACCGCGGGTCTCAGGAGTAGCAGGCAGGGTACGCGTCATTGAGGAGTTTGTGCACGTCCTCCGGAACAGGCAGGACGTTGGACCTCGCGACGGGAGCGCCCCCATGCAGCAGGTCGTGGATGTGGTGGCCCGGCCAGTTCCTTCCGCCTGACTGAGGCCATGCCCCGAACTCCTCCGCCCAACCGCGCCGGAACGTCCTGCGCGCATTGTCCCAGAACCTGCGCAGCTCCTCCGCGCTGCTCACTTCGGGATAGCTGCAGCAACAGTGCTTCACGGCGTAGCGAGTGCCTGCCTTGGCGGGAAGACCGAGGAGGCGACCCGTCCAGTCTCCTTTGATGTCGGCAAGCCAGATGCAACCCAACAGCGCATGCCCCTCCCTGGCGCAGCGGCTTTCGCACTGAGCCATGTACGTGGCGTTGCATTGCCACGGGCCGTAGTAGATGACCGTCTGTACCATTCCCCCTTCCGGGGAGGGAACGGACGGGCCCACCCATTTCGCGGTGGCTGGGCCACTACCGACGCCGCCCACGGTGGCGGAGCCGCAAGCCGTCCCGAGCAGCAGGGCGAGGATTCCTGCCGCATTCATGGGGGCGTCATGTGCATTCATGGCACACCGAGATAGCGCCAGGCTGCTGGCGGTACAAGTCGATGGAACTCGACCCGTCTGGTTGCGATTCCTCCATGCGTGTGGGCTGGGCTGTACGGGTGCTTTGCAGAGGGCGTCGTGCCGCAACGATGATTGGCTTGTTCACACGATGCCGTGCGAGGCTTCGGTGAATGAATGCACGGCTCTGGTGGTCTGGCGTGGTCCTGTCGTGTCTGGCGATGGCGGGGTGCGAATCTTCGGGTGGGAAGGGGGACGCGGGCACGGTGGTGGAGGACAGCGGTGGCACGCGTGGCGACGGAGGTTCGGGAGACGCCGGGCCCGGTGATGCAGGCACGGACCCGCTGGCCTGCGAGAAGCAACACGGTGTCTGCGCGGGAGCCAGGCGCGCGCTGGTGGATGGGGCGTATGAGCCGGAGTGCACGGCGCTCTCCTATGGCGCGGACTACGAGAGCTCGGAGACGCGGTGTGATGGGTTGGACAATGACTGTGATGGGGTGACGGACCCGCCGAAGGAGTCACGCGTCACGGCCCTTCGTGGAGGGTACGAGAGAGGGAAGATCTCCAGCCTCCGGACGGAGGCGGGGGTGTTGGTGCCGGTATTCGATGGGGCTGAAGAGGCGCGCGTCCTCCGGCTGGACGACGACCTGGAGGTCCAGGAGACGTCGAGCGTGCCGATGGCCTGGGTGCGCACGGGGACGGCTCGACAGTACGTGCGCTCCTCGAAGCTGGTGCGGACCTCGGAAGGGCCCGCGCTGTACTACTCCACCGAGAACTTCCTGGTGCCCCCGCTCAATGCCTACCTCGTCCCGCTCGAGGCGAATGGGGCACCCAAGCGAGGGCCGGACGGTGAGGTGCTGGAGTATCGGCTGCTCGACCGGCCCACGGATGACGGGCCCACGGTGGTGGCCGCGTCGACCGAGCATGACCGATTGGTGGTGCTCTGGACGACGGGAGGGCCCCTGACTCCTCCCATCCAGGTGATGGGCACCATGGTGGATTCGAAGGGGCAGGTGCTCGTGGCGCCCAAGGCACTCTTCGAGAGCCCGTCCGGATGGACGCCCGCTCCGGCGAGTGCGCTGTGGTTGCGCAATGGTGAGCTCCTCGTGGCGCTGACGGAGGAGTCGGGGTCGGGTCAGGGCACCGTCCGGGTACGCCGACTCGACGCGGCGCTGGAGCAGGTGGGCGAGGAGAGATCCTTCACGACGTCGGAGCAGCCAGTCCCGCAGTTGGTCGACCTGGGTGAGTTGGCGGGGGCTCCGCTCGCCTCGCCGGTGTTGGTGTGGCGCAGCCGTGAGGCGCCGGAGTCCCTCCGCTGGATTCGCGTGGCGGGCCACCTGTTCGAGGGCGGCCAGCCGGTGACCTGGCTGAAGGACACCCCCGGCTATATTCCCTGGTTCGGAGCCTTCGTCGACGACGGTGTGCTGCGGCTGTCCTGGCTGTCGAGATTCTTTGAGCCGGGGGAGAACAACACGCCGCTCTATTGGGGGCGGCTGTGGACGCAAGACCCGGGCGACGCACCGGTGGAGCGGACACCAGGATTGGCGCTGATGCCCCTGAATGAGCACGCGATGTGGGTGCTGATGGAGAAGGTGGCACCCCGTCGCATGGCGACGATGTACACGGCGACCACGGACGACGGGCAGTTCCTGGACGCGGTCCGCTACTGCACGCCGTGAGAGCTCGGGCCCGTCCTGTCCTGACGGGGCCCTACGTCGTCCGCCCCCGCTGTGCGCGTCGCCGCAGGTAGTTCTTGAGGAATGCCTGCACCGCGGGGTGCTGGGACTCACGGAAGGAGTCCGGCGGCCCGTGCTCGACAATTCTCCCCTCGTGCATCAGCGCCAGGTGGTCCGCCATGCCGAACGCCGACGCCACGTCCGGCGTAATCACCAATGACGTGGCGCCCAGCTGCTGCTTGCCCGTGAAGATGATCTCATTCACCGACGCCGTCGTGAGCGGGTCCAGACCGGCGGTGGGGTCGTCGTAGAGCAGGATCTTCGGCTGCAGGATGGCCGCGCGCGCGAAGCCCACGCGCTTCTGCATGCCGCCCGACAGCTCCCCCGGGAACCGCGTGGTGGCATGCGACAGCCCCACCATCGCCAACGTCTTGTCCACCGTCTGCCGGATCTCCTCCTCCGACATCTTCGTGCGCTCCCGCAACGGGAACGCCACGTTGTCGTAGACGTTCAGCGAGTCGAACAGGGCATTCGCCTGGAAGAGGACCCCCTGCTGGCGACGCATCTGGTTCAGCGTCGCCTCGTCCATCTTCGCGACCTCGTCCCCGTACACCTTCACGAAGCCCCGGTCCGGCTTCATCAGCCCCATGATGTGCTTCATCAGCACCGACTTGCCGGAGCCCGACACCCCCATCAGCACGCACGTCGTGCCCTCGGGCACCTCCAGGTTCACGCCCCTCAGCGCGGCGTTGTCCCCGAAGGTCTTGTGCAGGTCCTTCACCTCGATGACCAGCTTCGCCGACGCCTGTCCGCCCGAGTCACTCATCGCACCCCACCTTAGTGCCCCACCGCCCCTCCGTCCCCCGGAACCACCCTTCGCTCGATAGTCGACGCCTCGGACAGTCAAGTCTGTTTATTCAGTTTATTCTGGATATGAGGTCGGGGAGGCCGCACAGGCCCAACCCCTCACCCTTCCGAGAGCCATGAAGACGAGAACGCTGGGAGTCATCGCAGGAGCCTCGCTGGTGTCGTTCGCGCTGGTCGCCCACGCCGCGCCGCTGTTCCGCAACACGGGGACGCTGGCCGGGTGGAGCTCGGTGAACCGGGAGCACCAGGGCTCGGTGAACGAGGTGACGAACGTCACCTACGAAGGAGGCACGGCGCTCAAGATGACGCAGATTCACGACGCGTCGTACGGCGGGCGCTACCACTCGGAGGTGATGCGCACCAACGTGTACCGCCGCGGCGACACCGGCTTCTACGGCTTCGCCTTCCGGCTGCAGCAGGACTGGCAGTTCCAGCCGCAGTCCTACAACATCGCGCAGTTCATCGCGGACTTCTCCGACACCGGCTGCGACGACTACATGCCGTCCAGCATGGTGTGGATTTCCGGCAACCAGCTCTTCACGCGGGTGAAGCAGGGCACCATCTGCAACCAGAAGACGGTGACCTTCGGCAACCTGGCCACGGTGTCGGCCGGGGTGTGGCACAAGATTGTCATCCAGGCGAAGTGGGCGAGCGACGGGACGGGCTTCTACAAGCTGTGGTTCGACGGCGTGAAGGTGCTCGAGCAGTACAACCTCAACACCACCATCGCCGACGACCGCTACTTCCAGTTCCGCGTCGGCCTGTATGCCAATGGCTGGTACGACGACGGCTACATGCAGGGCAGCCAGCCCAACCGCAGCATCTGGTTCGACGAGATTGGCGTCGGCACCACCTTCGCCGACGCCGACCCCGCCCAGTGGTAGTCCGTGACGAGGACCCGGCGGCGAACAGCCCCGCCGGGCCCGTCACCTGACGCCAAGGCCGCGCGCTCGAGGGAAGCTCGACCGTGTACGTCTCCACGTCCGTGCGCTGCCCCAGTGGGAGTTCCAGACCCCGCGCGTGAAGTCACTGGCGAGCGGCTCCGTCCCGTCGCCGTTGGACGTGGTGCGGTGGCGCGCCAGCGTGGAGCTGTTCGGGTTCGCCTGGCGCGGTAGGCTTCTGGCCATGGCCTCGTGGCTCCTGCTGGTCGGCTTCGGCGTCCCCATCGGCGTGGTGGTGCTGCTCGACTTCCTCGCGCGGCGAGGACGCTGATGTACCTGGGCCACGTGGGGCTCGCGCTCGCCGCGCGTCGCGTCCCCTCGGGGGCTCCGCTCGCCGCGTTATGCGGGGCCGCCGTGTTCCTCGATGTCGTGGATGTGCTCGTCGACGTCGCTGGCCTCGACAACACCCACACCGCCTGGAGTCACACGCTCCTGTCGGCGAGCGGGTGGTCCGTGCTCGTGGGCCTGCTGGGGTGGCGCTGGCGAGGTGTCACCGCGGGCCTCGTCCTGGCCTCGCTGGTGCTCTCCCATCTGCTCACGGACTGGCTCACCAGCCACCTGTGGCTGTGGCCCGGAGGCCCTCGCGTGGGCCTGCGTCTCTATGACGACCGCGTGTTGGACTTCACCGTCGAGGCCGCCGTCATCCTCGCGGGCATCTGGCTGTACCGGGGCTCACTGCCGGACGGGGCCCGGAGGGGCCCCTATCCGTGGCTCATCGCCGGGGTGCTGCTCGTGCTGCAGGCGGTCTTCGACGGGCTCGGCCTCGCCCGGACGGACTGACGGCGTCTCAGGACGCGGTGGAGGCGCAGCGCTCGATGATGGAGCGCAACTGCGTCTGCACGCTGTGGAGCGTGTTGCGCAGGCGCGCGTGGCGCAGCGAGCCCGCCAGCGCGTTGGACAGGGCCTGGAGCACGTGGCTCTCCTCGCCCGGCCAGGTGCGCTCGGTGCGACAGTCATCGAAGCCCACGAAGCCCCACCACTCGCCGCCCAGCACGATGGGACAGACGAGCAGCGAGCGGATGTCCTGGCTCTCCAACAGCTCCCTCGCGGGCGAGGGGAAGTCGCGCGGCGCGCCCTTGAGCACCCGCCCCGAGGACAGGGGCTCCACCCACGACGGCATCACCGCGTCATAGGGCACGTTCTGCAGCTCGGGGTTGTCCTGCTGCGCGGAGGCGCTCGCCGCGGTCCACTCGTAGCGCTGGCTGCACAACAGCTTCCCGTCGGGCGCGGTGCTGTTCTCGAAGATGTAGACCCGGTCCACATCCAACGCCGCGCCCACCTGGCCGAGCGCGGACGTGACGTTGCCGGGCTCGAAGCCCTTCTCCAACAGCAGCTGCGAGACATTCATGAGGGCTGAGAAAGCACTCGTGGCCATGAGGGGGACTCCAGGAGGGGGACGGGCCAGACGCGCGTGGGGGGACGACGCGAGCAACCCGAAGCGTCGCACGCCTCCGCGCCCTCGGGTCAAGCCATGCGCCCCGCGCGTCCGCCCCTCACACGCACGGAGTTGCTTTCGCCCGGGCCCGGGCCTCTTTGAGAGGCCTGACACCCCCCGCGTCCGCCCTTCGTTGTCCGGGCCACGTTCGCTGGCACGGACGGATTGAGCGGGTGCTGTTCATGCTCTAGGCACACACCATGCGTTCGCACCTCCCCCGCCTCCTCGTCCTCCTGCTCTGCGTCGTCGCTTCCCCGGCCGCCCTCGCCCGACCCATCAGCTCCGAGGCGCAGTTCTGGTACACCGTCAGCGCGCAGGGCCCCATCGCCGAGCCGTTCCTCTATTACCTGGAGGCCCAGCCCCGCTTCGGCGAGGACGACGCCCGCGCCATCCTCCGCGCCGCCGGCGGCACCCGTGTCACCCAGGACCTCTCCCTGTGGCTGGGCTACGGCTGGATTCCCGTCTGGGTCTGGGATGGAGACCCCGCCCTCCGCCAGAACGAGAGCCGCCTGTACCAGCAACTCCTGTTCACTCCGAGGCTGGGCGAGGTGCGGACGGTGGTGCGGGCGCGCCTGGAGCAGCGGTTCCTGCCGGGCACCACGGAGGTGTCCCATCGCGCCCGCGTGATGCTGCGCGGCGCGCTGCCCGTGGCCGCCGAGGGGCGGCTGTCGCTCATCGTCTGGGACGAGGCCTTCGTCCACCTCAACTCCGTGGACAGCGGCCCCCGCCGGGGCTTCGACATGAACCGCGCCTTCGTGGGCGTCGGCTGGAAGCTGGGCGACCACTCCGCCGTGGAGGTCGGCTACCTCAACGTCTTCACCCGCCGCCCCACCGCCGAGACGGACCAGCTCATCCACACACTCTCCGTCTCCACGCCCTTCAACTTCATGTGAGCTGAAGCGCGCCCGAGGCGGCTTCTCGAAAAGCAAGAAGGCTCGTGCGCACCGGCGGCTCCCGGTGCGTGCGGGCCTTCGTTTCGCGATGAGCGCAACTTCTTGATACATTCTCGCGATAACTCTTCAGCCACCTCGTATGGAGTCCTGAGACCCCCATGAGCATTCGCCGCACTGAAGGTTCGAAGCCGACGGTCCTCCCCACCATCTCCTCCGAGGCTCGGCCCAAGAGCGCCGCGAAGACCCCGACGGCCGCGAACGTCATCAAGGACGGGTTCGGCCCGGCCGCGAAGACGTCCGACCTGGCCCGCGCGGAGAGCACGCTCAAGCCGCTGCCGCCCCCCGTCGGCCGCCTGGCGCTGGACAGCAAGGAGGCGCAGAGCGCCATCCAGACCGCGCTGCAGCACCTGGACGTGGGCACCAAGCTCCCCTCGCAGGGCCTGCGCGGCGGCATCCAGTACCCCTCCTTCGTCCCCAAGAACGTGGAGCGGGACGAGCTGGGCATGACGCACGTGCGCCTGGACCGGCAGCACGAGGGCGTGAAGGTCTACGGCGAGCAGGTCGTCGCGCACCTGGCCAAGGACGGCAAGGTCGACAGCGTCACGGGTGACCAGACCAAGATTCCCTCGGGCCTGGGCACGCAGAAGCCCGCGCTGTCCAACGCGCAGGTGCTGGACATCGCGCTCAAGGAGTTCAACGGCACGCCGGACCGCCAGCCGCACTCCGAGCGCATCATCTACAAGGACCCGTCGGGCGAGTACCGCTCCGCGTACCGCGTGGAGGTCGCCGACACCACGGCCACCGAGAACCCGCGCAAGATGAACTACTTCATCGACGCGAACAGCGGGAAGGTCTACGAGAAGTTCAACACCATCGACGGCTTCAAGAACTGCCCCTGCGCCACGCACGGCACGGGTGACGCGGCCGCCACCAAGGGCGCCGCCGGGACGAAGGGCGCTGCCGCGGCCCCCGCGGACGTGAAGGTCTCCACGACGCCCAACGCGCAGATCAAGGACAAGGGCTCGGTCACCTCCAAGGTGACGGTCGCCGACGACGTCACGGTGGACAAGCTCAAGCTGTCCCTGGACATCACCCACTCGTACAAGGGGGACCTGAAGGTCACGCTGACCAGCCCCTCGGGCAAGACGTTCGACGTGCACAACCGCACGGGCGGCAGCGCGGACAACATCAAGCAGGACTTCGACCTGAGCGCCTTCGCGGGCGAGTCCGCCAAGGGTGAGTGGACGCTGAAGGTCAGCGACCACGCCGCGGGAGACAAGGGCAAGCTGGTCAAGTGGGGCCTGTCCATCACCCCCAAGGCGACGCAGCAGCCGCCCACGGACCCGACCACCCCCACGACCCCTGGCGCCGCGGACGACACGTCCATCTACAGCGGCAAGGTGGCCCTGGAGACGAAGAAGCAGGCGGACGGCACGTACACGCTCGAGGACGGCACGCGCGGCAAGGGCGTGGCCACGTACGACGCGCGCAACCAGGAAGAGGCCAGCGGCCAGACGCAGATCAAGGACGACAACAACGTCTGGGGCGAGGCCACGGACCCGGAGCGCAACCGCGCCGCCGTCGACGCGCACTACGGCGCGGCGATGACGTACGACTTCCTGAAGAACATCCTCGGCCGCGACTCCATCGACGGCAAGGGTGAGAAGCTCGTCTCCTACGTCCACGTCAGCGAGAACTTCGTCAACGCGTACTGGGACGGCGAGAAGATGAGCTACGGCGACGGCGACGGCGTGGACTCCGGTCCGCTCACCGCGCTGGACATCGCGGGCCACGAAATCGCCCACGGCCTGACGGAGCGCACCGCCGGCCTCATCTACCGCGGCGAGTCGGGCGGCCTGAACGAGGCCTTCAGCGACATCATGGGCGCGGGCGTGGAGTGGTACGCGTCCACGCAGAACCCGGCCGTGAAGTTCAACTGGACCATCGGCGAGACGGCGTGGACGCCGACCAACGGCGATGACACGGACGGCCTGCGGTACATGGACGACCCGAAGAAGGACAACTACTCCATCGACAACTACAAGGACTACCCGAAGCAGACGGAGGTCC
This sequence comes from Myxococcus sp. XM-1-1-1, assembly GCF_020037095.1. NCBI lineage: Bacteria > Pseudomonadati > Myxococcota > Myxococcia > Myxococcales > Myxococcaceae > Myxococcus > Myxococcus sp. XM-1-1-1. The sequence goes on from NZ_JAIQDH010000023.1 coordinate 166,678, forward strand.
ACGGCTCCAGCGGCATCGCGAACAACGCGTTCTACCTGCTGGCCAACGGTGGCACCAACCGCACGTCCAAGATCGAGGTGAAGGACGGCATCGGGATGGAGAAGGGCCTGAAGATCTACTACCGCGCCCTGGCCCACTACATGACGCCCAGCACCACGTTCGCCCAGGCGCGCACGGCCACCATCAAGGCGGCCACGGACCTGTACGGCGCGGACTCGGCCGAGGTGGCGAAGGTGAAGGAGAGCTGGACCGCCGTCGGCGTGAACTAGCTCGCGACTGTCGTTGCAGGACCCGGGCACGCTGGAAGGTGCCCGGGGCTCGACGTGACGGGGTGGCCTTCGCCCGTCGGGCCCTGTGATTCGGGACGCTCCGGGAGCCTCAGCGGGTTCCTGAGCGGGAAGGGGGGGCGTTCCGAGTCCTTCACCGCGCGGTGGCTGTCACTCCCGGGAGTCCTCCCGAGGTGACGGCTGACCGCGCGGTTGTTTTTTGGGGCGGTGCGCGCGTCGCTCAGGACTCGGGCGGCGGGCAGGTGATGGGGCAGGTCTGGCTGGTGGGCAGGCACAGGCCGCCGCAGCAGCCGGCGTTCCACGAGCACCCGGCCTCCATCCGGCACGCCGTCTGGGTGGTGCTGGTGCAGGAGGCCAGGGCGGACTCGGACGACGTCGCCTCGGAGACGGGGTCAGCGCCGACGGAGGCCTCGTCGGGCCCGGAACAGCCCGTGAGCAGCGAGGCGATGGCGGCACATGCGAGGAACAGCGCTCGACCGGGGAGAGTCATTGCAGGCTCCGATGGGACGGCGAGGTGTGCCCGCAATCATGTCATCGACAGACGGCGCCCGGAATCTGGATTGTCTTCCAGGCCCATATGTCAGGCTTTGTTCCAGCGCCACGGCAGGAGTGTGTTGGCGCTGATGTGATTGGCCCCTGAGCGCCTACAGCCGGCTCGGGTCATCCACGCGGTAGTGGCCCAGCCAGTAGTCGTCGTCGAAGCCGGGCAGGTCGATGTTGATCTTCTGCATGTGAATCTGGCCGCGCGCGCCCATGCGCGGGTCCGCGTCCAAATCCCAGAGGTCCAGGCCCTCGAACTCGTCGGTGGAGCCATAGGGGACGTAGTAGTACCCCTGCACGTACCCGTTGACGACGTCCACCATGTAGATGCCGGACGTCTGGCCTCCGCCGCCCACGCTCACGTAGAGGTTGCCGCGCGCGGAAATCTTGCCGCCTTGAATCCAGGTGCCCTGCGGGATGTTGCTCGAGAAGGACAGCGTGCGCTTGTGCGTGATGGACACCGTCGTGCCGGACAGCGTGATTTGATAGCCGCGCAGCACCGTGTAGCCCGGGTGGTTCGTCACCGCGTAGAACAGGCCGTCACGCGGGTTGTGCGCGATGAAGGCCACGCCGCCCTCCCACTGCGGCAGGGACGCATAGCCGATGTACTGCATGCTCGTGTTGAACACGCCCACCGCGCCGCTGCGCCCCGGGCCGTCCATGGCGATGTAGAGGTAGCCGTTGACGTGCACCAGGTCGCCGTAGTGCCGGAAGCCCGCGTTGTACCAGGGCGAGGGCATGCGGTAGGTGCCGCCGGGGTTGTTGTTCAGCCCCGCCATCGGCCACCAGGCGATGAGTCCCTCGGTGGACTCGTCCTTCCAGAAGTTCGTCGCGTTGCGCGTCTGGTACCAGTAGTGGGCGTCGTGGGTGAGGCCCTGGAGGTTGTCGGAGAAGCCCGTGTAGCTGCGGTCGCTCGGGAAGTCCGACAGGTTGGCGACGATGTTGGGGATGGCATAGCGGTAGCGCTCCACGAAGAGCGCGTTCGCGGTGGCGTCGATGCCGGAGCGGTACTGCGCCGCGCCCACCGCCCACGTGCACGTCCACCACCACCTGGGCAGGCTGGCCGTCTGCAGGCGCTGCCACGCGCCGCTGCCCCAGCGCTCCAGCCACAGCGTGCCCGTGGCCTCACCCGTGGTGGCGCAGGCCTGGTAGTACTTCTGCACCGGGCCCCAGCCGGAGTGCGCCCAGCTGTACACGTTCGTCGGGCACCAGATGGCGTCGTACTCCTGGTTGAGCCCCTGGCAGAAGTTGGCTGACCACCACGCGGTGTCCGGCAGGGCCTGCTGGCTGACGCCGCCGGGCCCCACGTCGGCGGAGCTGCGGGCCGGCCCCTCGGGCGCCAGGGCCTCGCGGGTGGGCGTCAGGTGCAGCATGGACGGCGCGCGGCTGGCGGCCTCCACCAGCTTCGCGGGCGGCTCCTGCCCGCCGGACAGCTTGCGGTAGACCTCCGTGATGGGCATCCCGTCGAACGCCGCCGCGTCCGGCATGGGCGTGCCGCGCGGGCCCTTCACCACGGTGACGATGCCGTAGTCGGGCACCTCGTGGAACGAGATGGACTGGCCCTCGGGGAGCGTCACGCTCGCCAGCCGCGTGCCCGGGTCGTCGCCGGCCTCCAGCGCCTCGTCCGTCTCCGGACCGCCACACGCCACCAGCATCGCCGCACAGCCAGCCCACTTGAACAGACCTCGCACGCGCTCACGCCTCCTGAAGGATTTCAAGGTGAACGCAGCCGGTGTGTTTGCTTCGGTCCGCCTGGGGCTCGTCGCGCCGTGCGCGCTCCCGTCAGGCGTGTGGGGGACTTGTGGGCAAGCGCCGCGTGAGCGCGGCGGCGCTGGTCGTTCGGGCGCGGCGTGGCCCTCTTCGCCCGCTCGGGCGTGGAACCTCGGATGTCCGAGCGCCGTTGCTTGGCGTTCCCACGGACGCGGGTGGACCCCTCCCGTCACGGAGGGCGTGCGCCACGGGGCTTCGGGAGGGCTCCTGGCGGCGATGCCAGCGGCGCCGTCGCGCGGAGCGTGACAGCCCGTTGTCTCCGGGCTGCCTCGCGCCACCGACTCCGGACGATGTCTGACATGAGGCCGGACGCCGCACCCGGCGCGTCCTTCCGAAGTCAGACGCGAACCGTCAATAGTTGCAAATCAAGTTAATCGTGCAAGTCACGATTATGAAAACTCTCCGTCATGAACACTGTCTGACGGGGGGCCGCGAGCCTTTTGGGGAGACCTCCGTGACGCGAAACCTGCAGCGATATGACGTGGTGTTGGTGGGGGGCGGGGTGACGGGATTGATGGCGAGCCACAAGCTGGCGCGGCTCGGCCTGCGGTTGTTGTTGTTGGAGAAGCAGCCGACGTTGGCGAGCGGGCCGTCCACGCGCAACGAGGGCTGGCTGCACCGGGGCAGCTATCACGCGGGCTCGGTGAAGGACCGGCAGGCGGCGGTGCAGGTGGCGCGGCGCTGCATCTACGGCCACGAGCAGATTCGCGCGTTCGCGCCGGAGGCGGTGGAGGACGCGGACCGTCCGCCGATGGTGCTGGTGCGGGACGCGGACCGGCTCCAGGAGCTGGTGTCGCGTTGGGACGAAGCGGGCGTGTCCTATCGGCCGCTGACGAAGGCGCAGGCCTCCGCGCGCTTCCCGTCGGCGGACCTGACGCGGGCCTCGGAGGTGTTCGAGGTGGCGGACGTGAGCATCAACACGCGGATGCTGTACCGCAAGCTGCTCACCTCCGCGCAGCAGGGCGGCGCCGAGGTGCTCACCGGCGCCCGGCTGGAGCACGTGCGCGGCTCGGAGGCCACCGTCGTCATGGCGGACGGCTCGACGCTGCAGCTGGAGTCGCGGCTGTTCGTCTACTCGACGGGCTTCGGCGCGCGGGACTTGTTCCGCCAGTTCTTCGAGCTGGAGCTGCCCATCCGCTACTGGAAGAGCCACCTGGTGGTGGTGCCTCGGCTGGGCGGCCACGGGCTGTTCTACGTGGACCCGCACGAGGCGGCGATGATGCACCACGGGGACTACAGCGTCGTGGGGCTCAACGAGGACGCGCTCCTGTGCGCGAACCCCGACTACCTCGTCGTGCCCGAGCGCGCCGACAACCTGCACCGCGCGCTGGAGCGCCTGGTGCCGGGCTGGAAGAACGCGGGCACGTACAGCGACGTCGCCTGCACCAAGGTGGACTTCGCGCCGGATGCCACGTCCGCGCGCTCGCTCAACATCGCCATCCACGAGCCGGTGCCGGGCCACATCTGCATCCTGCCGGGGAAGATGACCGAGGCGCCGTTCCTCACCGACGTGCTCACGGCGCGGCTCTACGAGCGGCTGGAGGACGGGCTCATCGCGAAGCGGCCGTGTGACGTGCTCCACGCCAGCCTCGCCTCCGTCGCGCGGGAGGCCCACCATGCGGCTTGAGCTGCTCGCGGCCCTGGACGCGCCCCGGCGCTCCGCAGGGTTGTTGACGGTGACGGAGGTGCTCGCGCTCGCGGACACCGGCAACGTCATCTACGACCCGTTCTCCGTCCTCATCTCGCGGCACCTGAAGCTGGGCGAGGGCAACGTCCTCTACCCGTGCGTCACGCTCACCTGCGCGCCCACGGCCGAGCTGCGGCTGGGGAATCGCAATGTGTTGCACACCGGCACGCTGCTGGCCGCGGAGACGGGCGCCATCCTCGTGGGCGATGGGAACCAGTTCGGCGAGGGCGGATTCACCGCGAAGGCCAACCGTCCCGGCGCGTGCATCCGCATCGGCGATGGGGGCCGCTATCTCGGCGGGGCGTCGGTGTTCGGCGAGTGCTCGCTCGGCTCTGGCACACAGCTGCTCGGGGCCATCACGGTGGACAGCTGCAAGCTGGCGGCGGGCGCGCCCTTCAGTGACGCGGACCCGGACGCGCGCGCGGCGGTACTGAAGGGCTCGGGGACGGCGCGGGGGCTCGTGCTCGAGGTGGGGCAGGTCATCCTGGGCAACGGCGTGTTCCGCGCCGAGGACGTGAAGCCGCAGGCCTTCTATCACCCGAAGGTGAAGTCATGAGCGCGGTGGGACTGGGGCTCGGGCTGCTCTCGCTCGGGCGCGCGTGGGGCTATCGCTCCGAGCCACCTCCGACCGAGGCGGATGGACAACACCTGCTCGACACCGCGTTCGAGCTGGGGGTGCGCTGCTACGACACCGCGCCCGCGTATGGGTCGAGCGAGCAGCGCTTCGGCGCCTTCCTGTCGCGGCTCGGCGCCGAGCGCAGCTCCGTCTTCGTCGCCACCAAGCTGGGGGAGCACTGGGACGCGGGGAAGCAGGCGTCGTTCACGGACCACTCGTACGACGCGCTTCGCAGGAGCCTGGACGAGAGCGTGCGGCTGCTCGGGCGCATCGACCTGCTCCAGGTGCACAAGGCCACGGCGGCCAACGTGAGCTCGCCCGAGGTGCTGCGCGTGCTCGAGTACGCGGGGACGCTCGGGGTGCGTCACGTGGGCGTCAGCGTGAGCGACGTGGCCGCGGCCGAGGCCGCGTGTGACGTGGGCGTGTATTCGTTCCTCCAGTTCCCGTTCAACGCGCTGAACACCACGCTCGCGCCCGCGTTCGAGCTGGCCGCGCGCCACGGGCTGCAGGTCCTGGTCAACCGTCCCTTCGCCATGGGGCAGCTCGTCCAGGAGGAGGGGCGGGAGCCCACGCGGTCCGCGAGGGAGTCGCTCCAGCACATCCTCCGGCAGCGCTTCTCCGGCTACGTGCTCACGGGCACCAAGTCCGCGAAGCACCTGCTCGAAACCCACGCCGTCTTCCGCTCACTCCAGGGCTGACGGCACGGCTCGAACCTCGCTGGCGGGGCGCCGGAAGGGCTCCCTGCTGTCGCACCCGACAGCGCGCGTCGCTCGCGAGACCCACGCTGGCATCCGCTCGCTCCAGGGCTGACGGCGCATCCCCTGTTCGCTGGCGGCCGGAAGGCTGCGGCCAGCACCCCACCCGGGCGACGTGAGCGCCCGGGCGGCCCACTCTTGTCTCGGAAAGCCCCACCATGTGGATTGCGTATGGCCTGGGCGCGGGCGTGATGCTCGGCCTGTATGACGTCTGGACGAAGAAGGCGATGACGGGCAACAGCGTCATCCCCGTCGTCATGTGGTCCTCCCTCTTCGGCGCGCTGTGCTGGGTGCCCGCGCTGATTCCGGGGGCGCTGCCCGTGCCCATCGACCCCTTCGGCCTGACATGGCGCGAGCAGGCGTGGCTGCTCCCCAAGGGCGTGGCGATGACGGCCTCTTGGATTCTCGCGTACTACGCCGTGCGCGAGCTGCCCATCTCCATCGCGGGAGCGGTGCGAGCGTCCGGCCCGCTGTGGACGCTCGCGGGCGGGTTCCTGATGTTCCGCGAGCTGCTCACGCCCCTCCAGTTCCTCGGGCTGATGCTCACCGTCTGCTCGTACTACGTGCTGTCCATCGTGGGCCGCAAGGAGGGCCTCGCGCTGTCCAAGAGCCGCTCCTTCTGGTGGATGCTCGCCGCCACCGCGCTGTCGGCGGCGACCACCGTCTACGACAAGTTCCTCGTCGCGCGGCTGGCGCTGCCGGTGCTGGAGCTGCAGGCCAGCTCCGCGTTCCAGCGCTGCCTGCTGTCCGCGCTCGTCTTCGTGCCGTACATGTGGCGACGGGGCGCGTGGGGGCTGGGGCTCACGTGGAGCTGGGGCATCCCCCTGGTGGGGTGCTCGTGGGTGGCGGCGGAGCTCATCTACTTCGTCGCCATCTCCGAGCCCCAGGCGCTCGTCACGCACCTGTCCGTGCTGCGCAGGACGAGCCTCATCGTCGGCTTCGTGCTGTCGGCGCTCTTCTTCCGCGAGGCCAACATCGCGCTGAAGTCCGGGATGATTGCCGTGCTCATCCTGGGCATGGCCATCCTCATCCTGGGAGGTTAGCGGCCTCCCCCAGGGACAGGTCCGCTTCCCACGGGAAGCGCGAGGCACCCAGCGCGGGCTTCAAGTCATGCAGCCACGTGGCGTGCTCGTCGTAGCGCGCGAAGAAGGGCTTGCCCACCAGCTCCGCGTCGCGCGCCTGGATGAAGTGCAGCATGAACACCTTCTCACCGCCCAGCTCCATCACGCCGTCCACGCACACCTTGCCCGGCGTGGCGGACATGGAGGGCCCGCGCACCGTGCGCGCCAGCCCCGACACGCGCCGGTACGCCTGCTGGAAGATGTCGTACGCGGACGCGAGCGGCACGGCGAAGTAGTCCTGCGGCCCCGTGTCCCGCTCGACGAACATGTAATACGGCACCATGCCGTGGCGCAGATGCGTGCGCCACATGCGCTCCCACGTGGCCGCGTCGTCGTTGATGCCGCGGATGAGCGGCGCCTGGGTGCGGATGACCGCGCCGGTGGAGCGGATGCGGCGCACCGCCTCCTGGACGATGTCCGGCTCCATCTCCCGCGGATGGGAGAAGTGCGCCATGAAGGCCAGGCTCTTGCCGGACGCCACCACCTTCTCGAACAGGCGCAGCGTGTCGTCCGCGTCCGGGTCCGTCACGAAGCGCTGCGGCCAGTACGCCAGCGACTTGGTGCCGATGCGGATGGCCTCCAGGTGCTCGATGCCCAGGAGCGGCTCGATGTAGCGCGACAGCACCGCCTCGCCCATCACCATGGGGTCGCCCCCGGTGAAGAGCACGTTGGTGACCTCCTCGTGCTCGCGCACGTAGTCCACCATGGGCGCGATGTCCTTCGACGCGAACTTCAGGTCCGCGTCCCCCACGAACTGCGCCCAGCGGAAGCAGTACGTGCAGTAGGCGTGACACGTCTGCCCTTGCTTCGGGAAGAACAGCACCGTCTCCTGGTACTTGTGCTGGAGCCCCGGGAGCGCCTCCTCGTTCGCCTGCCGGGGCACGTTCAGCTCCATCTGCCCCGCCGGATGCGGATTGAGCCGCGCGCGCACCTCACGCACGTACGCCGCCAGCTCCAGGCTGCCCGTGCCCTCGCGCATCAGGTCGACCAGCCGTGACACGTCCTCGGCCGGCAGCATGTCCGCCTGCGGGAACACCAGCCGGTAGAGGGGGTCGTCCGGCGCGGCCGACCAGTCGATGAGCTCCTCGACGACGTAGCTGTTGACCCGGAAGGGCAGCACCTGGGCCACCGCCTGCACGGCCAGCCGCTCTTCCGCGGAGAGCCCCGCCCGGGTGGTCAACTCGTCCAGGTTCCTGTGGGTGAAGGCACGGTACCGCTGTCCCACGGACAGAGACCGCACCGCGTTGGATGAAGCGCTCACGCGGTTCCTCGCTTTGCATGACAGGGTCCTCCGCGAGGCTCCGCGGAAACGGCCCTGGGATGAGAGGTGAGTCGATGGTCAGACGTGCCTTTTGACCACCAACGAGGTGGAGGTTCCGGTTACCATGGGCTCCTGGATGTGTCACCCCTCCGAGGCGGAAAACCGCAGGGAAATTGACGGGGTGAGCGTGGACCCTCGGGCGGATTGATACTTCCCGTCCGTGCGGGCCGAGCGCCTGGCGTGTGACGCCGCGCGCAACGCGGTTGCACGTCTGTCATTGAATGCGGGCAGGGTGGAGAGGGGCCTGGGCGGGCGCGGAATTTCCGTGCGCCAGGGGAGGCGGCGCGGACCCTAGGATGGCGGCCCTGGTCTTCCGCTGGACTCCGAGACGCCATGACTGCTCCGCGCCGTTCCGATGATGCCCCGCCGTCCCCCGCACCTGCGCTCCACCTGGTGGTGCACCCTCGTCCCGAGGGCCTCGCCGATGGGCTCAAGAAGCTCCTGGGAGGGGTGGGGGTGGTGGTGGGGGCGCCGCTCGTCGTGTTCGGGCTGTTGATGGGCGTGGTGGGGGTATCGGGGATTTTTTCTCCGGGTGAGGGGAAGAAGGCCTTGGACGGCGTGTTGCTGCTGCTGGTGTCGGGCGTGTTCGTCGGGGTGGGGCGCTTCGCGTGGAAGAAGGGCATGGTGCCGTTCCGCGACGCACGGCGCAGGGAGCTGCTGTTTGGATTCGTCCGAGCACAGATGCGCATCCGCGAAAGCGACGTGGCCGGGCTCCTCAAGGTGTCGGAGCCCGAGGCGCGGGAGCTGCTCTCGAGGAGCATCGCCCGGCAGGAGGTGGATCTGGTCTACCTGTCGGAGTCGCGCGAGTACGTGCACCGGAGCGTCTTCGCCCACTCGCAGAGCGTGGCGCGCAGGTGCCCCGCGTGCGACGCGCCCGTGGGCGCCACGGGCGTGCTGCCGGGGGACAAGGTGGTGTGCTCCTACTGTCAGTCCCCGTTCGTGGTGGCCTGAGCGGGTCGTTTCACCTGCCGGGGCAATCACGTCCCGCGCAGGCTCGTAGTGGCCTCGTCGTTTCGACGCATGGCCAGGTTCCAGGGAGGGTCGATGAAGAGAGTCCTCGGAGCGGTTACCGCCGCCGCGTTCCTCGGGTGCGCGGCGTCACGAGAAGCAGCACAGCCCACACCCCCGCCGCCCGCGCCCGAGCCGGCGAAGGTGGAGGCCGCCGCCCAGCCGCCGAAGCTCCAGGTGCCGGTGGAGTACTACAAGCTCGACAACGGCTTGCGGGTGGTGCTCTCGCGCGACACGACCGTGCCCAAGGCGGTGGTCGGCGTCTATTACAACATCGGCTTCCGCATCGAGCCGAGGAACCGCACGGGCTTCGCCCACCTGTTCGAGCACATGATGTTCCAGGGCTCGACGAACCTGGGGAAGATGGAGCTGGCGCGCCTCATCCAGAAGAACGGCGGCATGTTCAACGGCTCCACCCGGTTCGACTTCACGAACTACTTCGAAATCGTCCCGTCCAACACGCTGGAGACCATGCTGTGGGCCGAGGCCGACCGCATGCGCGGCCTGGAGGTGACGGAGGAGAATCTCAAGAACCAGCAGGGCGTGGTGGCCAACGAGGTGAAGGTCAACGTCCTCAACCGGCCGTATGGCGGCTTCCCGTGGCTGGACCTGCCGCAGGTGGCGAACACCAACTGGTACAACGCGCACAACTTCTACGGCGACCTGAAGGACCTGGAGGCCGCCACGCTCGAGGACGTGCGGGCGTTCTTCAAGACGTACTATGCGCCGAGCAACGCGGCGTTGGTGGTGGTGGGCGACTTCGAGCCCGAGCAGGTGAAGGGCTGGGTGCAGCAGTACTTCGGTCCCTTGCCCAAGGCGCCGGTGCCGCAGTTGCCGGACATCTCCGAGCCCCGCCAGGAGAAGGAGAAGCGGCACGACAAGAAGGACGCGCGCATCACCCGGCCGGCGTTCGCGGCGGGCTATCACATGCCAGCGGTGGGCACGCCGGAGTTCTACGCGATGGCGCTCATCGACGAAATCCTGCTGCAGGGCAGCGACAGCGCGCTCTACCAGCAGCTGGTGCAGAAGAAGGGCATCGCCGGCGAGCTGAGCGGCGGGGTGAACGAGCTGGGCAACCAGTGGAACTACAACGGGCCCATGCTGTGGACCGTGTACCTGTTCCACGACACGGTCATCTCGCCGGAGACGATTGCCGGGGAGATCGACGGGGTGGTGGCGAAGCTGGTGGAGAAGCCGGTGGACGCCGAGACGCTGGCGCGGGCGCGGGTGAAGGCGCGCTCCCGGTTGTACGCGCACGTGGAGGGCATGCTCGGCTTCGGGCGCGCGGACCTGCTGGCCTCGTCCGCGCTGTTCTTCGACGACCCGGCGCGCATCAACCGGCTCGAGGACGAGCTGATGAAGGTGACGCCCGAGGTGATTCAGCGCACGGCCGGCGAGTACCTGCGTCCGACGAACCGCACGGTGCTCACGGTGTCGGCTTCCCCCCAGACGCTCCTGGCTGACTGAGGAACGCGAACATGACCTTCCATTCCATTCGCAACCGTCTCGTCGCGTCCTCGCTGTTGGTGTTCGGGCTGGTGGCGGCGCCGGTGCTGGCCGCGCCCGCCGCGAAGGAGGCTCCGCCGGCGCCGGCGGCGCCCAAGCCCTTCGATGTGCCCCAGCGCACGTCCTTCAAGCTCGACAACGGGCTGGAGGTCTCGTTGTTGCCGTATGGCGACATGCCGAAGGTGGCCATCCAGCTGGTGGTGGACACGGGCAACATCCATGAGACGGCGGACGAGACCTGGCTGTTCGACCTGGCGGGCAAGCTGCTCAAGGAGGGCACGACGACGCGCTCCGCGGCGCAGGTGGCCCAGATGGCGGCCGAGCTGGGCGGGGAGCTGGACATCGGCACGGAGCAGGACCAGTCCTACGTGGGCCTGGAGGTGCTCTCCGAGTTCGCGCCGAAGGCGGTGTCGCTGGTGGCGGACGTGGTCCAGAACCCGGCCTTCCCCGAGTCGGAGGTGGAGCGGCTGAAGGGGGACCTGATTCGCGAGCTGGCGGTGTTCCGGACGATGCCGCAGGTGCTGGCCAACGAGGTGATGGCGAAGGCCCTCTACGGGGACCATCCGTACGGGCGCCGGCTGGCGACGGAGGCGCAGCTCAAGCGGTACACGCGGGAGCAGGTGGTCAAGCACTACGAGGCCAACGTGGGCGCGGCGCGCTCGCGGCTGTACGTGGTGGGGCGCTTCGAGCCCGCGGAGGTGGAGAAGGTGGTGCGCGAGGCGTTCGGTGGCTGGCGCGCGGGCCCGGCGCGGGTGAAGAACGTGCCGAAGCAGCAGGTGGCGAAGTCGGTGCAGTTCCTGGACCGGCCGGGCTCGGTGCAGTCCACGGTGCGGGTGGCGACGAGGGCGTTGCCGCCGACGAGCGAGGACGCCATCACGCAGGATGTGCTGAACACGATGCTGGGTGGGTACTTCAGCTCGCGCGTCACGTCGAACATCCGTGAGAAGAAGGGCTATGCGTACTCGCCGTACAGCGCGGTCTCCGAGCACGTGGAGGACGCGTACTGGGTGCAGAACGCGGACGTGACGACGGCGAACACGGGGGATTCGCTGAAGGAGATCCTCAAGGAGGTGGACACGCTGAGGAAGACGCCGCCGCCCGCGGAGGAGCTGCGCGACGTGCAGAACTACCTGGCGGGGGCGTTCCTGCTGGAGAACTCGTCGCGCACGGGGCTCATCTACAAGCTGCGCTACGTGGACCTGCACGGCCTGCCGGAGACGTACCTGAAGGACTACGTGAGCCGGGTGATGGCGGTGACGCCGGACCAGGTGCGCGCCGTGGCGGCGAAGGTGCTCGCGCAGGACGCGATGACCATCGTCATCGTCGGCGACATGAAGGTGGTCAAGCCGCAGCTGAAGGTGCTGCCGCCGAAGCTGCGCTGATTTGAAGCGCCCGGGGGCGGAAGGCCATCGTGGGTCTTCCGCTTCCGGAATTGCCGACCGGCGCGACTCACGCCGTGCGCCGACCTATCGCGGGAAGGCGCTCATAGGCTCGCTGAAGCGCGTCCAGGTGGGAGGGGTTGTCGTAGTCGAGCGGCGCGTCCGTGAGCTGCACAACCCACCCGCCCGAGGCCGTGCGCCGTGCTCGTGAGAGCAGTCCGGTGTCGTGGGTAGGGGCAGGGAAGCCGATGCGCTTGGCGGCGGCGCTGGACCAGTGGTTCAGCCACCCGAGGAAGCAGGGTGTCTCTGGCGCGGAGAGTTTCTCCGGGAGGTCGAGCATGGGAAGCCCGCGAGGAGAGCGCTCGGGGGCCTGGGGGGAGCGGCGAAACTGTCGCGCAACCTCTGCGCCGTAGCTGTCCGGGGACGCATGGCCCCAGAACGCGCGCGCGCCCTCTGCCATGCCCTCGAGCAGGGCCGACGCCGCGGTGATTCCGCCTTCATCCAGTGGCAGTCGCGCATGGACTTCGACCTGGTCCTGACCGCCTGGGCTGAAGAGCCCGGACCGGTCCCTCCCCGAAACCGTGATGGGGTAGCTCTCGTCGCCGTTGCACAGGAGGGGGAAGGCCCCGTCCAAGGTGTTCTCCGTGAGCCACGCATCACGGTCGGGCAATGCGATGGGGCGGCCGCCCCCGGCGAGCTTCCATTGCAGGCGCAAGCCAGGGAGCGACTGTTCCATGCCATGGACGATGGCGAGCGCGCGGTCATCGTGCCTCGCGAGCGCTGGGGCGTAGGCGATGACGATGAGGGTTCTGCTCTTGTTCATCGTGAGCACCCCGTGACGACGATATCGAGCGTGGGGTCCTGTGCTTCCAGCATGTCCCGATGGGCCGTGGTGCTCACTCCGATGACGAAGCCATAGCCGCAGGCCGTGGCTGCTCTGCGCTCCCTGCCGAGTTGCTCCATCTCCTTCTCTATCTCCTGACTCTGGATGAAGCCGTTATAGGTATCGAAGCGGTGGGTCTTGATCTCCCAGAGCACTCGCGCGCCAACTTGCAGCGCATCGAAGCGAACCCCGTTCACGAGGACGTCCATGCCTGGATACCGGTTGGGTGGAAACCTGTCGGCGCACGCATTGTGCGGCGCGTCCTCTCCTGCGTGAGGAACCGGGATGGGTCTGCACTCAGGGCGGCGCTCGTGTTCGCGAGGCCCTGTTGGCACAGGAGGAAACGCGTCCTGTGCCGATGGGTCTGGAGTGGGCTTTCGATTCGCCGAGGTGTCTCGCGGAGCCGACTTCGTTCGGGGAGTGGCCTCGTCCTCGTTCGGACGATTCCCGCTCAGCGCATACGCATCCAACGCTTCCTTGATGGCGACACCCACCACCACTGCGCCCAGGACGATCACCGCGCCCACGACGATTTCGGGCGCAGCGAGGACGCAGAGGCCGACGCCCAGCGCCGCCGCAGCCGTAGAAGCGACAGCACATCGTCCCGTCCGGTCATTCAGCCGGACCCGGTCATGGTCGAGCGCCGCGAAGCACCGCTCCGCGAGCACGGGCCAGGGGTGGGCGGCCTCGCGAACGACGCACCGTCCTCCGTCAGTCCAGGGTAGTGTCGCGGCCCGCCGGAGGTTGGCCAGCTTCGGGCTCCGGGACGTACGCGCTCCTGGGTTTGGTGTCGACGTGGCACAGGCGGAGCTGAAGAGCAGGAGTGCGGCGCAAGCGCGGAGTCGCATGGTTTCGTTCTGGTCGATGTGGTGCGCCGTGGGGGAGAAGCTGGCTGCTCGTGGAGTATGCCAGCAGTCCCGACGGCTACAGGTGCTGGTGGAAGTAGCGCGCCGTCTCCTCCCACAGGCGTTCGGCGAGCACGGGGTCGAACACCATGTGCCCCATGCCGCTCAGGGGCAGCAGCTCATGGGGCTGGCCCGCGCGGAACAGTGCGTCCGACAGCTTGAGCGCCTGGAAGAAGAGGACGTTGTCGTCCGCCGTGCCGTGGACCACCAGCAGCTTGCCCATGGGCTTGTCCGCCTTCACGTGCGTGAGCAGCGAGGCCTGCTCGTAGGCCTGCGGCTGCTCGTCGGGCAGGCCGAAGAAGCGCTCCGTCAAATGTGAGTCGTAGTCGCGCCAGTCCGTCACCGAGGACACGGCCACCGCGGCCTTGAAGACATCCGGACGCGTGAGCACCGCCAGCGCGGACATATAGCCGCCGTTGCTCGCGCCCGTGATTCCCACACGGCCCAGGTCCATCTCTGGCACCTCGGCCGCGAGCGCGCGCAGCGCGGCCACCTGCTCGTCGAGCACCAGGCGAGGCCAGTCGTACTTCGGCTTGCGCAGCTTCGCGTCCGCGGTGGGTGCCACGCCGCGCCCGTCGAGCTTCACCACGATGAACCCCTGGTCCGCCAGCCACTGGTCCGTGAGGTGCTGCATCATGCTCTGGTACACCATCGCCATGCCGGGCCCGCCGTAGATGTCCACGATGACCGGCAGCTTCACCCCGGGCTTCGCGTCGCGAGGCCGCACCAGCGACGTGGGATAGCGCTCCTTGCCCACGTGCCGCACCTCGATGCGCGGCTGCAGCGCCGGCACCTTCGCCAGCGAGGGCAGCTCTCCCACCCGCGTGCCATCCGCCTTCAGCACCGTGGTGTTCTTCATCCGCCGCGGCCCCTCGGCGCTCAATGCCAGGAACCCGCCCCGCTTGGAGAGCTTCGCCTGCTCCAGCGCGGGGCGCTCGCTCGTGACCCGCGTCGGCTTGCCTCCCGGGCTCAGCCGCCACACGTAGCGCTCCTCCGACGCGGTGCCGCCGGAGAAGTACACCGTGCCGTCCTGCTCCACGTAGCCCACCAGGTCGTAGAAGCCCGCGTCGGGCGACACGAGCGAGCGCACGAGCTTGCCCGTGACATCGCGCAGCTCCAGCTCACCCGCCCCGTTGCGCTCGGTGTACCAGAGAAACCCGCTCCCATCCGCGAGCCAGTGGGGGAACGTCTGATGCAATGTGAGCCAGGCGTCGTCCTTCTCCACCAGCAGCGTGCGCGTGCTCCCCGTCCTCGGGTCCACCGCGAGCAGCAGCTCCTCCGTCTGCGCGCGGTTCTGCACCAGCACCGTCAGCGGCCCCTTCGCCGGCCAGCGCACCGTGGCGAGGTAGGGATACTTCTGTGCATCCCACTGCACCCACGTCGTCTTGCCACCCGTGACGGGGAGGATGCCCAGCCGCACCCGCGCGTTGGGCTTGCCCGCGCGCGGATAGGCGAGCCGCTGTCCCTCCCGCTCGGGATTCAGCGCGTCCGGGACGACGAGCTTCTCCACCCCGCTCGAGTCGGACTCCGTGTAGGCCAAGGACTTGCCGTCCGGGCTCCACCAGTAGCCGGAGAAGCGCATCATCTCCGCGGTGGCGATGAACTCCGGCGTCCCGTGGCTCTTGTCCTCCGTGCCTCCCTTCGTCACCGCCCGCTCGGTGTTGGTCGCGAGGTCCAGGCGATACACGTCGTGGCCCCGCACGTAGGCCACCTGCGTCGCATCCGGCGAGAAGCGCACGTCCATCGCGCCCTCGCCCAGCTTCAGCTCCGTCACCTTCCCGGAGGCGCGCGCGACGACGTACTGCTTGCCCGACATCCCCACGAGCAGCTTCTCGCCATCCTCGGACAGCGCATAGGAGCTCAGGCCTCGCGGTGAGGCGCGCACGGGCTCCAGCTTCACCTTCGCCTGGGCGGTGAGGCTCTCCCGTGCACGCTGGAGGAGGCTCTCCGCGGTGAGGTACTCCCGCGTCTGTCCCGTGGCGGTGTCGAAGGCGTGGAGCGCGGTGGCTCGCGAGCCCTCCGCGGTGCGCAGGAAGAGGAGCGTCTGCTCGTCCGGCGTGAAGCTCGTGGACGAGGGCCGGCCGCTGTTGAAGTAGCGCGTCTCCACGAGCTGACGGATGAAGCTCTCCGTCTTCGGCGCCGACGCGGAGGGAGGCTGGGCGAGAACGGGCGTGCTCAGCAGGACCAGGGCGGTGAGGAGGATTCGCATGGGGGTGTGGTCGGAGTCATCGGGATGATGACTCGCGAGGTGAAGAGACCATGTCATGGCGATGTCGAGACATCTGGAAGTACTCCTCGGTGCGACAGACAACGTGACGCATCGGGGCGGTGCCCGTTGACCATGACCGTTCCATGGCAATGCGTGCGACGCGGCCTGTATGCTCATTCCATGGTGCGTCCTGAAGGACGAGAAAGAGGAGCACGTCCATGCTCCACCAGACCTGCGGGTGAGAGTCCCGTCCGG
>NZ_JAIQDH010000024.1:0-162843 GCF_020037095.1 Myxococcus sp. XM-1-1-1
CGCAGCCATGAAACGGAAGCGGTCCACACCAAGGCCATGCCGTGTTCCACGTGGAACGCGCACCCGCATGCGGCGCGCGCGGGCTCTCCTCTCGCCTTGTCGCCATGAGGTGGAGCGGTCCGCGGCAGGCCATGTCGTGTTCCACGTGGAACTTGGATGAGCACCGCGAAGAAGCCCGATGAAGAAAGCCGACGAGTTGGCCGTTCCACGTGGAACGTGGAGGCAGGCCATGAAGGTGCGAGTCACTGCCGAGGCTCCAGCACGAACCAGGAAGAAGGGCAGGGGTTTCGTCCGGGCCCACGGTTGAGTGAGGCGCGGCCACGCGAGGAACGGCGAAAGGTGCACGTGGATGGAGACCTGTGAAGGCGATGCCAGTTCCACGTGGAACGTGGATGCGCCGGAGAAGGTGGCATCGGGTCCGAGGTCGCACCGCCACGAAGCTCGAAGACGGATGCGGCGACCCCACGTGTTCCACGTGGAACGTGGCGTGGCTCCACAGGTGCTGCCCGTACCGATGTGAAGAGGTACTGGGAAGCAGGCCGATGCTGGTTCGTGTTCCACGTGGAACGAGGATGGGCTCAGCCAGCGGGACGCGCGGTCATCACGAGAAGCAGGCGGAGGCCTTGTTCGTGTTCCACGTGGAACGTGGAGAGGCTCCGCAGGTGCTGCCCGTATCGATGTGAAGAGGCGCGGGAAGCAGGTGGACGCTGGCTCGTGTTCCACGTGGAACGAGGGTGAGCTTCAGCCAGCGGGTGCGTGCACGCTCATCATGTGGAGCATCACGAGAGGCAGGTGGGTGCCTGTTCGTGTTCCACGTGGAACGTGGATGAGTTCCCGCGAGCGGGTACGTGCGCGCTCATCACGAGAAGCAGGTGGGCGCCTGTTCGTGTTCCACGTGGACCGTGGATGGGCTCAAGCCGGCGGGTGCGCGCTCATCACGAGAAGCAGGTGGACGCCTGTTCGTGTTCCACGTGGAACGTGGATGGCCAGCATGGGCGCGCTCAGGCACCCATCGATGTGGCGCGATGGGAACGGCAGGTGGGGACCTGTTCGTGTTCCACGTGGAACGTGGATGCGCATCGCGAGCGGGTGCTCGCACAGGTGCCACCTGGGTTCGAGCCATGAAGGGTCGAACCATGTTCCACGTGGAACGCGGGATGGATGCCGTCCGGTCGGACCGAGCAAGCCACCCCATCGATGAAGGCTTCGATGACGACTCCACCGTTCCACGTGGAACGCGCATGGGCATCGAAAAGGCGTGCTCAGGCATGCCGCCAGTTGGGCTCGCGCGTGGAGGGTCGTGCCGTGTTCCGCGTGGATGAGCGTCACGCGGTGGTGCTCGCGCAGGCCGTCACCTGGATTCGAGCGTGAAGGGTCGTGCCGTGTTCCACGTGGAACGAGGTCCGGATGCCATCCGGTCGAACACCCCTCCCCACCACATCCATGAAGGCATCGATGGCGACTCCACCGTTCCACGTGGAACGCGGATGAGCGTCACGCGGTGGTGCGCGCGCAGGCCGTCACCTGGGTTGACCGTGGAGGACCGTGTCGTGGTCCACGCGGAGCGCGGAGCGGAGACCCCCAGGCATGTCCTGCTCGAACGCGGCGAAGAGGCTGACGAGAAGGCGCCGATGCGACTCCACCGTTCCACGTGGAACACGCAGGGACGTCGCGAAGCTGTCGCGGGCGTGGTGTGGCATCGGCGCGGAGTGGTTCGCGAAGCAGCGGAAGTCCGAACCACGTTCCACGTGGAACGCCACGGGATGAGTCCGCGCACGCCCCGACCAGCAGCACGCCAGAAGCTGGCGATGCTGGGACGTGTGCCTCGTGGAACCTGGATGCGCACCGCGAGGTGAGCGGATGACGACGTCGCAGCGGTGATGCGCGGCACGACACGCCAACAGGTGGTCTGGCCGTTCCACGTGGAACGTGGAGGCGGGACATGAAGGCGCGCGGTGACCGAACGGCATCGGCGCGAAGTGGTGATGGGGGCCGATGGATGGCCAGCCCGGTTCCAGGTGAAGCGTGGATGCGCGCGGCACAGGTCCAGATGTCTGGACGTTCAGATGTCTGGGCGTTCAGGGGCGCATCACCGCGAAGCTGTGAAAAGTCAGCGGAGGCCAGTCCCTGTGCCAGGTGGAGCACGGATGCTCGCGATGCAGGGCTCGGGTTCGGATGCCGCATCGCCGCGAAGTCGCGAGACGTCGATAGAGGTCAGTCCCTGCTTCCCGTGGATGGGGCGCATGACGGTCCACGCCAGCGGTGACACGGCGTCGATGCGTGGCGGCGAGGAGGAGTCGATAGATGCGGGTCCCCGTTCCGCGTGAACGTGGATGAGGTGATGCAGGCCGGTGGTTCGGATGCGGCATCAGCGCGAACCAGGGGGAGGGCGATGGGCGGTCGGTCCTCGTAGAACCTGGATGAGGGACAGGAAGGTCCAGCCACACGCGACCGGGCCTCGGTGGGGAGCCGCGAGAAGTCGATACCCGTCGGCCTCGGGTCCAGGTGGAGCTCGGATGCGACACTGAGGTCCAGTCCAGGCGGGACGCGACCGCAACTCCAAGCCGCACGAAGTCGATGGAACCCAGCTCCTGCTCCATGTGGAACCCGGATGCGGAGCATCAAGGCTCAGCCGTCCATCGCGCGGCCTCGGTCCGAAGCGGCGTGAGCTCACGTCGACGCGCCGAACCGAGCTTCGCGGGGACGGGCCTCACCGAGGTCTGCGCGACCTGTCACGACATCGGTCTGAAACGCGGGTGGACGTCGCGAAGGCGGGTCCTCGTGGCGCCGCGTCGGTGAGACGCAGCTCGAGAAGCCGGCCGCGGGCTTCGTCGAACCTCACATGAACTCCCCTCAAGAGCCACGCTGCGCTGTTCACGTGATGA
This sequence comes from Myxococcus sp. XM-1-1-1, assembly GCF_020037095.1. Lineage (NCBI taxonomy): Bacteria > Pseudomonadati > Myxococcota > Myxococcia > Myxococcales > Myxococcaceae > Myxococcus > Myxococcus sp. XM-1-1-1. The sequence goes on from NZ_JAIQDH010000024.1 coordinate 2,886, forward strand.
GGCCAGGCCCTCGTTCAGGAGGTGCTCGAGGTGCGCGCCGAAAGGTCATCGTGTTCCGCGTGGAACGCCCGCCCGGTTCGCGTGACGGAAACACCCACCCACGCTCCACGCGGAACCTCGTGTCCGGACTCCTCCCGTCCCCGCGTCCACGCGCGGCCACCCGCTCCGGAAGGAAGGAAGACCCCATGCCGCCCCACGACGACGCGACGCTGTCCGACATCTCCAAGCGATGGAAGTCCGCGCTGCTCATCGAGAGCTGGCGGTCACTCCCCGCCGCGTCGCGCGAAGAAGTCCTCGCCGACATGGAGGACTCAGCTCGCACGCTCCGCGACCACGACCCCAAGCTGTCCGAGTCCTACGTCGCCGCGATGGACGCGCTCGATGTCGTCGGACTCGATGGAACCCTGCACCTGTGGACCCAGGCCACGGACGACGTACGGCACCTGCTCGACGAAATCACGCGCCTGCGCGCCGAGCTCCAACGCGAACGCACCCGCCTCAGGTAGCCGCACGCGCCTCCTTATAAGGAGGGCATCCGAGCGAGCCCGTTGCGGCACCGTGGACCCAGGATGCCAGGGCACCGCTCGCCGGGTTCTCCAGCATGAAGACGGCTCTTCCAAGTCTTCGGAATCAGGCCGTTTGGAAGGCTGGCAGGCCCTCGGATGAAGCGTTCGCGCAACGTGCGCCGCGAATTTGATCCGACACCGAGGCGCATGTTAGCAGCGGGATCAGCGTGCAACCGTGCACCGCATCACGCACGGCGCCTGGCTCTCGCCAGGCATGAGAGAGGATGGGGCTCGTGGGTCGAATCATCTGCATCTCCAATCAGAAGGGCGGCGTGGGCAAGACGACCACCGCCATCAACCTGGCCGCGAGCCTGGCCTCCGCCGAGCGCCGCACGCTCCTGGTGGACATGGACCCGCAGGGCAACGCCGGCAGCGGCCTGGGCCTCAAGCAGGACAAGCTCCACGGCACCATCTACGACGCGCTCCTCAACGGTCGTCCCATGAAGGAGCTGTTCCACCCCACCGAGCTGCGCTACCTCCAGGTCGTCCCCGCCACGCCCGACCTCACCGGCGCCGAGGTGGAGCTCGTCGGCCAGGAGAACCGCGAGTTCCGCCTGCGCGACGCCCTGCGCCCGCTCGCCGCCGAGTTCGACTACATCATCATCGACTGCCCGCCCTCGCTCGGGCTGCTCACCCTCAACGCGCTGTCCGCCGCGGACTCCGTCCTCATCCCGCTGCAGTGCGAGTACTACGCGCTCGAGGGCCTCTCCCAGCTGACGCACACCATCGACCTGGTGAAGCAGGGCCTCAACCCGGACCTGAAGATGGAGGGCATCCTGCTCACCATGTTCGACGCGCGCGCCAACATCGCCCACCAGGTGGTGGAAGAGGTGCGCGGCTACTTCAAGGACCAGGTCTTCCAGGTCGTCGTCCCGCGCAACGTGCGCCTGTCCGAGTGCCCGTCCTTCGGCAAGCCCATCATCCTCTATGACATCAAGTCGAAGGGCTGCGAGAGCTACCTGGCGCTCGGCCGCGAGTTGATGAAGCGCGACACCCCCAAGTCCCCCCGTCAGGCGCCTCGTCGTCGGGTGGCCTGAAATCTTGCCGCGCGTCGTGCGCCACCGTCACGCCCGGTCCGCTCGCGCCGCCCATGCCCGCCGTGAGTCGACTCACGGCGCCGGAGTCATGTCTTGGTGAAAGCAGACACGCAGAAACGCGCTCTCGGTCGCGGCCTCTCCGCGCTCATCCCCCAGGCCGCTCCCGGTGGCGGCAAGGCCGCCGAGCAGGCCGCGCTCAAGGCCGGCGTCCTCAAGCTCCCGATTGAGTCCATCCACCGGGACAAGGACCAGCCCCGCCATCACTTCGACGAGGAGAAGCTCAAGGAGCTCACCGAGTCCATCCGCGTGCAGGGCGTCATCCAGCCCATCCTCGTGCGCAAGGACCAGGACGGCTACCGCATCATCGCGGGTGAGCGCCGCTGGCGCGCGTCCCAGGCCGCGGGCCTCAAGGAGGTCCCCGCCATCGTCAAGGAGGTGACGGAGGTCCAGGCCTTCGAGCTGGCCCTGGTCGAGAACCTCCAGCGCGCGGACCTCAACCCGATTGAAGAGGCGGAGGGCTACAAGCGCCTCACCGACGAGTTCAAGCTGACGCAGGAGCAGATCAGCCAGCGCGTGGGCAAGGAGCGCTCCACGGTGGCCAACGCCCTGCGCCTGTTGGCCCTGCCCGCGGACGTCAAGGGCATGGTGGCCGACGGCTCGCTGAGCATGGGACACGCGCGCGCGCTGCTGGGCGTGCCCCGGCTGCCGGAGCTGCAGAACCTGGCCAGGCAGGTGGCCGAGAAGAAGCTGTCCGTGCGTGACACGGAGCGGCTGGTCCAGCAGAGTCGCTCCAACGGCAAGAAGGATGCGGGCAAGACGCCGCCGAAGCAGAGCCCGCAGGTGAAGTCCCTGGTGGAGGAGCTCCAACGTCGATTGGGGACGAAGGTCCGGTTGACCGAACGAAGCCCGGGAAAGGGCACCATCGAGGTGGACTTCTTCTCCTACGATGACCTGGACCGGCTGTTGAAGCTGCTCAGGAAGGAGTAGCGCGTGGCGCTCCTTGGCGGGAAGAAAGACGAAGCACCCAGCAGGCCCTTGTTCAAGCGGGAGGAGGAATCCGTGTCGCAGCGCTCTGGTGAGGTCCATACGCTTCTGGGCAAGGGAAGCGAGTTCGAGGGGAAGCTCACCTTCGAGGGGCAGGTCCGTATCGACGGGAAGTTCCAGGGGCAGATCATCACCAAGGACGTGCTCGTCATCGGTGATGGCGCCAAGGTCCAGGCCGAAATCCAGGCCGGCACCGTCATCATCAACGGACAGGTCGAAGGCAACGTGAAGGCGACGCAGATCATCGAGCTCAAGACGCCCGGCCGCGTGAAGGGCAACCTGGAGACGCCGTCCCTGTCGATGGACCGGGGCGTCATCTTCGAGGGCTCGCTGAAGATGGAGAACCTGGGCGGCAACACCCGTCCTCCTCCTCCTGGCGGCGAGAAGAAGTAGCCGGTGCGGCGCGCCAGGCACATCGCGTCCGGCGTGGTGCTGGCGCTGCTGTCCGGGTGCAAGGGCTGCGACGGGGGGAAGGACTCCCCCGACGCGTCCTCCCCGGAGCAGACCTCGCGCTCGGGCGTGAAGGTGCCGCTGCCGGAGGGCTGGTCCGCGCAGGTCGCTCCTGATGACAGCTTCCAGGCGGGCCCTCCTGGCCGCCCGGTGCTCCGGGTGGACCTGCGACGCGGCAAGGGTGAGGAGATGCCCTCCGTGGAGGACCTGGCCGACCGGGTGCGCGCGGAGTCGAAGAACTTCGAGGTGTCCCTCGACCAGGAAGAGGAGAAGGACACCTACGCGCTGCTCCGCGTGACGCTGGCGCCCAAGCAGGGTGACGGTGGCGTCGGCGCCGCGGCGCCCGCGCTGTTCGGCGCGCGCCGCGTGGGCAATGACTTGTTCCTCTGCGCGACGCTGCCGGGGGCCACGCCGGAGGATGTGCGGCTGGCCACCGAGGCGTGCCGCGAAATCGAGGTCCAGTCGGCGCAGCCGCGCTGAGCCTCACGGCGCGCCGGGGCCCCCGGGCGCGATGTCCCGCTCATCACCGCGAGTCTTCCGCCCACGCGGCGTCGTGCCTCGGTGGGTGGGCGCGAGACGCTGGCTCCTCGGGACGCGCCCTTCGACGCACAGCCGCTGCTCCTCGTGGAACATCTCCCTCGGTGTGAGGCGCACGACGCGGGCGGAGACTGCGCTCGCCCCTTCGAGCAAGCGGGCAGGAAGGCTCCGTTCCGCTCGCACCCCCCACGAGCGCAACGCGGCGCGCGTGCGCGCGTCTGTCGCTGGGACTGGGACCTCGCGGGTGGGCTGTTGCCACCCGGAAGCGGCTCCCATGCACGGCGGCTCGTGGTGGAGGTGGTCATGGACTGGAGAGCGAATCTCATCGAGGACGACGCGGGCGTCCGGGACGTGCTCACGCGCTCCCGACGGGTGGCGGTGCTGGGCATCCGCCCGGAGAGCCACGCGCACAAGCCCGCGCACTCGGTGCCCGCGTACCTGCAGAAGCACGGCTACGACATCGTGCCCGTGCCCGTGCACGGCGAGACGGAGCCCATCCTCGGGCGGCCCGTGTACCGCGCGGTCGCGGACATCCCCGGACAGGTGGACCTGGTGCAGGTGTTCCGTCGCCCGGAGGACATCGACGCGCACGTGGCGGACCTGCTCGCCAAGAAGCCGCACGCGGTGTGGTTCCAGCTGGGCATCCGCAATGACGCCGCGGCCGAAAAGCTCGCGCGCGCGGGCATCCGCGTGGTGCAGGACCGGTGCATGAAGGTGGAGCTGGCGCGGCTGTCCCAGGAGCGGGAGCTGTCCGGGGCGAGTCCGGCGTGACGCCCGGAAGCAAGCAGGCGTGGCGCGGTCCTGAACATTCCGCGAGCGCCAAGCGTCCCACGCATTATGGAAGGATGGAGTGGGGACTTCCCCATTCCGTCGCGAGTCCTTAACCTTGTCGTTACCCCGGCCCGTGGTGGGTGAACACCCCGACCCATCCCAGGACCTCCACGCAGCGCCCAGCAAGGAGTCCCCGCATGTCGTTCACCGGAATGCTCCCCCTCCACCTTGCCACCGTGGACCTCAGCCCCGTGGGTGAGCGGCTGTTCGCCGCGAGCGGGCTGGCCGTCACCGTGCTGGCCGCGCTCTGGTACGCGTGGACGCGCCCCGTGGCGCAGCCCGTGCCTGTGCGCGTCTCCTCGCGTCGCAACCCGCGCCGCTAGTCGCTCCGGTGTTTGAAGCCCTCGGGCCCGAGGGCCGGGTGACACCCGACCCCAGGCCCGAGTCCGAGTCCGGACGTCTCAGCCGCGCTTGAGCGCGAGCGACAGGGCGAAGTCACCCGCCTCGTCCGTCCACCACGCGGCAAGCCCCAGCCCGGCCGCGTCCAGCTCCGCCTCCACGCGGTGCTGTTCGAACTTGCAGCTGACCTCCGTGCGCAGCACCTCGCCCGCGGCGAAGTCCACGCGGCGCTTGAGCGACTGCATCCACACGGTCTGCTCGCGCCGCGACACCAGGCGCATCTCCACCCAGCGGTTGTGCTCGTCGAAGGGCGCGAAGTGCTCGAACCCGTTCGGGTCGAAGTCCGCGCCCAGCTCGCGGTTGAGCACGCGCAGCACGTTGCGGTTGAACTCCGCCGTCACGCCCGCGCTGTCGTTGTACGCGGCGTACAGCCGCTCGCGGTCCTTGATGAGGTCGGTGCCCAGCAAGAGGCCGTCACCGGGGCGCAGGCCCGAGGACAGCTCCGCGAGGAAGCGCGCGCGCTGCGCGGGCTTCAGGTTGCCGATGGTGCCTCCGAGGAAGGCCACCAGCCGCCGTCCGCCCTGGGGCAGCCGGTTGAGGTGGTGCTCGAAGTCGCCCACCACCGCGTGCACACTGATGCCCGGGTACTCGCGCGCCAGCGTCCCCGCCGCGCGGCGCAGGAAGGACTCGCTCACGTCGAAGGGCACGAAGCGCGACAGCTGCCCCGCCTCCTCCATCGCGTCCAGCAAGAGGCGCGTCTTCTCGCTGGTGCCGCTGCCCAGCTCGATGAGCGTCGTCGCGCCGCTCAGCCGCGCCACGTCCCCGGCGTGGGCGAGCAGGATTTCGCGCTCGCGCCGCGTGGGGTAGTACTCCGGCAGGCGGGTGATGTCGTCGAAGAGCTGGCTGCCGCGCTCGTCATAGAGCCACTTCGGCGACAGCTCCTTGGGCGTGTTGCACAGCCCCTCGAGCACCTCCTGCTTGAGCGCGCGCCGGGCGTCCCCCGGCCTCACGTAGACCTCCACCTTCACCCCGGGAAAGCCGTTCGGCTTCTCCTCGAGCGTCGTCGTCTCCACCGCCTCCACCATCGAGCTCATCGCCTCTCCTCACGCCTCTGACGCACAACGAAAGCCGGCGAAAATCTGCCGGCGGATGGGGTAGTCCCAGTTGCGGAATCCGTTGCGGACCGCCACCGGTGCGCTCGCCCACGCTCCTCCTCGCAGCACCTTGTAGTCCTCGCCGAAGAACACCTCCGAGTACTCGCGATACGGGAACGCGCCGAAGCCCGCGTAGGGCTGGAAGTCGCTCGCCGTCCATTCCCACACGTCGCCCAGCAGGCCCCAGACCCCCTCGGCGCTCACGCCCTGGGGGTGGCTGCCCACCGGCAACGGGCCCCACGTGTCTCCACCCAGGTTGGCGTGCGCGGCCGTGGGAGGTGCGTCACCCCACGGGTGCTCGCGTGCCACGTCGCAGGCGCCGTGCGCGGCGCGCTCCCACTCGGACTCGGTGGGCAGGCGCTTGCCGGCCCAGCGCGCGTACGCATCCGCTTCGTACCAGCACACGTGCTGTACGGGCTCGTCCGAGGGCAGCGGCTCCACCTGACCGAAGCGCCTGCGCAGCCAGCGTCCCGCCTGTTGTGGCAGCCAGAACTGCGGATGGGCGAGCGCCTCCGCGCGCACGAAGTCCCAGCCCTTCGGGTGCCACCAGCGCGGCTCGGCGTAGCCACCGTCCTCGATGAAGGCCTGGTACTCGCCGTTGGTGACGGGGTGCGCGTCCAGCAAGAAGGGGCGCACCTCGCGGGTGTGCACGGGGCGCTCGTTGTCGAAGGCCCACGGGTGGGTGCTGCCCAGCCGCGCGACGCCGCCGGAGATGAGCACGGGGTGTCGCGAGACAGGCGCGGGCGCGGGGCGCGCGGGCACCGGCGGCAGGCGGTACTCCACCTCCGTCATCAACTGGAGCGTGGCCGCGAGCGTCTCCGCGTGCTGCTGTTCGTGCTGCGCCACCATGCCGAAGACGTAGCCCCCGGCGAGCAGCGGCGTGTCGCCGTCCTCGGGGACGTGCTCGGACAGGTGCGCGCGCACGGCCTCGCGCACGCGCGCGGCGTAGGCGAAGGCGGACTCGGGAGGGAGCAGCGGGAGCGTGGAGCGCGTGCTCCTGGGATGTCGGAAGGCGTCGTAGATGGTGTCGAAGGCCGGGTCCGTCAGGGCCGGGGCCCCGAGCGCGCGCAAGAGCCACTGCTCCTCGTAGTTGGCCACGTGCGCGACGTCCCAGATGAGCGGCGACATCAGCGGCGAGTGCTGGTTCATCAACACCCGCTCGGGCAGCCCGGCGAGCATGCGCAGCACCCGCGCGCGCGCGGCCTCCAGCTGCGCCCACGCGCGCGCCTTCCACCCCGGCCTCGTTCCATCCCCTGTCGGTGCTGTCGTCGAGCGGCCCATCGTGCGGGACATGGCGGACTCAACCTAGGGAGTGCCTGGGCGAGGAGGTAAGTCCCAGGCCCCCAGGGCCCGAGTCCCCCGTGCTGGAATGTACGTTTCTGGAGCACGCGGGGCGTCTGGCCTCCCCGCGGGCCGCGCGCAGTTCTGTCCACTATCCCCGCGTCGTACAGGACCCCCGGTCGCCGCGAGGGGGAGGGGGCCCCTATGCTGCGTGCCATGTCCAGTGCTGCGAAGCACCGCACCGTGCTCGTCGTGGAGGACGAGGACGACATCCGGGCCGCCATCGCGGAAATCCTCGAGGGCGAGGGCTACGACGTCACCGTGGCCTGCAACGGCCGCGAGGCGATGGAGGAGCTGACGGACGTGCGCTACGTGCCGAGCCTCATCCTGCTCGACCTGATGATGCCGGAGATGAACGGACACGAGTTCCTCGAGCGGCGCAAGGCCATCGCCAGGCTGCGCAACGTGCCGGTGATGGTGCTCACCGCGGTCACGACGGACATCCCCCCGGGGGCCAACAGCCTGTTGCGAAAGCCCTTCTCCGTGGAGGAGCTGCTGGACGCGGTGCGGAGCATGCTGCCCATCGCCGCGTGAGCCCGGCCGCGCTCACGGCTCACGCTCCAGCGACAGGAGCGTCAGCGTGCGCGAGCGGTCCTCCCACGCGTAGCCCAGCACCAGCCCGTGGCGTGAGAGCCGGTGGCGCCCCGCTCCGCCGCCCTCCGGCAACGGCCCCCTGACGGACGCGTCCCCCAGCCGCTCCAGCGCGCCCTGGAGCTCGCCGAAGGCCTCCGCGCTCATACGGCCCACCTCTCGCCACGCTTGGGGCGAGTAGTGGATCCGATGAGGTCCTTGCGGACGCTGGCGAAGCTGCGCGGGCATCGGCCAGAGCCCTATGCCAATGCCGTGCCCACGCGATGTCGCCTGGGACTCGGAGCATGGGTGCGGGGGAGGTGGTTTGAGCCTGAAGGAGTTACCGAACAACGCCCTGGGAGACGGAAGAAACGACAGGTGGCGAGCGGGCGTGGGCTCGCGAGTCCAGGCGGGGGCGGGGCGAGCGCCAGGGCCGCCCTGGAGCGCCGTCCGCGTGCCCGAGGGGGAGGCGACATCCCGAGCCGTCGCCGTGCGCTGGCTGCCCGTGGATGGCGAACGTGCTCAGGTTGACACAAGGGGCGGACAGCGGCCCCGGACAAGGAGAAGCCAAATGGCGGCACGGAGGCGGTACACCCCCTGGTCTGCCACGAACGGGCTGCTGTTCGGAGTGGCCGCGGGCGTGGTGCTGGCGCTCGCGGAGGTGGTGATGGCCCTGGCCTCGGGTGACAGCCCATGGCGGCCGGTGCGCATGTCCGCGAGCGTGGTGTTGGGGCCACGGGCCTTCGGCGAGGACTACCCGCTGGGGACGTTGGTGATGCTGGGCGTGGGGATGCACCTGACGGTGTCCGCCATCGTCGGGCTGTTCTACTCGTTCCTGGACGCGATGCTGCCGCCGGATGGACGCGGGCGTTGGGAGTTCCAGGCCGCGGTGGGGATGCTGTTCGGCATCGGCGTGTGGCTGGTGGACTTCCAGTTCGTCGCGCGTGGCTACTACCCGTGGTTCCTCGACGTGCCGCAGTTCGCCCAAATCGTGTTGCACGCCGTCTTCCTGGGGCTGCCGTTGGCGATGCTCTTCACGGCGGCGGAGCGGCGTCGCGCGTTGATGGACATCGCGGAGAGCACACCGTCGTCGGCGCCGTGAGGCGGGTGCTCACCAGAGCGCGTGGCATGGGTGCCACCAGAGGCGCGGGCGGGTGCGACGCGAGGCGTCGCGCGTGTTTGAAAAAACGCTGAAGGTATGGTGAAAGTACCCGACCTTCAGGGTTATCCAGGGGCCTTCGGGGTGCCTGGAGCACGGCCCCTCCTTTCGTGGACGACTGACACAGGCATGGACACAGAACTGGCGAGCATGCTGGGCGCGGCGGCGAGGGCCGCCCGGGTGCGGATGGGACTGACGCAGGCGGATGTGGCGGAGCGCATCGGCATGGCGTCGGAGGTGTACGGGCGCCTGGAGCGGGGCCACATGCTCCCCAGCGTGCAGAACCTGCGGCGACTGTGCGTGGTGCTCAACGTGCCGCCGCACCAGCTGCTGGGGTTGGGGGATGACCTGGCGGCGCCGCCTCCCGCGAAGGACAAGTCGGGCGCGAAGGCCCGCGAGGACGACACGCCGGAGATGCGGCGGCTGATGCGCAACCTGCGCAAGCTGTCCCCGGTGCAGCTGAAGCTGATGAACCTGGTCGCCTCGGCGATGCAGCAGAAGAAGAAGTGACGCCTCGCGGCCCCGGTGCACGGGGCCGTGGGTGACGGCGCCCTCCTCGCGAGCCTCGTGGGTTCGCTGGAGGAGGGGCCGGGGGGGGATGCTCCCGACCTGGATCGCCGAGGAGGCCGTCACGGGCGCCGGTCGCGGATCCGCTCGGGGCGGGGTGACTGGAGGGTGGCGCCGGGGTGCGCGGCGCTCTCCAGGGTGGACTCCAGGGTGCAGCGCAGGGCGGCGAAGGTGCCCCCGAACAGGAACAACAGGCCCAGCCACGTGCCCGCCACCCAGAGCTTCCGCGCGCGGCTCCAGTGGGCCGGGTCCACCCGACGCAGCCACGCGAGGGCGAGCGCCTCTTCGGTCGGAGTGATGCGACGGAGGGGCGCGCGACTCCCTCGGGGCGGGGTGGAGCGCGGGTGGGCGCGCCTCCCCTCGGAGGAGGGGGACGGGTGCGAGTGAGCGCCCTCGGACGGCGTCCTCGCGCGACGACGCGCCGCCTCATGTGGATCCGCGGTGTGCCCGAGGGTCCCCTCGGAAGGGGGCCTCGCACGACGACGTGCCGCCCCATGGGGCTCCTCGCCGCGCTCGTGCGGGCGGGCGTTCTCCGAAGGGGGCCTCATGTGGGGCTGCACCGCCTCGTGGGAGTCCACGGAGTGCTCGTGCGGGTGGGCCACCGCGGAAGAGGCCCCCGCCTGGAGATGCGCACCCTCACGTGGATCCACGCTGTGCTCGTGCGGGTGGGCGTCCTCGGATCCGAGGCCCACACGGGAGCCTCCCGACGAGGTCGCATGTCGCAGGTGCCGTCGCGCCAGTCGCACGGGCCACGGACTCTCGGAGGCGTCGTCCGGTGACAGCTTCCTCCGTGTCGCCTCGGAGTCCGAGGGTGACGGAGTCCGTGGGAACAGCGGCCGGTCCCACTCGGGCGTCGCCGAGCGCAGCGCCGCCTCCAGCGCCGCGTGCAGCGAGCCTCCCTCCTGGAAGCGCTCCTCGGGTTTCTTGCGCAGCAGCCGCTGGGTGATGGCGTCCAGCTCCATCGGGACGCGCTCGTTCAGCGAGGACGCGGGCGCGGGCATGCGCGTCTCGATGTGCTCGGAGAGGACCTCGCGCGGCAGCGTGAGCGAGAACGCCGGCGCGCCCGTGAGCATCTCGTGCAGCGAGACGCCCAGCGCATAGAGGTCATCCGTGGCGCGGAAGGCATAGCGCGCGGCGCGCTGGGCGTGGTGCTCGCGGTGGAAGCGCAGGGCCTCCGGGCTCCGGTACTGGGGCGTGCCCGGAGGCAGCGGGCCTTCGGTGAGGGGCTGCGACTCCGCGTGGTTGGCGCTGCCGAAGTCCACCAGCACGGGCGACTCGTCCGAGGCGCGCACGAGGATGTTGGAGGGCTTGAGGTCCCGGTGGAAGACGTGGCGCGAGTGCAGTTCCCCCAGCGTCCACGCGAGCTGGGAGAACAGCCGGGCCACCCGCCGCGCGGAGGGGGCCTCGCGCTTCACCCACGTGGCCAGGGTGGCGCCCTCCACGTAGTCGAGCACCACGTAGTGGTACCCCGTCCTCACATCCGGCCAGCGCCCGTGCGCCCAGACGCGCACGACATGCGGATGCACCGCGTGCAGCAGACACGCGAGCTCCCGGACGGCGCGCGCGTCCGTGCGGTCCAGGTCCTCGCTGCCCGGTCCTCGCAGCGCGAACTTGAGCGCGTGCAGGCGCCCGCCCTGCTCCACCTGGAACACCGCGCCGAAGGCGCCCTGGCCCAGCCGGGCCCGGACGCGCCACGGGCCCACCTTCATCCCGGGACGCAGCGCGAGGGGATGGCCCGTCGTCATGGGGCGCCTCGGGGGCTGTGGGCCATGCGGGTGATGGGGGATGCAACGGGCCACGGAGCAAAGGGGGCAATCATCGACATGACCCGGGGGTAGGGTTGGAACACTGGCTGACGACCTCCTGGGTAACGAACCTAACAGGGAGGGACCACATTCAGTGATGGAACAGGTCGTGTCCTGTCACGCCGTGGATGAAACCCCCGGAAATCCCCGGGCTGTAACCCGCGGGCACGTCCCGGCGTAGCGAGGGTGTCCCCGCGCGGGCCGGCTCCGGTCCGCGCCTCTCCTCACGAGGCCCCACGTGCGTCCCTCCTCCCTGCCGTGCACCGTGCTCCTGGCGCTGGTCGCCTGTGGACCCTCGTCCTCCGTCGACGAGGGCCTGGGGGAGGTGGGAGGCCTGGACACGTCCGAGGCGGGCATCACCGCCTTCGTGCGGGAGGGGCGCTATCGGGAGTGGCTCGCGGAGCCGGCGCCCCGTCGCTCGGTGCGCTCCCATGGCGACCGGGTGCGGGTGTTCTTCAACGACGTGCTGGCCCGCTCCATGGCGGAGGGCAACCGCGTCCACCCCGTGGGCAGCATCACCGTGAAGGAGCTGTTCGAGTCGGACGGCCGCACGACGCGAGGCCACGCCCTCGACATCAAGGTGGCCGAGGGCACCGGCAAGGACACCTGGGTCTTCTACGAGGGCTTCGGCCCCGACTACGACGACAACTACTACGGCCGGGGCCACGACACGTGCCACGGCTGCCACGCGGACCAGGGGGCGGACTACGTGGCCACGCCCCTGCCGCGCTGACCTCGCGCTACGGCTGGTTGCGGGTGACGAAGGGGAAGGTCTGGATGATGAAGTTCCCCGCGGAGTCCTCCATCCACACCTCCACGGTGTGAGGGCCGTCCAGCAGCTCGCGCGTGTCCAGCTCCGCCGTCCACACGCCATCACCCTGGTCCGTCCCCGCGCGGATGCCCGAGCCGTCCCGCGTGAAGGCCACGCTCCTCACGCCGCTCACGTCGTCCGTCACCCGGGCCTCCAGCACCACGATGCCGGAGACGGCCTCGTCCGGTCCGGGTGAGAGCAGCTGGGCGCGCGGGGGCGTGTCGTCGTAGCGCACCGTGCGGGTGAGGGTGGTGCTCAGGCCCGTCTCGCTCGTCGCGACCATCGTGAAGACGTTGTCCCCAGGCACCAGGGGCAGCCGGGCCACGAAGACGCCTCCGCCGCGCGGCACCTCGTACGTGCCCCCGCCGGGCGTCACCTCCACCCGCGTGGCGGACTCCGAGTACACGGCCAGCTCGTAGTCCATCATGTCCCCGGGCTGCGGCCCCACGAGCCACCCGTCCGGAAGGCCCGCCACGAGCCACGGCGCCTCGGCGTCCACCCAGAAGGTGAGCACGTGCTCCGTGACGTGGCCCGCAGCGTCCGTGGCGCGAATCAGCACCTCGTTGGCCCCGGGGGTGAGCGCCAGCTCGTGCGCCACCAGTCCTCCGCCCGCGGGCACCTCCGTGACGTGCACCCAGTTGGTCTCCACGCGCACGGGGGAGGCATCGTCCACCCACACGCGGACCTCCGTCAGCAGCGAGCCCACCATCGAGCCCTCCGCGGGGTACAGCACGGTGATGCCAGGCGCCACCGCGTCCACGCGCACCGTGGCCTGCTGGCTGGAGCGTCCGCCGAACGTGTCGGTGGCCACCAGCTGGATGACGTTGAGGCCGTCGCGCAGCGGGAGCTCCGTCCACACGAAGCCGCCGCTTTCCTCGGGCACCACCGGGTACTGCTCACCGTGGAGGATGAACGCGGCGGACTCGATGGTGGCCCCGGGCGCCAGCGCCGTCACGAAGCCGCACACGCCCAGGCTCGTCTCGCCCATGAAGTCGGGCAGTCCGCACAGCGTCACCGAGGGCAGCGGGTCCGGCGATGGCAGAATCTCCACCGCGCGTGTCCCGCGGCTGCCCAGGCGGTTCGCCTCGCGAGGCTGGAGCGTCACGCCCGAGTACACCGCGCGCACCTCCGAGGCGCCCAGCACCTCCCAGCCCCCTCGCGGCCGCCACACCACCGAGTACACCCCATCCCCATCCGCGTCGTGGTCCGTCCCCACGGTGACGCCGGCCACCTGGAATGTGACCTGTCCCTGTCCCGGGCCCCGCGCGCGCCAGCCATCGGCGCTCGTCACGCGGGCCGACAGCGGGTTGTCCCGGCCCACCGTGAGCTGCGCACCCGCGAGCACCGTGGTGGTGGTCTCCAGGCCCTCGGTGGGAGGCGGAGGATTCGTGTACGCGGTGACCCACGTCGCGCCCGAAACGCCCGGCCTGCTCATCGACGTGGCCGTCACCTGGACCTCCGAGGTGAGGGACGGGGCGAGCTCGACGGGCGTTCCCACCGAGAGCGTCACGGAGGTCCGCTCACCCGGAGCGAGCGTCACGGTGGTGCGGTCCAGCGTCGCCGTCCAGCCCGGCAGCCCGCCCGAGGCCTCGAGCGTGAACGTGTCCGCGCGAGCGCCCTCGTGGAGGACCCAGAGCGTGTACGTGACGCGCTGGGGATGGGGCAGGGCCTGGGCCACGGGTTTGCTCGCGGCGTCGTCCACGGTGACGCTGACGCCGTCACCCTTGTCGGGGAAGCAGGACAGCGCGAGCGTGGCGAAGGTGGTGGGGATGTCCGGGTGGCGCGAGGTGCCCACGCCCCAGCCTCCGTCCTCGGCCTGCCGTGAGATGAGCCACTCGAGCGCCCGGGCCACGCGAGGCTCCTGCTCCGGCGTGCGGCCCGCGAGGCACAGCGCGTACAGGGCGAAGCTGGTGGAGGTCTCGTCCGGGGCCTCCTGGTCGAGGCTGCCCCAGCCCGGCGCATCGTCGAGCGTGCGCGTGGCGAGCAGCCGCGTGGCCACGGACTCCAGCGCGGCCGTGTTCTCACCCTGCTCACCGGGGCCCGCGGCCTTCAGGCCCACGGCCGTCCACGCCACCTGGTACGTGTAGCGCTGGGCGTCGTCGAAGGGCCCTTCCGACAGGTCGTTCAGGTGCTCGCGCAGGTACGCGGCGGCGCGGCGGAGCGCGTCCTGGTACCGGGCGGCGCGAGCGGGGTCGGCGTGCACGCGGGCCTGGGCGAGCGCCGTCATCAACCGCGCGGTGACGCCCATGTTGGAGGCGCCCACGGGCCGGAGCGGATAGTCCTCCACCCAGCGCCCGCTCAGCTCCTGCGTGCTCACGGCCCAGTCCGCCGCGCGCGCGAGCGCCTCCGAGTGCCGGGTGCCCACCTTCGCGTCGTAGCCCGCGAGCCCGAAGGCCGCGTAGCTGGTGTACGCGTTGCGGTAGTGCACGCCCTCCAGCGACCACGAGCCGCTCGCGTCCTGGCCCACGAGCAGGTCCCTGGCCATCCGCTCCATGTTCTCGCGGTTGGTGCGCCCGTTGGTCGTGACGGTGTCCAGGTCGAAGCCGTTGGCGCCGGCCTGGGTGAGGCCGAAGAGCGTGGCGCCGTGGCGGTGGCATGAGGTGCAGCCCTGGTCCTTCGTCCACGTGACGGCGTCCGCGCTGACGAAGTCGAGCGCGCGCTGGGCCGCCGCCACGCGCTCGTTCGCGCGAGAGGCCGTGGCCGACAGCAGCGTGACGAGCACGAGCCCCCAGAGCGAGGACGAGACGGAACGAAGCGAGCGCGCGCGGATGGACATCGGACGTGTTCCCATGGAGCCGGGCCCGCGCGCGGTGCACGCCCAGAGACTCGGCGCCCGGGACGAATCATGACCGGCACGCGCTCAATCACAAACAAAGGAGCCCGCACTTTCGCGCCTGCCCGCAGGGCAGGTGTAGAAGGTGTCATCAGACCCAGCACCGGGTCAGGAGGAGGGTGTCCGCGAGAGCGGCATACTGGGTGAGCACGGGGGATTTGCTCGGGAATCCGCGAGTCGATTCCTCCTGTCCATGGAATCCCGAATGACAGTCATTGTGTAACGCGCCCGAGCCCCGCCTCGGTGGGCGAGCGAGGCGCCGGGCCCTGTGGCTCTCGCGGCTCGCGAGACGGGGCTCTCACAATGTCAGACTCCAGGGTGTGTCCGGACTCGTGAGGTCCGTGTGCACTGCTCGCGGTGATGGATGCGTCGTGTCATCGCGGTTGGCTGCTGACCGGGCGCGCTGAAACATGCGAGGAAGACAGCCTGTCTCGCGCCTCATCTCGTGGCCCATCCCGGTGCTCGTCGCTCTCGCGCGTGGGGACAGGAAGGACGACCCTCGAATGTCTCAAGCGCTGCTCGAAGCCATCTCCCAGGACGATGTCGCCGCCGTGAAGACGCAGGTCGCGACGGTGGATTGGAGTGTCCGCGACGGGTTCGGTCGGGCCCCGCTCGGCATGGCGGCCTCGCGCGCGGGCACGAAGGCGCGGGACATCCTGACGGTGCTGCTGGACGCGGGCGCGGACGTGAACGCGGCGCAGGGCGCGGGCAGTGACGAGGAGGAGGGGTGGACGGCGCTGCACCAGGCCTGTGTGCGCGGCACGTCGCCGGAGGCGCTGGGCGCGGTGGAGGTGCTGCTCGCGCGGGGGGCGAAGGCGGACGGGGTGAGCGCCAAGGCGTCGGTGACGCCGCTGGAGCTGGCGCTGCGCACGCACCACCTGGGCATCGCGGAGGCGCTGCTGAAGGCGGGGGCCAACCCGGACGCGGTGGGCCCGTCCGGCATGGCGCCGCTGCACCTGCTGGTGCAGCTGTACCGCGAGCGCGAGGGGGACCGGTACAAGAAGGGCGAGCGCGAGCACATGGCGGGGGCGGCGGTGAAGCTGCTGCTCGCGCACGGCGCGAAGCCGGGCACGAAGGACCAGAAGGGTGAGACGGCGCTGGCGAAGGCGCTCCTGCACCGGCTGCCCGAGGAGTTCGTCCTGGCGCTCGTCGCCGCGGGCGCGCCGCTGGACGAGTGGGTGGACCTGGGCACGCCGCCGGAGCAGGTGCTCGTCACGCCCGCGTCCATGGCGGTGGGGTTGGGGCAGCCGCCCTCGGTCATCAAGGCGATGCTGGAGACGGGGCTCGACACCACGAAGCCCGTGGCGCCGGACCAGCAGAACCTGCTGCACTACGCGGCGATGAAGCGCTTCGCGGCGCTGGCGCTGGTGCTCGAGCACCGGCCCACGCAGGACGTCGACGCGCGCGACGCGTCCGGCGCGACGCCCCTGTTCCTCGCGTCGTGGATGGGGCTCGTGAGCAGCGTGCAGGCGCTGCTGGCGCGCAAGGCCAACCCGGACATCCCGGACCTGGATGGGAACACGCCCCTGCACACGGCGGCGCGCAACGGGCTGCAGGACGTGGTGGAGGTGCTGCTCGCCGCGGGCGCGAACAAGTCGCTGCGCAACCTGGAGGGAGAGACGGCGGCCGACCGCGCCCGGAAGAAGGGCCACGAGAAGCTGGCCCTTCTGCTGGGCTGAGCGGTCCGGCGAGGGGCCACGAGGACTCGGGCCCACACGAAGCAACGGGGTGGCCTCCAGCGAAGAGGCCACCCCGGACCTACGGGTGCATCAGTTGTCGACGAAGAAGTTGAAGCGCTGGACCGTGGAGTTGCCCACGCCGTCGCTCATCCACACGTCGACGGTGTGCGAGCCGTCCAGCAGCTCGGTGGTGTCGAGCGTCGCCGTCCAGTCCCCATCGGACTGCTGCGTGCCCGGGCGGATGCCGGACATGTCGCGGCTGAAGCCCACGTTGGTGATGGGGCCGAAGTTGTCGGTGACGCGCGCGCGCAGGGTGATGGTGCCGCCCACCGTGGCGCCCGAGGCGGGCGACAGCAGCGTGGCGGTGGGGGCCTGCACGTCGTAGTTCACCCGACGCGTGGTGGTGGTGGACACGCCCGTCTCGCTCAGCGTGACGATGGAGAGGTTGTTGACGCCCGGGCTGAGCGTCAGCGTGCTCTGCACCGCGCCGCCGCCGCGCGCCACCGACAGCGCCGCGCCGCCGTTGATGCGCACCGTCGTGGCGGACAGCGACTGCACGTTGACCGTGTACGTCAGCTGGTGGTTGGGCTGCGCGCCGAAGAGCTGGTTGTCACCGGGGTTGGTGGAGACGACGGGCGTGCCCGGGTCCACCCAGATGAACACGAGCTTCTCCGTCACGTTGAAGGCGCTGTCCGTGGCGCGCACCAGGATGACCTGGTCGCCGTAGTTCATGGGCACCGTGTGCTCCACCGTGCCGTTGCCGAACTCCAGGATGGACGACGCCACCCACTGCGTCTCCACGCGCACCGGCGTCTGGTCCTGCACCGACGACGTCACCGTCACGTTGAGCTGGCCCAGCGCCGCGCCGTTCACCGGCGACTGCACCGTCAGGATGGGCGGCACGCGGTCCACCGTGAGGTTGACCTGCTTCGTCGTCACCCCGCCGAAGCTGTCGCGCGCGGTGAGCTGGATGATGTTGGGGCCTTCCTGCAGGGTGATGGTCGTGTAGATGAGGCCGCCGTTGCCCGGCGTGAGCGGGATGACGGTGGCGCCGTTGATGATGAAGGCCGCGTAGGTGACGACCGCGCCGGGCGCGCGCGGTGTGGCGTAGCCCCAGATGTCCAGCGTCGTCTCGCGGGTGAAGGCGGGCGGGTTGCCGATGGTGACCGACGGCGTCAGGTGCGGGAACGGGTCGATGATGACGGTGCGCGCGTCGGTGCTGCCCAGCAGGTTGGACAGCGGCGCCTGGCGCTCGATGCCCGAGTACACCGCGCGGAAGTCCTGCGCGCCCGTCACCGTCCACGCGTCCGAGGGCGGCACCCAGTCGAAGGTGAACAGGCCGTCCGCGTTGACGTCCGCGTCCGCGCCCACCGGGACGCCGGCCACGTAGAACGTGACGACGCCGTGGGTGGGGCCCACGACGGGGTTGTTGTTGGCGTCACGCACGCGCGCCGACAGCACGTTGCCCGTGCCGATGGTGATGTGCGCGTTGACCGCGGGCGCCTGGATGGTGGTCGTGGTGGCCAGGCCCGTGACGGGCGGCAGGGGCGGCGTGTACGCGTTGACGCGCGCGGAGCCGGACACCCCCGGGGCGCCGCCGGACGTGGCGGTGAGCGTGAACTCGGACGTGAGCGCGGGCAGCAGGTTCGCCGGCGCGTTGACGGTGACGGTGACGGTGCCCTCGCCGCCCGCGGGCAGGAAGAGGCTGACGGGGTTGGGGAAGGAGGCCCAGCCGGGGAGCCCGCCCGACGTGCTCAGCGTGTACGTGTCCGCCTGGTAGCCGTGGTTCTTCACGTTGAAGGTGAACGTCGTCTGCTGGCCCTGCTGCGAGCCGATGACCAGCTCCTTGCGCGCCTCGCCCACCACCGTGACGTGCACGCTGAAGTCGCCGTAGCAGGACAGGCCCAGCGCCGCGAACGTCGTGGGGATGTCGAACGTGGCCGAGCCCGTGCGCCAGCTGCCGTCCGCGGACTGGCGCGTCTTGAGCCACTCGATGCTGCTGCGCACGCGCGGGTCCGTGGCGGGCTCGCGGCCGGCCAGGCACAGGGCGTAGATGGCGCTGCCGGTGGACATGTCGTTGGCGGCCGCGTTGGGCAGGTCACCCCAGCCCGGGTTGCCGGGCGAGGCGCGGGTGAGCAGCCGGTTGGCCAGCGTGTCGATGGCGGTGGTGTTCACGTTGGAGGGGCCAGGGCCCGCGGCCTTCAGGCCCACCACGGCCCAGGCCACCTGGAAGGTGTACGGCATGCCGTTGCCCGTGGCGGACTGGTCCGCGTTGTCCAGGTTGGCGCGCAGGTAGGCGGCGGCGCGGTCCAGGGCGGTCTGGTACTGCGCGGCCCGGGCCGGGTCCACGCGCTGCTTCGCCTGGGCGATGCCCACCATGATGCGCGCGGTGGTGGGCACGCTGCCGTGGTCCACCGGGAAGTTGGCGTGGTCCGACGGCCACCGGCCGCTGGCCTCCTGCGTGAGCAGCGCCCAGTTGGCCGCCGCCACCAGCCCCGCGCTGTACTGCGTGGACACGTACTGGTCGTACCCGGCCAGGCCGAACGTGGAGTAGGACGTCTTCTCGTTGCGGAACGACGTGCCCTCGTGAATCCACGAGCCGTTCGCCAGCTGCTCCGTCTTGATGCGCTGGCCGAGGAACTCCAGGTTGTACTGGTTGGTCCGCCCGTTCGAGACGACGACGCTCATGTCGTAGCCGTTGGCCCGCGCCGCGGCCAGGCCGAACGTCGATGCGCCCACGCGGTGGCATGCCGCGCAGCCGTTGGCCGACACCCACGTGGCCACATCCGAGCTGAGGAAGTTGATGGCCCGTTGGGTGGCCTGGGCGTTGGTCTGCGTCTGCGCGGAGGCAGGCGTGGACAGGAAGGCGAGCAGCAGCGTCACGAGGCCGACGAGGGCCGACGGACGCGCGACACGCCGCGACGAGGCGGGGTGGAACATGGGTCTCCGGACAGGCGAAGGGCCGGTGCCAAGCATTGGCACTGGGCGCGTCACCTCCGGGGCGCCTGGACGCAATCCGGCCTCTCCGGGCGGATGACTCGAGGTCATCCTCCCAGGTCAGCTCCTTCAGGATGTCGTTTGGCCCCCCCACAGGCAGCGCGTATTCGTGAAATACTCCACAGTGGTTGAAATTGTCCAGTCGCCGAAAATCGGACAGTTTCAGTGATAACGGGGTTTTAAGTGACACCCACCGTTCGTGGGAGGGCGGCGTGCCCGGAGGGGTCTGGAAAGACCCGCAAGTGGGACTTCCGTGACGCCCCCGTCACGAGGCCGCGAGCACACCGCCGGGCGGGGTGGGGGCGCGCTCGAGCGGGTGTGTCGGCCTCACGGCCGTGAAGTGGGGGCGGCTCCGCGCGAGGAGAGGTGAGGACCACGGTGCGACACCACGGTGCGACACCGCGGTGCATCTCAGCGGGGCGCAGACCTCGCGCGGGGTGTCCGCTCGCGCGAGGTGGGACACGGCCTTCCCGGGCGGGCTTCAGCCTCCGACGATGTCGAGCGTCTGGCCGACGCCCTTGGCCCGGGCGACGTCGTAGAGCGCGCGGGCGAGGGCCACGTCCTGCAGCGCGAGGCCGGTGGAGTCGAAGATGCTGATCTCCTCCCCGGCGCGGCCGGGCTTCTTGCCGGCGACGACCTCGCCGAGGGTGCCGGCAATCTGCTCGGCGCGCAGGAGGCCGTCGTGCAGGGGGACGTTGACCTCGCCGGAGTGCAGGGCCTGCTCGGTGTCGTCGATGAAGACGCGGCCCTCGGTGAGGATGCGCGGGTCCAGCTCCTGCTTGCCGGGGGCGTCCGCGCCCATCGCGTTGATGTGGGCGCCGGGCTTGAGCCACTCGCGCTTCACCACCGGGGTGCGCGAGGGCGTGGAGGTGCAGACGATGTCCGCGCCGGAGGCCTCCTGGAGGCTGACCACGCGGCCGCCCTTCTCGGCCTGGAGCGCCTTCGCGGCGGCGTCGGAGGCATCGGCGAGCAGCAGCTCCAGCTCCCCGAACAGGGCGCGGTGCGCGTCGATGAGGACGCGGGCCTGCACGCCGCAGCCGACGAGCCCGAGCGTGCGGGGCTGGGGCTTCGCCAGGTACTTGGACGCGACGCCGCCGGCGCAGCCGGTGCGCCACGCGGTGAGCCAGGTGCCGTCGAGGATGGCCAGCGGCGACGCGGTGTCCGGGTCGCTGAGGATGTAGAGGGCGCGCACGGTGGGCAGGCCGTGCTTCTTGGGGTTCTGGGGATGGGCGTTGACCCACTTCACGCCCGCCGCGCCGTCGAGGAACGCGGGCATGGCGCGGAAGTCGCCGTCGTACCGCGGCAGGGAGAGGTACACCTTGGGCGGCATGAGGGACTCGCCACGGCCATGGGCCCGGAAGGCCTTCTCGACGGCCTGGAGGCCGAGCTCGACGGTGTAGAGACCGCGCAGCTCTTTCGCGCTGAGGATGAGGGTGGACATGGCGGCGCTATATACCGGAGGTGTCGGTACGCCGCCCTGTGGGTGATGCTCCAGGGCCCGGTGAAGGGAGATCCCGTCGTGGACTTGTGCACTTCTCCGCTGTTCGAGCGACTCGCCTCCGCCCGCCACGTGCTCATCGCCGGGGGCGGTGGAGGCTTCGACGTGTTCAGCGGGCTGCCGCTGTACTTCCGGCTGCGCGCGCAGGGCAAGACGGTGTCGCTGGCGAACATGAGCTTCACGCGGCTGGAGGCCGTCCAGGGAGAGTGGACGGCGCCAGGGGTGGTCCGTGTGGACGCCACCACGGCGGGGCCGGAGCACTACTTCCCGGAGGGGTGGCTGGCGCGCTGGTTCGCGCGTCAGGGGGAGGAGGTGTCCATCCACTGCCTGGACCGGGGCGGTGTGGCGCCGGTGCGGGAGGCGTACGCGGCCCTGCGCGCGCAACTCGGGTTCGACGCGGTGGTGCTGGTGGATGGGGGCACGGACATCCTGATGCGCGGGGATGAGGTCGGACTGGGCACGCCGGTGGAGGACATCTCCAGCCTGGGCGCGGTGCAAGCGCTGCCGGAGATGACGAAGCTGGTGGTGTGTCTGGGCTTCGGCGTGGACCGGCACCACGGGGTCTGCCACGCGCACTTCCTGGAGTCGGTGGCCGCGCTCAGCAAGGACGGGGGCTACCTGGGCGTCACCGCGCTGCTGGAGTCGATGCCGGAGGTGGCGCGGTACAGGGACGCGGTGTCGTTTGTGTGTGAGCGGATGCCGAGGGCCCCGAGCATCGTCTCGCTCTCCGTGGTGTCCGCGCTGGAGGGCGAGTACGGCGACGTGCACCGCACGGTGCGGACGCAGGGCAGCACGCTGTGGATCAACCCGCTGATGAGCATGTACTGGGCGTTCGACTTGTCGGCGGTGGCGCGCAGGTGCCTGTACCTGGAGGCGCTCGCGGACACGCGGACGCCGTGGGAGATGAGCGAGGTCATCGAGAAGTTCCGCGAGGAGCGTCCCATCCGGCCGTGGATGGACATCCCGGTGTGACGCGCGAGGTGTGCGCGCATTTCGGTAGGCTCGCGGGGAGGGCCTCGGGCCCGAGGAGCGCGCCAGCGTGAGCGAGCAGGACGAAGCGCAGCTGCGGCAGGCGGTCGCCGAGGGACTCCTCGCTCGCGACGAGGTGGAGGTGCTGCGCGCCGAGGCCGCGCGGCTGGGACAGCGTCCCCTGGAGGTGCTCCGCGCGCGAGGCCGGCTCTCCGAGGATACGTATGCGTCCCTGGTGCGGATGTGCGAGCCGGTGGAGTCGCGGGAGGACTCGCTCGCGGCGCCGGGCGGGCGGGCCACGTCCGGGCTCGGGCGCGCCGGAGCGGACGGTGTGCCCTCGGCGATGAACGGGCGCGAGGCGGCGGTGACCCCAGGGGCCTCCCCGGTTGCGTCCGTGACTCCCGCGCTCGAGCGTCGCGAGCCGTTGACGCCAGGGGCTCCCGTGGCGGGCGCTGTCGCTGTCGCGGCGGAGGTCGTCCACGTACGCCCTGGAGGCGCGCCGGCCGCTGACGACACGCTCAGCCTCCCAGGCGGGAGCCCGCCGGGTGCCTCGGACAGGCTCGGCGCGGAGGTGCCATCCGGGCGGGTGCCCGCCGACGCCGACGTCGACGTGCCCGCGTTCCCGGTGCCGGGCTGGGAGCGCTACTCCCCCGTGCGCTTCCTCGGCCAGGGCGGCATGGGCCGCGTGTTCCTCGCGTGGGACGCGCGGCTGCATCGTCACGTGGCGCTGAAGTTCGTGCGCGGGGACGAGCCGGAGCTCGCGCGTCGGTTCGTCGCGGAGGCCCGTGCGCAGGCGCGCGTCTCCCATCCCCGGGTCTGCGAGGTGTACGAGGTCGGCGAGGTCCAGGGGCGCGTCTACATCGCGATGCGCTACGTGGACGGGCTGCCGCTCCAGTCGCTGGTGGAGTCGCTCGGCGTCGAGCAGAAGGCCCGCGTCCTGCGCGACGCCGCCGAGGGGGTGCACGCCGCGCATCGCGCCGGGCTCATCCATCGCGACCTCAAGCCCGCCAACATCCTGGTCGAGCGCTCCGCCGACGGCGAGCTGTCCGTGTACGTCATGGACTTCGGGCTCGCGCGCGACTGGAAGGAGAGCGCCACCGCGACGGGCACCGTGCTCGGCACGCCGCACTTCATGTCGCCCGAGCAGGCCCGAGGGGAGGTCACCCGACTGGACCGCCGCGCGGACGTGTACGGCCTGGGCGCCACGCTCTACGCGCTGTTGACGGGGCGCGCGCCCATCCCGGGTGAGAACGGGCTGGAGGTGCTCGGCAACATCGCCACCGTGGAGCCGCGTCCTCCGCGGGCCCTGGACGCGGACATCCCCGTGGACCTGGAGGCCATCACCCTCAAGTGCCTGGAGAAGGACCGCTCCGCGCGGTACGGCTCGGCGCGTGAGCTGGCGGAGGACCTGTCCCGCTTCCTCGATGGCGCGCCCGTGCTCGCGCGCACCGGTCCGGGCTACCGCGCGCGCAAGTGGCTGCGCAGGCACCGTCGCTCCGTGGCATTGGGGACGGGGGCGCTCGTCGTGGTGTCGCTCGCGCTGGGGCAGGGGGTGCTCGCCCGTCGCGAGGTCTCCCAGCGCGAGGCCCTGGCCCGCCGGTTCACGGAGCAGGTGGAGCGCATCGAGGCCCAGGTCCGTTACACGGGCATCGCTCCCGCGCACGACACGCGCGCGGACCGCGAGGCCCTGCGCCAGCGCATGCGTGAGCTGGAGGCCGCGATGCGCGAGGCGGGGCCCATGGCGGATGGCCCCGGACACTATGCGCTGGGGCGCGCACACCTCGCGCTCGGGGACGACCTGCTCGCGCACCATCACCTGGATGCGGCGTGGCGGGCGGGCAACACCGAGCCGCGCGTGGCGTACTCGCTGGCCCTGGTCCTGAGCCACCTGTACCAGCGCGCGCGACTGGACGCCGAGCGGACCCGGGACGAGACGACCCGCGCGAAGCGGCTCCACGACGCCACCCGTCGCTTCGGTGAGACGGCGCGCGACTTCCTGCGCCGGAGCGAAGGGGCCCAGGTTCCCTCTCCGGAGTACGTGGCCGCGCTGCTCGCGTTCCTGGAGAACCGCCTCGACGAGGCGCTGGCGAAGCTGGAGGCGCCGGGCTCGCGACCGCCCTGGTTCCACGAGGCCCCGTTGCTGCGCGGGGACATCCTGGTGACGCGGGCCGCGAGTCGCTGGAACACGGGACAGCGGGAGGGCGCGCTCGCGGACCTGGAGGAGGCACGGCGCGCCTATGCGCACGCGGCGGACATCGGTCGCAGCGTGCCCGCCGTGGCGCTCGCGCGGGCGCGCCTGGAGGGCTGGGCGCTGTTGCTCGCGCTGTATGGCCAGGGCGAGGTGGC
Organism: Myxococcus sp. XM-1-1-1; assembly: GCF_020037095.1. Lineage (NCBI taxonomy): Bacteria > Pseudomonadati > Myxococcota > Myxococcia > Myxococcales > Myxococcaceae > Myxococcus > Myxococcus sp. XM-1-1-1. Next base: position 27,419 of record NZ_JAIQDH010000024.1, read on the forward strand.
GCCTCACTACGAGCGGGGCATGGCGGCGGTGTCCCAGGCGCTGTTGCTCGCGCCGGACGATGCGGAGGCCCATGAGCTGGAGGCGGGCTTCCACCGGCGCCTCGCCGAGCATCACGCCCGGCGGGGCGGTGAGGTGGAGCCGCTGCTGGACAAGGCCCTGACCTCGGCGCGTCGGGCGATGGCGCTGTCGCCGCTGCGACTCCAGGGCTTGCATGAGCTGGCCCTGGTGCACTGGCAGCGGGCCCGGCTGCGGCAGGAGAAGGGGCTGGACCCTCGGGACTCCCTGCGCGAGGCCGTCGCCGCCTTCGACCGCGCGAGCCCCGAGACGTGGGACTACGACTTCCACGCCGACCACGGGCAGGTGTTCCGCGTGTGGGCGGACCACGAGGACGGCGTGGGGGGCGACTCGCTGCCCTATCGGCAGCGGGCCATCGACTCGCACGAGCGCGCGGTCGCGTTGGACGCGAAGCGGCCCGAGGCGTGGATCAACCTGGGGACCGAGTACCTCGCGCGCGCCACGACTCCCCGGGCGCCGAGCCCCGTGGAGGACCTGGACAGGGCCGCCTCCGCCCTGGAGCGCGCGCGGACCCTCAACCCCGCGCACGTGGTGCCCTGGTTCTACGAGGGCGAGGTGCACCTGGCGCGGGCCACGAGGCAGCGCGACTCGGGCGCGGACGCGAGGCCGACGTTGCTGCGGGCCCGTGAGGCGTATCTGCGCGGCGTGGCCATCAACCCGAGGCTGCCTCCGCTGCACAACGGCCTGGGCACGGTGGGGTTCGAGCAGGCGAAGGACACGTGGGAGCGCGGGGGAGACCCGGAGCCGTCGCTGCGCGAGGCCCTGAAGTCGTTCGAGCAGGCCATCGCGCTGGCGCCGGCCCAGGGCTACGGACAGAACAACGTGGGCGAGGTCCACGCGTGGCGCGCGCGGATGCGAGTGCTGGAGGGGCGCTCTCCCGAGGCCGAGGTGAAGGCGGCGCGCGTCGCGCTGAAGGACGCGCTGGAGAAGGTGCCGGACCTGGCCCCGCCGTGGATGAACCTGGGCACGGCGCTCCTGGCGGAGGCCGAGTGGAGGCGCGCGCGGCGACAGCCGGTGGAGCCGGTGCTGACGGAGGCCGTCCAGGCCCTGCGTCGCGCGCTGACGCTGAATCCGAAGCAGGCCCAGGCGTGGCGGGAGCTGGGCGAGGCGCTGGCCCTCGAGGCGCTCGCGAAGGGAGACGCGGAGTCGCTCACGCAGGTCGAGCATGCGTTCGAACAGGCCCTCGCGTTGGAGCCCACCCAGCCCGAGCACCGCCTGGCCTTCGCGCGCTTCTGTCTGTCATGGGGACAGCGGCCCGGTGCGAGTGACGCCAGGCGGCTGGAGCGTGGGCGGGTGCTCACGCAGGAGGTCCTCGCGGCGAGGCCCACGTGGCCACGAGCGCGGGCCTTGCGCGCCGGGTTGCTCCTGGCCTCGACGGAGACGGGGAGCACCCATTCAGAGGCGCGCGAGCTGTTGTCCCGCGCGCTCGGCGACAATCCGCACCTCACGCGCGCGTGGAGTCCGCTGCTCTCCGTGGCGGAGTCGCGGTGAGGGGGCGCTTCAGTCGGATTCCCCGGTGGGCTCGGGCACCTTGGTGACGACATCGAGGTTGCCGCGGATGGTCTGGTCATCCGTGACGCAGTCGGAGTCCTTGCAGCCCTGCGCGCAGTGGTCGTCCTTGTCGTCACAGATGCTCAGGCAGTACTCGCCCGAGGGCAGGTTGGGGTCGGACCATGCGCTCTTGCTCCGCAGCTTCGTCAGGGCGACGACGCCCCCATCCGCGGTCGAGCGCACGTCGCGCAGGTCGATGCACAGGTCCTTGTCCAGGTCGGAGGTGATTTCGAGTCCCTGACCGGAGCACAGCGTCCAGCCCTTCGCGCCGGGCTTCGGGTCGAACCGCTTCCCCACGCTCCCGGTCTCCACGGCGATGCCCAGACAGCCCGAGTCTCCCGCCAGACACGGGTCCACCGCGCAGCCTCCATCGGTCTGCTGCAAGCGGGGCAGGCCGTCCTCCTGTGCTTGCCGTGGGTTCGACTCCGGCGCGCCGACTGTCTCACGCGTCCGTGACGCGCACGCCGCCCAGCCCGCAACGAGCAACACTCCCAGGACCCAGCTTCCGTTCCTCACGTTCCCTCCCATCGACACATGTCGCGATGCACGCGGAGACAGCATGCACCGTGCCACGCGGGAGCGTGTGTCACTCCCCGCGCGGTGTCAGGCCCAGCTCCTTCATGCGCCGGCCCAGCGCCTTGCGAGACACCTCCAGCGCTCGGGCCATCGCGTCCAAATCACCGCCGTGTGCCTCGTGGGCCTGGGCAATCTCGTCCGAGCGCAGGTCGCCCGCGGTGCGCAGGTTCGGGCTCTTGTCGATGAGGTCGTAGAGCGACGGCCTGGGGATGCCCAGCGCCTCGGCGGTGGCCTTCAGGTCCCACGCATGCTCGCGCAGCGCGGCCAGCAGCTCCTGCTCCGTCACCTGTGAAGCCTTGCGACGTGGTGTCGCCGGGGCCCGAAGCTCCGCGACGGGCTCGGGCGAAGACACCGAGGCCCCGGGGGTCGAGGCCGCGGCCACCTCCAGCTCATGCTCCAGTCGAGGCTCGGCCTGGAGCGTCGGCTTTCCGCGACTGCCGATGACGAGCTGCCGCGCGAGGTTGCGCAGCTGCCGGATGTTGCCCGGCCACGGGAAGCGCACCAGCCGCGTCGCCAGCGGCGCGGGCAACCACGGCGCCGCATACGCGTCCTCGTTGTCCAGCCGGTGCGCCTCGCCCAGCGATGCCAGCTCCTCACGGGCGAAGTGGAAGAACAGCCGGCCCAAATCTTCACGCCGCTCGCGCAGCGGAGGCACATGCACCTCGTAGCCCGCGAGCCGGTGCAGCAACGGCGCCTTGAAGCGCCCATCACGGATGCGCTCGTCCAGGTCCGCATCCGTGGCGGCGAGCAGCCGCACGTCCACGGCCACCGGCGTGGTGCCTCCGACGGGATACAGCTCGCCCGTCTCCAGCACGCGCAGCAGCATCACCTGGACCTCGGGCGGCGCCTCGCCCACCTCGTCGAGGAAGAGGGTGCCCCCATGCGCCGCGCGGAAGAAGCCCTCGCGGCTCTGCGCCGCGCCCGTGTACGCGCCCTTCTGCGTACCGAACAGCTCCGCCGCGGCCAGCTCCTTCGGAATGGCGCCCAGGTTGACGCTGAGGAAGCGGCCCTCTCGCCGACGGCTGCGCTGGTGGATGGCCTGGGCCACGCGCTCCTTGCCCGTCCCCGTCTCGCCGCGGATGAGCACGGGCACATCCAGGTCCGCCACGCGCTCGATGTGTCGACGCAGCCGGCGCACCCCGGTGCTCTCGCCCACCATGCCGAGCATGTCCACCGTGGCCGAGTCCTCCGCCGCGTCCATGAGGTGCAGCAGCACCACCACGCGCCCGCCCAGCTCGAGCGGCACACCCTGGAGGAGCTCCGCCTCCGACAGCTCCCAGGTGCCCTCCAGCGCCGAGCCGGCGATGACCACGCGCTCGCCACCGGCCGTGCACGTCAGCCGCACGCTCCCCGGCTTCGAGCCCGGGGCGAACGTCAACGGCTTGCGACTGATGAACGGGTCGTTCAGCGGCTGTCCCAGCGCGGACCCGGGACGCGTGAAGTCCGGCGCGTTGCGAGACAGCGCCACCTCGCGTCCCGCCACGAGCGCATCCAGTCGGAGCCGCTCTCCGACGCGCGCGGGCACGGGATGGGAGACGAGCGTCAGCGCGGGCACGAGGCGAGGCCCCTGCGGACCTCCACCGCGTTGGGGCATGGCGGCGGTGGACACATCGGCGAGCGTCGGAGACATGGTGGCCGGGGCCTCATGCTAGCCGAGTCGGGAGCATGAGGCCCTCGGGCCCGCCCGCGCGCCTCAGCCCGCGCTGACGAACCAGGACGCGGAGATGTTCCAGCCGCTCAGCGAGCCGCTCTCGTTCGCGACCAGCCCGGGCGTCGTCGGCCAGCTGAAGCTGTTGGGACCCACCGAGGGGATGTCCCAGTTGAGCGTGAAGGTGGCGTTGTTCACCGCGGACGCCTGGTACACCACATAGCCGGTGGAGGGGTTGCTGAAGTCACCGGGGCTGATGAAGCGGCCGGACTGTCCGGACGGGATGACGCTCGGGGGCGGCTGCGTCCACTGCTGGTTCGTGATGGACTTCACCAGCACCAGGTCGCCCGAGGTCTGGTTGACGATGGTGGCGGTGAGGCTCTCGGTGGACTCGGGGCCGGGCTTCGTCTGGGTCGGCTTCTCGACGCTCACTTCGGGCATGGCGCACTCCAATGGGAAGGGATGGGCCAGGGGCCTCGTGTGCCCCCGGTGCCTGCCCTCACTGCAGCGCGTGTGCCGCGCGCCCCGAGCCCGGTCCTCCGAGGGAGAACCCCGTCGACACGGCCTCCGACACATGGGTCGACACGGCTTCCGACACGTCGGAGCGCGAGCCCGACATGTCGACACCGGCGCGAGGGGCCTCAGCGCTTCGCGCGCGAGTCCAGCCAGGACACCAGCACGTCGGCGTGACAGGGGCCGGGCTTGCACCAGCACCCCAGGCGCTTGCCGCGCAGGGCGAGCACGTCCTCGCGCCAGGCGGCGTCATGGCGGGAGCGCAGCTCCAGGTACCAGCGGAAGGACTCGAAGGCATCCACGTTGGGCCCCATGCGGCGGAGGGCCTCCTCGTGGATGCGCTGTGGCTCCGCGCCCGGCAGCCCGGCGACCCAGGGGGCGAAGTACTTCTTCCACAGGGCGCCCGGGGTGCCGACGCCACCGGGCTTGAAGGGGTTGCCGAAGCGACCGGGCACGGGGTTGGTGGGGCCAGGCTTCGCCCACGCGCGGAAGGCCCGGCCCACGTACACGTCGCAGCCGTCGTGGACATGGACCGCCTGGGTGCGCGCCCCGGTCATCGGCGGGTCCCCCGACTACTTCTTGCGCTTCTTGCCGGCGGACTGGGCAGCGGCGGCGGCCTCGGCGGCGGCCTGCTCGACGGCGGCCTTCAGGTCATCGCGCTCCTTGGTGACGCTGGCCACCTCGCCCTCCAGCTCCGTCACCTTGGTCTTCAGCGCCTCGTTCTCCGAGCGCAGCTCCTCCGTGGTCTTCTTCAGCACGTTCGTCTCGGCGCGCGCGCGGTTCAGCTCACGCGAGCCACCGCATCCGACGAGGGGAACCACCGCCAGCATCGCCACGGCCATCCAAGCCTTCATCTGAGTCTGCTCCTGTGGGGCCCCGGAAGGGGGAGGTCCGGGGCCCGGGTCATCCGGCACGGAAAGAGGGACGCACCGCGCCCGGGTCCTGCCGGCCGGTATCGGACCGGCGAGACTAGACAGTAAGGCCCACGAGAGGAAGCCACTGGAGGGTCGGGTGCGCCCACTCCCTCGGACGGGCGGGGATTCTCAAGCGGTGGAAGTCGGGACCTGGGCGGTGGAGTCCGGGACTTCGTGAATCCACACGGGCTCGAGGCCCCAGGTGAAGAGGGCGCGGTGTCGGGAGCGCACGGTGAAGCCCGGGGCCTCGATGGGGCGCGTCACCGTGAGGACGCGGGTGCCGGGGCGGCAGGTGCGCAGGCGGGCGACGAGTCGGGTGCGCGTCTGGGGGGACAGGGCCGTCCAGTTGACGAGGACATGGGTGGCCTCGCCCAGGTCGGCCAGGGCCGCGTCGCCCTGGCGCAGCACGGCGCCGGCCCGGGACAGGGGGCCGGAAGCGAGGGTGACGTGCTCCTCGAGCAGCTCGATGCCCGTGGCCCGGGCGCCCAGCCAGCGCGCGGCGAGCAGGGCCCGGCCGCGTCCGGCGCCCAGGTCCACCAGGTGGCCGTGGGCGGTGAGCCCGGCCCGCTGGAAGAGCGACAGGGCGGTGTGCACGGGCGTCTCGCCGTACATCAGCTCGTCGAAGCCCTGGCCGCTGGACTGGAGGAGGCGGACCACCTCGAAGGAGCGACGCGGCCGGTAGGGCGACACGAGCAGCTCGCGCAGCCACAGGGACAGCGCGGGGCCGAGCAGTCGTGGGCGCCATACGAGGACGGCCAGGTCCGCCGCCCGGTTCACCGCGTCCAGCCACAGGCTCCAGAGGCGCACGAGCAGGAGCCGGGGGAAGGACAGCCGGGGGGATGTCGTCGGGGTGGAGGCGTCCTCGGCCATGGCGCGTGAGGCGGAGGTTAGCCGAATCCGCGCGAGGGGCCGTGGGCGTCGCGCGTCGAAGGCTCAGGGCGCGGGAGCCGGCGGCAGGTGCTCCGCACCGGGTTTAGAAATCGTTAGAGAAAGGGCTTTTGCCCAGGAAATCGTTAGAAACGGCGCCTCGGCTTCAAAAATCGTTACGCGGCCGCGAGGGCACTCCATGACGAAGGACACGAACGCAGCCCTGGTGCGAGCGCTCGCCGCGGTGCTCCCCGCTGATGCCCTCGTCACCGACGCGGACGTGCTGGAGGCGCACCGGCGTGATCAAGCCGAGTGGGCCCCCGCGGGCACCCCTGGCGTCCTCGTGCGCGCCACCCGCACGGAGGACGTGCGCGCGGTGCTCAAGGTCGCCTCGGCGCACAAGGTCCCGGTGGTGCCTCGGGGCGCGGGCTCGGGACTGTCTGGCGGCGCCAACGCGCTGGAGGGCTGCATCGTGCTGTCGCTGATGCGGATGAACCGGGTGCTGGAGGTCGACGCGAAGGGGATGCTCGCCGTCGTGCAGCCGGGCGTGCTGAACGCGGAGGTGAAGGCGGCCGCGACGGCGCACGGGCTCTGGTACGCGCCGGACCCGGCGAGCTGGGAGTTCTCCAGCCTGGGTGGCAACCTGGCCACCAACGCCGGCGGCCTGTGCTGCGTGAAGTACGGCGTCACCGGGGATGCGGTGCTGGGGCTGGAGGTCGTGCTCGCGGACGGCTCGGTGGTGCGCACCGGCGGGCGCACCGTGAAGAACGTCGCGGGCTACGATTTGACGCGGCTGTTCGTCGGCTCGGAGGGCACGCTCGGCGTCATCACCGAGGCGACGCTGCGCCTTCGCCCCAAGCCCCCCAGGGCGACGACGCTGGTCGCCACCTTCCCCACGCTCGCGGGCGCGGGCTCGGCCGTCACGGACATCATGGCGCGCACGCGCCCGTCCATGCTGGAGCTGATGGACCAGGCCACCTGCCGCGCCGTGGAGGCGTACAAACCCCTGGGCCTGGACGTGGACGCGGCCGCGTTCCTGCTGGCGCGCTCGGACGCGGGCGGCGACCAGGGCGTGGCGGAAATCGAGACCATGGCGGCCGTCTGCGAGGCCGCGGGCGCGACCTTCGTCACCCACTCCACCGATGAAGCGGAGGGCGAGCTGCTGCTCACCGCGCGCCGCCTCGCCTATCCCGCGCTCGAGCGACAAGGCGCCACGCTGCTCGACGACGTGGGAGTGCCCCTGTCCCGAATCCCCGAGCTGCTCGCCGCCGTGGAGCGCATCGCCGCCGAGCGCGGGGTGCTCGTGGGGACGTTCGGCCACGCGGGCGATGGGAACATGCACCCCACCGTCGTCTTCGACCGCCAGGACCCCGCGGCGCTCATCCGGGCACGCGGCGCGTTCGATGACATCCTCGCGGCCGCGCTGGACCTGGGCGGCACCATCACCGGTGAGCACGGCGTGGGGGCGCTGAAGCAGCCCTTCCTGGGGCGGCAGCTCGGCGAGGAGGGCCTGCGCCTGCACCACCGCCTCAAGGCCGCGATGGACCCCCTCGGCATCCTCAATCCGGGCAAGGTGCTCTGAGCCTCATCCCTTCCAGGGGCACGGACTCCCCTGGAATGACGAGGGCTTGCGGAAATCGCCGGGTATTTTCGGAGGCATGTCGAGAAGCTCTCCGCAGCTTCGACATAGGGGTGAACGCACCCCGATTCCGGGGCGCGGCCGACACGGAAAGAGGGAGCCACCCATGAAGTACATGCTGATGATGAACCACGCCGGTCAGGGCCCGTACGCGATGATGAACTGGCCGAAGGAGGACATCCGGGCGCACATCGCGTTCATGGTGTCGTTCGCGAAGAAGCTCTCCTCCGCGGGAGAGCTGCTGGCGGCCGAGGGGCTGGCCGGGCCGGACCAGGCGAAGCGCGTGAAGGCGGGGGCGGACGGCAAGCCCATCACCGACGGCGTCTTCCCCGAGTCGAAGGAGTTCCTGGTGGGCTACTGGCTGGTGGAGGTGGACAGCCCCGAGCGCGCCTATGCCATCGCCGCCGAGGCGTCCGCCGCGCCGGGCCTCGCGGGCAAGCCGATGAACATGGACATCGAGGTCCGGCAGGTGATGAGCGGTCCTCCTCCCGAGTTCCTCTGACGTGAAGTCCCCAGCAGGCCACCCCATCGAGTCCCTGCTGCGCGAGCACGCGCCCAGGGTGCTGGGCGCCATCCTCCGACGGTTCCGTGACTTCGGAGCCTCGGAGGACGCGGTCCAGGAGGCGCTGCTCGCGGCCGCGATGCAATGGCCTCTCGATGGCGTGCCGGAGGACCCGCGCGCCTGGCTGATCCAGGTGGCCTCCCGGCGCATCACCGACCAGGTGCGCGCCGAGGCGGCCCGACGCCACCGGGAGGAGCTGGTGGTGAGCATGGTGCCGCCGGAGCTCCAACTCGTCCTGCCCGTGATGGGGGACGAGTCCATGGGGCGCGACGACACGCTGGCGCTGCTCTTCATGTGCTGTCACCCGGCGCTGACGACGACCTCGGCGATTGCCCTCACGCTGCGCGCGGTGGGCGGCCTGACGACGGCGGAGATCGCCAGGGCGTTCCTCGTCCCCGAGGCGACGATGGCGCAGCGAATCAGCCGCGCCAAGCAGGGCATCCACACCTCCGGGGTGCCGTTCCAGAAGCCCACGCCGGAGGAGACCGCGCAGCGGCTGGGCGCGGTGTTGCACGTGCTCTACCTCATCTTCAACGAGGGGTATGCGGCGACCTCCGGGGCCCAGGTGCTGCGCACGGACCTGTCGGGCGAGGCCATCCGTCTGACACGGATGCTGCACACGGTGTTGCCGGAGGACGGCGAGGTGGCGGGGCTGCTCGCGCTGATGTTGCTGACGGATGCGCGGAGGGCCGCGAGGACGGGGACGTCGGGAGAGCTGATTCCGCTCGACGCACAGGACCGGAGTCTCTGGGACGCGGCGATGGTTGCCGAGGGCGTGGCGCTCATCTCGGCCACGCTGTCGAAGGGCTCGCTGGGGCTGTACCAGGTGCAGGCGGCCATCGCGGCGGTGCACGACGAGGCGACGCGCGCCGAGGACACGGACTGGCCGCAGATTCTCGCGCTCTACGGCGTGTTGATGGGACTGACGGACAACCCGATGGTGGCGCTCAACCACGCCATCGCGACGGCGATGGTGCATGGGCCTCGCACGGGGCTGACGTTGCTGGACGTGTTGGACAAGGGCGGGCGGCTCGCCGGGAACCACCGGCTGGACGCGGTCCGCGCGCACCTGCTGGAGCGCGCCGGTGAGCCCGCGAAGGCGGTGGTGCATTACCGCAAGGCCGCCGAGCGCACCACGAGCCTGCCGGAGCGCGACTATCTGCTGCTGCAGGCCGCGCGGTTGAGCGAGTCCGCGGGCCTGTAGTCGGATATGGAGCGCATCGCTGGAGTGCGCGGTCGACGCGCTCCCGGGTCAGGCCTCGCGCCAACCCGTCGCATGGAGCGCAGGGTCGATGATGGAGGGCGACTCAGTGCGCGGGCGGTCCGGAGCGAGGTACCGCGAGTGCTTCATGGATGACGAAGCTCGCCACTGACGAACGGGCCCTCCTCGGGGGCGAGTCGGCTCGGAGCGCGGCACCGCGAGAGCCTCGTTGGTGACGAAGCCGAACGTGCCCTCCACCCTCCGCGGCGCGTCGACTCCGAAGGTGACGCGCCTGAGGGGCCCTCGACGGAGTTCCTTCAGGACAGGAGCCTCTGTCTCTCGACGGCCTGCTCCGCGAGGGTCTCCCAGCGGCACGGTATTGCGCTCGTCGGCCGCCGCGCGACCTCACGTTCTCGCGCTGGATGCTGGCCGAGGAGGCCGCCGTCACCGTGTGCATCGTTGACGGGGGGAACAATACCGATGCACGTCAGGGCGAAGGACGGACTCCAGGAAAGAGAGCACGGTCTTCGCCCCGGTAACACCCCGGGCGGACTACTTCGTCGTCGCGGCGCCGAGGGTCTCCAGCACCTTGCGCGCGTTGTCGTTCTTCGGGTTGAGCTCCAGCGACTTGCGGTAGCTCGCGGCGCCCTCGGCCTTGCGACCCGCGGCCACGTAGCCCTCACCCAGGCTGTCGTGCGCGTTGGCGTCCTGGGGGAAGAGCGCGACATTGGCCTCGAACAGCTTCAGCGCGTCGGCCTGCTGCCCCTCTCGCAAGAGCGAGTACCCCAGCTCGTTGAGCACGTCCGCGGACAGCTTCTCGTCCTGGGGCGCTTCCGCCTTGCGCGCCTTGAACCACGCGATGGCGTCCTCGACGCTCTTCGTGCGCACCAGCAGGTCCACCGTCACCGAGGGGTGCTCGGGCTCGACGGTGTAGCCCTTCCAGCCGTACACGGAGATGGCGCTGGCCATGATGCGCTCGAACAGTCGCGAGCCGTTGTCCGAGTTGGTCATGATGACCACGCCGCTACCGGACTCGGCGAAGGCCACGAGCAGGGCGCGGTAGCCCTCGTTCGCGCCGCCGTGGCCGAACCAGTCCTGCCCCGGGTTTCGCAAGAAGCCGATGCCGAAGGACTTCGACTCGGGCTGACGGGTGAGCATCTGCTTCGCCATGGCCTGCGACACCACGCGCTTCGACTGGCCCTTGGTGGCCTTGGACATCTCCAGCGCGGCGCGCGCCAGGTCCGACGGCGTCGTCCACAAGCCAGCGGGCGCCAGCTCCGGGTACACGTGCCAGCCTCCCTGGACGCGCTCGCCGTCGGGGGTGGTGCCGGTGGCGGCGCGCGAGGCGAGCGACGCGGGCAGGGGCTGCTCGAAGGTGCTGTCCTTCATCCCGAGCGGCGCGAGCACCGTCTCCTTCATGATTTGGGGGAACGGCTTCTTCAACTGGTCGACGAGCAACTGCTGGACGACGGTGGTGCCGCCGCCGCTGTAGCGGGTGAGCGTGCCAGGCACGGTGTTCACGCGCACGGCCGACGAATTGGCGGGCTTCTCCCCATCGAGAATCTGCTGCACCGTGGGCAGGGGCGCGTCGACGGCGTAGCCCGCGAAGCCATGCACGGTGGTGCCCGCGGTGTGAGAGAGCAGCCGGCGCAGGGTGACCTTCTGCTCCTTCGTGAAGTCGTTGTCGGGGAGCTTCCACGACACCAGCTTGTCGTTGACGTTCTCATCGAGCGACCACTTGTGCTTCTCGGCGTGGTGCATGGCGGCCATCGCCGTGACGGGCTTGCTGATGGACGCGGCCTGGAAGAGGGTGTCGACGGTGACGGGCTCATCTCCGCCCGCCTGCTTGACGCCGTAGGCCTTGGCCCAGACGAGCTTGCCCTGGTCGAACACGGCGAGGCTCAGACCGGGGACCTTGTACAGCTCCATCCACTGCGGCAGCGACAGGTGCCGCGGCGTCTCACCGGGCAGCGCGATGGCGGGCAGGCCCTCCTCCACGCGGGCCACGCGCGCGGCCTCCGCGGGACGCGACAGCCACTGCGTCTGGGGTTTGGAGGGAGCCGCGCCGGTGAGCAGACCGAGCGCGAGCGTGCCCGAGAGGGACACGGCGGCGAGGCGGAGAGACGGAAGTCGGGACATGGATGGGGATTCCTGGGGGACTCGCGCGATAACCGGGTGGGTACGCACGGGGTTCCACATGATTGCCTCGACGAGCGCCGTGAGGAACTCCCGAATCCTCCGGGGAGCGTCGACCCTGGGTCGCCAGGCGACGCGCGTGGGGACACTCCCCGGGTTTCTTCACGACAGGGACCTTCAGTTGCGGGCGGCGGCGTGCTCCACGGCCCAGCTCAAGGCCTGGTCCGCGATGGCCTCCCAGCCGGGCTGGGCCACGGTGTAGTGCGAGCGGCCGGGCACCTCCACGTACTCCGTGACGGCGCTCGACTTCGCGTAGCGCTTCGCGTTCTCGCGCTGGATGCTGGCCGGGAGGATGACGTCCAGGTCACCCGAGAGGAACAGCAGCGGGGCGCGCGCGTCGTTGCGCAGATTCACCGTGACTTCCGAGCGCGGCGTCAGGTTCGCCAGCGCGCCCTGGAACAGCGCCCGGCCCGAGCCGGGGATGTACTGGGTGCGGTAGATTTCGTCCGACTCCTCCTGCGTCAGCGTGTTGGTGAAGGCGTAGTGGAACTGCTCGGGCGTCATGGGCGCGTGGCGCTTGACGTTGGCGGGGTTGAGGAGCGTCGACGCGGTCGACTTGATGGTGGTGAAGGGCAGTGTGTAGACGCCCTTCACGGGCGCCGAGTGGATGGCCACGCCCGCCGCGCCCACGCCCCGGTCCAACAGCAGCTGCACGAAGGCGCCGCCGAACGAGTGGCCCATGAGGATGGGCGGGGTGGGCAGCGCGCGGATGATGCGCTCGTAGTGGTCGACGATGTCCTTCACGCCCAGGTTGTTGAGCGGCGTCGGGTCCTTCTGCAGCGCCTCGACTCCGCCCTCCAGCCCCGGCCACGTCGGGGCGATGACGCGGTAGCCGGCCTTCTCGTAGCGCTGAATCCAGCCCTGCCAGCTGCGCGGCGTCATCCACATGCCGTGGATGAGGACGATGGTATCCGGCTGGCCCTGGGTCTGCTGAATGGTGGCGCTCATGACGTGTTCCCTCTCGGTTCACCGCGTCGTCGCGGTGTGCGGCGTTGACGAGAGGAACAGTACGGATTCGGGCCGGGGCGAAAAACGGGCTCCCGGGAAGAGCACTGTTTCCATCCCGGAAACAATCCGGAGGGGCTGCTTCGTCACGGCGCCGAGCGTCTCCAGCACCGCGCGCGGGGTCGTTCGTCGGTCTCGAGGCCCGCACGATGACTGCGCGGGCTTCTGCGCCTCGTGGAAAGCCACGATACGCAACGACCGTTCGACGCGAGGTCCTGTCTCGCGGGCAACTAAATCGGGCTCGGCGAGCGTCCCTAGGAACTCCGGAATTCGTCGGAACGAGAATCGGTAGACGGTCTCGATTCGCGAAAAGGGGTGACTGATGGGCGGCACGACGTCGATTCGTGGTGGCTCTTCGACAGGTTCATCATCGGGGGCATCTGGAGCGGACGCGGCCCGACGCGCCGAGGAAGCCCGGCAGCGGGCCGAGGCTGCGCGCAAGGCGGCGGAGGCTGCGCGCAAGGCGGCGGAGGCAGCCCGCAGGGCCGCGGAGGCGGCGCGGCTCGCGCAGGAGAAGGCTCGCGCGGAAGCGGCGAAGGCGAAGCAGCAGGCCCAGCAGCCGGGTCAGACGCCCGAGGAGCAGAAGGCTTCTCGCAAGGAGGCCGAGGCGGCGGCCAAGGCCCAGAAGGTGGCCGAGCAGCGCGCATCCAAGGCCGACGAGGCGCTGCGGGCCGCGGAGGAGAAGGCGGCGCGGACGGCCCGGCAGGCGCAGGGCGCCATGGGTCAGGCGAACGTGCTGGCGACGCAGCAGGGGCTGGCGCAGCCGTTCGACGACAAGAGCGTCAACGGCGTGAAGCCGAGGGCCGCCACGTCGGACGTGTCGTCGTTCGACGCCGCGCCGCGCAGAGAGGGCATGGACAAGCTGTTGGGCAACGTGCCCTCGCCGACGGGGAGCGCGGAGGGCTCCACGCTGCTGACGGAGGACGCGAAGGACGGGAAGGTCAACTGCCTGGATGTGGCGGCGGACTGGGTGGACAAGGCATCGCCGGAGCTGCGTGCGCGCTCGGAGATGGTGTTCCTGCAGGACCAGCGGCCGGGGGCCGAGGGGCAGACGGGACACGTGGTGGTGCGCCAGGGCGAGCAGGTGTTGGACCCGACGACGAACCAGTCGTACGAGTCCATGGAGGCGTACAAGAAGGCGCAGCCGCAGTACCAGGAGGTGGGCAGCGTGCCGGCGACGGACGCCCAGCGCATCTTCGACACGCCGCCCGGCTCGCCCGAGCGCGCCGCGGAGCTGGAGAAGGCGAAGCTGTCGCCCGAGCTGCGGAACATGATGGTGGCGGACGCGAGCCCGGCCGAGCAGCAGGCGTGGGACCGCTACGACGCGCACGTGAAGGCGGGGCCGCCCAAGGATTTGCCGCAGAACATGGGGCTGAGGCAGGAGCTCCTCGAGGCCCATGCCGCCAAGACGAAGGAGCTGGCGGACGCGGCGAACAAGGCGTCCGTGGAGCGGCTGCGCACGGAGCTGGGCTCGACGCCCGAGGGCAAGAAGGCGCTGGAGGACCTGGACGCGCGCGGCGTCGGCATCCACGTGGTGGACGACGCGTCGTACGCGCGGCTGCCGGGCGCGGGGACGGACGGGCACGCGTTGCCGGGCAACGGCGACATCACGTTGAGCCGCAAGGGCGCGACGGTGGACGTGCTCCAGCGCGAGGCGCAGCGCTCGGCGGAGACGCAGCAGCTGAAGCTGCCGACGACGCCGGAGGACGGCGAGCGGTTGGCGGTGTCGGTGTCGGAGACGTTGAAGGCGAACCCGCGTCAGCCGGTGGAGTTCGAGGACGGGGGCATCCACGTCGTCGCGATGAGGAACCCGAAGGCGTCGCTGGTGGAGAACGGGGGCAGTGTGGCGGACGTGCTCGGGCTCTCGCCGTCGTTCACCGAGGAGGCGCAGGCGGCGGGGAAGCAGCCGGGCAGTGACACCATCGTCAACACGAGCTTCTACGACTTCGCCGCGTGGGGGACGAACCCGGTGGGGCAGGTGGTGAAGAACGGCGAGGTGATTGCGGGAAATTCGGATCCGGACCGCTTCTACGCGGCGTGGACGGACTCGGGCATGAAGTTCGGGCAGGGGGATCCGCCGAAGGACGCGAACGTGGCGTTTGGTGGCGCGGTGCCGGTCATCATCGACGGCACGCCGTACGGCGTGGGCAATCAGTACAAGCCGGGCACGGACGCGGCGGCGCCGGACAAGGGAGACCCCGGGGCGTTCTCGGGGGACCTGACGCAGCGGAACAACGAGAGCTTCCGTGCGCAGGAGGAGCGGGGCAAGGAGGTTGGCAAGGTCATCGTCGGCTACGACCGGGACACGGGCACGACGTACGTGGTGGCGCAGGAGGACGGCTCCAAGCCGGGCAAGACGCTCTCGGAGATTCGCGACGCGCTGGTGAAGCTCGGCGTGGATGACGCGGTGTCGTTCGACGGCTCGGACTCGGCGACGCTCGTGCGCGACGACCAGGTGAAGGTGGAGCCGGGCTGGGCGAAGAACCAGACCATCCCCTACGGCCTGCGGCTCAGCCTGGGGGAGTGACGTGACGTGCTCGAGGCGGCGCGTGGGTGGCGCGCCGCTTCGAGAGGCCATGTGGATGATGCGCCCGTCACGCCGAGGCTCGGATTCTCGGCGCTGACGGGTTTCGTGTTCATCCGGGATGGGATGTCGCGTCCACGTCCTGGGATGCCTGCTCGAAACAGTGGAAGGTTCGTGTGCGGACACCGGCCTCTCGGGTGGGCGGTCATCCGTGCGGGTGTGACGCCGTGGGCCTCGTTCGTGCAATCGCCGGCTTCGCTTTGGCCGAGGTGCCAGAGCTGTCTAGATTCATTCCGGCGGCGGGGAGGAGTGACACGGGGTCGACGTGGCACCGGGCATGACTCCCTTCACGCGAGGGAGGAGATGCATGCTTGAAACAGAAGTGACGCCTGCTTGCCTGAATTCGCGGCGAGTCCTCCACGGGCTTCATCCTGGAGGCCTGCCATGAGCCTGCTCCATGAAATCAAGCTGAAGGGGGCCGCGGTCCATCCGGAGCGAATCTCGGCGCCGTTGTTCCAGGACCTGCTGCACATCTTCGTGGAGGGCGCGCAGCGGGCCCTCCGCTTTCGCATTGAGGGACGCAGCACCGCTCGCGGAGGCATGCCCTCGTGGCTCAGGTCCGCCGCGCAGTTCGACCTGCTGCTGGAGCCGCAGTCCGAGGCCGGTGTCTTCAAGGTGGAGTCGAGGCCCCTGAGGCAGGTGCTCCCAGGACATCTGCGCTCGAGCGAGGCCTTGTCCGACGTGGGCGCGGAGGGGAGCGCGGTCGACTTGTTCGAGGCGGGGCTCGAGGATGCGCTCGCGGGCGTTGCGGACAGCGACAGGTTCGATGAGGGGCTGGTGGAGACCTTCAGTGCGTTCTCCAGGCTCCTCGACCAGGGCGTGGAGGGCATCGAGGTCGTCAACGGGCACACGTTCCACATCGACGCGGAGGGCGTGGAGCGTGTGGTGAGGTTGCGTCGGCAGACGCCTCCGCCCCGGGCCATCCGCATCGCGGGAAAGCTGGATGCCATCCGGCACAGCGACCGCTTCTTCACCCTGGTTCTGGAGGGCGGTGCCGCGCTTCGAGGGGTCTGGGAGCGTCTGGAGTCCGACAGGGTGACGGCCTCGTTTGGTCAGAACGTCATCGTGTCGGGCGTGGCCGTGTTCCGTCCCTCCGGCTCGGTGTTGCGCATCGAGGCGGAGCACCTCGAGCCCTCGTCCGCGCAGCAGGCGGCGCTCTGGTCGGTGCTCCCAAGGCCGTTGTTCACTCCGATGGACCCGCGCGCGTTGAGGCAATCGCAGGATGAGCGCTCGGGCCTCCGCGCGATTTTCGGCCAATGGCCCGGTGAGGAGACGGAGCAGGAGCTGTCCGCCGCCCTGCGGGAGTTCTCGTGAGCGGGCTGGTGCTCCTCGATACGAACATCCTGGTGCACCTGTTGAGGGCCTCCTCGCTCGGCAAGCGGGTGGCGGAGGTCCATGGCTTGCTGAGCAAGGGCCACCGTCCGCTCGTCTCCGTCGTCACGGTGGGCGAGCTGCTGGCCTTCGCGAAGAAGCGAGCCTGGGGAGCGCAGAAGGTCTCGAAGCTTCACGAGCTGCTTCGGCAGCTCGTGGTGGTGGACATCCACCTGGACGCGGTGCTCGAGCGGTACGCGACCTTCGATGTCTTCTGTGGGTCGACGGGACGAGTGCTCGGCAAGAACGACTTGTGGATCGCCGCCACCGCCTCGGCGGTCAGCGCGTTGCTGCTGACCACCGACAAGGACTTCGACCTGCTGCACTCCGAGAGCCTGCTGGCACGTTCCTGGTTCGACCCGGTACCTGCCGGCGAGGCGTCCAGCGGTGGGTGAGGGGGGCGGGGGGCACGTGCACGCTGCGCCGGTGCTCACGCCCTCGGAGCCACCTCGTACCTCGTCCGTTTGAGGGCCGCGGGTTACTTCGGAGTGGCCCCGTTGAGGACCTCTTCCCATCCATCCAGTGCGTCGTGGATTTGTGTGATGGTGGTGGGGGTCTTTGCCTTCATCGAGAGGTCGTGGATCCGGACCAACAGGTCCTCGAGGAGCTTGGGATACTCGCGCTTCGAGGCGCGCTCCAGGTAAACCGCCTTGAGGTGGATGAGGCGACGGGCGAGCCCTTCATCGTCCGGAGTCAGCGCTGGGGTGGTGAGCATCGCCAGGAATTGGGGCCCTGGTGCGCGGAGCGCCGCCTGGGGGGTCGGGGAGGGTGCGGCGGTCTGGGGCGGTGGGCCGTCCAGGTTGGGTTTCGTGGTGGTGTCGGATGCGGACCCGGCGGCTTGGAATGTGGGCAGGTCCTTGCTCAGCGCGGACAGCGCGGTGCTCACCTTCGTCACCTCGGACCGGGTTTTCGCGCTGAGTGCGCGCGCATGGAGGCTTTCGAGCTGCTGTTCGAACTCGGTGGAGCGCGTGCTCCCCGAGGTCTGCTTCAGGTAGCGCTCCTCGAGTTGATAGACGCGCTGGAGCAGCGTCGCGTCCAGAGGCGCCTTGGCGTTCTGGGCGAGGAATGCCTGGGGGTGGCGACTCATGACCGCGGGCACGGCGCCCTGCCGCTTGTTCGAACTCGCGGGAACCGCCGCGGCTCGCTTGGGAGGGCCGGACTTGGCCTGCTTCTCCGTCGTCGTCACGCTCTCCGTGAGGGCCGAGACGCGGGCCTGTTCGGTCGGAGCGCCTTGCTCTGTCTTCTCCGTGGCCGGGGCGTGCTTCGAGAGGGTCGAAGGAGGTGGTGGTTCGGGAGACGCCTCTGAACGTGCCACCTGGGGGGCCCCTGTTCGGACTGTCCCCGCTGGGTCGGGCATTGCCTGGGGCGTCTCGGTCCGAGCGGAGGGCGGAGGGCGGTGCTCGGCGGCTTGGGGCTCTCGAGCCGGAATCTGAGATGCGGTCGCCGTACTCGTCGTGCTGGATTGGCGTGAGCCCAGGAAGAAACTGCCCAGGGCGACGCTGGTGATGAGCGCTCCACCAACGGCCCAGGTTGAGCCTCGACTCCAGCGTACTCCGGGCAGCATGGGGCGGACCTGGGACGCGGTGGTCTTCGTCCTGCTCTCCGGGACGGGGAGTTGCGCGGGGAGCGGGACGGTGGCGGGGGCCGAGAGGACGGTGGGCGGAATCCGCTTCAACGCCTGTCGCACGGCCTCGGCGGACTCGGGCCGGAGCGCGGGGTCCTTGGCGAGCAGGTGGAGGATGAGCGTGTCGAACTCGGCGGGGAGCCCGGGGACACGGGAAGAGGGGAGGGGTGGAGGCTGCTCGATGTGAGCGAAGAGGACCTGGAGCTGTTCGCCCTTGAAGGGGCGCTCACCCGTCAGCATGTGGAAGGCCATCACGCCGGTGGCATAGAGGTCCGTGGCGAAGCTGACGGTGTTCCCGCGGACCTGCTCGGGGGCCATGTACTCGGGCGTCCCCAGGATGGTGCCATCGACGGTGGTGGGCCCGTCGGCGCTGCGCATCAACTTGGCGATGCCAAAGTCGACGAGCTTGACGGTGCGGGTGCCATCCAGGCCCTGGGCGAGGAAGACGTTGCCGGGCTTGAGGTCTCGGTGCACGACGCCCGCCTCGTGGGCCGCGCCGAGCGCCGACAGCATCTGGTCGAGAATCCAGACGGTGGTGTTCGGGTCGAGTCGGGTGTTCTGCTGGAGCAACGCCGCGAGGGACTGGCCCCGGAGCAGCTCCATGATGATGTAGGGCCGACCGTCCGGCAGGGTGCCGAAGCCGAAGATGTCGATGATGCCCGGGTGGCGGATGGCATTGACCGAGCGGGCCTCGATGAGCAGACGTTCCACCTGCTGCTGGGTGACGTTCTCCGCGCGGAGCACCTTGATGGCGACCTGTTTGCCTATCAGCGGATGGACGGCGCGATAGACGACGCCCATCCCTCCCTCGCCGATGCGCTCCTCGATGACGAAGTCATTGACCTGCGTCGAGACCAGCGAGTCCCTTCCCCGTGGCGCTCGTTCCCCTCGCGTCTTCTCGTTCGTACTCATGGCCTGACATTGAGCGTAGCCAGGGACTGTCAGGCCATTCAAAGACCGACAGGGAGGCCTTACCCACGCAATGTCAGGTGTTGGCCACCCGAGGGTGGCCATGGGTTCGCCAGCCCTACTCCGGCTTCCCGCCTGTCCGCTTCCACAGCTCGCGCGCCAGAATCGTGGCGAAGCGAGAGTCATTCAGGATGTACCGGCGCCACAGGCGCTTGGGCTCATTGGCCAGGCGGTACAGCCACTCGAAGCCCGCCTTGGCAATCCACTGAGGGGCGCGCTTCGCCGTGCCCGCGATGAAGTCGAACCCCGCCCCCACGCCAATCGCCACCGTGGGGCCCAGCTTCTGCGACACCTGCGAAATCCACACCTCCTGCTTCGGGCTGCCCAGCGCCACGAAGAGCAGGTGCGGGTCCTTCTCCCGGATGCTCGCGACAATCGGGTCGTTCTGCGCGTCCCCCGCGTCCGTGCGCACCATCGGCGAATCCCACCCCACCACCTCCACCCCGAACTTCTCCCCCACGATTCGCGCCACCTTCTCCGCCACCCCCGGGCCCGCGCCCAACAGGTACACCCGCCACTTGCGCTCCGCCCCCAGCTTCATCAGCGGCAGAATCAGGTCCGAACCCGCGATGCGCTCGGGCAACGCCACGTCCAGCGCCTTCGACGCCCAGACGATGGGCATCCCATCCACCACCGAAATCGCCGCGCGCGAGTACGCCTCGCGGAACTGCGCGTTGTCCTCCGCCAGCACCACGTGGTCCACGTTGGCCGTGAACACGTAGCCACCCTGGCGTGAGTCCACCAGCCGTCCAATCTCCAGCACCGCCTCCTCGAAGGTGAGCTGGTCGATGGCCAGCTGGCCGATGCTCAGCCGAGGGTGGCCCGTGGTGAACGGCGTCGTCTGCTTCGTGTCCGGAGTCGCGGTACTCATGGCTTCTTCACCGTCAAATCAAGCACTGTCATCGAGTAGGGCGGCAGCCGCTGCGTCAGCCCCGCCGCCGTATGGTTTCCCGCCGGCTGCTGCAGGAACCCGCCCGGCGCGCCCGAGTACCCCAGCACGCGCACGTTCTCGAGCGTCCCACAGCCGTTCAGCTTCACCCGCGCCTGCGCCGCCTGGTCCGGGTCGAAGTTCAGCACCACCGCCACCACCTTGGTGCCGTCCTTGTTGCGCGAGGCGAACACGCTCGTGCCCTCCTCCGCCTTCGCCGGCACCCAGACGTCCTGGAAGCGGCCACCCCGCCCGTCGAAGTCCCTGAACGCGCGGAACGCCCAGAACACCGGGCTGCCGTTCGTCGGGTACTGCCAGAAGTAGGCGGAGTAGATGTTCTCCTGCGCGAAGCGGCCCAGCGCCTCGGCCTGCGCCAGGCCTCCGCTCATGTGGCCGAACGCGCCGAAGTTGTACTCACCAATCGAGATGCGCCGGCCCGGGTAGTTCTGCGCAATCCACTCCTTCATGCGCGGGAGCAGCCGCACCGGCTCGCCAATCCACGACTCGTCCTTGTACGTCGGGTCCCACAAGGCGCGCGTGGAGCGGATGCGCCGCGCGTTCGTCTCCGGGTCCGTGTTCCCCTCCAACCCCACGCCCACGTTCGTCTGCGGGTAGAAGTGCAGGTCCACCACGTCCAGGATGCGCACGCCCGTCTTCTTCTCGTGCTCGCGCAGCTGCCGCAGGTACCAGGGGAGCAGCGGCACGTCCCCATGCGCGCGGCGGTCCGAGTGCGGCGCCTTGCCCGGCGCGAAGTCCGCCGCGGACCAGAGGTAGTTCGTCCAGCCCCACTCGGCGGGGCCCGCGATGAGCGCGTCCGGGTCCGCCTTGCGCACCGCGGTGCCGTACGCAATCGTGCGCGACAGCAGCCCGTCGTACGTCAACGGCTCCGGGAACACATCCCGGTGCGTCGAGTTCCAGAGCATGGGCTCGTTGTCGAGGATGTACATGTGCACGCTGCGCTCGCCGCGAGCCGCATCTCGCTCGCGGATGGCGCGCACCCACTCGGCGACGAACTCGGGCGAGGCCTCGGTGCTCGTCTGCGACGGAGGCCCCGGCTTGAGCGGCGTGCCGTCGCGCGTGACGCCGTTGCCGGAGCCGTTGTCCTCGCCGCGCTGCGGGCCGAAGGTCGCCACCGGGAAGCCCACCGAGCGCGTGTCCTTGGCCACCCACCCGAGCAGCGGCACGGTGAGCGCGGAGCTCATCCCGTTCTTCCGGTTGGACTCGAGGAAGTCCGTGTAGCTCAGGCCGATGTCCACGTTCTGGAAGAACCAGTCGTTGGCCGTGTTCCACGCGCCGCCCAGCTTCCAGTTGTAGCGGGAGGTGGGGTTGCCGCCCCAGCGTCGCGTCGTCGCGCCCAGCTTGTACTGGTGCTGGTCCTTCTTCTCGCGAAGGCCGTCCAGCGCGATGCCGTAGATGAGCGGGCTGATGTCATGCCCGGGCGCCGTGCAGTCGATGGTCATCGACGTGTCGCGCCCGCTGCCCTTGCCCGTGCGGCCTCCACCGGCGGCCAGCGCGGCGGCCACGTCCGGCGGCAGCGGCACCAGCGCCACCTTGTCGAGCAGCACCCAGTCGCGCCCCACGTCCTTCGACGCGCGCAGCACCACGCGGTCGAACGCCTCCCCCTTGGGGTTGAGCAGCTCCATGGGGATGACGATGTCGGCCCACTCGCCGTCCTTGCGCACCTGCAGGTCCGCCGTCACGGGCACGCGAGGGAAGGACACCGCGCCGGGCGTGTCCAGCCGCACCTCCAGGAACTCGCCGTAGGCCTCCGGCGCGCTCAGGCGCAGGGACAGCGCCCCGAAGCTGCCCGACAGCTTGGGCTGATAGAGAATCCAGCCGCCGTAGTTGAACAGGCGCATCCGCGCCGGAGCGCCCTTGGGCAATTCGCGCGGCGCCCAGCCGATGTCCTTCCACCCGGCACCGAGGCCGCCGTCGTAGAGGACCACCGGCGCGGTGCTCGCCGCCTCGACGGCCGCGGGCTTCGTCTCGCCCGGCTTCGCGGCGTCACCCACCGCGGGCTTCACCTCGCCGGAGGGCTCACCGCCGCGCGCCAGCGCCACCGAGCCACCGGCGACCGCCAGCGTGCAGACCACCACGGCGGCGCCCGCCTTGCTCCGCGCACCCTTCACACCTGCCTCCATGGACTCAACTCCCCCGGGCCTGGGGGCCCTCACAGCACCACGTCGTCCGTGTCCTTGCGCGGGAAGATGCGCGCGGGAATCCCCACGGCCACGCTGTCCGGCGGCACGTCCTGCAGCACCACGGCGTTGGCGCCGATGCGCGAGCGCGCGCCGACGCGCACCGGCCCCAGGATGCGAGCGCCGGCCCCAATCCACACGTCATCCTCGATGACGGGGTATCCGTTGTCCTTGGCGGTGCCCACGGTGTTGTTGCCGTAGAAGCGCACGCGGTCGCCGATGCGCGCGTCCCCGCCGATGACGATGCCCAGGCTGTGCACGAAGTACACGCCCTTGCCCAGCGTCACGTCCTTGCCGATCTCGATGCCCAGCACCGCCGTCTGCGCCACGCGCAGCACGTGGTTGACCAGGGGGATGTGGTAGTCGAGCGCGGCCTCGCGGGCGCGGTTGAGCGCGGTGATGCGGTACGAGTCGCTGGTGAGCACCACCTTGGCGACGGACTTCGCGTCGGTGTGTCCATTGGCGGCGCGGGCCAGCTCCATCGCATCGGAGACCAGCGCGCCAATCATCGAGCGCTTCGACTTCAGGAAGTTCATCGGTTCCCCCCGCCCTGGAGGTAGCGGACCACCTCACGGGCGATACCCGTCCAGCCGCCGGCCTCGTTGCGAGCGCCGCGCAGATACTCCATGCCGTACACCACCGACGTGCCCGCGAACGCGGCCTTCTCCAGGCCCAGCCTGTCCGCGGCCTTCGCGGCGCTCATCACCGCGCCCGTCAGCACGCGCGTGGCCTCGGGCGCGACGACGGTGGCCGCGAGCAGCGGGCGCGCCAGGGGGTTGGTCTCGAAGAGCAGCCGCCACGGATTGACGCCGCGCACGTCCGGGTGCTTGCGCGCCACGTGCGTGTCGAACATGCCGTAGCGGTTCGCGCGCTTGAGCCAGCGCTCGAAGGACACGTGGTCGCTGCCGTGCAGCACGTGCGCGTCGCTGGCGAACACGAACGCGCAGCCCGCCTTCTCCAGCCGCACGCCCAATTCCACGTCCTCGGACTGGCCCAGCGACTTGTCGAAGCCGCCCACGCCCACGTAGTCCTCGCGGTGGAAGGACACGTTGCCCGTGTACAGGTGGTTGCCGTGCGCGCGCGCGCCGGGGGTGGACAGCTCCTCCGCCATGCGGTGGTTGAGGTACGCGTACCAGCGCTCGAACAGCGGCATGTCTCCGATGGACGGGTCCGGACGGATGCGGCCCAGCACCACGTGCCGCGAGCCCTCCGGGTGGTGCGCCAGGTGCCGCTCGAGGAAGTCCTTCTCCACCTGCATGTCGTCGTCGGTGACGAGGACGATGTCCCCCCGCGCCGCGAGCACGCCCCGGTGTCGCGCCGCCGCCGCGCCCGCGTTGGCCTGCACCTCCACGCGCAGGGCGTAGGGGAGGCTCTCGCCGAGCGCGTCGAGCGGAGCCTTCACCGGCTCCTTGGAGCCGTCATCGACGACGACGACCTCGTAGCGCTCGGGCGGGAGCGTCTGCTGGGCGAGCTGCCCGAGCAGCCGGGTGATGAGGGGCAGTCGGTTGTAGGTGGCGACGACGACGCTGAGGCGGGGCGTGGAGGCTTCCGAGGGCGTCATGGCTTCTTCTTCTTGCGGGAGAAAAGACCCCGGCCCTTCTTCTGCCGGGGGAAGGTGACGCTGCCCACGAAGCGCTCCGGGCCGATGAACTCCATCGTCTTGCGCGCCGAGCCGAAGTCCGTCTCCCCCAGGGTGACGCACAAGAGGACGCCGTCGGCGGCGAGCGCCACGGGGAGGCTGGCGGGGCGGGTGAGGACGGAGTCGATGACGGCGACCACGCGCTCGCCCCGGGCCACGCGCTCGCGCAGCTCCAGCACCCGGCGGGGGGCCTCGGCGGGGGACAGGCCGATGGCGTCATCCAGGTGGATCTTCTGCGTGGCCGCGTAGGGCGCGCCGGCCTCCAGGATGGCGGTGGCGGCCTCCAGCGCGGGGGCGCCCGGGTGCGCGGGGACCACGGTGAGGAAGCTCCAGCCGGTGCGCTCCAGGGCGAACCACAGCCGCTGCAGTGCCGGTGAGGGCACGGTGCTGTCGGGAACCTCGGCGTCCGAGGTGGAGGGCGGTGCGCTGGAATCGGCCATGGAGCGCCGCCCGGTATAGCCCAACGCACGGTGTCGACCCAATGACCTGGCGGGCGGGCGGGGGAGCGGGTGCCCTGCGACCTGCCCCAATGAGTCCGGGGACTTCCGGGCCCTCCCCGTGGGGCCGTGGGAGCGGCCGTGTTATGGAAAGCAGGTGCCGAAGATTGGTTATCTCATCCCCGAGTTTCCCGGACAGACACACATCTTCTTCTGGCGAGAGTTGCAGGCCCTTCCCGGGAAGGGCGTGACGCCGGAGCTGGTCTCCACCCAGCCGCCGCCCGCGCGCATCATCTCCCACAGCTGGGCGCGCGAGGCCATGGCCCGCACCGAGTACCTGGCCCCGCCCGGGCCGCTCGGCGTGGTGAAGGCCGTGGCGGAGATTGCCCGCGCCATGCCCACGGGCTGGGCGCGGTGCCTGGCCTCCATCGCCCGCGCGGAGGGGCTGGACGCGAAGGGTCGCGCGCGGCTCCTGGCCTTCGCGGTGATGGGCGGGCGGCTGGCGTCGCTGGCGCGTGAGCGGGGGTGGACGCACGTGCACGTGCACTCGTGCGCCAACGCCGCGCACGTGGCGCTGTTCGCGAACCTGTTGTCGGGGCTGCCGTACAGCATGACGCTGCACGGGCCGCTGGACGACTACGGGCCGAACCAGCGGGAGAAGTGGCGGCACGCCAGGTTCGCGTTCGTCATCACGAAGAAGCTGCTCGGCGAGGTGAACCAGGAGCTGGCGGGGAGCCTGCCCAAGGACATCGAGCTGGCGCCGATGGGCGTGGAGCTGGGCAAGTTCAACCGCTCGACGCCGTACCGGGCGTGGACGGGCGAGGGGCCGCTGCGCATCTTCTCGTGCGGACGCCTCAACCCGTGCAAGGGGCACGCGGACCTCATCGACGCGGTGGGGATGCTGCGGGCCAAGGGCATCGACGCGCGGCTGTCCATCGCGGGTGAGGACGAGGCGGGCGGCACCACGTACCGCAAGGTGCTGGAGGCGAAGCTCGCGGAGTCCAAGCTGGGCGACGCGGTGACGCTGCTGGGCGCGGTGGGCGAGGACGTGGTGCGCGACGGCATCGAGCGCGCGCACATCTTCGCGCTGGCGAGCCTCCAGGAGCCCTTGGGCGTGGCCATCATGGAGGCCATGGCCATGCGCGCGCCGGTGGTGGTGACGGGCGCGGGCGGGGTGAAGGAGCTGGTGGACGACGGCGTGGACGGGATGCTCGTGCCGCCGCAGACGCCCTCTGTCCTGGCCGAGAAGCTGGAGGCCGTGGCGCGAAATCCGCGCGAGGCCGAGCGGCTGGGTGAGGCGGGCCGTCGCAAGGTGGAGACGCAGTTCAGCAGCGAGCGCAGCGCGGACATGCTCGCGCTGATGCTCCAGCGCGCGGTGGGGTAGTCGAAAGCAGGGGGGCGGGCGGGCCCCTGTCCGCCGCTCCCTGTCCCTCATGGGCGGCCTGCGCCTGCGTCACGGAGGGACGGCGGAGCGTGCCACCGCGTCGTCGGCTCCATACCCTGGGAGGAGAAGCGGGCGGGCGCCTTCGGGGCAGGGCGTCCAGGCGTCCGAGCGCGGGGTTCCCCGGTGAGGGGCCGGACCGGGGAGTTACATGGGGGCTGACCGTTGGAGCCGCGCTGATTAAGCGATGGGGTCTGACGGAGGGAGGGAAGGGAGGAATGGCCTTGGAAGGCACCGAGCAACTCACCCCCCATGCTCCTGCCCGGGTGGAGCCACGGACGACGAGCATCCTCCTGGTGGATGACCACGCGTCGAACCTGCTGGCGCTGGAAGCCATCCTGGAGCCCATGGGCCAGAAGCTGGTGAAGGCGGCCTCGGGGCCGGAGGCGCTGCGGTGGCTCTTGCGCGAGGACTTCGCGCTCATCCTCCTGGACGTGCAGATGCCGGGGATGGACGGCTTCGAGACGGCGCGCATCATCCGGCAGCGTGAGCGCTCGCGGTACACGCCCATCATCTTCCTCACCGCGCACGGGCGCGATGAGGCGAACCTGGTGAGCGGCTATGCGTCCGGCGCGGCCGACTACGTGGTGAAGCCGTTCCACCCGGAGGTGCTGCGCTGGAAGGCGGAGGCGTTCGTCGCGCTGTATGTCCAGCAGCGGGCCCTGCAGCGACAGGAGGCGGCGCTGTGGGAGCGCGAGCGGCGGATGCTCGAGCGACAGGGCGAGCTGCGCTTCCGCCGGCTGGTGGACTCGATGCCGCAGTTCGTCTGGGCGCTGTTGGCGGACGGCACCATCAGCTACGCGAACCGGGGCTGGCTGGACTACGCGGGGCTGACGGCGGAGCAGGGACGCCAGCGCGAGGAGAACCTGCGCTGCTTCCATCCCGATGACCTGGGGAAGGTCCAGGCGACGTGGGAGGTGCTGCGCCGCTCGGGGATGCCGGAGGAGCAGGAGTACCGGCTTCGGCGCGCGACGGATGGCGAGTTCCGCTGGTTCCTGTGCCGCACGCTGCCGGAGCGCGATGGCGCGGGGCGGCTCGTCGGGTGGATATCGACGGCGACGGACATCGACGACGCGCGGCGCGCGGTGGAGACGCTGCGCGCCACGAACGAGGCGAAGGACATGTTCCTCACCCTGGCGGCGCACGAGCTGCGCACGCCCCTGCAGGCGGCGCGCAGCTACGCGGACCTGGCGAGGAAGAAGGCGGGGGAGGAGCAGACCCCGAACGTGGCGCGGGCCCTGGAGGGCATCCAGCGCAGCGTGGGTCGCATGGCGCGGCTGGTGGAGAACCTGCTCGACATGGGGCGGCTGCAGCGCGGGGAGCTGTTGTTGGAGGAGGGAGACGTGGACGTGCGCGCGCTCCTTCACGAGGTGGCGGAGCACTTCGAGCCCTTGCCGGAGGGGCGGGACATCCACGTGGAGGCCCCCGAGGGGCTGGTGCTGCGCGCCGATGGCGAGCGGCTGGACCAGGTGCTCTCCAACCTGGTGTCCAATGCGCTGCGCTACTCGCCGGACGGAGGGGACATCCGCCTGCGGGCGCGCGAGGAGGGCCGGTGGGTGCACGTGGAGGTGCTGGACCACGGGCTGGGCATTCCGGCGGACCGGCTGGAGAACATCTTCGAGCGCTTCGGACGCGCGCATGGCGTGTCGTACGGAGGTCTGGGATTGGGGCTGGCCATCGCGCGAGGCATCGTCGAGCGCCACGGCGGGCGCGTCTGGGCGGAGTCCTCGGGGCGGCCCGGCGGCGGCAGCACGTTCCATGTCGTGTTGCCCCGGCCCGTGAGCTGAGGCGCCCGGGCCGGCGTGACGCGGGCGATGCGTGAGACACGTGTCGCATCGGCGTGGGATGTCGGAGTCGGTTGGTATGTGAAACCCATCAGGTGATTTCGGCGCCCATGCCGGAGGGCTGAGATGGGTCGTGGTCGGGCTGTGTCCTTGTGTCTGTGCTTGTTCATCGTGACGGGGTGCTCGACGACGCGGAGCGTTCGTCTGGAGCTGGGCTCGGGAGCGTCCGTCCGTCACCTCCCCGTCGAGGAGGACTCCGGGCCGGTGGAGCTGGGGGAGGACACGTTCCAGGAGGCGATGACGAAGCTCGCCCGGGACGTGAGGCCCTTCGCGCATCCGCTGCGGGAGGCGCGGCT
This sequence comes from Myxococcus sp. XM-1-1-1, assembly GCF_020037095.1. Taxonomy (NCBI): domain Bacteria; kingdom Pseudomonadati; phylum Myxococcota; class Myxococcia; order Myxococcales; family Myxococcaceae; genus Myxococcus; species Myxococcus sp. XM-1-1-1. Next base: position 55,498 of record NZ_JAIQDH010000024.1, read on the forward strand.
GCGCTTCGGTGTCCCGGAGCGGGGCGGCGTGTATCTGTATGAAGGGCGCAGGCTCCACGCGGTGCAAGAGGGCGCGGATGAGACGTCACCGCACCTGCTGGAGTCGTATGCGGACGAGACGCTGACGCGCGGGTACGGCCGCTGGTGTGCCAGCGAGCTGCGCGCGGGGGACTGTCTGCGGTTGCTCGAGGAGGGGCCGCTGCTCGGCAGTGATGGCAAGTACGCGCTGGCGCTGGCCATCGCGATGGAGGACGTCTGGGAGGAGACGGCGGAGTCCCTGCGGGGGGTGGGGGACCCGGTGGCGCTCCGCGCGACGCTGACGTCCTCGGTGGCGATGTATTTGATGCTGTGGTCGCTGCCCGAGCCGGTGTCGAAGGGGCTGGCGGCGCTGCTCACCGCGACGGCGATGGCGTACCTGGGCGTGGACACGGTGTGGCGGGTGCTGGATGCGTGGGTGGTGCTGGTGCGGCGCGTGGACCTGGCGCGCTCGTTCGAGGAGCTGGAGGCCGCCGGTGAGGCCTACGGCGAGGTGCTGGGCGACGACGCGGCGCGGGTCTTCGTGATGCTGGCGACGGCGGCGGTGGGGCGCGCTGGAGGGCTCGCGACGAAGGGGCCGGGGCTGCCCGGCGCGGCGCGAGCGGCGGTGTTCCTGAAGGCCCAGGCGGGCTTCTCATATCCCGCGCTGGAGCGCGTGGAGTCGGTGGCGCTGACGGCGGAGGGCTTCACCGTGGGCCTGTCGGGCGGAGACTGAAGTGCCGTGCGCTCAGCCGTGCTTCGCGAGCGCGGGGGCCTGGGTGTCCTCGGGGTTGGTGTGGATGATGGCGCCCGGAGGCGGCACGGGCGCGGACGGCGCGGGGGGGACCAGGGCGGTGTGCGGCATGGGCCACGCGCCGGTGGCGACGGCCAGCTTGCCGGACGTCACCACGCACAGCGACACGACGAACGTGCAGATGTACGAGATGATGCCCATGTCTCCGAACACCTGGTTGATGTAGCAGATGACGGAGCCCACGATGATGAGCCCGGCGGCGCGGTGCTCGGCGATGTGCGAGCGATGGTACGCGCGCACGGCCAGGAAGATGGTCACCACCAGGTACATCCACACGCCCGTGTAGCCGACCATCCCGCCGAAGGCGAACAAGCCGAGCAGCGAGTTGTGCGGGTGGTAGCGGTACTGGGGGAAGACGAAGGCGATGTTGGGCAGCGGGATGGGCTCGAGGAACTCGTGGCCGTAGCCGGTGCCGAGCAGCGGGAACTGGGTCCACGTCGCGATGACGTCCAGGTTCTCGATGTCGCGATAGTCCAGGTTGCCCTCGCCGCCCTCGCCGTCGATGAGGGAGCGCACCTTGTGCACGGGCGCGAAGGCGCCGCCGCGCGCGTTCCAGCCCACCGCGAAGTAGACGAGCATCAGCGGCGCCATCAGCACGAGCCCTCGGGTGAAGGTGCGCTTGATGGCGGGCCAGGGCGTGATGAGGTAGCCGGCCAGCAGGCACCCCACGAAGCTGACGTAGGCGAGCCGGCGGTCGTTGTAGACCATGCCCATGAAGATGCAGAACATGAGCAAGAGGCCGCGCAGCGCGTGAGCCCCCTTGGGCTTCTCCAGGAAGCGCATGGTGGCGACGAGCAGGCAGAAGTTGAACGTCATCGAGTCCGAGTGACACGTGGTGTACTCGACGAAGACGCCCATGGACGGCACGACGATGGCGCCGAAGTAGACGCTGATGGCGGCCTTGGTGAGCCCCGCGGCGATGACGGTGCGCGCGAAGATGGGCCAGTCCTCCGGGCCGCGCATGGCGTAGTGAAACATGGCGACGATGAACGGCATCATCGCGGCCTGGTGCCACTGCCACAGCGAGTTCTTGAAGTCCCCGCCGCGCATCACCCCGCGCACCTCCATGAAGAGGATGGCGATGAGTGACAGCGCCACCACGGCGATGAGCGGCCGGGGCATGGGCAGCGCGGGCGGGTCGATCTTCGACTTCGTCACCCGCCGGTACATCGCCAGGCCCAACAGGCCGACGATGAGCACGTCCACCAGCGGGAAGCGCAGCGCTCCAATCTTGGTGATGTAGCTGAGCTGGGCGAAGAGCAGCTCGCCCAGGGGGTGCAGGGGGGACGGCCAGAACCCGGACTGGGGCCGCTCCGGGACGTAGTCCACCGCGAGCACCAGGTAGGTGACGATCATCACCGGGTAGCGGATGGGGACCTTGACCACCAGCCACAGCACGGCCACGAGCAGCACTGGGGCCAAAGCGACCACAGGGTGCAGGAGGGCCCCTCCCACGGTGGCGAGCACCAGGAAGCCAAGCAGCGCCACGAAGCGCAGGTAGGAGGGCCGGTCCGGGGCGTACGTCACGACGGAGGGGAGGCTACATCTGGCGGGCCGGTTGGGATAGATGAAGCCTCACGTATGCCTGCTCCCAGACCACGCGTCCTCCTGATTGCCGAGCTGTGCAACCCCGACTGGGTGAGTGTCCCGCTGGAAGGCTGGTCGCTCTACCGCGCGCTGACCGAGGTCGCCGACGTGCACCTGGTCACGCAGGTGCGCAACCGGGAGAACATCCTGAAGCAGGGGGTGCAGGAGGGCTCGCAGTTCACGGCGTTGGATTCGACGCCGGTGGAGAAGCCGCTCGACAAGGTGGGCGAGCTGTTGCGGGGCAAGGCGGGCGTGGGCTGGACGACGGCGACGGCGTTGAGCGTGCTGCCGTACTACTACTTCGAGGAGGTGCTGTGGCAGCGCTTCGGCGCGCGCATCAAGGCCCGGGAGTTCGACCTGGTGCATCGCTACACGCCCATCAGCCCGACGACGCCGAGCACGCTGGCGCGGCGCTGCAAGGCGGCGGGGGTGCCGTTCGTGATGGGGCCGCTCAATGGCGGGTTGCCGTGGCCCAAGGGGTTTGGTGGCGCGCGGCGGCGGGAGAAGGAGTGGCTGAGCTACGTGCGGGACGCGTACAAGCTGATGCCCTTCTACAAGTCCACGCGGGAGAACGCGTCGGCCATCATCACGGGCTCGCGGGCGACGCGGGGCCAGGTGGCGCCGGAGTGGCAGGGGAAGACGGTGTACGTGCCGGAGAACGCCATCGACACGCGGCGCTTCGGGACGGCGAAGTCGGAGGGGCCGGTGGAGCTGCCCTTGAGGGTGGCCTTCGTGGGGCGCTTCGTGCCGTACAAGGGCATGGCGATGTTGATGGAGGCGGCGGCGCCGCTCATCCGTGAGGGCAAGGTGGTGCTGGAGTACATCGGCGACGGGCAGGAGATGCCGAACCTCAAGGCGCAGGCGGCCAGGGAGGGCATCGAGTCCGGGGTGACGTTCGCCGGGTGGGTGAAGCACCAGGAGCTGCAGGGGCGGCTGGCGAAGAACCACGTGTTCGGGTTCCCGAGCGTGCGCGAGTTCGGCGGGGCGGTGGTGTGCGAGGCGATGGCGCTGGGGCTGGTGCCCATCGTCATGGACTACGGCGGTCCTGGGGAGATTGTGAGCCCGGCGACGGGGTTCGCGGTGCCCATCGGGACGCCGGAGGAGATTGTGGCGCGGGTGCGCGGGGTGCTGACGAAGCTGGTCGAGGACCCGTCGGTGATTCGACCCATGGGGGAGCGGGCGCGGGAGCGCATCTTCAAGCACTTCACGTGGAAGGCGAAGGCGGAGCAGGTGCTGGAGGTGTACCGCTGGGTGCTGGGCGAGCGTGGGCAGCCCGACTGGGGCATGCCGCTGGCGGACTGAGCCCGTGTCACTCAGGGCCTGGACGTCCATGTCCAGGCCGCGGGGGCTTCAATCCTGGGTGCCGCTCGGGCGCAGTGCCACCCGGGAGCGGATGGCGCGGTTGGCTCGCAGCAGGATGTCCGCGCGGGACGAGGGTGCGTAGTCCGGGTGCTCGAACCGCAGCGTGTACGTCCCCGCGGGGAGCAAGGGCAGCCGATAGCGTCCCGCCGGGTCCGTCCAGGTCACATGGGCCCCCGTGTGGCCCGATGCGCTGGCGCTGACCTTCACCCTCACGAGCGGCTCGCGACTGTCTCCGTCGATGACGATGCCCAGCAGCACTCCCGGCGGTGGCGCGTACTCGCGGCTCTCCGCTCGGGCCAGGACAGGCACCGTGACGATGAGCACCAACATGCACAGCAGGTAGGGCACGAAGTGCGTCAGCACGGAGGCGGCCTCGGTGTGGCTCGGGGAGAGGGGCCATTCTCCCGGCTCGGGCTGACGCGAACCGCATGCGCGGCTCCGCGCTCCATCACCGTTCCGGCATGGCGCTCTCCATCGTGGTGACGTGGGCCGCCGAGTGAGCTTCGTGGTCCTTCGAGTCGGGAGCTCGGCTCACCGACTCACGACGCGTGCCTCGGGCTCGTGGGTGTGGTGCCCTTCCGAGGCTTCGAGGACGACCTGCTCGGGAGTCCCCGGGGCCAGCTCCGCGAGGGACCGGAAGCGCCGCAAGCGGAGCTTGGGCTCCGCGGTGTCACGCCGCGCAGAGGCTCCGCTCAGCGCGTCTTCCAGGGCCGACGTCTCCCTCGTGGCTCCGGACGCCTCGTGCGACTCCATTGCCGCGGGGCGCACGGCGATGCGCTCCAGGAACTCCTGGTCCACCCGCACGCCCGGGGTCATCGAGCCCACGTCCACCGTCGGGCCGCCCGTCTCGAGGCGCAACGTCTCGACAGGCCAGGCGCTTCGCCCCGCGTCGAGCGTGACGACCGGCCGGCTGGGCTTGCGAATCACCTGCGACCGGGGCGGAGCCTCCTCCTCGACCGTGGCACACGGTGCCTCCATTGCCTGGGTCGAAGCCGGGGCCTGTGCCTCGACGCTCGGGCCGGCCTCCTGTGCCCCGGCGGCCGGAGAGAGCATCCACACGAGTCCACACAGCACACCGCGAAGGAAGGGCGTCACGTGCTCGACTCCAAGGCCTCGGGAGAACGAACCCCATCATCCGGGACCACGACGGCAGAATCTCCCACGCAGCTCCCTGGGTTCATCATGGCTCGGTCATGATGCGAGGCCGTGGGCATGATGGAGATACGACCCAAGGCGTCATTTCGGGTCGAACGGGAGGGGCCTCCTCAGGAACCCGTGGGCGGCCGGTCGAAGTCCATGGTCCTCAGGGGGGCGAAGGCCTCGAATGGATCCACTCTCCGGTCCAGGCCCCCGGCCCGGCGGATGAGGTCACCCAGCTCGCGGACGTCCTCGCGCGCCTTCAGCTCCGGGCCCACCTCGCTCCACAGCTCCAGGAGCGAGTCGTAGGTCAGCGGCCGCGTCCAGTACGAGCCCCGGAGCTTCTCGGCGAAGGCGGAGGCCACGTAGGCCAGTCGGGTGGACGCGCCAGCCTGGGCGTAGCTCGGGCGCAGGGTGGCTCGGGGCAACGGGGTCGCCAGCTCCTTCGATGTGCCGCCCTCGGGCGACTTGTAGCGGATGCGCAGCGTGCCCAGTGCCCGGGCGTTCTCGAGAGGCTTCACTTCGTAGAGCGCGGTGACGGAGTGGCCCGCGCCCACCTCACCCGCGTCCACGCGGTCATCGCGGAACTGCTCGGCCGTCAGCGCGCGGTTCTCGTACCCGAGCAGCCGGTAGAGGGAGACCGCCTTCGGGTCGAACTCCACCTGGAGTTTCACGTCCTTGGCCACCACCTGGAGCGTGCCAGTGAGGTTCTTCACGAAGACGCGGTGGGCTTCCTTCAGTTCGTCCACGTAGGCGTAGTTCCCCTCGCCGACGTGGGACAGCCGCTCCATCAGCACGTCGTTGTAGTTGCCCATGCCGAAGCCCACGGTGGACAGGGTGATGCCCCGGGCCGCGAGCGACTTCACCTTCTCCCAGATGCCATCCGCGTCGGAGATGCCCACGTTGGCCACGCCATCCGAGCAGAGGATGACGCGGTTGATGCCGCCCTCGAGCAGGTGTTCGACGGCGATGCGATAGCCCAGCTCCAGCCCCGCCTGGGCGTTGGTGGAGCCCTCGGTGTGGAGCCCGTCGATGGCGTCCATCAGTCGTGACGCGTGGAGCGCGCTCGTGGGCGGGAGCACCTGCCGGGCCCGTGAGCCGTACACGACGAGCGACACGAGGTCGCGCTCATCCAGTTCCGCTACCAGCATGCGCAGGGACTGCTTCACCAGCTCCAGCCGGTTCTCCATGGCCATGGACCCGGACACGTCGATGACGAAGACGAGGTGGCTGGGCTTGCGTTCGGCGCGGGAGACCTCGCGCGCCTTCACGCCGATGCGCAGCACCTGGTAGCCCTTGCGCACGGGCGAGGGGAAGCCCTGCACATGGACGGCGAAGGGCGCGCTCTTCGCGCTCGCGTAGCCGTAGTCGAAGCTGTTGACGAACTCCTCCACGCGCACGGCGCGCGCGTCCGGCATGGCGCCGCGCTTCAGGTAGCTGCGCGTGAGTGTGTACGAGGCCGTGTCCGTGTCGACGGAGAACGTGGAGAAGCGCTCCTCCTCCGTGTTGACGGTGGGGTTCACCCCGTACCCCTTGAAGTACATGTCGGAGTAGCGCGAGCGGGTCATCGGCTCGCCGTGGTGGGGCTGGGTGGGCGCCTGGTGCGAGGGAGCGGGGTGGAGTCGCAGCGTCATCGACATGCTGGGCATGGCGGGGGCGACGTCGTGCTGGGGTGGAGGGCTCGCGGCGGCGAGCTGTTCGTTGATGGAGACGCCGTACTGGTCGTTCTCGGGCCCAGGGGCCAGCTCCGCCAGTGCTTCGAAGGAGCGCGACGGTTCAGGAGGCCGAGCCTTGTCGATGCGCTTGATGAACTCCTGGTCGACGTTGACGCCCGTGGTGGTGGAGCCCGGGCCGAGGGTCGGCGGTGTACTGATGATGGGCACGATGAGCGCGTCATCGGCGAGCATCTCGACCTTGATGCGGAGGGTGCGGTCGAGCCTCAGTTGCACGTCCCCGCGTTCGTAGCGCTGGTAATGCTCCCGCTCGTACCGGACGGTGTAGACGCCCGGAGGGAGCTGAGGGATGCGGTACTCGCCCTTAACATCGGTGACGGCGGTCCGTTCACCCACGAGACTGGGCGACGTCGCGGTGATGACCACGTCGGGAATGGGCTGTCGGCTCTTCACGTCGATGACGGTGCCGATGATGTTGCTGTTCTGGGCGAGCGCCAGCGGGGCCAGCAGCACCAGCAGCCCGCCTAGCAGTCGTGAAAGGACAGCGTTCATGAGGTCCACCTCGGTGCATCGAGAGGTGGCCATCATCCAGAGGGAGCGGGCCTCGCATCGCACGCGAGGCTCCAGTCTCCATCATGGTTTCAGCACGGGCCTCGTGAGGCCCGGTCCTTCGTCAACGACTCAGCGCCGCTCGGCCTCGCGCTCGGTGCGCACCCACTCGCCGCGCTTCTCCGCGCCAGGGCCGCGCAACATCAACCCCACCTTCCACACCACGTACACAGGCGCCCAGGCCAGGTCCAACAGCCCGCGCGGCCCCACGCCGGACACCCACCATCCGCGCAGCACATACGCGCCCAGGCTCATCAGCGCGAACCCCGCCACCGCCGAGGCCCACACCGCCGTCCCACCCGACAGCCACACCAACACCGACGCCGCCACCGCGCTGCCCACCGCGGCCAGCACCAACTGACTCAGCGGCGGCACCAGCACGTCCATCGACAAGTCCAACAGCAACCCGCTGCGCTGCTTCAGCGCATCGCTCAAGAGCGGCCACCCGTGCAGCTTGCGCATCTGCGCGCGCCCACCCTCCCAGCGCTGACGCTGCGAGCGGCTCTGCTTCTCCGCCGAGACCATCTCGCCCTGCACCTCCGCCTCCCAGGCGTAGTGCACGCGGTGCCCCTTGCGGCCCAGCCGGATGCCGTACTCCAGGTCCTCCACCACGCTGAACGCGTCGTGCGGCACCTCGCGCAGCACCGCGTGCGTGAAGCACATCCCGTTGCCACGCAGGCCGCAGGACACCCCCAGCGCCTCGCGCCCCAGCGAGCGCACCTTGTGGAACATGCCCAGCGCAATCGTCATCAGCCGCGTGCGCCACGACGCCGTCGGGTTCATCACCCCGTAGTGCGCCTGCACCGCGTGCGCCCCGTCCTCCAACCTGCGCCCGTACGCATGCAGCAGGTTCGGCGACACCACCGTGTCCGCGTCCACCACGACGACGGCGTCCGCGAAGCCGTCCTGCTGGCTGAACTCGAACGCATGCGCCAGCGCGTACCCCTTGCCGCGCTTCTGCGTGTCATGCCGCTCCAGCACCGTCGCGCCCGCCTCGCGCGCCTTCTGCGCCGTCGCATCCGAGCAGTTGTCCGCGATGACCAGGATGCGCCGCAGCGACGCCGGGTAGTCCACCGCGGACAGGTTCGCCACCGTCCGCGCGATTCCCAGCTCCTCGTTGTGCGACGGAATCACCACGTCGAACTTGCGCGTGGGCGCGGGCGGCACCGGCGCCGCGCGTCGCCACGACAGCACCGTCAGGAGCAGCAGATAGCCGCACGCCACCGCCACCGGCAGCAGCGCCACGCACAGCGCCAGGTCCACCCAGGTCCACACCGTCACGACTGTCTCCCCCGAGCACGCGCCCTAGCGCCGCTCCAGCTCCGCCAGCACCGGGAGCTTCAGGATTCGCTCCACCTGCCACTTCTCCAGGATGCGCCGACGGATGATGTCCAGCGCCACCGCCGCGAAGATGCCCATCGCGATGCCACCCACCACACCCGCCGCCAGGATGAGCTGCACCTTCGGCTTCGACGGCTTCTCCGGGAACGTCGGCGGCGACAGCACGCTGAAGCGGTGCTTCATCGACGCGCGCGAAATCTCCAGCTCCGTCTTCGCCTGGTCCAGCCGCCGCATCTTCTCCTGGTGCCGCATCACCAGCATCCGCACCCGGTCCGCCGCCACCGACACCTCCGGGTTGTCCGCTGTCGCGGGCCCACCAAACGCCGCCGCGCCCAGCAGCGGCCCGCCCGTGGTCCCCTGCTCCAGCTCCCCCGGGTCCCCGCCGTTGCGGATGTACTCGTTGATGAGCTCGTTCAACTCCGAGCGCAGCGCCACCAGCTGCGGCGAGTCCTCCTGGAGCGCGACGATGCGCTGCTCCAGGTCCGTGATGAGCGGGTGCTGCGGCGAGTAGATGACGCGCTGCTCGGCCAGCTGGTTGCGCAGCTCCGTCAGCCGCCGCGCGCGGAACTCCTCCACGTCCGAGATGGCCCGACGCTTGGTCTGCACCATGAACCGCATCTGCGCGAGCAGGTGGTTCGTGTTGATGCCCAGCCCACCCGCCGCCTGCGCCGCCGCGCCGCCCCGGCCCTTGTTCTGCTTGGCCTCCTCGCGCTTGCGCTTGGCCTCCACGCGCTTCACCGTGGCGTCCAGCGACGCGATGGCCTGCTTGATGCCCTCGGCCTCGTCCACCACCTGCTTGTCCAGGATGGTGATGGCCTCCGCCACCGCGCCCATCTCCGCCTGCTGCCGCATCTCCAGGAAGTTCTTCTGCGCCGCCTCGACGATGTTGAGCGCCAGCTGCGGGTCGCTCCAGTCCACGCCGATGGTCACCGTGCCCGTGCCGCCCTCCACCATCACCAGCATGGACTGCTCCAGCATGGCGCTGAGCGCGTCCGCCTTGTCCTCGTCGGACATGGGCGGCGGCGGCTTGCGGAGCAGCTTCTCCTTCAGCTTGCTCATGGGCGAGCGCTGCAGCTCCCAGTACTCCACCAGCTTCGCGTCCCGCACCACGGCCTTCAGGTTGTCGGCCTTCATCACCATCTCCCACGCCGCGCGCGTGGGCTGGTCCGCGTCCACCGGAATGGAGCGGCCCGGGTTCGCCAGCGAGGCGATGATGAAGTTGCGCTGCGTGAGCATCCGCGTCTCGACGTGGTACTTGCGCGGCATGATCTTGGTCACGCCCGCCGCCAGGCCGGACACCGCGGCCATCACCACCAACGCCAGGAACCAATGCCTGAGCACCGCGTTCTTCAAATAGAAGACCGCGTCGATGGCGAAGCCCCAGTCGATGAGGTCCGACGGTGCGTTCGTCTCCACCCGCTCGGGCGTGTACGCCGGAGCAGCGGGGGCGGCCCGGGGGCCCCGAGGCCCGAGGGCCGGCGCCGTCACGAGGTCCTCCTCACGGGCGCGTTCTTGAGCAGGTGCTTCACCCGCTTGGAGAACTCCTCCTGCGTGAAGGGCTTGCCCAGGTAGCTGTTGGCGCCCGCCTCCTCGGCGTGGGCCTTGTCCTCGGGCAAATCCCGCGCGCTCACCACCAGCACCGGCACGTCCGTCATGCCCGGGTTCTTGCGGATGTGCTCACACAAGTCGTAGCCGGAGATGTCCGGCAGCGTCAGGTCCAGGCACACCAGGTCCGGACGCTCCGCGCTCGCCAGGTGCTTGAGCGCCGCCTGCCCGTTGGGCAGCTCCACCACCTGCTTGAATCCCATGGCACGCAGGTAATCGCCCAGCATCTTCCGGAAGAAGGGCGCGTCCTCCACCAGGAGGACCGTGTGCATTTGGGGCTCCATTGCGTCGTCAGCCTTTCTTCTCAGTCGCGCTCAGTGGAAGCCGAGCCGTGGCACCCAGACGATGACGCCGTAGGTGTATGCCGCGTTGAAGAGGATCACCCACAGGATGGCCTTCTTCAGTCCTCGCGACGGATTCGGGTCCCTCGCCGCCTTCGCGGGAAGGGCAATCGTGAGGATGAGGACGGACATCAGGATGAGCTTCGCCATGGCCTTCGCTTTGGCTCAGAGGATACCAGTTTGCCGCAGCGACAGGCCCAGCACCGCCGCCCATTGGAACCGGGCCGCCGGCAACTCGGGCGAGCGGCTCCACGTCCCCCGGGTATCCGCGTCCACCGACATCCAGGTGTTGAGAATCCAGGACGCCGTCACCCCGCCGGACACCAACCTGTCACCCGTGGCCCCGCCCACCGCGAAGGCCGTCCCCGCCGTGGTGCCCACGCGAACCCGGGGCCCCAGCGCCCACGTCCCCGTCGCGGTGAGGTCCGCGCGCGGATAGACGCGCGCCGTCAGCCGGTCCGTGAAGGGGGAGACGCGCACGCCCAGCCGCCCGTCGAAGTCCGCCGTGCGCGAGGGGATGCGGTGCCCCACCGCGAGCGTGAGGTTGGGCAGCACTTCCGTGCGAGGTGCCGGGTCCGGCTCGACTCCGCCGGCCGCTGTCACGGTGTGGACAATGCTCGCGCCCACGCCGGCCTCCAGGCCCGTGCGGCGAGTCATGCGGCCCGTCCAGCTCTCCGTCAGCGTCACCACGGTGTTGTTGGCCCCGGTGGAGAAGCGCGCGTAGGTGGCGGCGGCCGAGGTGGTGATGGCGCTGAGCGGGGACAGCGCGTGGCTCAGGGACACGTCCAGGCGCGGGCCGTACTGCAGGGGTACGGCTTCACGCGCGGGGCCGTCCAGGCCGCCGCTCACGGTGAAGCCCGTGGTGCCGGACAGCTGCCAGCGCCGCCCCAGCCAGCCCGTCTCGCCGGTGAGCGACGTGGCGGAGGAGAGGAAGTGGACGGTGTCCGCCTCGGGTAGGGGCTGCAGCGGACCTCCGCCCTGCGGCGGCCGGATGGGGCCGTCCGGGTCGATGGGGTCCGGGTCCAGCGAGGGCAGCGCGTCGAGCGTGAGCAGGTTCACGCTGCCCAGCACCAGCTCCTCGCTCAGCCGGAACGACAGGCCCCGCTCGGGGCGCCAGAGCGCGGCGAAGCGGCCGATGTGCTGAATCTCGGTGCGCGCCCTGGCCGTCACCTCGCGCAGGCTGATGCGCGGCGCGTAGTCCAACTGGAGCGACGTGTTCCCCTCGCGCCGCTCCAGGCCCAGAATCGGCGTGAAGTCCGTGTCAGCGGCGAGGGTGGGCGCGTCCTCGGCGGGGTCCTCGTTGGAGCGCACGCGCGAGTCCACCCGCACCGACGCGGTGTAGGAGACGGAGGCCCCACAGACCTCCAGCCACATCGCGGTGAGCGCCGCCCCCAGCACCGCTCACTCCACCACCACCACGTCACCGGGGCGCAGGCGGAACGACGGCGCGCGCCCCTCGGCGTGGATGAGGTCCTGGTAGCGGAAGCGGATGCGCACGGGCGCCTGCCCGTCGTCCTGGCGCATGACGAAGATGCGGTCCTTGTGCGCGTACTCGGTGAAGCCGCCCGCGCCGGCCAGGGCCTGCAGCAGGCTGGCCCCCACATCGATTTCCAGCGGACCGATGCGGTTGACCTCGCCCACCATGGTCACCTTGATGGGGCGCGGCATCTCCAGCGCCACCGTGACGACGGGGTGGTTGATGTAGTCCTTCAGCCGCGTCTGGATCTGCTGCGACAGCATGGCGGGGCTGTGGCCCGCGGCCTCCACGTCGTCCAGGAACAGCAGGCTGATGCGCCCGTCGTCGCGCACGCGCGCCTGCGTGGTGAGCGACTCCTGGTTCCACACGCGGATGTTGAGCAGATCGCCGGCGGCGATGCGGTAGCTGGCGTCCAGCGGGGGCGGCTTCTCCTGGTACTCGTCCACCCAGGTGTACTTGCCGAGCCCCGTGCAGCCGGAGGCCACGAGCACCAGCCCCGCGGTGGCGAGCACGCGCGAGGCCGGGCGGAGCAGGGAGCGGAGCGGGGAGGTCATGGGGCTCCTTCAGGGCGCGGGGGCGACGGCCACGACGGCCGGCTCCGGTTCGGGGTTGCCTCGGCGGCGCGCCAGCTTCACCACCGCGAGCACCTCGCCCGGCTTCACCGCGCCGAGCGCCAGCACCCCCACGACGTACAGCGAGGCCTCGACGATGAGCCGCGGCCAGTCGGACAGCGGCGCGAGCACCGTGCGGTCCAGCGCGACGATGGCCACGCACACCACCGCCGTCTTCGCCACGCGCACCAGCAGCCGCCGGTCCACCGCGGAGCGGCCCATGCGGCCGAGCATGATGATGGTGATGACCACCTCCATCAGCAGCAGCGAAATCGCCGTGCCCGCCGCGCCGCCGCCGTCGCCGTACTTCGCGTACAGCCAGGGCACGAGCAGCAGGTTGAGCAGCGGGTTGAGCAGCAGGCTGCCGAAGATGCTGGTGCCCGTCACCCACCACTCGCGGTTCGTCATGGTGAGCCACGCGCCGCACGTCATCGTCACGAACGCGAGCACGAACAGCGGCGACTGCAGGCGCAGCAGGTTGACCGCCAGCGAGTAGTCGCGGCCCAGGAGGCCAATCCACAAGGGCGCGCCCATCACGATGAGCATCATCATGGGCACCGTCACAGCGAGCGTCCCCTCGAGCGCGCGGCGGGCGATGATGCTGACCTCCTCCTCCGAGCGCGCGGCGGCGCGCGACATGAGCGGCAGGAGCACCCAGCCCATGACGGGGTTCAGCGCGAAGGTGACGTTGGAGATGCTCCACGCGGCGGAGTACCAGCCCACCTCCTCGTGGCTGCCGAGCATCCCCAGAATCATGATGTCCAGCCGTCCGTTGGTGGCGAGCGCCGCGGCGGTGAGGAAGTAGGGCAGGCCCGCCTTGCACACCTTCCACGTGGCGGGGAAGTCCACGCGGAACACCAGGCCCATGTGCACGCGCGCCAGGTACCAGCCGATGCCCAGCTTGATGGCCTCCGATGCGACGACGGGCACCGCGAGCCACGGCAAGGGCAGCCCCAGCACCCCCACCGCGAGCAGGCCGCCGCCCCACACCACCTTGGTGACGACGTTGGAGATGGACAGCCCCGCGACCTTGCCCTTGGCGTGCAGCAGCGCCGCCATGGACGCGTTGCACATGACGAGCAGCTGCGCGACGCCGAACACGTACACCAGCGCGCGCATCTCCGGCGGGTCCTCGCGCCACGCCATCACGAGCGACAGCGCGCCCATCAGCACGACGGTGAGGATGAGCCGCAGCAGCATGGAGGCGCCGAAGAAGTCGCTGGCGTGCTCCGGCCTGCGCGACACCTCCTTGCGGATGTACATCTCCAGGCCCAGGTTCGTGGCGATGAAGAAGATGGCGGAGAAGCTGTCCGCCCAGTTGAAGCGCCCGAAGGCCTCCGGCGACAGGTAGTGCGTCAGCAGCGGACGGATGCCGAAGGCGATGGCGTACGTCACCAGCAGCGAGCCGCCGAGCTGCAGGCCGTTGCGCACCGCGCCCATCGCCTCGTGGGAGCGCTCATGCTCCTGGGCGTTCTGCTGAGAGGATTCGCTGTGGGTAGTCACGGTGGGGAGTCGGGCGCTCCCGGCGTCGGCCGGACGGCCCGGGTGCATAGAAGACGAGCGGGGGCGGCACGTCAATGCCACCCCCGCGGGAAGTCAGGTCGCCTGGAGGCCTAGCTGGCCCCGCGACCCGTGATGACCACCGGCACCGTCTGCAGCAGCAGGCGCAGGTCGCTCGTCAGCGTCCAGTGGTCGATGTACTGCATGTCCAGGTACATCCACTCCTCGAAGGAAATCTGGTTGCGGCCGGAGACCTGCCAGATGCACGTCAGGCCCGGGCGCACCGACAGCCGGCGGCGCTGCCACGTCTCGTACTTGGCCACCTCGCTGGGCACCGGCGGCCGAGGGCCGACGATGCTCATCTCCCCGCGCAGCACGTTGATGAACTGGGGCAGCTCGTCGATGGAGAACTTGCGGATGAAGCGGCCGATGCCCGTGATTCGCGGGTCGTTCTTCATCTTGAAGACCGGGCCCGACTGCTCGTTGAGCGCGGCCAGCTTCTCCTTGAGCTCCTCCGCGTTCACCACCATGGAGCGGAACTTGAGCATGTAGAACGGCTTGCCGTTCTGCCCGACGCGGTACTGCTTGAAGAAGATGGGCCCCTTCGACGTGAGCTTCACCATCAGCGCCACGAAGCCCAGGAGCGGCAGCAGCATCCACAGCGCCACCGCGGACACGCAGATGTCGAACAGGCGCTTCATCGCCATCTGGTGCGGCTTGGGGCTCACCGCCGCGAAGTGCAGGAAGCCGTCCGCCACGGCGCGGCTGTCGACGGGGCGCGCGCGGTCCAGGCGGAAGGTGTGCGCCGGCAGCGCGAAGGGCACGCCGAAGCGCTCGGCCAGCTTGATGGCGGCCTGCATCGCCTCGCCCTGCTTGAGCGTGTTGCCCGCGATGTAGACCTCGTCCACCGCCGTGTTGCGCAGGATGTGCTCCAGGTCATCCACCGTGCCGAGCACCTTCGAGGGCAGCTCGCCGATGGAGCCCGTGTCGTCGTGGAAGCGCACGTAGCCCAGAATCTGCCGACGGCCGCGGCGCGTCAGGTCCTCGCCGGAGTAGCGGCCCATGGCCCCCGTGCCGACGATGAGCACCGCGTCCATGGGGCGCTCCTGCGCCGCCACCGGACGGAAGACGAACAGGCGCAGCAAGAGCGCCACGGGCCAGAACAGGATGAGCAGGGGCGCCAGGCCCGGGACCTTCAGGGTCTCCGGCAGGGCCAGGTTCGCCACCGCGAGCACCGTCACCACGGCGAGCGTCGTCACCGACACCAGCGCGACGTGGTCCAGCCGGCTGCGCTCGGCGAAGCGCGAGTCGTACAGGCACAGGGCCGTGCCGGTGATGATCCACACCACCAGCGACGCCAGCACGACGGCGGGCAAGAGCCACCCGGGCTCCGCCCGCAGCTGGCCGTCCATCCACGCGGAGGCCGTCAGGACCACCGTCATCAGGACCAGGTCCACCGTCAGGTTCAACTTCGCCGCGAAGCCAGGCGCCAGCTTCGGCCCCGGAACCTGCTCTTCCGCCGCGACGACCCCCACGTTGCCCTGAGCGGATGCCGACCCAGGAGCACCGACCGCCGCACCAGTACTTGCGCTGCTCATCGTGTCCACCCCCCTCTACCTGCTCGACCGAGTGTTCAGTCCAGATAGAGGCTGCCGTTGAGGCTGAAAATCTTCAAGTCGGAAAGAACTGCTTTTTGCCATGCTTGTGCGGTGCGTTGCAACCCCCCGCACCGTGAGTAAGACGTGACATGGTGTGAAATCTTTGGATCATCCGACTCTCGTCGCATCTCACGGGGTCCCAGCGAACACCGGGAGTGCTCCCTTCGCTTCCCCGCTGCGAAGGAGCCGTGCGGGATACTGCATCTACGGTGCCGGTCTGACGTGAAGGGGTACGGGCGTGGAGGGGGGGCTGGATGCATGCGAGACGTGCGCCGGGAATTCATGGGTTTATGCGCCCGCCAGGCGTTCCGCGTGGGAGTGGACGTTGAAGCGGCCGTCCCGCACGAACGTGGCCAGCGTCACGCCGGAACGCAGGGCCAGGTCCACGGCCAGGGTGGTGGCCGCGGAAACGCCCGCGACGACGGGGATTCGGGCGCGGACGGCCTTCTGGATGATTTCGAAGCTGACGCGTCCGCTCACGGCGAGGAGCGCGGGCTGACGCGTCAAATCGGCGGGGCGCGCGAGATTTGCGCGGAGTGTGCCCGCCAGGACGAGCGCGCCGACGACCTTGTCCACGGCGTTGTGTCGGCCCACGTCCTCGAAGGCGGCGAGCAGGCGCCCCTCGGTGTCGAGCGCGGCGGCGGCGTGGACGCCTCCGGTGCGGGCGAAGTTGCGTTGCACGTCGCGCAGGCGCTCGGTGGCGCGGGCCACGGCGAAGGGGGAGAGCACGGGGCCTGGCGGCAGGGGCGTGCAGCCGGTGAGCAGGTCCTCGACGCTGCGCCTCCCGCACACTCCACATGCTGAGGTGGTGAGAGTTCCGCGACGGGTGGCGCGCAGGGGCTCCGGGTCGAGGAAGACGCCTGGGGCGGGCGTGACTTCGAGCACGTTTCCCCAGCCTTCCTCTCCGGGCCGTCCGCAGTGGGCGAGGGTGCCCAGGTCCTCGGCGCCCCGGATGAGGCCCTCGGCGAGGAGGAAGCCCACGGCGAGCTCCCGGTCGTGTCCGGGGGTGCGCATGGTGGTGACGAGTGATTCGCCATTCACGCGAAGCTCGAGCGGCTCTTCGACGGCGAGGGCGTCGTTCTCGGTGGGCTGGAAGGTGGCGCCGCTCCAGCGACGCACGGGCTTGGAGGCGACGCCGCGCGCGTCGGCGGGAGCCAGGGGGGCGGGGCGGGGCGGGCGCAGGTGCTCGAGCACCGCGTCTGCGATGGCGCCGAGGTCCTCGGGGGAGAGGACTCGTGGGCTGGTGGGACTCGGGGGGGGCGAGTCGGTGATGAGCGCGAAGACCTCGGGCCGTGACGGAGCCAGGGGCGGGCCGAGTCCCTCGCGCCAGACCTCGAGCTTGGGCAGGGGGCCGTCCTTCCAGCCCTCGACGAGGGCGAGGTCCAGGCGTCCGACGAGGCGGGAGAGGAGCGTGGGCAGGCTGTCCGCGGGGGCCGGGTCGTGGGTGAGCTGGACGCCCTCGGGGGTGGCGAAGCCGGTGAGCACGGCGCCAGCCTGCTGGAAGCGCGCGGTGTCACTGCCGGGGCGGTGGAGCGGGTGCGCGTCGGAGGAGTGCTTCACGGCGGCGACGCGCAGGCCGCGCGAGGCGAGCTCCGGGAGCAGGCGCGCGAGGAGCGTCGTCTTCCCGGCGCCGGACCAGCCGATGATGCTCACCGCGGGGACTCGGCTCATGGGTGGAGCCCCGCAGCCGTGGCGTCGACCTGGGTGGGGCGGATGCGGCGCGCGAGGTCGTCCTCGGCGACGTGGATGCGCATGGTGGGGACGCGGCTCATGTGGGCTGTCCCCCGGTGGGGGCGTCGACGGCGACATGTGTCGGACGGTCGAACAGCTCCACCTCGACCACGTCTCCCTCGGCGAAGTCGGCCTGGCCTGGAGGCAGGACGGCCCAACCATCCGCCTGGACGTTCTGGAGAATCTGTCCGGCGCCCTGGGGGCGCAGCACCGCGCGGGCGCCCGTGTCGTCGTGTTCGAGCAGGGCGGTGATGAGGTACGTGAGGCCCGCCTGCTTGTGGCGCGGCTCGGACAGGCGCGCGCGGACACGGCGGCGCAGCTCGAGGACTCCCTGGTGCCGGAGCAGCAGGGGCCGCGCGAGCTGGTCGAACGCGACGCTCGCCGCGCCCGGGTTGCCCGGCAGCACGACGACGGCGGTGGTGCCCAACCTCGCCACGGCCACGGGCTTGCCCGGCTTGAGCGCCACGCCGTCCACGAGAAAGCGCGCGCCCAGGCGCGTGAGCACCCGCTTGACGTGGTCCTTGTCTCCCACCGAGGCCCCACCGGTGGTGATGAGCACATCGACCTGTGGCGCGAGGTGCTCGATGGACTCGCGCAGCGCCTGCTCGTCATCACGGGCGCGGGAGAGGTGGCGCACGTCCGCGCCGGCCTCGCGAGCGAGCGCCGCTATCAGAATCAAGTTGCTCTCGTATACCTGATGCGAGAGCGCGGGCTGGCCCGGGCGGATGAGTTCGTCCCCCGTCGCGAGCACCGCCACACGAGGCGCGGACCTCACGCGCACGTGGGTCTCCCCCTGGGATGCGAGGACCCCGAGCGCCGATGCGCTCAAGCGCTGACCCGCGCTGAACAGGAGCGTGCCCGCGAGCACCTCTTCGCCCGTGCGGCGGATGTCATGGCCCGGAGGGACGGTGATGAAGAGGTCCACGTGGCGACCGTCCTCCGTCGCGCGCGCGGCTTCTTGTCGGATGACGGCATCCGCGCCGGAGGGAATCGGCGCGCCGGTGAAGACGCGGGCCGCCTCTCCGGGCTGGAGCGCGCGCGAGGGCAGGGCGCCCGCGTAGACGGTGTCGACGACCCGGAGTCGAGCAGGGCGGTCCCGGTTGGCGCCGCGGGTCTCCTCGGCGCGCACGGCCCAGCCATCCATCGCGGAGTTGTCGCAGCCGGGGAGCGAGCGCACCGCGCGGACGTCCTCGGCGAGGAAGCGGCCGTGGGCGTCGAGCAGCAGCACGGACTCGGGAGCCGTCGGTGAGAGGGCTTCGAGCGCGGCCTGCCGGGCGGTGTGAAGGGACGTGAGCGGCATCGACGCGGCGCAGACTACGTCGAGGGAGCGGCGCCTTGTCCATCGTACCCCGTGACGGTTGCCCGCCTGCCGGACACGACGTGGGCCGGTGCGTCATCCGGAGGGCGTTGGCTGGTGGGTGACCGCCAGGGGACTGGCCGTGGCGTCCGGAGGGTGGTTCGGGCGATGCCTCGACGCGAGGCCAGGCGTGGAAGACCACGACACCGGCGGATGCGAAGTTCATCGGACGGAGTGCTGGGCAGGAAGAGACTCACCAGGCACCTGACTCAAAAGAAGTAGCGAGGGTCGCCCGGTGCGCTTGTCGGGAGGCCCTGCGGACCACGATGGATGGACACCTCGCCGGGCGCGGGGGCCAGCGGTCGGGTTGCGGATCCTGTCTGGCGGGTGGCTCCACGGGGTGTTGGGTGAGGGATTTCCGAGGGACGCGCCCGGTGCGCTTGTCGGGAGGCCTTGCAGGCCACGATGGTCGGCCTCCCGACGGCACGATGAGCAGCGCAGACGTGTCCCGGAGATGGCCTGCGTCATGGTCCGAAGGTGGAAGCGCGGGACCTGTCCGCGACAGGCCCCCGGCGTATGTCATGCTCCAGCCGCGCGGGCCCCACGGTCCTCCGCCGGACACGCGCCCTTCTTCATGGCCCCCCGCCCTGGCACCGAGTTCCCGGACGTGACGCTCGCCATCATCGCGGGCGGTCAGGGGCGTCGCTTGTCGGGCGTGCCCAAGGGACTGCTGGAGGTCGAGGGGCGCACCGTGCTGTCACGGCAGCTCGCGCTGTCCCCCCACTTCGGCGACGTGCTCCTGGTGGCGAACGCCCCCGCTCCCTACGCGGCATATGCCCTGCGCACGGTGGCGGACCCGATCCCGGACAAGGGCGCTCCAGGGGGTGTGCACGCGGCGCTGACGGCGTCGCGCACGCGCTGGGTCGTCACCGTGGCGTGCGACATGCCCTTCGTGTCGCTGGAGGCGCTGCGGGTGCTGCTCGCCGCGCGCGGCGAGGACGTGGACGCGGTGTGCTTCGAGGCCGAGGGACGGATGGAGCCGCTCCTCGCCGTGTATCGCGCCGAGCTGGCGCCCCACTGGAGGCCCCTGCTCCTGGAGGACCCGTCCTTGCGACGGCTGCTCTCGCGCTTCCGCTCCCGGGTCCTGCCCGAGAGCGCACTGCGCGCGGTGGACCCCACGCTGCGCTCCCTGGTGAACGTCAACACCCCCGAGGACCTCGCGCGGCACGGTGTCTCGCTGCCGCCACGGTGAGCCACGGTTCACCTCGGCGTCGGCACGGACTGGAGCAGCGTGGGCAGCTCCGCCAGGTCGAGCACGAGGCTGGGGCGAATCTGTCCGAGCGCATCGGACATGTCCTCGCCTTGCCCCTGCACGCCCAGGCCCACCGTGAAGTTGTCGCCCAGGCGCACCCGCGTGCTCGCCACCACGCTGGCCCGCCTCGACTCCGTGCCCCCCAGCTTCAGCAGGGACTGGGTCGCCTCCAGCTTGAGCTGGAAGCGCGGCGACGCGACGCCGAACGACAGGCCGACGTCCACCCACTTCTCCATCGACAGCTCCGGCCGCGCGCGCTCCTGCAGCACGCGGACCTGCAGGGCCACCTCCAGGTTCGCGTCCGCGTCGCTCAACAACTCCAACGTGGCCGCGCCGAACCCGCGCTGGATGGCGACCCCATCCCCGTCTTGCGACTCGAGCCCCGGCGTCACCCAGCGTCCCCCCGCCGAGAGGAACAGCGCGCTGGACGACGCGCGCGACTCCTTCGTGCACGCGGGGAGCCCCTGCCGGATTCGCGCGATGCCCGCCTGCCGCGTGGCCTCCATCGCGACCCGGTACTCGGCGTCCGCCTTCCTGAAGTCCTCCGCGCTGTCGTAGTCCCCGGGCAGGGGCTTGTCGGGGAACTCGTACAGGGTCGGGTCCGCCAGCACGTTGGCGATGCACTGGCTGTAGCGCGCGCCGTAGATGCTGCGCTCTCCGAGCACGTCCATGGACACACCCGCCATCACCGTGGCGAAGCGGCCCTTCTGGGGCGCCGCGTCCGGAAACGGCGTGTCCTGTCCGATGCCCAGCGTGATGGCCGTGTCCTGGAGCAGCCGCGTGACGAGCGACGAATTGCGGGAGGCGACGGCCTCCGAGTAGAGCCGCTCGAAGCCCTCGGTGAGCAGGTAGGGATTGAACTGCAGCGCGAACGAGGCCTGGGTTCCATTCAGCACCGCGCCCACGCCGCGCAGGCTCGCCACCAGGGCCGTGGGGTTCGCCGGGTGCACCAGCTCTCCCGCCGTGGCGACATCCAACCCCGCGGCCGCCTCCGAGCCGCCGCGCAGGATGCTCGGGAAGTCCAGCTCCACCGTGTTCGGCTTCGGCGGTGTGGCCTGGGCACTCGCGACCCCCGCGCAGAGCGCCGTGAGCAGCGCGAGCGCCGCCCTCATTCCACCACCGTCCAGGTCAGCGTGATGAAGTCCGCCACCGAGCCCTTCTCCAGGGAGAAGTCATCCCAGAGGGCCTCCTTGCCGCCCTTCTCGAAGACGAGCGAGGCGCGCTGGAGGAACCGCGCCCCCACGCCCGCGGGGTCGGCCACGGAGAACACCACGCGCACGAAGCCCTGCGCCGCGCTGGTCAGGAAGTCATCCGGCAGGGGCAGCGTGGTCTCTCCCGCGAAGGTCGCCGAGTGCAGCTGCCGCCGCTCCTGGCCCTGCATCTTCCCGCTCACCACCAGCCGCATGGCCACGGTGTTGAGCGTGCCGGAGGGGCGCTCCAGCACCAGCTTCGCCCCCTTCCGGTCCGCGCGAGGCACCTGGATGGTGGACTCCAGCTTGTCGTTTCCCGACATGATGTTCCCCCCTCGTGGGTCTGGGTGGACGCCGACGTCCTGCCCGCCGTCCATTCTAGCGCCCGGCATGACACGGCTCGAAGGCGGCGGGGTACGCGCCGGGCACACCTGGCGGGCGAGCGTGCCTCCGGGTGCGTCACACTGACGCATGGACGGACAGGCCTGGGGGTGGGAGAGAGGACGAGGAGACCCTCATGCTGAAGACCCCTCTTGGACGATTCCGCGCCGTGGCCCTGCTGGAGGGCCTGTCCTTCATCGCGCTGCTGTTCATCGCGATGCCCCTGAAGTACGCGGCGGGGATGCCCCTGGCGGTGCGCTTCGCGGGCATGGCCCACGGGCTGTTGTTCGTGCTGTACCTCTTCGCGCTGATGGAGGTGGCCATCGCCCTGCGCTGGTCCTTCTCGCGCGTGGTGTTCGCGTTCGGCGCGTCGCTGGTGCCGTTCGGCAACTTCCTGCTCGACGCGAAGCTCCGGAAAGAGGAAGCCTCCACCACCCCCCGTGCCGCCGGCCCCCTGGGTTCCTGAACCCAGAGCGCTGGAGGCTCCGCCGAGGGCGTCACCCGACCTCACACGTCGGCTCGTGCTCCACGCGGAGCGGGCGCGAGCCCTCCAAGGAGTTCGCGCGCGCGAGCAAGCTGTGCGAGCATTCCGCGCGGATTTTTTCACGGTGGAGGTCGGCTCACATGGAACGCGGCATCTGGAACACGCCTGAGGACGTCCAGCGCGAGCTGGATGCGCGGCTCGCGCTCGTGCAGCCCTCCGAGCACATCCGCGGCATGCACTTCGCCGCCGTGCTGGACACCGTGCGCTTCCTGGGCGGTGAGCAGGCGGTGAAGCGCATCGTCGACGCGGGCGACATGCCCGCGGACCTGGACCCCACCGAGCTGTACCCGGTGCCGCCCTTCATGCGGCTGTTCTTCGCTGCGGCCCACCTGCTCGCGCCCCAGCTGGGCGGCTTCGAGGAGGCCATGCGCCAGATTGGCGTCCAGGGCACGCTCGCCTTCGTGCACTCCATGTTCGGCTCGGAGGTGCGCCAGCAGGTGGGCGGCGACCCGAAGCAACTGGTCAACATGCTGCCGGAGGCCTACCGCATGGCCATCGACTTCGGTGAGCTGGTGGTGGAGTGGACCAGCGCCCGCGCGGGCCGCATCCACATGCGCCGCATCTTCACCCCCGTCGCCTACAACGAGGGCATGCTCGAGGGCGCGCTCCAGGCCGTGGGCGCCCAGGACATCCAGGTGCGGGGCCGCCAGACGTCGCTGCTCGACAGCGAGTACACCCTCTCCTGGGACGACTGACTCACGGCGCGTCGAACACGAAGGCCCCGTAGCCCACCACGCCTTCGTGCGCGCCGAACGCATCCCCGGAGCTGCGCAGCGCCACCATCCGGGGCCGCAGCGCCCGCCGCTTCGCCACGCGCAAGAGCCCGTTGATGGCCTCCGCGCCACACGCGCTCCCCGCGTCCAGCGGCTCCTCCAACGACAGCACCCGCGCCGCCGTCACCCGGTCCGCCCGCGCGGCCTGCTCGTAGGGCAGGTGATGCGACAGGTCCGACGTGATGACGGGCAGCACGTCCTCGTCCCACAGCGCCTCCAGCACCTGCGCCGCCTGGTCCGACGCGCCCCGGCCCACCACCAGCGGCAGCACCGTGAAGTGCTCCAGCACCCGCTGCAGGAACGGGAGCTGTACCTCCAAGCCGTGCTCCGCCTCGTGCGCTCCCGTCGACGCCGTCACCTGGGGCAGCCGCATGGCCCGCTCGCGCAGCCCTTCGTCCAGCCGCACGTCCCCCAGGGGCGTGCACAGCAGGTCCACCTCCGGATACGCCACGCCCCGCAGGGGGACGAAGTGGCTGGGGCCCAGCAGCAACACCCGCGTGCGCGCGGCGCGGCGCGGCCACAGCGTGGCGTAGGCCGCCGCCGCCACCCCGCCGGAATAGACATACGCGGCATGGGGGACGATGAGCGCCGCGGGCGACGCGTCCCCCGGCACACGCGCCTGCTCCAGCCACGTGTCCAGCTGGGTGGACAGCGTGGAGGGCTGGGCCGGATAGAAGGAGCCCGCGACCGCGGGCGTGCGCACTCGAGGCATGGTCCCCTCCCACCGCGAACGGGGCACCTGCTGGAATCCTAAAGAAGCACGGCAACGTCAGTCATGCCAATCATTGCAAGACTGTTCGCTTCTGGGATGAGCGGGTCCCACCTCCGCGCGTCCGCCGAGGGCCCCGGGGTGACAAGGGATTGATTTCGCCCGGGCACGCGGGTGGCTCGGTGATTGCTATCCAACGCTTCGTGCCGCGCACTCCTCCCGGGCGGTCAGGGCCGCCTGGTGCGCGGGACTTCGCGAATGGGGAGGCCGGCCGGGAACCATGACTCCTCCGCCCGGCCGTGCCTTCTCGTCCGCGGGCTCGCGGCGTGACGCGTGTGCTCCGCGCCGTGTCTCAGCGATGTCTCACGCCGGGCCCCACCGCGCGCGCCCACCGCGGGAGGCCTCCGCCAACTCCCCGTTCTCCGGGGCCATGGGCCCCTGGTCGTACGCTCCTGCGCGAATTCTCAAGGAGTGGTGATGCGATAGCCGACACATGAAGAACGAAAAAAGGATGCACGCTTTCGCCCATTGACTAGAAGGGGCCGCCGAGCGCCCGGGAATGACCGCGGGCTAACGCAACGGAGGGACGCTTCATGAAGGCAAATCAGTGGCAGGCGATGGCCGTGGCGGCAGGGTTGATGGTGGCGTCGACGGCGAGCGCGCAGGAGACGGGTGGCGGTTCGGGCAGCTTCGGGAACGCCGGGCAGATTGTCGTCAGCTCGGATGCGTTCGGTAACCTGGGCTACACGACGGAGGGTGCGGGGTACGGCTACTTCCACATCGCGCCGAGCGCCGATTACTTCCTCAAGGAGAACCTCTCCGTCGGAGCCAACGTGCAGCTGCGCGTGCTCTTCGGTGAGGGAGACACGGTGGCCGCCTTCGGTATCGGCGGGCGCGTGGGCTACAACATCGCGCTGGCGGAGAAGATCTCCGTGTGGCCGAAGGCCGGCGTGACGCTGTTCGTCGGTGACGACATCATCGCCACGCAGGACGGGACGGGGGCTGCGTCCACCGTCATCCTGGATGGCTACGCGCCGTTCCTGTACCACGTCACCAGCCACTTCTTCATCGGCGCCGGCCCCCGTCTGGCCATCGGCCTGGGTGACGACGTGGACGTGACGTTCGGCGTGGCGACCACGCTCGGCGGCTACTTCTAGTCGGCAGTCGTCGGCAGGACCCACGGGCCCCGCGCACGGTTGGACGTCTCCACCGCGCGTCGGGGCTCGTGTCGTTCAAGGGGCCGCCACCTCCACCCAGCCCGCCGCCGCCGCCGCGCCCGGCTCGTGCACCAGACGCAGCCCCAGCTGCAGCGAGCGCTCCCCCGTCGCCGGCGCATGGAGCAGCAGCACGGAGGCCGTCTCCTCCAGCACCCTTCGGGACACCGGTCGCGTCGCGTCGTCCCGGCCACCCCGCAGCTCGCGCCAGTCCTTCAGCCCCCAGCCCACCACGCGGCCGTCCCGCAGGCGCACCGTCACGTCCGCCCACGCGCTGCCTCCCGCCGGCACTCGCACCGGCGCGAGCAGCTTCTTCAGGCCCTCCACCACGGCGCCGGGCTCGGGCGTTCCGGCCTCGCGTCGGCCCGGGGCGCGGCGGGCTCCCAGGGGACGCTCGGCCGGGAGCAGGAGGGGCGGCTCCACCCGCCACGAGGAGGCCCCGCGCTCCAGCGTCAGCACCACCTCCCCCGGCGGCTGTTGCGTGGTGGACAGGAGCCGCGTGGCCACCTGCCGCTGGAGCTCCGCGGCGTCCACGGGACGGCCCGCGCGTCCGCCGCGCTCCTGGGCCTGGTAGCCCACCAGCGTCAGCGCGCCCTGCTCCGACCAGAACGTGAGCTCCAGCCTGGCGCCGACCTCGCGCACGGTGCCGGCCAGCGCCGCCACGCGCACGGCGACCTGCCGCGCCTCGTGGAGTCGGGCCGCGTCCTGCTCGACGAACACGTCGGGTCGACCCGAGCCGCCCGTGCCGCCTCCCGCGCACGCGAGCCCGAGGGCGAAGAGGAGCGCGCCGCACGCGCGAGCACGGCTCCGGAATCGGAGATGGATGATGGCCATGTGCTTCCCCCTGCCGGGTGCGGCGCACCCGGGTGTCCTGGCACGGCGTCGTGGTGGCGGGACGACAGGAATTCCCGTGGGAGGAGGACGCACGCGGCCCGCGAATCCTGAGCGCTCACGACTCGCGGACGGGACGTCTGTTCAATCGGCCACGAGGGGGGCGGTGTCCGCTTCAACCTCGCGCGAGGTTCTTCAGCACGAAGGCCAGGTTCGCCGGGCGCTCGGCCATGCGGCGCATGAGATAGGGATACCAGTGGCGGCCGTACGGGACATACACGCGCACCGGATGCCCCTGGTCCGCGAGCTGTCGTTGCAGGTCCGCGCGGATGCCGTGGAGCATCTGGAATTCGAACGCACCGCGAGGCAGCCCGCGCCGCGCGGCGTGCTCCAGCGTCGCGTCAATCATCCGCTCATCGTGCGTGGCGATGCCGTGATACACGCCGCTGTCGAGCAGCACCCTCATGCACCGCACGAAGCTCGCGTCCACGTCCGCCTTGTCTGGATAGGCGATGGCCTCGCTCTCCAGATAGGCGCCCTTGCACAGACGGATGCGCACCCGCTCATCGCACAGCGCGCGGGTGTCCGCCTCCGTGCGCCGCAGGCAGCTCTGCAGCACCGCGCCCACGTGTGGCTCTCCGAACTCCGCGTGGAGCTTTCGCACGATGTCCAGCGTGACCTGCGTCACCGCGCCGTGCTCCATGTCGATGCGCACGAACGAGCCGCGTGACGTGGCGTCCGCCACCACCTGTCGCGCGTTCTCCAGCGCCAGCGCTTCATCGAGCAGCAGCCCGCACTGCGTCAGCTTCAGCGACACGTTGGCCCGCACCCCCGTCTGGTCGATGCGCGCGAGCAGCCGGCGGTACTCGCGCACCTCCTCGCGGGTCTCCGCCGCGTCCTTCACCGCCTCGTTGAGGTGGTCGAAGGACGCCGACAGCCCTTGCGCGGTGAGCGCCTTCACCGCGTCCATCGCCTCGTCGAGCGTCTCGCCCGCGACGAAGCGCCGCGACAGCTTCTTCAGCGGAGGCAGCCGCGTGGCCCAGTCCTTCAGGCCCGTCCGCCGCGACAGGAACATCAGCGCTCCGCGAGACCACTGTTCGGCGATGGCGCTCATCCACGCAGCTCCCGGGGGGCGACCCCATACTCCTCGAGGAAGGCCCCCACGAGGGCGTTGAACGCCTCCGGGTGGCTCATGTACGGCAGGTGGCTCGCGTCGCGCAGCAGCTCCAGCCGCGCTCCGGGGATGTGCCGGGCCACGTCCACCGCGGCCTCGGGCGGCACCAGCAAATCCCGGCCGCCCTGGATGACGAGCGTGGGCACGCGCAGCTCGTGCAGCCGGGGATGGAAGTCCGCGGCCAGCACGTCCCTCAGTCGACGCAAGAGCTCCAGGGGCGTCAGCCTCCGCGCCTCGCGCACGATTTCCGCGCGCCCCTCGGGCGGCAGCCGCGCGCCCCCCAGCACCCGCGCCACCATGGGCGCCACCAGGTACGCCAGCGGCCGAGGCGCGCGCACCAGCGTCGACAGCGACACCGCCAGCCGCCTCACCCGACGCACGCTGGCCACGGGAGACACGAGCACCAGCGCCCGCACCCGCTCCGGATGCGCCAGCGCGAAGGCGATGGACAGCAGGCTCCCGTAGGACGAGCCCACCAACGCGAAGCGCTCCGGCAGCCGCGCCTCGACATGGTCCAGCACGGCCAGGTTCCACGCGAGCGGCGAGTGCGTGGCCGGCGTGTGCAGGGGCGGCGTCCACAACAGCAGACGGAACAGGCGGGACAAGGGCTCCATCGGCGCGAAGGAGCGGCCACTGGCGCCCAGGCCCGGCAGACACACCACGGTGCGCGATGGGTCCGTGTCGCCGTCGGGAAAGGTGAACAGCCGCACCGACGTCCCCTTCACCGGGCGCTCCTCGCATACCAGTCGCTCGTAGCCGGAGGGGATGTCCTCCACGTCCGGGACGAGCGGTGCCGCGCGACGGCGCTGCAGGGAAGAGGAGGGCGGCTCAAGCATGGCGGGCCTTCACCATCAACCGGTGCACGCTCGTGGCCACGCGGTCGCGAAACGCACGCAGGCGGGACTCGGAGGCTCCGGCCGGCGGCGGCATGTGCGGGCTTCCCAGCGCGAAGGTCAGCCGCACCGGAAAGGGCAGCGGCCCCAACCCCACGAGCAGGGGCACGCGGTACTTCTCCTCGTCGGTGAGCCGCACGCCCAGCTTCGCCTCGCCCGGGGGAAACAGGAACGTGTCATCCACCCCGAAGCCCGCGAAGGGCACCACCGGCACCCCCGCGCGCGCCGCCACGTGCGCGAAGCCCAGGGCCTGCTCCCACCGGAGCTGATAGCGGCCCGGAGGACGCTTGAAGACCTCGCGCGCGCCGCCGGGGTAGCACACCACCAGCGCCCCCTCCTTCAGCGCCGCCAGCGCGTTGTCCTTCGTCCCCTCCACCCCGCCCAGCCACGGCAACACCGTGCGGATGACGGGGATGCGGAAGAAGCCGCGCTCGGCCAGCCCCAGCGCCCGGCGTCCCGTCGCCCGGTGCAGCAGGTGGAAGAAGGCCGGTGTCTCGTAACCCCAGACGCCATGGTTTCCCACCAACAGCACGGGGCCCCGGGTCGGCACGTGCTCGGCCCCCACCAGTCGCGCGCGATGGTAGAGCGCCGACAGCGCCGCCCCCCGCTCGGCGAGGCGGAACACGGCCCTGCGCACGGTGGCGAGCGAGGCTTCCACGGGGACACATCATGGAGACGCCCGGGCGCCACGTCAGCCGGACCGGCCGGGCAGTCGGGCCCCTGGACTCCATGTCCCCAGACGCCCCAAACCCACGCACCGTCCCCGGGGGGATGCTCCCGGCCCACCCCCCAGGTTGCTTTGAGTAGGCAACGCTTGGCGTCGACCCCCATGGGCTTTCAGCCCCCGGATACGGCACGATTCCATGTGGTTGTTTCACCCCTGTCGAACGTTCGATCCACCCATCGTTTGAGTTTCGATAATGTGAGGATGAAGCCCGCCTTTGGTTGTCTGCCTGCCCCGTCGTGCAGATGGTTCAGGGATGGGAGGCCCTTTCGACATCCTCGTCGAGCAGCACCGGGAGCTCGAGGAGCGCTTCGAGGCCCTGGGCGCGGGGGACGATGAGTCTGGGTCATCCGGTGTCGTGCGGGAGCTGGTGGCGCTGTTGCGACACCACCTCTGGCTGGAGGAGCGCTGTCTTCAGCCCTGGGTGACCCGGGTGGAGGGGCGTGCCCGGGGTCGGCAGCAGGCCGGGGATCGGCAGGCCATGCATGAGCTGTTGGATGAGCTGGAGGAGCATCCCCTCCAGAGCGCGGAATGGCAGGCCCGCTTCCTCACGCTCGAGGACCTGTGGGTCGCGCATCTCCAAGAAGTGGAGTCCTCATTGCTGCCCCGGCTCACCGCGGTGATGGCTCCACGCGAGCAACAGGCGCTCGCCCAGGAGCTGTCCCGGTGCCGGCGGGACACGCGCTCCTCGGGCTCCGAGGCCGGTTTCTCGGGCTCCGGACCCTTCCTGGATGACCTGCGCTGGGAGGGTTGAGCGCCGTTCCCGCCTCACTGGAATGGGACCCGACCTGGGACGGCGGGGGGGGTGATACGTCCTTCAGTCACACCTTTTATCGCTTCCTTTAGACAAATCCTAAATTGGAAGGTATGGGTATGGACGGCTTCACAAATCAACTCCCCCTTCCAGACCTTCAACACCCAGACTAGCCAAGACGAGGATTGAACGAATGTCCGTGGATAAAGCGTTTCGGGACATGATCCGTAACGAAATCGAGGTCCAGCTCAAGCCGCTGCGCGACGTGGTCTCCCGCCTGGAGTCCGGGACGGCGGATCTGGATGCGCTGCGCAACGTGGCGGAGCGGCTGGCTCCCCTGGCCGAGGTGGTGGGTCCCCTGTTCGGCGCCCAGCTGCCCGCGGCGAAGCCCGGTCGCAAGGCCGTGGGTCGTCCGGCGGCGGCGGCGCGTGGCGCGGTGAGCGCGGCGGCCCCCGTGGGCGGCAAGCGCCGGGGTCGCAAGCCCGCGGCGGCGGCGGCGGATGGCTCGCGCGCGTGCGCCATCGTCGGCTGCGGCAAGCCCAGCCGGACCAAGGGCTACTGCGCGGCGCACTACCAGAAGCTGCGCATGCTGGAGAAGACCAACCGCCGGCCCTCCGCGTGGGTGGATTACGCCCCCGCTGACAGCGTCGAGGACATCAAGCTTCCGCGTGGCCGCGCCGCGTCGAAGGCCCTGGCAGCAGCAGCGCAAGCCGCGAACGGTTAAACAGCGGCACGCTGCCCCGGCCCGGGCAGAGAGTGACCGCGCACCTTCGTCAACCCAGGCTCCGTCGTCGGGAGAGGGTTCGAGGGACGCCCGTACGGGAAGTCTTGCCCGCGGGGGCTCGCAGGGGGCATGAATGCCCGGGCCCATGAACAAACGAGATCTGGAGCCTGGCATCATCACCGACCTGGCCGGACGGACCACGTACGGTGAATACCTACAGCTCGACCGGGTGTTGTCGGCGCAGGTTCCGCGCTCGCAGCCACCGCACCACGACGAGCTGCTCTTCATCATCCAGCACCAGACGAGCGAGCTGTGGATGAAGTTGCTCATCCACGAGCTGAGCGCGTGTATCCGCTATGTCCAGGCGGACCGGCTGGAGCCTTCCTTCAAGATCTTCGCGCGGGTGGGGAACATCCAGCGGATGCTCTTCGAGCAGTGGAGCGTGCTGGAGACGCTCACGCCGAATGAGTACCTGGAGTTCCGTGACGCGCTGGGGCCCGCGTCGGGCTTCCAGAGCTGGCAGTACCGCGCGGTGGAGTTCCTGCTGGGCAACAAGGACGCCAACGCGCTGGGACCCTTCCGCCACCAGCCGGACGTGCACGGGGAGCTGGAGCGGCTGCTCGAGTCCCCCAGCCTCTACGACGAGTTCCTGCGCTACCTGGCTCGCAAGGGCCACGCGATTCCCGAGGACCACGCGAAGCGCGACTGGAAGAAGCCGTACGAGAAGAGCCCCGCGGTGGTGGAGGTGTTCCGTCGCATCTACGAGGACACCGAAGCGCACTGGGACGCGTACGAGATGTGCGAGAAGCTGGTGGACACCGAGGAGCGCTTCCAGCTCTGGCGCTACCGTCACATGATGACGGTGATGCGAATCATCGGGTTCAAGCAGGGCACCGGTGGCTCGACGGGCGTGTCCTTCCTGCGCAAGGCGTTGGACCTGCGCTTCTTCCCGGAGCTGTGGGACGTGCGCACGGAGCTCTTGCCGCCCGGCGCCCGGCCCCCGTCTCCCACGCGGTGAGCCTTCCCCGGTCATGGCAGGCGTTGCGCGCCTGTCCTGACATCCAAGAGGGTGAGAGGAATGAGGCGAAGCCGGGGGTGACAGGCTTCGGCCGCTGAAACATCGACAATGTGACGTGGGAGGACGGGTGGGGTGGTCCCCCGGGGGCCCCGCGTGAAGTGGCCGTGGATGGAATGACGCCTCCCGGACATGCGGGCGAGGAAGGGCACCTGGCGCGCGGAAGGGTGGGAGGCAGCGGCTAGGCTTCAGCGCACCATGGCCGCCGAGTCTCCCCTGCTCTTCGAGAAGGCGCACATCCTGTGCTACCGGACCTTCGATATCGCGGAGGAGATCAACCTCGAGCGGGCGCGCAGGGCCGTCTCGGAGGACACCCGCCGGCTGAAGCTGTCGCGCGAGAATGGCCAGTACCTGCAGCTGCCCAATCCGCCGCTGGCGTATGAGTTGGGGCGCCGGGCGCTGGCGCTTCGTGACGGTCCTGTCACGGTGGATGCCACCGCGCGGCTGTTCGACCATGGCGCGGCGTCCATCATCCTGCGGGTGCCGGTGGTGCCGGGCACGTCGCTGGAGCAGCTGACGCGGGTGGCGGACGAGCTCTACGACAGCCAGGCGCTGGAGGACCTGGCGCTGGATTGGGTGGAGGGCGTGCGGCGCACGATTGCGCCGGCGGTGCAGGGCGCGCACCTGTGGGACCAGAACGAGAGCTACACGGTCATCTTCGCGGAGAGCATCCGGGGCAACCCCACGGCGGAGGAGCTCCTGGAGAAGGCGGACCTGGCGCGGCTGTTGTTGGGGGAGAACGGGGAGACGCCGCTGTCGCGCCGGGAGAGCGAGGCCGTCACCCAGGTGCGCTTCAGCTACACGGTGAAGGACCTGGTCGTCATCGACTGGAACAGCGCGTTCGTCTACGAGCCGTCGGGCTCCGGGGACATCCCGGACCTGCTCGAAATCGCCAACGCGCAGCTGTTGGAGTTCCGCTACTTCGACGAGAAGCTGGACGAGCACATCGCGCGCATCCACGACGAGGTGCAGGCCAAGCGCCACGGGTGGACGCGGCTGTTCCGCAGTCCGTACCGCACGCTGACGCGGCAGACCTTGGGCACGCTGGTGGACCTGAACGAGTTCATCGAGCGGGTGGACAACAGCCTGAAAATCATCGGCGACTTCTACCTGGCCAAGGTCTACGAGGCCGCGGTGCGCCGCATGCGCATCCCCGCGTGGCAGGGCTCGGTGACGCGCAAGCAGCAGCTGCTCGCCCAGACGTACGGCCTGCTCAAGGGCGACGTGGACATCGAC
This sequence comes from Myxococcus sp. XM-1-1-1, assembly GCF_020037095.1. Taxonomy (NCBI): domain Bacteria; kingdom Pseudomonadati; phylum Myxococcota; class Myxococcia; order Myxococcales; family Myxococcaceae; genus Myxococcus; species Myxococcus sp. XM-1-1-1. The sequence goes on from NZ_JAIQDH010000024.1 coordinate 87,790, forward strand.
CGCTCGCACACCCTGGAGGCGGTCATCGTGCTGCTCATCGTCCTGGAGATCTTCTTCGCCTTCTTCAACGTGTTCGCCCACTGAGGGCCGAGTGTTCGTCCACTGAACGCCCGGACGACTTGTTCCCGGGTACAAGGCGCGCGCGGGTTTCGCGAGCACAGCGGACATGGGACACTGGGGATTCGCGGTGGGGCCCGCCGGTGGGCCTTGGCTGGGGGGACGTGTGGGCATGAAGGTGCCCGAGAGCAACCGGGGAGCCGCCGAGGACCGCGTGACGCGGACGTTGGAGCGGCTGTCCCTCGCGCCGTCCGTGGAGGCGGTGCTGGAGGCGCTGCTGCGTGAGGCCGCGTCCGCCCTCGCCGTGTCCGACGTCTTCATGTGTTGGCGAGAGGACGGAAGCGAAGCGCACGTGCTCGTCACGCCGGGGCTGTCCGTCGACGCCGCGCGCGCGCGGGGCGAGCGGCTGCTGGATGGGCTGCGGGACATCGACGGGGGCCTGTTGCCGTACGTGGCGCTGGACGCGGAGCGGGAGGTGCTGGTGGCGCTGCCGCTGCTCGCGGGGGTGGAGCCGGGCAGCGGCGTGGGGGTGCTGTGCGCGGTGCTGCCCGAGGGCCGGGGGCCGACGGACGAGGAGCTGGCGCGGCTGGGATTGCAGGCGCGACTGGCGGGGCTGGCGCTGGAGCGCGAGTGGGCGGTGGTCGGCACGCGCGAGGCGGTGGCGCGGGCGCGCGCGGAGGTGGAGCAGGCGGAGGTGCTGCGGCTCAGCCGTCTCCAGGCGGTGACGGAGGCGTTCGGTCAGACGCTCACGCGCGAGGAGGTGGCCCATGTCGTGCTGGATTTGGGGCTGCCCGCGGTGGAGGCGACGGCGGGCATCGTGCACCTGACGGCGGAAGGGCGCGCGGCCTCGGAGCTCGTCGCGGCGGTGGGCGTTCCGGACGCGCTGGTGGAGCCCCTGCGCGAGCTGCCCCGAGGGGGCGAGGAGCTGCTGGCGCAGACGGCGAAGCGCGCGGAGGCGCCGGTGTGGTTGGAGACGGTGGCGGCGATACGCGAGCGCTACCCGACGCTGGCGGGGCCGTTGGGGGAGGGGCCGCCCCGCGCGTTGGCGCTGCTGCCGTTGTTCGTGGAGGGGCGGGTGTTCGGGACGCTGGCCTTCGGCTTCGAGCGGGAGAAGGCGTTCTCCGCGCTGGAGCGCGCGTCGCTCGTGGGGTTGTCGCGGCAGTGCGGGCAGGCGCTGGAGCGCGCGCGGCTGTACGAGCGCGAGCACACCGCGCGACTGGAGGCGGAGGCGCTGGGGGCTCGGTTGAGCCTGCTGGCGGACGCGAGCGCGTTGGTGTCCGGCTCGTTGAGCTGGGAGGAGACGGTGGCGGGGGTGGCGCGGCTGGCGTTGGGGCACTTCGCGGACGGGTGCGCGGTGGACTCGTACGAGGACGGCGTGGTGCGCCGGCTGGCGGTGCTGCACGCGGACCCGGAGAAGGCGGAGCGGGTGTTGGAGCTGACCAGCTTCCCGCTGGACGCGGGGCAGCCGTCGCTCCTGTCGCGGGTGCTGACGAGCGGGCAGTCCCGGCTGGAGACCCGCGGGACGCGAGCGCCCGGGGACGCGAAGCCCGGCGCGTCCTGGCGCGCGAGCACGGTCATCCTCACGCCGCTGGTGGCGCGGCAGCGCACGCTGGGGGCGCTGACCTTCGTGCGGGACTCGGAGCGGGCGCCCTTCGACGTGACGGACGTGTCGCTGGCGGAGGAGCTGGCGCGGCGCGCGGCGCTGGCGATGGACAACGCGCGGCTGTTCCGGGACGCGCGCGCGGCGGAGGAGGAGAGCCGCCGGGGCGCGGCGCGGCTGCACGTGCTGGTGCAGGTCAGCCAGCTCATCGCCGAGGCGGGGTTGGACCTGCCCACGGTGCTGGACGTGCTGGCGAGCAAGGTGTCGGAGGCGCTGGGGGGTGGGTGCGTGCTGCAACTGCTCGGGGAGGACCGGGAGCAGCTGGAGGTGGTGGCGGCGCACCATCCGGATCCGCGGGCGCGTGGCGTGCTGGAGGAGGCGTTGCGGAGGGACCCGGCGCGGGTGGGGGAGGGGCTGTCGGGCCGGGTGGTGGCGACGGGCAAGACGCTCTTCGTGCCGCGGCTGAGCGCGGAGGAGCTGCGGGGGGACCGCTCGCCGGAGGGGGTGGGATTCCTGGAGCGGTACGGGCCGCAGAGCCTCATCGTGGTGCCGCTGGGCGCGCGGGGGCGGGTGCTGGGGACGCTGGGGGTCATCCGCGAGGCGCGGGGGCGCGAGTACACGGCGGAGGAGCGGGCGCTGTTGGAGAGCCTGGCGGCGCGGGCGGCGCTGGCCATCGAGGACGCGCGGCTGTACGGCGCGGCGACGCAGGCGGTGAAGGCGCGTGACGAGCTGTTGTCGGTGGCGGGGCACGAGCTGAAGTCGCCGCTCAACGCGCTGCAGCTGCAGATCCACCTGCTGGCGCGGATGGCGAAGGACGCGATGGCGGCGAGCGGGCTGGCGGAGCGGGCGGAGAAGGCGGCGCGGGCGGGGCAGCGGCTGGGGTTGCTCATCGACGACCTGTTGGATGTGTCGCGCATCAGCGCGGGGCGGCTGAGCCTCAACCGCGAGGAGCTGGACCTGGCGGCGCTGACGCGCGAGCTGGTGTCGCGGATGTCCGAGGAGCTGGCGCGCGCGGGCAGCGAGGTGCGGCTGGTGGCGGACGTGGAGGTGCTGGGGCACTGGGACAAGCTGCGGTTGGAGCAGGTGTTGGTGAACCTGTTGTCGAACGCGGCCAAGTACGGCGCGGGGCGGCCGGTGACGGTGCAGGTGGAGGCGCGGGGGCTGGTGGCGGCGCTCGCGGTGCGCGACGAGGGCATCGGCGTGGCGCAGGAGGACCAGGAGCGCATCTTCGAGCGCTTCGAGCGCACCGAGTCCGCGCAGCACTTCAAGGGCCTGGGGCTGGGGCTCTGGATTACCAAGCGCATCGTCGAGGCCCACGGCGGCGGCATCCGCGTGGAGAGCCAGCCCGGCCGGGGCTCCACCTTCACCGTGGAGCTGCCGTTGCCGGACGTGGCCCCGCGCTGAGCGTCGACGCGGGCGGGTCCTGGATGCCTCGCCCGCTCCGGACGTGAGGGTCCTGGTCACGGTGGTGGGAGTCCTCCCGGACTGGGGGCAGGTCGGATACGCTGCGGTCCTTGCGTCCCTGGCTTCCTGGACGCGGAAGGCCGCCCCCACATGAGCGCATCCAGCCCCCTCTTCGGTGACCTGTTGCTCAAGCTGGGCATCGTCACGCCCGTGCAGGTGCAGGAGGCCCTGGCCCTCCAGGCCCTCACCGGTCAGCGCGTGGGCGAGGCCCTCATCTCCCTCGGCTACGTCACCCGGGAGCAGATTCAGGACGCGCTCGGCGAGGCCCTGGGCCTGCACCACGACAAGGGCCCCTCCCAGCCCGCGCTGGGCGAGCTGCTCGTGGGCCTCAAGTACGTGACGCTCGCTCAACTCGAGGAGGCGCTCGCCCGCCAGCGCCGCGACGGCCGCAAGCTGGGCGAAATCCTCGTGGAGCTGGGCCACTGCACCTACAAGCAGATCTACGAGGCCCTGGGCCTGCAGAACCGCATCGCCGGACGCCAGGAGAACCCCCGCCCCTTCATCGACGGGCGCCGCCGCGTCGTCGTCGTCGATGACAGCCCGCTCGCCTGCGCCTTCGTGCAGGAGGGCCTCGTCGCCCTGGGCTACGAGGTGCTCTGCTTCCAGGACCCGTTCGAGGCCCTCGAAGGCATGAGCCGCCTGCAGCCCGCCATCGTCCTGAGTGATTTGGAGATGCCCGGCCTGGACGGCGTGGAGCTGTGCCGCCGCCTCAAGGAGGGCCCCACCCGCGGGCTGCCCGTCATCATCCTCACCGCGAACGACCGCGAGGCGGAGAAGGTGCGCGGCCTGCGCGCCGGCGCGGACGACTACGTCAACAAGTCCGCGTCCATGGACGAGCTCGCCGCGCGCATCGAGAGCGTCGTGCGCCGCACCGGCGAGACGGAGCGCATGCGCAAGCTGTTCGCGCGCTACACCTCCGCGGCCGTGGTGGATGAAATCCTCAAGAGCGCCGACGGCGTGGTGCTCACCGGCGAGAAGCGCGAAGTCACCCTGCTGTTCGCGGACATCCGCAACTTCACGGGCCTGGCGGAGAGCCTGCCTCCCGAGCAGGTCGTCGGGGTCCTCAACCAGGTCCTGGGCCGGCTGTCCGACGCGGTGCTGACGTGCGGCGGCACGCTGGACAAGTTCCTCGGCGACGGGCTGATGGCCGTGTTCGGCGCCCCGGTGGCGCGCACGGACGACGCGCTGCGTGCCCTCCAGTGCTCGAAGATGATGATGGACGCGATGACGGACCTGCGCGTGGAGGCGGAGGCCGAGTGGGCCGCCAACGGGCGCGAGGGCCATCCGCTGGTGCTCGAGCTGGGCGTGGGCATCAACTCCGGCGTCGTCGTCGCGGGCAACATCGGCAGCACCGTGCGCTCGGAGTACACCTGCATCGGCGACGCGGTGAATGTCGCCGCGCGCCTGTGTGCCCTGGCCGGCCCCGGGGAAATCCTGGTGGGCGAGCGCACCCGGGACCTGGTGGACGCCCGGGAGACGGCCTTCGAGGACCTGCCTCCCGTGCGCCTGAAGGGCAAGCAGCAGCCCGTGCCGCTCTACCGCGCGCTCTAGCCGCCGGGCCCCACGCGAAGTCTTTCGCGCCCCGGGGCGTCTCAACGGGTAGGGTGGGGGCATGACAGCACCCGCCTCCGATGCCCACCCTCCGCCCTCTCGCCGCTCCCCCGTCCTCTGGGTGGGGCTGGTGTTCGCCGTCGCGCTCGTCGGGGCGGTGCTGGTGGGGGCGCTGACGCGCTCGAAGGCGGTGCACGCGGAGCGCATCCATCAGGACCTCGCGGTGCTGGAGGACGCCCTGAACCGCTACCACGCGGACGGCAACGTGCTGCCGGAGGAGGCGGACCTGGAGCCGCTGCTCGTCCCCAAGTACCTGCCCGCGCTGCCCCTGGACCCGTGGGGCCGGCACTACCGCTACACCAGCAACGGCAGCCAGGTGTTCCTCGCCACGTTCGGCAAGAGCGATGACCGGGGCGGCAACGGCGAGGAGCAGGACCACACCAACCACGACGGCCACCCTCGGCCGGAGGTGAAGTAGCCGTCCGGACAGGCGTCCGCGCGGTGTGAGGGGAGCAGGCGTGCGGTGGTCCCCGCGCTCCTCCCCGTCCGCCGAGGGGGCCCCGTCCGCGCGCGGCGTGCGCATCTGTCCTCCAGGGGTGGAGTCTCGGCCATCCCTTCCGAGGAGGGCGGCCATGGCCATCGTCTGTGCGAGCCCGCTGATGGCGCGGGAGTCCCGCGAAGTGGAGGTCGCCGCGGCGCTGGCGGCGCGGCTGGGGGAGCCGCTGTTGCTCGTGGGCGTGATGGACGGCGAGCCCCTCACCGACGCCGTGCGCCGGGAGGCCCAGCGTGACCTGGAGGCCCAGGCGGAGCGGCTGCACCTGCCTCCGGGCCGGGTGAGCTGCCGGGTGCGCTCGGATACCGAGGCGGTGCTCGCCGACGAGGAGTGCAGGCACTCGCGCTGGGTGGTGGCCGCGGCGGAGGGCTGGCGCACGTCGGCGTGGCGGCGCGCCTCGCTGCCCGAGCGGCTGGCCCGACACGGCTGCGGACCGGTGCTGTCGGTGCGCCGCGCGGACGCGCTGGTGGACTGGATGCGCGGACGCAGGCGGCTGCTCGTCGTGGTGGGCGTGGATCCGCTGTCCCCCACGGCCGACGCGGCGGTGGGCTTCCTGCGCGAGCTGCGCCGGGTGGGGCCGTGCGACGTGCTGGCCACGTACGTGTGCTCGCCCCTGGAGGCGCGCGAGCGGCTGGGCATCCACACGCCGGTGCACGTGGAGGTGCTGGAGCCCGGCCTGCGGGACATGGAGGCGCTGGACCCCGCCGTGCAGACGGTGCTGCTGCGCGAGGTGCGCGAGCAGGTGGGCGACCTGCTCGGCGAGGGGAGCGTGGAGGTGGTGTTGGAGCCGGGCTTCGGGCGGTCGGCGGACCACCTGCTGCATGTGGCGCTCTCGCGCGGCGCGGACCTGGTCGTCGTGGGCATGCGCGCGCAGGGGCCGGTGAAGCGCTGGTGGCACGGCTCGGTGTCCGCGGGCGTGCTGCGCAACGCGGAGCAGGCGGTGGTGTGCGTGCCGGACACGCTGCGCGAGCCCCGTCGCGCGCAGCCTCCCAAGAGCGTGCTGGTGCCGGTGGACTTCTCCGACGCGTGTCTGCGCGCCATCACCCAGGCGCGCTCGATGGTGGGGCCGGGAGGCCGGGTGCACCTGCTGCACGTGCACCGTCGACGCTTCGGCGAGACGGGCTTCATGGACCACTCCGGCGTGCTGCCCGAGCCCCCGCGCGAGCACGAGGCGACGCTCCAGCGGCTGTGGGACCTGGTGCCCCGGGACGAGGGCGCGCGGGCGCTGCGCTGGAGCGTGGAGGGCGTGTCCGGGGAGGACATCGCGCTGGCCATCTGCCAGGCCACGGAGCGCGAGGGCGTGGACCTGGTGTGCCTGGGCACGTCGGGCGTGCCCTCCCAGGCCCCGGACGCGCTGCCCGTGGTGGTGGCCCGGGAGCTGGTGGCGCGCTGCCGTCGCCCCGTCATGGTGGTCCCTGCTTCGTGACAGCCCCGAGACAGCTGTCACCCAGGTACACATGAAAGGGCTTTCAGGTGGGTCGCTCCGAGCCCCACCTGCCAGGATACCCGGGGCGTTGAATGGAGGACCCGGGGGGGCGTTAGAATCCGGCCTCCACGCTTCAGGCAGCAGGGGGTTTGCCGGTGACGCTCAGCGGTTACCGAGAAGAAGAGCTCGTCTGCAATCGTGCCTCGCTCATCATCCACGGAGGCACGGAGGAGGAGCGACGCAGCTGGGCCCAGGAGGCCGCGCGCAGCTTCGACGTGGAGCTGGTGGAGGTGCGGCAGGCCGCGGACCTGGCCAACGCGCTCCGCCAGCGCAACGGCGTGGTGTTCATCCCGGACGCGGTGAAGCTGGGGCGCGAGGCGCAGGGGCTCATCCTGCGCTGCCTGCAGATGCAGGAGGAGCGGCCCAAGGTGGTGGTGGGCGTGTCGGGCGCGGCGGACGCGGCGCTCGCGCGCGGCACCCTGCGCGAGGACCTGCACTACCGGCTGCATCAGGCGCAGGTGGACCTCCAGAAGGAGGGCCTGCGGGATTTGCTGCGTCGGCGCTGGGCGCTCCAGGCCGAGCAGCTCGCGGTGAAGGCCGCCGCCGCCCGCGCCGCCGAGGAGAAGGCCCGCGCCGCCGCCGAGGCCCGCCGCCCCGGCACGGTGACGCGCACCTTCCCCAAGGCGCGCAAGCCCGTGTCGAGCACGCGCAAGTCGGCGCCTCGCAACGCCTCGCCGCGCTGAGGACCCGTGCTCCCGGCCCGCCGCGCCTCGAGTCAGGCGCGGTCGCCGGAGGCGTCGTCCGTGGCCCACCCGTGGCAAGAGGAGAGGCCATGACCCTGGAGCTCATCCGAGGTGACATCACCCGCGTCGACGCGGACGCCATCGTCAACGCGGCGAACAGCGCGCTCTTGGGCGGAGGCGGCGTGGACGGCGCCATCCACCGCGCGGCCGGGCCGGAGCTGTTGGCCGAGTGCCGCCTGCTGCATGGCTGCCCCACGGGCCAGGCGAAGCTGACGAAGGGCTACCGGTTGCCCGCCCGCCACGTCATCCACACGGTGGGGCCCGTCTGGGGCGGGGGGGCTCGGGGCGAGGAGGCCACGCTCGCGCGGTGCTACAAGAGCGTCTTCGCCCTGGTGGAGCAGCACGGCCTGCGCTCGGTGGCGTTCCCGTCCATCTCCACGGGCGTGTATCGCTTCCCCATCGAGCGGGCGTCGCTCATCGCGCTCCGGGAAATCCGGGCGGCGCTCGGGCGGCTGCCCCAGCTGGAGAAGGTGACGGTGGTGCTCTTCTCCCAGGCGGACCTGGAGACCTACCAGCGAGCCCTCACGGCGCTGTCGTCAGAGGGAGGCGGGGGCGAGAATGTGTGAACGAGAAAAACTGGGCTAGAGTTTCGCCCACGTCCTTTCTTCGTCGGAGCATCACATGTCTCAGGATAACGCCCCCGCCAAGCCCAAGCGCGGGCTCAAGCGGCCCATCGAGGTCGTTCGCGCCGAGCTGCTGAACGACGCGGACACCAAGAAGATCGCCAAGGCTGTCGGCATGAAGCTGGAGGACTACGTCGAGCTGGTCCTCAAGTACGCGCAGGACAAGGACCTGGAGCCGGAGCTCAACATCGTCCCCGACGAGGAGCTCAAGAAGAACGGCATCACCCCGGTGACCTCCGATGAGGCCGCGGATCTGCTCATCCGGGGCATGAAGGGCGAGCTGCCCGGGTCGGCGCCGGACTTCGACAACTCCAAGTTCGAGAAGTCCACCCCGGGCACCGCGGGCAAGCCCTCCCTGAACGCGGACGCGCCTCCGTCGACGACGACCCAGGCTCCCTCCACGGGGGGGAACCAGGACGCCGCGGCCCGGCAGGCGATGTTGGATCAGATCAAGCGGGGCGGTGGTGGCAGGGCCTGAGGTCCTGCCCCGGGGGGCGGAAGTCCGGAGAAATTCTCACGGAAATTCTGGCGGAAACTATTCAGCCGCTCTGTCGAGAATCACTTCGAGTCTTCCTTCTCCCAAAAAACTTCCGCGTCCCCCGCGAACTTTGAGGTGTCACCATGGGCCTGTTCGACAAGCTGAACCCCGCGAAGCTGTTCCAGAACGTCATCAAGACCGTTGGCACCGCGGCGGAGAAGGTCGGCGGCATCGCCGGTGGCATCGCGAAGTTCGGTGAGAAGCTCCTGGGCTTCCTGAAGAAGCCGGCCTCGGAGATCATCGAGCCCATCACCAACAAGATCAGCGAGCAGATCAACAAGATCCCCTACGTGGGCAAGTTCCTGGCCCCGGTGGTGGACGGCCTGCTGAAGCAGGGCGTGACGTCGCTGGTCGGCGAGGGCCCCATCGGCGGCATCGGCGCGCTGGCGAAGGCCACCTCGAAGATCGAGGACGTGACCAAGGTCGCCGAGCAGGTTCGCGCTGGCGCCGAGAAGGTGGGCGCGTGGACGGACAACGTCCTCGGCCAGCAGAACGTGCAGAACATCATCGCGCAGCGCCACGCCGCCTTCATCGAGTAAGGCACCTCGCGCCCCTGGCGCGATGAGGTGGCAAGCCAGAGGGCCGGTCCTCCGCCAACGCGGGGCCGGCCCTTCGGCTTTGCGGGGCGGATGCGAGGGCCGGTCCTCCGAGAGAGGACTGGCCCTTCGGTTGGTGGGCATGTGACGAGGGCCGGTCCTCCGAGAGAGGTGCCGGCCCTTCGGTTCGTGGGCATGCGACGAGTGCCGCACCTTCGAGAGGGAGGCGCCGGACCTTCGGCTTTGCTGTGCTTGCGAGAGGCTGGACCTCCGAGCGAGAGGCGCCGCCCTTCGGTTCGTGGGCATGCGACGAGGGCCGCACCTTCGAGAGGGAGGCGCCGGACCTTCGGCTTCACGGGGTGGAGGCGGGAGCGGGTCCCGCGCAGGAGACGGGGCCCGTCCTGGGTCCATGCGGAGCGCGGCCTGCGCTTCGGACGGGCCGATACCCGCGAGGGTCGAGCTGTCGCTCGGGCTCGGCTCACGCGACAGGGCAGGCCGGATGATCCTCATTCCTCGAGAATCGGGAGCCCAGAGTCATACTGTGAGTGATTGAGTCCACCCGGCTCGCGAGGCCAGGTGATTCGTGGCGTGGCCGGAGGGGAGCGGCGAACTCGCGGCCTCACACGCGCGATGGGAGCGCCGCTCCGCGGATCAACAATCCCGGGTCCACGGGCCCCGCCCGCCTCACGCCTCTTCGCGCATCAGCCGCTTCACGTCGACGAGGAGCCGGTCCGTCGAGTCGCTGTCGGCGCTGTCGTAGTACCCGCGAATCTCCCCCTTCGAGTCCACGAGGACGAAGTGGGAGCCGTGGAAGATGGAGGTCAGGTCGTCCTCGGGGGCGCCGGCCTCGCGGCCCATGCTGACCTTGAAGCCCTGGACGATGACGTCCTGGAGGACGGCGTAGTCGCCAGTGAGGAAGCTCCAGCGGGCGAAGTTGGCGCCGTGCGTCTGGCCGTACTCGGCGAGGCGCTCGGGGGTGTCGTACTTCGGGTCGACGGAGAAGGAGACGAGCTGGAGGCCCGTGCCGTGGGCGTCGGTGCTCTTCTGCACGTGCGCCATCTTCCGGGTGAACGCGGGGCAGATGGTGGGGCAGCGGGTGAAGATGAAGTTGGCGATGTAGGGGTGCCCGCGGAGCTGGGCGTTGCCGAAGGGCTGTCCGTCCTGCCGGGTGAACGAGAAGTCCGGGAGGGTGCCGAGTCGGGGCAGCGGCTCGCTGCTGCCGCGCACCAGGGACAGGCCCAGGGCCGCGGTGAGTCCCAGGGCGATGACGGCCAGGCCGGCCCAGAAGGCGGGGCGCTGGGTGAGACGGGCCTGGGGGAGCGCGAGGGGCGATTCGGCGGACATGGGCCTGGGACTAACCAAAGGCCTGGGAGCGCACAAGCGCCGAGGTGTCGCAGGGGCCAACCCGCCTACTCGCGAGGTGTAGCCGGTGACAGGCCACCCCGGTGGGCAGCCGAGCCGAGGAGGGCCTCGGCTTGAGGCGGCCACTCCCGCGTGCTAGCCGGGAGGGCGGTGATGAACGGTGAGCGCTCCAACCAGGGTCGACGAGCCGCATCCCGCCCCCCAGGAGCGGGCAGAGGCGTCTTCGTCCGGTCCGAGCCTCGACCGTCGTGCTGCCCCGGCTCGACACCCAAGGGCGGCCGAGGCTGCGAGCCTCATCGAGGCGCCTCTGCGCGCCCGTCGCTCGCCCCAACCTGGGAGGACTGCCGGGACGACGAGTCCTTCCGAGGTGCCACCGCGCCTCTGGCTTCCCACCCGACGCTCGAGGAAGGCCGAGGCGGCGAGTCCCCTCGAGGCGGCTGGCGCCGGTGGACCGCCCGGTCTTCGATGTCGGGCGTGAAGCCCTCACGGAGCACCACGTCTCGTCGATGTGTCGCGAGCCAGGCGCACGCCGCCGCGGCCCTCGCGCTGGCACTCCTGGCCCTGCTGCCCGTGGAGGCCTGGGCCTGCGCGACGTGCTCGCTCAGGGAGCCGGAGTCCGCGGTGCGCTCGGTGCTGCTCGTGGTGGGCTTGATGCTCACGCCCTTCGTGGTCCTGGGCGTGGGCGTGTGGGCCGTGCGTCGCGCCAGCCGTGAGGACAGCCGGAAGGACCCGACATGAGCACCCCCGTCGAAGGGTCCTCCCCTGTCTCGACGGACACGGAAGCGCCCTCCGGGCTGAAGACCCTCGCGTTGCCCGAGAACGCGAGCACCCACGGCCCTCGCATCGACGCGCTGCTCGGGTGGAGTCACCGCTTCGAGGCGGGCCTCGCGGCGATTGCGCTCGGGTGGATGCTCATCGCGGTGTGGCGCTTCCGGGGCGCGAAGCGCGCGGCCTCGGACGGAGGCACCAAGCGCTCCATCGCCTTCGTCCTCGGCCTGGCGCTGACCACGTTCCTCATCGTGGACGGGACGTTGCTGGTGGGCTCGGAGGGCTACCTGCGGGACGTGCTGTGGAACCTCCAGGTCCCCGCCGAGGACCCGCGCACGGTGCGCATCGAAATCAACGCGCACCAGTGGTCCTGGGAGGCGCGCTACGCGGGCGAGGACGGCCGCTTCAACACGCCCGATGACGTGGTGACGTGGAACGACCTGCGGGTCCCCGCCGGCGTCCCCGTCTGGGTGCAGCTCGTCTCCACGGACGTGGTGCACGGCTTCTCGTTGCCGCACTTCCGCGTGAAGGTGGACGCGATTCCAGGCCGCGTGAACCAGACCTGGTTCCAGGCCGAGCGCGAGGGCACGTGGGAGGTGGCCTGCTACCAGCACTGCGGCACCAGCCACTACCGGATGCGCGGTGAGCTGCGCGCCCTGTCCTCGGAGGCGTACGCCGCGTGGCTGCGCGAAGCGGGGCGACAGGCGCTCCAGGCGTACGACGCGGACGACGTCGCGGCCCACTGGGGCTGGGACTGGAGGACGCCGTGAGCGTCGACCACAAGCAGGTGGCCCGGCGCTACCTGTGGAGCGGGCTGGGCTTCCTCCTCCTGGGCGGACTGCTGGCGCTGCTCATCCGCTGGCAGTGGGCGTGGCCGGGGCAGCCCGTGCCTGGGCTCGCGTGGGCGCTGCCCGAGTCCCGAGGCGCGCTGACGCCGCCCACGTACACCTCCGTCTTCACCATGCACGGCCTGGTGATGATCTTCTTCGCGGTGACGCCGCTGCTCTTCGGCGCGCTGGGGCATTTCGTGTTGCCCCTGGCCATCGGCGCGCGGAGGCTCGCGTTCCCCCGGCTGTCGACGCTGGGCTTCTGGGTCTACGCGCTGGGCGGAGCCCTCGTGCTCCTCTCGTTCGCGGTGCGGCTGGGGCCCGCGAGCGCGGGGTGGACGGCCTACCCTCCGCTGTCGACCACCGCGTTCACCCCGGGCCTGGGCCAGACGCTGGTGACGGTGGCGGTGTTGTGCGCGGGTGTCTCGGCCTTCACGTACGGGCTGAACTTCGTCGTCACGGTGGCGCGATGCCGAGCGCCCGGGATGACCTGGGGCCGACTGCCGCTCACCGTGTGGGGCCTGTTCTTCGCGTCGGTGTTGAACGTGCTCTTCGTGCCGGTGCTGGCGGCCGCCACCGTGTTGCTGTTGATGGACCGGTTGCTGGGGACACAGTTCTTCATCGCGGGCGCGGCGGCGGTGGGCGGCGGCGGGGACCCGGTGGTGTACCAGCACCTGTTCTGGCTGTTCGGCCACCCGGAGGTCTACATCCTCATCCTGCCCGCGTGGGGCATGGTGGGGGACCTGGTGTCCTTCTTCAGCCGCAAGCCCGCGCACGGCTATCGCCTGACGGCGGGGGCCATGGGCGGGGTGTCCGCGCTGAGCGGGCTGGTCTACGCGCACCACCTCTTCACCAGCGGGATGTCGCCCTTGTTGGGGCGCACGTTCATGGTGTTGACGCTGCTCATCTCGCTGCCGGCGGAGGTGATGTTCCTCAACTGGCTGATGACGCTGTGGCGCGGCAGCGTGCGGCTGACCTCGCCGATGCTCGCGGCGCTCTCGACGATGGGGGTGTTCGGACTGGGCGGAATCACCGGGCTCGCGCTGGGAGCGGTGGCCACGGACGTGCCCCTGCACGGGACGCTGTGGGTGGTGGGGCACTTCCACCTGACCATGGGCGCGGCCAGCTTCCTGGGCGTCTTCGCGGGGCTGTACTTCTGGTTCCCCAAGATGTTCGGGCGACAGCTTCACGAAGGGCTCGCGAAGGCGCACGTGGTGTCGAGCGCGGTGCTGTTCCTCGGGGTCTTCGGCGGACAGCTCGCGGCGGGCTACGCGGGACAGCTGCGCCGGCTCTATGACCCGTACCAGTACACGTACCTGAAGCACCTGCTGCCGCTGAACCAGTGGACCACGGCGTGCGCGTTCCTGCTCGGGGCCGCGCAGGTGTTGTTCGTCGTGAACCTGGTGTGGACGCTCTGGCGCGGGCGCGTGGCGGACGCGAACCCGTGGCAGGTGGGCACGCTCGAGTGGACGTGCGCGGCCAGCCCTCCGAGCGACGAGAACTTCGAGCAGCTCCCCGTCGTGCTGCGCGGGCCACATGCCCTGTCCCAGCCGGAGGTGCTGGAGCAGCTGGGCCGCGACTGGGTGGGACAGGCGGAGGTGCTGCCCGCGGAGTCTCCAGCCATCAGCAGCCCGCTGCCCCTCCTGGAGCGCACGTCATGAGCCCGCGGCCCGAAGCGGACACCCGGGCCGAGGCCACACAGTGGCTCGGCACGGTGCTGGGCCTGTCCGCGTGGGCGATGTTCTTCGCGGCGCTCGTGTTCGCGGTGGGCTGGTACCGGATGCGCGAGGCGTGGCCGTCGCCGCGGGTGCCCACGTGGGGTCTGGGCCTCACGGGGCTCCTGCTCGTCGCGGGGAGCGCGGCCCTGCACCTGGGCTCACGCCGCGAGGGCCCTCGTCCCATGTGGGCAACTTGGGGAGTGTGGGCCGCGGGGCTCGGGTTCCTCGTGCTCCAGGCGATGTGGATGCACCGGGCCTGGTGGACCGAGCACCTGCGCATCCCCGAGAGCGGCGTGTCCGCGTCGGCCTTCCATGGCCTCACCGCGCTGCACGCGCTGCACGTGCTCGCGGTGGAGGTCGGGCTCTTCGCCTGCTGCTGGCGTCATCTGCGCGGAGCGGACGTGCGAGCCTCGTGGCGGACCTGGGCCCTGGGCTGGCACTTCGTGACGGTGACGTGGGTGTTCCTCTTCATCGCGGTGTACCTCCCATGACCTCTCGTGTGCTGTCGGCCCTGCTGCTCCTGGTGTCGCTCGCGGGGTGTCGCTCGAAGAGCTCGCCCACGTTCGAGCCCCTGAAGCTCGCCGACGGCCGCGTCCTCTCCGCGGAGACGCTGGTGCGTGGGCACTCGGTGTACGCGTACTACTGCGCCTCCTGTCACGGAGCGCAGGGCGACGGACAAGGCCCGGCGGGACGGGGCATGCGGCCCGTGCCTCGCAGCTTCCGTCAGGGACTGTTCAAGTTCGGCGGTGTCTCCGTGGGAGAGCTGCCCACGGACGAGGCGCTGAAGCGCACGCTGCGACGAGGGCTCCATGGCACGCCGATGTTCGCGTGGGATGTGCCCGACGCGGACCTCGACGCGGTGGTGCAATACCTCAAGACCTTCAGCCCTCGCTGGAAGGAAGAGGTCCCCGGTAAGCCGCTGGAGATGTCACCCGACCCGTGGCGAGGCCGTGAAGCGGAGGCCATCGAGCGGGGCCGCGTCGCCTATCACGTGTCGGGCGCGGGCAACGCGGGCTGCTCCAGTTGTCATGTCGCGTACCTTCCCCGCGCGGAGCTGGCGGCGTTGATGAAGAAGACCACGGGGCGCGACGTGGACCTGTCCAAGGTGGACCCCTACACCGCACAGGTCCGCGAGTCGGACCACCCGGTGGAGGTGGACGCGAACGGCGAGCCCACGCGCACGCAGAAAGTGCTCCCGCCAGACTTCCTCTTCCAGCCCCTGCGCACTATCTGGCCCGTGGGAGAAACCATCGAAGGCGCGCCGTACACTCCCGAGCGTCAGCGCGAGGACCTCTACCGGGTCATCGCGGCGGGCGTGGGCGGCGCGGCCATGCCGACGTGGAAGGGAGCCATTCCCGAGGAGAACCTGTGGGCGCTCGCGTACTACGTGCAGACGCTGGTGGTGCTGCGCGACACGGACGAGGCCGCTGTGCTGAGGGCGCGGCTGCGCGGCTCCACGATGAACTGAAGAGGAGGCCACGCCCGCTCGGGCCCACGCGCGTGCTCCGCGCGCGGGAGGCTTCAGGTCCCCGCCACGTCGTCACCCCGCGCCAGGGCATGGCTGCCGCCGCCCTCGTTGGTCCAGACATCCTGGTCCAGCAGGTGGTTCCTCCAGGTGGAGGGCGCGGTGGCGGGGACACCCCGCGTCGTGCCCCCGAAATCCAGCAACCGCAAGAGGTTCTCCTGAGGGGTGATGCGATAGGAGAACCAGAGCCCGCCGAGCTCCACGAGGTGCTCGCCCGCGTCCAGGCCGGCGATGTCACTGCGGCTCGGCCCCCCGTCCACGGCGGAGTATCTCCGGGGCGCCAGCTCCGCCATCGCCAGCAGATGCAGCGCGACGGCCATGCGCATCTCATTGGGCAGTTGCCAGTATGCGTGGTGGAGATGGAGCGGGATGTCGACCGTGTACGAAGGCATGGCGGACCTCGGGCGGCCCGCCGCGCGACTCGCGAGAAGGACAGCTTGAAAGGGGAAGGTTGAGCTTCTTGAGGATGGACACGGAGGCGGCCGCGGACATGGAGCGGCGGGCCACTCGCCCGCCGAGGGGGCTCGGGGATGGGTCCTCGGTCCTCGGGGCGGGATGCCCTCCCCCACTCGGGCACCCGTCGCGACCTCCCCGGGGCGTGTATGCCAGCGAACGGTGGTCCGCGGGCCCGGCGCTCTCCCCGCTCACCTCCGGGAGGCCCAGGCCTTATCCCCTCTCCAGGAATGCACGGGATGGCGTCTCCGTGCGGCAGAACGATGGGGCCACACGATGAACCGCATCGCTGACATCATCCACCGGCACTACGACGCCATCGTCCGGCTGTGGACCGAGGAGGCGACCCGGGCCGCCTCCGCCCGAGGCCTGGACGCCCCCGAGCTCAAGAACATCATGCCGACCTATCTGGCCTCGCTCGCGGAGGACGCGAAGGCGCCGGCCACCACCTTCGCTGAGCGGCGCAAGTACGTGGAGGGCCATGTGGCCGCGCGACTCCGCCAGGGGTTCCACGTCGCGGAGGTCGTCGAGGAGTTCGCGCTCCTGGGCAGGTGCATCTCCAGGATGTGGGCCGAGGCCCCGCCCCAGGCGCGGCCCGACGTCGAGGACGTCGAGCGGCTGCTCGGTGAGCTGCATGCGGCCTCGGCGAGCGTCATCGCGCTGTTCAGCGAGCACATGCGGGAGGATGAGCAGGCGGAGAAGCGCTACCTGCGGCTCATCCAGAAGGTGGCCAACGAGGCCCTGGAGGTGGACGCCGCCTCCCTCCAGGAGCGATTGAGGGAGGTCCTCGAGCTCATCATGGAGGCGCTGGGGGGACAGGGCGCGGCCCTGCTCTTGAAGGAGACCCCGCTCCCCGGTCTTGGCACGGTGGTCTCCACGGGCGTGGCGATGGAGGCCCTCGCGCGATACGCGACCACTCGAGGCGTCGTGGACGAGGACCCCGGCTCGGGCGAGGAGGCGGAGGCCACGCCGATGGCGGTGAGCGAGGACCTGCGGCGCGAGGGGCTCTCCTCGTTGCTGGGAATCCGGCTGGCCACGCACTACGCCCTGAGGGGCGTGCTGTACGTCGGCGCCGCCGCGTCGCGCGACTTCACGGCCCGGGAGCGGAGGCGGCTCGAGTCCCTGGGCGAGCGGCTCACCATCCACCTGGACAACGCGAAGCTGTACGCGGACCTGCAGACGAAGGTCGACACCCTGCAGGAGGAGCGGGTGCTCCGGGAGCGCTTCGTCTCCGTCCTGGCCCATGACCTGCGGGGGCCGCTGTCGGCGGCGAAGGTGGCGGCGCAGTTGCTCCTGCGCCGGCCGGAGATGATGGAGGAGCGGCGGGACCTGGCCCGGCGCATCGACCAGAACATCGAGCGCACGGACCGCATGGTGCGGGACCTGCTCGACGCCAACCGCCTGCGCGCCGGGGAGCAGCTCTCGCTCCAGTTCGCGCCGTGCGACCTGCGGGCCATCGCCCGGGAGGTCATCGAGGAGCTGAGCACCATCCACGGCGAGCGCTTCCTCCTCGTGGCCGAGGCGCCCGTCGAGGGCTTCTGGAGCGAGGACGAGCTGCGCCGGGCACTCTGGAACCTGACCAGCAACGCGGTGAAGTACGGCGCGAGCGACTCCCCCGTCACCCTCACCGTCGCGCGGACGGCTTCAGGCGCGAGGGTCTCCGTCCACAACGAGGGCCGGGTCCTCTCCCAGTCCGACCAGGACCTGCTCTTCAAGCCGTTCTCGAGGACGCGCTCCGCGCGCGAGGGGCCCTCGAAGGGCTGGGGCCTGGGGCTGACCCTGGTCTGGGGCTGTGCCCAGGCCCATGGTGGACGGGTGAGCATCGAGAGCGGGGATCGCACCGGGACGACCTTCACGCTGGAGCTGCCGCTCGACTCCCGGGCCGTCGCCGCCGTGGTCGCCTGACTCGCGCCGACCTCGCGCGCGAGGACGTCCGTGCCGGGAGATTTCACGTCCGGAACTGGCGATGGCGTGAGGCGCCGAGGGCCCGCGCGCCGCTCGGAGTGGACCCTGGTGTGCCCGGTGCAGTGCGGCCGGAGGTCCCCTTTGCGGAAGCGAGCGCATGTCCCGAATCGACACAGCAGGCAGCAACGCCCTGGCTCTCGACCTGGTCCCTGACGAGGTGCCCACGCCGGCGCGGCCCCCTCCTCATCCCCCCACCCCGGCCGCCCGTGAGCGCAACGCGGTGCAGCCGTTCAAGGAACCCACCTCGAAGTCCCCGTCCCCTCCGCAGCCAGGGAGCACGTCCCGGGACACCGGCCCCACCGTGTCGGCCGGAGAGCTGACGGCGCTGGGCGGCAGGCTCCGGGCCCGGAGCGCGGAGGTCCCCGCGGACGTCTACCCGGACCTCCAGGCGAGGCTGACGCGCAGCCTCGGCGACTGGACGGTCAGCGACGCGGACGTGCGCACGGTGCACACGCTCTTGGGACAGCTCCCGCCGGAGGGCTACCGCGCCACCCTGGAGCGGATGGAGCGCGAGGGCCTCTTGAAGACCCTCCTGGCCGAGCAGACCCCCGAGGCGCGTGCGTCCTTCCTGGAGCAGGCCCACGCCAAGGGCACGCTCCAGCGGGTCGCGGGAGAGCCCGCGTCCGGGCCGCTGGGCTACCCCGGCAGGCCCGCCTTCTTCCGTCACGACGTGGCCCTGCCAGACTCGCTGCGGCAGGCCGTGAGCGAACACGCCGTCACCGCGGGCAGGACGTACCTGGCCGACCACGCCGCCTACCTCGGCCGCTACGTCCAGGCCGTCGAGCAGGCCCAGGGCCTCCCCGAGCTGCGCAAGCTGGGCCCGCCCCGGGAGGCGCGGCTGTCGGACTCGATGCTGGGGCTGTCGCGCGAGGACCCCCGGCGGGAGGCGCTCGCGAAGGAGTGGCGCCTGGCGGTGGGCACCGCGGGGTCCACGGGCTGGGTCTACCAGGCCATCAATGCCCGTCAGCGCGAGCTGCTCGGCGAGCGCCCCGGCGGCACCTTCTCCCTGAATGGCAAGGCGGAGCTGCAGCACGACCACTTCCTCGTGGGCGGCGAGGCACGGCTCGACTCGCGGGGCCGCGTGGACCTGAAGTCCTCGGGCGGCGTGGCGCTCAAGGGCGGACCCGTGGGGCTGGAGGTGACGCGCGACTCGAAGGGCCAGCTCCAGTCGGAGGTGAAGGTGGACCTGGGCCTGTTCTCGGTGAGCCACTCCTCGGACGGCGACCTCAAGCTGTCCGTCGGCGTGGGCAAGCACGCGGGCAGCTACAGCAAGCTGAACCTGAGGGAGGCGGAGTTCGGCGGGGGCGTCTTCGTCGACGTGAAGGGACAGGGCAACAAGGCCGAGCTGCGGCTGGGCTACGAGATGAAGGGCCTCACGGCGAAGCGCGCGACGCAGGCCGTGGACCGCCAGCACGTGGGCCTCTTCGACACGCCGCCGGAGCTGGCGCGGGGAGTGGCCTGGGAGGCGCTCCCCGAGTCGAAGCGTGAACGCTACCTGCGCAACGGCTGGAACCGCGAGGAGTGGTCCCGGGCCCGGGGCACCTGAGTGCCTGGACAGCGTGCTGACCGGGGCTCCCCCGTCGTACCGGAGGGCAGGCGGGAGGGGGAGGCACCCGGGATGGCGCATGCGCAGTCTCCTTCCATCGGCCCCCTTCCACCCAGGGGCGAGCGAGGACACGCGCATGGCGACGGAGCGAGCGCAGCGGTTCGTGGAGGCACTGTCGAGCCTGGAGGAGGACGGCGACCTGGAGGCGCTCGTCGCGCTCTTCAGCGACGATGCCCAGGTGAGCAACCTGGCCTCTTCCCGGGTGTTCAAGGGGAAGCAGGGCGCGCGTCAGTTCTGGCGCGAGTACAAGGCCACGCTGCGCCAGGTGAAGTCGTCCTTCCGGAACATGATTGAGGCGGGGGACCGGGTGGCGCTCGAGTGGGAGTCCCATGGCACCGCGCAGAACGGCGCGGCCGTGGCCTACGAGGGCGTCTCCATCCTGGAATGGGATGGCGAGCACATCCGCCGCTTCTACGCGTACTTCGACCCGCACGCGCTGGGGGAGGAGCTGGCGCACGGCACCGCGCAGCGCTCCCAGGTCCCCTCCACCGCTCCGGCGTGAGCGGGCCTGGGGCTCACGCCGTCTCCGGCGTCCTGGGCAGCTCCACGGTGACGGTGGTGCCCAGCCCCGGTGAGCTCTCCAGGTGGATGTGCCCGCCGTGGGCCTCCACCACCTGACGGGAGAACCACAGCCCCAGGCCGAAGCCGCCGTAGTGCCTCAGCGGCACCGCGCGGCCGAAGCGCTGGAACAGGTGGGCGAGCTGCTCGGCGGGGATGCCGATGCCGCGGTCCCTCACCACCAGTCGCGCCAGGTCTCCGGGGATGCAGGCCACCTCCACCTCCACCGGGCGGCCCAGGCCGTACTTGAGCGCGTTGGACAGCAGGTGCGTCACCATGCCGTCCACGCGCGAGGCGTCCCAGCGCCCGGACACGGCGCCGTCGGCGCGCAGGAAGATGGTGGCGCCCGCGCGCTCCTTCTCCTCGGTGAAGCGCGTGAGCACCTCCCGGCACACGTCCACCAGGTCCACGGGCTCGGGCGTCAGGTGCAGCCGGCCCTCGGACAGGTGGGCCACCTCCAGCAGCTCGTGCACCAGCCGGCCCAGCCGGTCCACCTGCTGCACGGCGGACGTGGTGCGCGCCCGCACCTCCCCGTCCGAGGACATGCGCCGCAGCCGGGACAGCTGGAGCTTCAGCGCCGTCAGCGGCGTGTTCAGCTCGTGGCTCGCGATGGCGAGGAACTCGTCGCGCAGCTGGAGCGCCTGCTGCGTCTGGTGGAACAGGTGGGCGTTCTGCACGGCGGCGCTGGCGCGGCGGGCCAGCTCCATGGCCAGCTCCAGGTCCTCGGCCGTGTGGTGCCGGCCGGAAAGGCAGTGGCCCAGCGTGAGCGCGCCGAGCACGCCCTCGGGCGTGTCCAGCGGGACGGACAGCCAGGACGTGGGGGCCAGGGTGCGCAGCAGGGCGAGCGTCTCCGGCCCGCACGCGGTGGACTCCACCCAGGCCGCGTCGACCTGGGGGGCGAAGACGGGCTGGCCGCTGGCGAGCGCGCAGATGGGCGTGCCGGGGCGCTCCGGGGGGCGCCAGTGGCTGGCGGCGAGCAGGCCGGCGCACTCGGGGGTGGCGGCGTGGAAGGTGCGGCGCACCTCGTGGTCCGGCCCCATCACGTCGATGATGCAGAAGTCGCCCAGGGTGGGGACCAGGCCCAGCGCGACGCCGCGCAGGGTGTGGCCCAGGTCCAGCGACGTGGCGAGCATGGCGGTGGCGTGCTGGAGCAGGCCCACGCGCTCCACCTGGCTGCGCTCGGCGGCGAGCAGCCGGGCCCGCTCCAGGGCCATGGTGGCCTGCTGGGCCAGCATGTCGATGAAGGCCCGCTCCTCCTCGTCGAAGTCGTGCGCGCGGCCCCAGATGAAGGCCAGGCAGCCCACCGTCCTGTCGCGGGCGATGAGGGGCAGGCACGCGATGGACAGGTCTCCGTGCTCGGGGCGGGCGGGGTCGGCCGCGATGGGGAAGCGCTCGGCCAGGGTGGCGAAGTCGGACAGCCATAGGGGCGCGCGGGTGCGCACGGCCTCGGCCACGGGGACGTTGGCGCCCAGGGGGACGTGGGTGAAGGCGGCCTCGATGGCCGGGGGGCAGCGCACGGTGTGGACCAGCTCCAGGGTGGAGCCCCGGGCCTCCAGCAGGTAGAGGCCGCCGGTCTGGGCCTCCAGGGTGCGCACGGCCTCCACGACGACGGCGCGGGCGACGTCCTCGGAGGTGAGGGCGCCGGAGAGGGCGAGCGTGAGCGACTGCAGACTTCGCATGCGCGCGCTGGCGAGCTCGGCGCTGGCGCGAGCGCGGCGGCTCTCCGCCAGCAGCTCCACGCTGGGACCCGGGCCCTCGTCGGGAGGAGGCAAGCGGAGGCTGACGGACGAATGCTTCTCCATGCGCGGCTGCCCGATGGCGCAGGTGACACCCCGGGCTGCCTCCACTGAAACGCATCCGGAGCCGGATTTCCGGCCCCGGGCGGATGATTGTCGGGCGCCCGTCAGTCCCCTGCGCGGGCAGTGAACACACCGGCCGGGGTCTTCCGACCCCGAGCCCGGAGGAAGGTGGCTGTCGGACAGAGTCCGCCGCCCGTCATGCGGCTTCCGCAACGCGGAGTGTGGCGCTACCGTCGCCCCTGGGCCTCGGAGTCATGCTTCCGGGGTCACCACCTGGTTGGGAGGTTTCGTTCGGGTCCCCTCATGCAGGCCGTCTCCGGCCGCCTCTCGTCTTCCACATCGCGTCCACGAAACCCCTGGCCGGTCCCCGTTGCGGCGACTTTGCAATCGGTTCCGGGTTCTTCGTGAGTCACGTCGGCATGATGGAAGCAGGCCCCCGGCACCCCTGCCGCACCTGTCCGCCCCTCCGCCACGAGCCCCTCACGGATACCCACTGATGAACCGCCTCGCCGCCGTCCTCGTCATCCTGTCGCTGCTGTCCACCACCACCGCCCAGGCCCAACAGAAGAAGTCGCCGCCCGCCAAGGACGCGCCCACGAAGCAGGCCCCCGCCGAGGAGCAGGCCGCTCCGGCGGAGGACCCCTCGCTGGACTTCGACCTGCTGGAGCCCGCCGAGGACGTCGCCGCCGCCCAGGTGGACCCGGAGCTGCAGAAGCGCCTGGACCGGCGCCGCACCATGCTCAAGCTGCACCAGGGCCTGGGCTTCGCGCTGGCCGCGGGCCTGGTCACCACCACGGTGATTGGCCAGCTCCAGTTCAACGACTCGTTCCGCGGCGGCGGCGATGACCGCAACCTGCTGGGGCTCCACCGCGGCTTCGCCGTGGGGACCTCCGTGGTCTTCGCCTCGGTGGGCCTCTTGGGCCTGCTCGCCCCGGAGCCCTTCGAGAAGCAGAACGCCGAGTGGGACACCATCTCCTTCCACAAGCTCTTCATGTCCCTGGCCACCGCGGGGATGATCGCGCAGATCATCCTCGGCATCATGGCCACGGACCGCTTCGGCCGGCTGTCGGAGACGGACCTGGCCACCGCGCACCAGGTGGTCGGCTACACCACGCTCGGGGCCGTCACGGCCGGCATCTTCACCCTCTTCTTCTGAATCTTTTCCCCCGGGCGCCGTTGGCCTCGGAGGGACGACCTCTGCATCTCCTGGAGACGGACATGACCGTTCGACGACTCGCGCTGCTCACCACCCTGCTGCTCTCCGTGCCCGCCCTGGCCCAGGGGGGGGCCAAGACGTACGCGCTCAAGAAGGACGCCAGCACGCTCACCTACAAGCTGCACCACCCCGCGCACGAGGTGGTCGGCACCGCGAAGCCCAGCGACGGCAAGGCCCTGCTGAAGGCGGACGGCACGCTGCAGGTGGCCGTGCGCGCCAACATCAAGGACTTCGACTCCGGCAACGCCAACCGCGACCAGCACATGTGGGAGGTGACGGAGGTGGCCAAGCACCCCATCGTCGACTTCAAGGGCGTGGCGACGGGGGTGAAGCTGCCCGCGACCTTCCCCTCGAAGGTGCAGGTGACGCTCAAGGGCCAGCTGCTCTTCCACGGGGAGAAGCAGGGCGTGGAGGTGCCGGTGACGGTGCTGTTCAAGTCCGCCACGGAGGTGACGACGGAGGGCTCGTTCACCGTCAGCCTGGAGCAGTTCAAGATCGAGCGCCCGTCGCTGCTCATGGTGAAGGTGGACGACAAGCTGGTGCTGGAGCCCAAGCTGGTCTTCGTGGTGGAGGGGACGTGAGCACGTCGCGACGTGGCTTCCTGAAGGGCATCCTCGGAACGAGCGCGGCGGGCGCGGCCGCGACGGCGCTGCCGGGCTGCGCGCCGGACATCGACCCGGCGCCGGTGACGGACGTGACGGCCAGTGCCGAGGGCGTGGTGACGCTGCAGGTCTCGCGCTATCCGGACCTGGAGCGCGTGGGCGGCGCGATTACGCTGCGCGTGGCGGGCGAGGAGACGGACCTGCTGGTGACGCACTCCGGGCAGGACACCTTCTCCGTGCTGTCCAACCTGTGCACCCACGCCGCGTGCCCGCTCGGCTTCGACGGGCGCGAGGTGGTGTGCCCGTGCCACCTGTCCAAGTTCAACCCCATCGACGGCGCGGTGACGCAGCGGCCGGCCACGGTGGGCCTGCGCAAGTTCGCCTCCACGTACAACCCGGGCAACCGCGAGCTGACCATCGAGCTGCGCGCGGGTCAGGGCGGCTTCCCCTCGGCGGTGAACGGCGAGGTGCGGCTGCCCTTCTCGCAGTTCCCCACGCTCAAGGACAACGGCAGCTTCGTGGAGGGCGTCCCTGGCGGCTACGGGAAGAAGATCTTCATCGCCCGCGCCTCGGATGGCTCGCTGTCCGCGGTGGACGCGCTGTGCACGCACCAGGCCTGCGAGGTGTCCGCGCGTCAGGCCGAGCAGGACTACATCTGCTTCTGCCACAACTCGACCTTCACGCTGCAGGGTGCGGTGACGAGAGGGCCCGCGACGTTGCCCCTGAAGAAGTTCACCGTGACGGAGACGACGGACGCGGTGGTGGTGACGGGCGTGCGGTGACGTCCGGCGCGCGGGGACACGCGCGCGGGTGACGGCTTCGACGCGAGGGCCTCGCGGGTCTCCACTCGGTGGAGACTCTCGGGGCCCTTGACGTTTTCCCGGGGCGTGAGAGCCCATGGGGCCTCTTGTACCCCTCGGGGAAATCGAGCATGGATGTCCTGGAAATGGAATCCATCTCAATGAACAGGCTTTGCGTGGGTTGGGCTCGCAGGGTGGGGGTCGGGGTCCTGTTGCTGGGGTTGTGTCTGCTGCCGTTCGGGTCGAGGGCGGAGGTGTCCCCGGACGTGAAGCGCTACCTGCTGTCCATCCATCGGCTGGTGGAGGACCTGGAGCACGAGCGGGCGCTGGAGCAGATCTCCCGGGCGAAGAAGGTGTCGAAGGGGCCCGAGGACGACGTGGCGGTGTCGCTCTACGAGGGCGTGGTGCTGGCGGAGCTGAGCCGCGGGAAGGAGGAGGCGGACGCGGCGTTCCAGGCGGCGCTCTTCCTGGACCCGGAGGCGAAGCTGCCGCTGGCGGTGTCGCCGAAGCTGAGGACGCGCTTCGAGGCGGTGCGCCAGAAGGTGCTCGCGGAGCTGGCGGCGCGGGGTGAGCGGCCCGAGCCGTTGAGGAAGGAGGACGGGGAGGGCGTGGGTGCGCGCATGGACGACGAGTCCGCGACGGGGAACCCGGACCGGGTGCTGCCTGGCGGTGACGGCGCGCTGTCCGGGCGGGCCGTCTCCCTGCGCGAGCGGGCGTGGATTCCGGCGGCCGTGGGCGGGGCGCTGGCGGCGGGGGGCGGGGTGATGTGGTGGTTGGCGTCGCGGGAGGAGTCGAAGCTGGATGAGCCCTCACCGGACCTCCGCTCCCGGGACGATGCGCGGAAGGTGGCGTCGCGTGCGCGGTCGCTCCAGTCGGTGAGCGTGGGGTTGCTGGTGGGCGGCGTGGTGGGGCTGGGGGTGGGGACGGGGATGTACCTGTTGGGGGCGCCGCGGGCACCGTTGGCGCTGACGGTGGGGACGGATGGCACGTCCGCCTTCGTGTCCGGGAGGTGGCCGTGAGGACGGGGATGCGGTTCGTGGTGGCGGTGGCGTGTGTGCTCGGCCTCCAGGCCGTCGTCTCGTGCGTCGACGTGGAGGAGCGGACCTCGCGCTTCTGCCGGGAGCACCCGGAGATTTGTGACGCGGATGCGGGCGCCCACGATGCAGGAGACGCCGGGGACGCGGGGCCCGACGGAGGCGTCGACGCGGGTGATGCGGGCCCTGACGGAGGCCCCGACGCGGGTGACGCGGGCCCCGACGGAGGTCCCGACGCGGGGCGTCCCCGATGGGACGCGGCGGGGACGCCGAACACGGCGCGGACGGGGCACACCGCGACGTTGCTGGCGGATGGGCGCGTGCTGGTGGTGGGCGGGTTCTCGAACGCGAGTGGGACGGGAGCGCTCACCTCGGTGGAGCTCTACGACCCCCGGAATGGCGGCTCGTGGACGAGCCTGCCGCCCCTGCAGGTGGCTCGGGGCGAGCACACCGCCACGTTGATCTCCGGAGGGAAGGTGCTGGTGGTGGGCGGCCGCGCGGGGGCCACTCCGACGAAGAGCGTGGAACTCTATGACCCGGCCTCGGGCACCTCACCCCGACCGGACCTGCCGATATCGGCTCGCGCGAGCCACGGGGCGGTGCTCCTGCCGGACGGGGACGAGGTCCTGGTGATGGGAGGCGGGGCGAACGGGGAGACGGGCCTCGGCGACTCGGCGCGCTACGCGGTGTTCGGAGGGACCTGGTCGACCGGGAGCGGCTCCATGCGCGCGGAGCGCAACGTCCTGTCCGTCACGATGGTGCTCAACCGGGTCTTCGCGGTCGGTGGCTACAACGCGAGTCGGACCGAGGGCAGCTACGACGTGTACACGCCAGGGGAGGGGTGGAGCGTCGCCGGTGGTCCCTTGCTGGAGCCTCGGCACGCTCATGCCGCGGCGGTGATAGGGCAGGGCGAGGCGGCCGCGCAGCTGCTCATCACGGGCGGCAAGCGAGGGGATGGCGCGGGCTCCGTCATCGCCCTCTCCTCGACCGAGTTGATTCCGACCGAGGAGGGCAGCGGCAACACCCCGATTCCCATGGACGCGATGTTCGACGCGCGCTTCGCGCACACGGCGACGACCCTGAAGTCGGGGGACGTGCTGGTGGTGGGGGGCTCGGAGGCGGACTATGACTCGCTGTCGACGGTGGAGCTCTTCGACTCGAACCAGCTCGAGTGGGTGCTCCGGCCCGCCCTGCCGACGGCGCGCGCGGGACACACGGCGACCCTGCTCGATGATGGCTCGGTGCTGGTGATTGGCGGGCACGGCTCCAATGGCGCCGCGCTGAAGTCCGCCGAGCGCTACTGGCCCTGACGCACGGAGGAGGCGCGCATGGTGACAGGATTCAAGCGGCGGCTGGCGGAGACCATCGCGTGGTGTCTGCCACGCGCCGAGGCCGCCAGGGCCGGGGTGACGACGCGCTCGGTGGAGCTGATGCCGCCGGTCTGCGGGCATGACGGCGACACGCTGGTGTTCCAGTTGTTGAGCGCGCCCGCCGTGCCCGCGGAGGCGGTGGACTTCATCGTCGAGCGACGTCGCCGGGCGCTCGAGCGGCTGAAGCTGCCGCTGCCGCCGCTCGGAGACTTGATGGGCGGGCGGGTGTTCGCGACACACTTCGACTCGGACCTGTGTGGCGCGGCGACGCAGCCGTCAAATGGCTACCTGGATGACTACGACATCCCCGGCTGGGACACCTGGTTCGCGCACGACAGCGAGTGGAAGGGCGACTACACAGAGGTCCACGGCGGCCTCGTCTACGGCTGGGTTCCGCCCGTCCTCCTCGAACTCGCGGACCAGGGGTTCTATGTGATTCCCGTGTCCAGCGTGTGGTGGGTCGAGGACGCGGAGCTCCGCCGACTGATGGCGACGTGAGCTCCGCTTCCTCGAGGTGACGTCAGCGCAGCCGCGTCCAGAACGAGCGGCGCGCGGAGATTCGCTCCAGGGCGTGTTGCAGCTCCTCGTCCGCGTCGGCGCGCTGGGCGATGTCTCCCAGCGAGATGATGCCGACGAGCCGGTCATCGCGCTCGATGACGGGGAGCCGGCGAATCTGCCGGCGGGCCATGATGTCGATGAGACCATGCAGGCTCTCGTCGAGCGTCACCGCCTCCACGTCCTCGGTCATCACGTCCGCGGCGCGCAGTTGCTCCGGTGAATTGCCACCGGCGAAGGCGCGCAGCGCGAGGTCCCGGTCCGTGACGAGCCCTACCAGGCGGCCCTGCTCGTCGACGATGGGGACGACGCCGCAGTCCTCGTCCTTCATGATGCGAGCCACTTCGCGCAGCGGGCTGTCACGCCGCACCGAGCGCACGTTGCGCGTCATCACGTCGCGAGCCGTCAGCGGCTCCCGCTGCCATCGCTGGGACATGCCGAGCGGCGGTGCGCGGTAGTCCTGGCTCCGGTCCTCGCGGATGTGGTCCGCGACGAAGGCGCGCTCCGAGCGCTCGACGCCAGACGTGCCACGCGAAGACGAGGACGTGCGCTCCGAACGAGAACCTCCTCGCGAGGACGAAGACACCTCACGGCCCTCGCGAGAGCCTTCCTCCGGACGCACCACACCGGAGCGCTCACGCGACCGCGCGGACATCTCTCGCTCCTCGCGCCAGCCCTCATCGGAGTGCTGCCGCGAAGGCGCGGAGAGGTCGCGACCGCCGCGCACGCCACCCTCCGAATCGGAGTGCTGACGTGAGGGCGAAGCGCCGCGCCATCCACCCTCTGCGCGCTCCGAGTCGGAGTGCCGACGCGACGGCGCGGCCAGGTCGCGACTGCCACGCCATCCGCTCCCAGCGCGCTCACCCGGGCGGCTCACGTGGGAGCGCGCCTCGAACTCGAGCGTCTCCTCCGCGAGCCCCAGCTCCGTGTCGACATCGCCCGTGTGGAACGCGCGTCCCTCGCTCCGGCGCGGCGGCTCATGGAGCGTGCTCGTCTCCAGCGGCAGCGGCGCCTCCTCGCGAGCCCGCCAACCCGAGACCGCACCCGGCGCGTCCCCGCGCATCCGCGACTCCTCGCCGCCGTACCCCTCCCGGTTCCAGGACCGGTAATCCGCGGGCTGGGGCGAAAGCTCCTGGTCCTGCGTCCCCATGCGTGCCCGAGGCCCCACGCCCGTGGCGTAGCGGTCATCCCGGTCATCACGCCCATAGGGCCCGCCCTGGACACCTCCGCTCGCCCACGCCTCGTCGGAGCGGTCCTCCACCGCCGTCCGGGGCTGCGCCATGCGCAGCGAAGCGGCGCGGTGATAGCGTCCCTCCCGCGACGAAGGCGCCTCATCCCGAGCGGGGTTCCAGCCCGACACATCGGACTCACTCCGCTCACGAGACCCAGGCGGCGCCGCGTCCGCCGGCCGAGCCGTCTCCATCCCGGGCCGAGCGGCGGCCCCCCGCGCCTCATCCTTGCCGTTGTCCATGCCTCGATGCGCCATGCGGCGCACGCTGGTGACGGCCCCGCGCTCCACCAACCCGCCACACCCACGCGGACCCACCCGAGTGTCCGCTTCCCATCGGCCCCGCGCACCGACTTCCCACGAGCCAACACCCGCGCCGCCCTGCACCGGACACGCCCCCCGACCGGAGGGCTCGACACGGGCCCCCGCGAAAAGAAACGCGCGTGCCCCCAAGCAAGGGAGACACGCGCGAGCTTCAGCGAACCGAAGGACGACCGCGCCCTAGCAGCAGGGGTCGTTCTTCTCCTCGCAACAGGCCTGCGTGGTGGAGACCTGGGGCGAGGTGCTCTGCGTCTCGGTGGAGGAGGTGGACGTGGCGCTGCCATCGCCTCCGTGGATGCGGGCGAGGTCCTTCACGAACAGCTCCTTCAAAGTCTTCACCTTGTGGCTCTTCATGATGCGTCTCCCGTAGGGGTGAGGCCGGTCGCCGAATCGACCGGCACGCCAGAGCGTAGGCCCCGCCCGGAAACCCGAGAAGCGTCATGTTTCACATGACTCACCGTGTCTCACGACTCACGCGAGCCCACGGAAATCTTCCACCACGCTCCCGAGCGCGGACGCCGTGCAGCGAATGCTCGTTCAGTGGACGGCCCAGCGCTCCGCGATTTCCTCACACGCGAGCACCACGTCACTGAGTCGGCGGATATGCGCGCGGGGCGCGGTGAAGAGGGTGCCCGCGAACACGTCCACCACCTGCACCATCCGGTGGTCCGACGGACCCAGCTGACACAGGTGCTGCTCGGCGAAGCGCTGCAGCATCGTCCCGATGTACTGCCCGGAGCGCTCATCCAGCGGATGGTGCTTGGAGAAGTAGAGCTTCATCAGGCCCACGCGTGGATTGCCATGTCGGTCCATGCGCTGCAGGACGACCTCCGGCCGCACGCTGATGGTGACCCCCGCCATCTCGAGCACGGGAGGCTCGGCGCCCACGGGGCTGATGATGGTGTCCTCCAGCCCCAGCCACGGCACCAGGTCCGCGAAGCGCTCCAGCGCCTCCGAGCACAGATGCAGCCGCTGCGCCTCGAACTCCGACTGCGGCACGCTGCACGCGAAGCGGCGCTGGTGCTCGCGGAGGATGGCCGGGTCCAGGTCACGACACAGGAAGTCCGTGATGGCGAGCGACGCCTCCGGGTAGCGCAGATACTGCTGCTCGGGCGGGTGCTTCTGGTCGTAGATGATGCGCTTGCGACGAGCCGGGGTGGCGGTGAGGTACTCACCCAGCTTGTTCACGGATACACGAGGCAGCTCACGGACTTCCGCCATGGAGTTTCCTCCCCCTGGATGTGCTGGCGAATGAGCACACAGTACAGGGAGGGGCTGACATTCCAGACGGGGCGTGAGGGATTGCGCGCGGGGTCACCAGACACTCAATCGAGAAGAGGCCGTGGCCCGAGGGGACCTGGAGGGTTCGGGAAAGCCCCCTCGGGCCGGCCGTGAAGTCAGTCCTTCTCCTCCTCCAGGCTGCCCGGGAAGGCGGTCCAGTAGAGGTCGGGAAGAGGATTGGTGCCCGCGTCGCTGCGGGGACCGTCGCCGTCCGGGATGTCGTCCAGGATGGCCTCCGGCGTGCGCTCGGCGGGGTCGATGGGGTGGGCGCGTCCGTGACGCTCGGGCGCGTCGTCGTCGGGCGTGGAGGGCGGGACGCGGGGCGGCTCACGCTCCTCGCGGGGCGCGGGCTCGCCCCGGGGACCGGTGGGGCGCCCGTAGAAGTCCTCGGCGGGCTGGGTGGCGGGCTGTCGTCGCGGGTCCTTCGCCATGATGGAATCCTCCGTCTGGATACAGTCATGACGCGGAATGCCTCCGGCAACCCGGCTATCGTCGTGGCGCAGAAGTCCGCACGGCGAGCGGGCGGGCGAGCGCCTGTCCGCTGCGTCTCGACAAGGAGCGGGGTGATGGCATTGGGGCACGAGGAGCCGGCCGCGGCGCTGACGGAGCCGAGGCTCCGGCTGGGGTGTCAGTCGTGTGGCGCGATGCTGGTGTTGGAGCCCTCGCTGCGCACCACGCGCTGCCCGTATTGCGCCGCGCCCTCCGTGGTGGAGCGCCCGCCGACGCCCGGGGTGCCCGAGCCGCGCTTCGCGCTGGGCTTCTCGCTGAACCACGCGGCGGCGCGGGAGAAGGTGTCGCACTGGCTGCGCTCGCGCAGCCGCTTCTGTCGCTCGGGGATTCGCGACGCGAAGCCGGGGGACGTGCACGGCGTCTATGTGCCCGCCTACCTCTACAGCGCGCTGGCGACCTCCCGGTTCCAGGCCTCCATCGGTGAGAACTATCAGGAGCAGGAGCGCTACACGACGACGGAGAACGGGAAGACGGTGACGCGCACGCGCACGGTGACGCGCACCGAGTGGCGCCCGTTGAGCGGCCAGGTCTCCGGCTATGTGGCGGACGTGCTCGTCACCGCGTCCAATGGCTTGCACAACGACGAGCTGGAGGCGCTGGAGCCGTTCGATTTGCGGGGGCTGGCGCGCTACACGCCGGCGCTGGTGTCCGGCTGGGTGGCGGAGGAGCCCACGCTGACGTTCCAGGCGTGTCTGGAGAAGGCGCGCGAGGAGGTGTCGGGGCGGCTGCTGGACAAGCTCGCGGCGCTGATGCCCGGGGACTCGCATCGGGAGCTGAGTCACGACAGCCACCTGGATTGGGAGTCGTTGGACGTGTGCCTGTTGCCCGTCTGGGTGCTGGCGGTGCGCTACGCCCAGGACGCGGAGCCCCTGCGCGTGCTGGTGAATGGACAGACGGGTGAGGTGCACGGGAAGGCGCCCCTGTCCGTGTGGAAGGTGGCGGCGGCGGTGGTGGTGGGGTTGCTGGGGGTGCTGGGCCTGTGGCTCTTCCTCCAGGGAGGTGGCCGATGAGCGCGGCCGTCAGCGTGTCGCCGTGCGAGCGGTGCGCGTGCGAGCTGGAGGTGGATGACCTGCGCTGTCCGGTGTGTGGCCTCGCGACGCCGGAGCCGCCCAGGCAGGAGGCCGCCGTCGAGCGGGCGCGCGTGGTGCGCTGTGACAGCTGCGGCGCGTCGGTGGAGTACTCGGTGGAGGCGCGGGCGCCACGGTGTGACTACTGCGGCGCGGTGACGCATGTGGAGATGACGGTGGACCCGGTGGAGCAGGCGCAGGGGTGGCTGCCCTTCTCGGTGGAGCCGTCGGTGGCCAGCGAGGCGCTGTCGCGCTTCCTGGGGCGGAAGGCGTTCTTCCGGCCTTCGGGGCTGGCCGAGGAGGCGTCGCTGGAGTCCATGCGGCCCATGTGGTGGCCCGCGTGGGTGTTCAAGGCGGGCGTCGAGGTGAGCTGGACGGCGGACTCGGACGCGGGCTCACGGCGCTCGGACTGGGCGCCGCATGCGGGGCAGACGCACCTGGACTTCTCCAACATCCTGGTCGCCGCGTCGCGCGGCTTGAAGATGGACGAGTGCGACAAGCTCACGCCGCACTACCGCTTCGACGAGGCGGTGGGTGAGGCGCGAGGGCCGGAGGGCGCCAGCGTCGAGCGCTTCGAGGCGACGCGCTCGGGGGCGAGGCGCAGGGTGTTCCAGGCCGTGGAGCGGCTCGCGAGCGAGCACGTGCAGTCGAGTGGAGACATCCCCGGCCGTCGCTACCGCAACGTGCGCGTGGCCGTGGCGCTGTCGAGCCTGCGCACCACGCGGTGGGCCCTGCCGGTGTATGTGCTGGCGTATCGCTATCGCGACAAGCCGTACCGCGTCCTGGTGCATGGCCAGGACGCGGAGGTGGTGTTCGGCGAGTCCCCCATCTCCGCGTGGCGTGTGCTCGGCGTGGTGCTGGCGGTGCTCGCGGCGCTGGTGCTGACGATGCTCATCGCGGGGAGGATGTAGCGCGAGCGCTCAGGACGCGTCGGGCTCGTCGTCCGGCTCGAGCGGCTTGCTCCCACCCGGAGGCGTGACGTCATCCTCCGGCCACGGCGCCTCCACGGCCCCGCTCCGCACGGGCGAGGCCACCGACTCCGCTTCGACCCTGGACGTCCACCACGCCTCCTCCCCATCGCGAGGCGCGGGCTCCTCCACGCGGGCGCGCGTCACCCCGCGCTTGCCCGGCACCCCGAACACCCGCGCGGCCTCCTCCGCCAGCGAGCCCTCGGCGTCCAGCTCCGCGCGCCCACCCGGCTCCAGCGGCACCGACGCCTCCTCCGCCGTGAGGTCCTCCGGATGCAGCCCACCCTCCAGCAGCTCCGCCTGATTGCGCCGGCTGGTCGCCTCCATCGCCACGCGCGCTATCTCCTCCGCCGTCGCATGGCGCCCCTGCCCGGGCGCGTGCGCGCTCAGCCACCCCCGCAGCACGCAGCCCATCTCCTCCGCCGTCTGGAACCGCTCCTCCGGCGCCCTGCGCAGCGCGCGCAGCACCACCGCCGCCAGCCCCTCCGGCACGTCCGCGACCAGCCGCGCCACCAGCTCCGGCTCCAGGCTCGTCATCCGCGCGGCCACCTCGTCCACCGGCATCCAGGTGGGCCCCTGCGCCTCCAACGTCAGCCCCTCCGGCAACGGAGGCGGCGGCGTGTCCTCCACCGCGAGCGGGTGGCGCCCCGTGAGCAGCTCCAGCAACACCAACCCCAGCGAGAACAAGTCCGAGCGCGCATCCACCGGCGCGCGCAGCAGCAGCTCCGGTGACGCATAGGCCACGTCGCCCTTCACCAGCGGCCGGCTCGTCTCCTCCCGCCCCACCAGCCGCGACGAGGCCACGGTGAAGTTCGTCAGCTTCACGTCCCCATGCGTCCCTACCCGGATGTTCCGGGGGCTCACGTCCCGGTGCACGATGCCCAGCGGCCGGTTCCAGTCATCCACCGCGAGGTGCGCGTGGTGCAGCGCGTCCGCGACCTCCGCCACCACGAACGCCGCCAGCGCGGCGGACACGGGCCGCCGCCGCATCGCCGTCAGGTTCAACAGCGTGTCCAGCGACCGCCCCTCCACGTACTCCATCACCACGTGGGGCGCGCCCCGGTACACCTTCATCTGGTGCACCTGCGCGATGTTGGGGTGCTTGAAGCGGAACGTCAGGCTGACCTCCTCCACCAGCCTGCGCCGCTCCACGAAGGTGGCCGGGCTGCGCAGCCGCTTCACCACCACCAGGCCGCTCTGCCCGTCCCGGTAGCGGCGCCGGACCAGCATCAACAGCTCTCCGGTGGAGCGCACCTCCAGCTTGCGCACGAACTCGAACACCGTGCCGCCCACGTTGAACAGCACCCGCGGCCGGCGCGGTCCTCCGGGAGAATCCTCCGTCGTCGTGTCGGGCGTCGTCATGGCCTGCCTCTCAACCTGGGAAGTGAGTTGGGCGCTACAGGATGCCCCAGGTAACACGAAGCCGGCCGTGATGGAATATCCGAGGTCGGGCGACAACCATTGGACGTCAGGTGTTGGATGCCTAGTCCTTCCCGCGCCAGGGCTTGAGCGCCCCCTTGAGCACGTGCAGCCGCCGGCGCAGCCAGGAGCGCCAGGGCGCGACGGGCGGGGCCACCGGCTCGGTGGAGGGCGTGCGGGCGGACCCCGACGCGGAGCTCGCGCCGGGCCAGTCCGGCCAGCGCATCCACTGCCGCACCTCCCGGCCCTCCTCGTCCCCATCGAACAGGGACTCGTCCTCCTCCGTGACGGCCTCGTGGGGCGGCCGGGGCGGGAACAGCGGCTGGTCCCACGTGTCGTCCGCCAGCTCCAGCGCCGCGGAGAGCGCGCCGAACAGCTCCGCGCCGCTCGGGAACCGTCCGCCCGCATGCTTGTCGAGCAGCCGCAGCACGATGCCATCCAGCACCCGGGGCACGCGCGGGTTGAGCACGGACGGCAGCTGCAACACGGCCGACTCGATGCTGGCCAGCAGCGCGGACGGCGGCAGGTGGGCCGGATAGGGGAAGGTGCCCGTGAGCACCTCGTGCAGCACCAGCCCCAGCGAGTACAGGTCATCGGTGGGCGCGAACCGGTAGCGCGCGCCGGGGATGCGTGGCCCCATCCAGAAGCGCAGCGACTCCGGGCTGCGGTAGCTGGGCGTGCCCGGAGGCAGCCGGTCCTCCGTCAGCGACGGGGCGCACGGGTGGTCCCCCGAGCCGAAGTCCACCAGCACCGGCTCCCCGTCCGACGCGCGGACGATGATGTTGCTGCCCTTGAGGTCTCGGTGCACCACCCCCGCGCCGTGGATGGCGTCCAGCGTGAGCGCCAGCGACGCGAACACCTGCGCGGCCCGGCGCGGCGTGGCCTTCTCCGTGGTGGCCCACCTGGCCAGGGTGGGGCCCTCCACGTAGTCCATGATGAGGTACAGGTAGCCGCGGTGCGCGTCCGGCCAGCGCCGGTAGCCCAAGAGCTCCACCACGTTGGGGTGCGCCAGGTGCATCAGCAGCCGGGCCTCCCGCTTCGTGCGCGCGTCCACCCGCGCCTCGTCGTTCTCCGAGGGGCCCTCCAGCGCGAACTTCAGCGCCACCGTGCCCTTCGTCTCGCTCTCCGCCAGGAAGATGGCGCCATAACCCCCGGTCGCCAGCCTCCGGATGATGCGCAGGGCCCCCAGCTGCTCCGAGGGTTGGAGCAGCAGCGGGTGCATCGCCTCCAGGTCGCTCATCGTCCCATCCTCTCCGTCTGTCCCCACCCATGAGGGCATCACCACACCCAGGACCTTCAAGGTCGAATCCCTCTCCGGAAATCGAAACCCCGCCAGCGAATCCGGATGACCTGGGTCAACCCCTGACGTCATTAGCATGGCGGCCTTCTTTTTGGGTAGCCTGTCCCCCTCGTGAGGTAGGGTGCGGCGCGGACGATGTAGTAGGGAGACTGCCCGAGAGGCGCGGGGACCATGAACGAGGAACTGGCCATCACCGTGGGGACGGCGGCGAAGGCGGCGCGGGCCCGGTTGGGATTGACCCAGGCGGACGTCGCGGAGCGCGTGGGAATCGCCATGGAGGTCTACAGCCGCATGGAGCGCGGACGCGTGCTGCCCAGCGTGACCACGCTGCGCAGGCTGTGCCTGGTGCTGTGCATGGATGCGAACGCGCTGCTGGGCTTGTCGGAGGGCGCGCCCGTGGCGGTCCGAGGACCGGTGGGCCCGCGCGTGGAGGACCCGCCCGTGCTGCGGCGGCTGCTGCGCTCCCTGCGCGCGCTGGAGCCGGAGGCGCTCAGGGCCGTGGTGCAGGTGGTCCAGGGCGCGCTCGCGCTCCGGCGGCGCTGAGGGGACGGGAAACTTGCCTCCCCCGCGCGCCGTGCGACGCTGCCCCCATCATGCGTGAGCCCGTCGACCACAAGCTCGCGGCCATCCTGGGAGGGGCGGCGCGGACCGCTCGCCTGCGGCTGGGCCTCACCCAGAGCGACGTGGCCGAGCGCGTCGGCATGGCCATGGAGGTCTACAGCCGGCTGGAGCGTGGCCGGATGTTGCCTCGCACGCAGACGCTCAAGCGGCTGTGTGACGTGCTCCAGGTCTCCTCGGATACGCTGCTGGGGGTCGGCCGGGGTGGTGCTCCGCTGACGCCCGTGACGCGCAAGCCGGAGCGCGAGGACCCGCTGGAGCTGCGTCGCATGACGCGCAAGCTCCGGGAGCTGGAGCCCTCGCAGCTGCGCGCGGTGTCGCGCGTCGTCAACGCCGTCGTGTCGGTGATGCCGCCCCGGGCCGCCCCGGTGAAGCAGGCCCGTCCGGCGCGGCGGCGCAAGGCGACCGGCTAGGCGTCCGGCGCCGGGAGGCTGGGAATGCGCGGGCGTCGGGTGTTGAATCCCCGACGCGGAACCCTGGACAGACGTCCACTCCCCAGGTTCCCCGCACGTGGGTTAGCACACCCTTACCCCCCAGAGGAGGTCCGCCCCCATGACGACCCTTCGCAAGGTGATGCTGGTGGATGACGAAGAGGACATCCGCGCCATCGGGAGGCTGAGCCTGAGTCGGGTGGGCAAATGGGACACGGTGCTCGCCGCGTCGGGCGCCGAGGCCCTCTCCAAGGCCGCCGAGGAGCTGCCGGACCTCATCCTCCTGGACGTGATGATGCCGGGCATGGACGGGCCCACCACCTTCGGTGAGCTGCGCAAGCAGGCGGCCACGTCGAGCACGCCCATCATCTTCATGACCGCCAAGGTCCAGAAGCAGGAGGTGGAGCGCTACCTGGGGCTCGGCGCGGTGGGCGTCATCAGCAAGCCCTTCGACCCCATGACGCTGCCCAAGGAGATTCGCAAGCTGGTGCCGGAGTGAGCGGCACGCGCCTGTCGAAGCGCTCCGTCGCCCTCGCGGTGGGGGCCCTGCTGGTGCTGTGCGCCCTGTTCGTGGTGGGCCGCCCCTGGGGCACCGCCCGCATCGACGCGTACCGCACGGGCCTGCAGCAGCTGCGTCTGGCGAGCGCGGAGCTGGAGCAGGACGTGCTCCGCGAGCGGCTGGGCCTGCCCGAGCGCCATGGCTCCCACGCCCAGGCCTTCGCGGCGCTGAAGGCCCGCGCGGAGTCGCTGCGCGAGGTGCCGCCCTTCCTGTCGGAGGAGGAGGCGCGGGTGATGGCCTCGTCGCTGGACGCGTACCTGGGCGCGCTGGAGGACAACCGGCTGCTCCTGGAGCGCTCGCGGGCGGCCCAGGCCCGGGGTGAGCAGCCAGGGGCGGACGCCGCGATGCAGGCCCTGTTGGAGCGCTCGGCCAGCGCGCAGGCGGAGCGGCTGGTAGGCACCTTCATCCAGTTGCACGAGCGGGCGCAGGTGGCCAACGAGCGCACGCGCGTCGTCTTCTTCGCGGCGTCGCTGCTCCTGGGGGCGTACGTGGTGGTGGTGCTGGTGCGGCTGTCGCGCGCGTCCGGGGAGCTGGCCACGCTCAACGCGGCGCTGGAGGAGCGCGTGGAGCAGCGCGGCCGGGAGCTCGTCGCCGCGAGCGAGGCGCAGCGCACCACCCAGGCGCGCAAGGCGGCCATCCTGGAGGCGGCGCCGGACGGCATCCTGCTCATCGACGAGGCGGGGCGGCTGCTGGAGCTCAACCCCACGGCGGAGAAGGTCTTCCGGCTCACGGCGGCCCAGGCGGTGGGGCGCGAGTTCCTGGGGCTCGCGCTGCCGGCCTCGTTGCCCGCGAGCAAGCGCGAGGAGGTCTCCGCCGCGCTCGGCGAGACGTCCGGCGTGGCCACGCGGCTGGAGTCGCCGTGCCTGCGCGCGGACGGGAGCATGTTCCCCGCGGAGCTGACGCTGGTGCGGGTGCCGGGCGAGGGGCCCGCGCGCTTCACCGCCTTCGTGCGCGACATCACCGAGCGCAAGGAGGTGGAGCGGATGAAGAACGAGTTCGTCTCCACGGTGAGCCACGAGCTGCGCACGCCGCTGACGTCCATCCGCGGCTCGCTGGGTTTGCTCGAGGGCGGCATCGTCGGCGAGGTGCCGGAGCCGGCGCTGGAGATGGTGCGCATCGCCCGCTCGAACACGGAGCGGCTCATCCGCCTCATCAACGACATCCTCGACCTGGAGAAGATGGAGGCGGGCATGCTGGAGCTGAAGCTCGCCTCGCTGGATGCGCGAGAGCTGGTGGAGGCGACGCTCAGCGGCCTGAGGGGCGTGGCGGACGCGGCGGGCGTGGTGCTGCGCGCGGACGTGGAGGAGTCGCCCCGCGTGCGCGGAGACCGGGACAGGCTCATCCAGGTGCTCACGAACCTGGTCTCCAACGCGGTGAAGTTCTCCACCGGCGGCGCGGAGGTGGTGGTGCGCGTGCTGCCGGAGGTGCCGGGGCGCGTGCGCTTCAGCGTGGTGGACTCCGGGCCCGGAATCCCCGAGGAGCAGAAGGACCGGCTGTTCGCGCGCTTCCAACAACTGGACGGCTCGGACACCCGCTCCAAGGGCGGCACGGGCCTGGGGCTGGCCATCTCGCAGGCCATCATGAACCAGCACGGCGGCGGCATCGAGGTGCTGAGCGCGCTGGGCAAGGGCTCCACCTTCACCTTCACGCTGGAGGCCGCCAGGCCCCTGTCGGGCTCGCACCCGGCGGTGGTGGCGGCGGCGACGGCGCGCGACACCAGCCGGCACGACGTGCTGGTGGCCACGGCGGATGGGGAGCTGTCCGCGTTGCTGCGCGGGTTGCTGTCGCAAGAGGGTTACCGCGTGGTGCGGGCGGTGAGCCTGGCGGAGGCGCAGAAGGTGCTGGAGGCCGAGCCGCCGGACGCGGTGGTGCTGGACACGCGGATACCGGACGGGCAGGCGCTGGACTGGGTGCGCTCCTTGCGGGAGCAGCCGCGCACGCGGGCGCTGCCGGTGGTGGCGCTGTCGGGGCGCTCGTCGGAGGGCGAGGGCGTGGGCACGCCGCTGGTGGTGGACTGGATGTCGCAGCCCTTGGAGGAGTCGGGGCTGCTCGGCGCGCTGCGCCACGCGATGCGGCGGCCGGGGCAGGCGAGGGTGCTGGTGGTGGACGACGACGTGGCCACGCGGCGGGTCATCTGCGCCAGGCTGGAGCGGCTGGGGCGGGTGCAGGTGTTCGAGGCGGCGGATGGGGAGAGCGCGGTGGAGCTGGCGCGGCGCACGCCGCCGGACCTCATCGTGCTGGACGTGGGGCTGCCGGGGCTGGACGGGTTCGAGGTGGTGGACATCCTGCGCCGGGGACGGGGGCGCACGACGCCGCTCATCGTCTTCACGGGGCGGGACCTGTCGCGCGCGGACCAGCGGCAGCTGACGTTGGGGATGACGCGGCACCTGAGCAAGGCGCGCTCGTCCGAGGAGGAGCTGGTGGCCTCGGTGCGCGAGCTGCTGCACGAGTTGCTGTCCGGCAAGGACGGCGAGCTGGAGACAAGGGCCGTTTCATGACCGACGCGAAGACGCTGCTGTTCCTCGAGGACGACAAGGACTTGCAGAGCCTGGTGTGCGCCTTCCTCCGGGAGAAGGGCTTCCGGGTGGAGACGGCGCGCACGGCGGCGGAGGCGCGGGCGGTGCTGGCGAAGGTGCCGGTGGACGCGGCCATCGTGGACGGCTTGCTGCCGGGGGTGACGGGGGCGGACTTCATCCGCGAGCTGCGCGGCCAGCAGCCGGACCTGCCGGTGTTGTTCGCGTCGGCGTTCTGGAAGGACCTGAAGAGCCACGAGCTGCTCACGCGGCAGCTCAAGGTGGCGCGCATCATCCACAAGCCGTACCGGCCGGACGAGCTGTACCTCTGGGTGAATCAGCTCTTCACCAAGGCGCTGCCGCCGGCGCCGGCGGGGCCTCGGGCCCTGGCGGACGTGGACCTGGTGCGCGACGAGCTGGCGGCGAGCCTGGTGGCGCTCAACCAGGAGTACGGCGCGCGGCTGAAGGACAAGGTGAGCGGGCTGGAGGCGCTCTTGTCGGCGGCGCGCGCGGGGGACGGGGTGGCGTTGGAGGAGGCGGGCGTCGTCGCGCACAAGCTGCATGGCACGGCGGGCAGCTATGGCTTCACGGAGGTGAGCCTGGCGGCGGGGCGGCTGGAGGATGCGCTCCGGGCGGGGAGGGACTGGGGCCTGGTGGACGTGGTGTTCCGGGAGCTGGCGGCGACGGCGTCCGTGCAGGTGACGCCGCCGGCGCGCAAGGAGGGGCCCTCGGCGGTGTTGCCCACGGAG
Source organism: Myxococcus sp. XM-1-1-1 (assembly GCF_020037095.1). Lineage (NCBI taxonomy): Bacteria > Pseudomonadati > Myxococcota > Myxococcia > Myxococcales > Myxococcaceae > Myxococcus > Myxococcus sp. XM-1-1-1. The sequence goes on from NZ_JAIQDH010000024.1 coordinate 128,063, forward strand.
GGGGTGTTGTTGGTGGTGGACGAGGACCCGGCGGTCCTCGAGGAGGCGCAGCGGCTGGGGCGCGCGCACGTGGTGCGGGTGTTGTCGGCACGCACGGCGGACGAGGCGGTGGTGTTGGCGCGCAGGCAGTGGGTGGACGGGGTGCTCATCCACATGCACCTGGGTGGGGAGATGGGCGGCATCCAGGCGGCGCACGAGCTGCGTTCGACGGAGGGGCTGGGCTCGTTGCCGTTGGGGTTCACGGGGGTGTCGGGCGGGTTGGAGGACCGGGTGGCGGCGGCGCACGCCGGGGGCTCGTTGTTCCTGCCCAGGCCCTTCACGGCGACGGACTTCGCGGCGGCGGCGGAGCGGATGGTTGCGGCGCGGCGGCCGGAGCGCTCGCGGGTGCTGGTGGTGGACGACGACCCGGAGGCCATCGCCGCGCTGGTGCACGCGCTGGCGAGCGAACAGATTGAGGTGGTGGGGTTGGGGGACGCGCACCGGTTGATGGAGGCGCTGGCGGAGCATCGGCCGGACCTGTTGCTGTTGGACGTGCAGATGCCGGGGCCGAGCGGCTTCGACCTGTGTCGGATTTTGAGGTCGATGCCGGCGTGGCAGGAGCTGCCGGTGTTGCTGATCACCGCGCACCTGGGGTTGGAGTTCCGGCTGGCGGCGTTCCAGGCGGGGGCGGACGACTACATCTCCAAGCCGGTGTTGAAGGAGGAGCTGCGGGCGCGGGTGCAGGCGCGGCTGGAGCGGGCGCGGCTGTCGCGCGAGCGCGCGGAGCGGGACGCGCTGACGGGGCTGATGTTGCGGCGGCCGTTCATCGAGGGGGTGAGGAGCCGGCTGTCGGAGGCGCAGCGTCAGCAGCGGCCGTTGTCGTTGTGCTTCCTGGACGTGGACCACTTCAAGCGGGTGAACGACAAGTACGGGCACCTGGCGGGGGACCGGGTGCTGACGCGGCTGGGGCGCCTGTTGGGCGCGCGGTTCCGGCGCGAGGACGTGCGCGGGCGCTGGGGAGGGGAGGAGTTCGTGGTGGGGCTGCTCGGGGAGACGGCGGCGAGCGCGAAGGCGATTCTGTCGCGGACGATGGCGGAGGTGGCGGAGATGACCTTCGACGGTGACGGCGGCGAGTCGTTCCGCGTGACGATGAGCGCGGGCATCGCGGAGTCGCCAGGAGATGGCGCGACGATGGAGGCGCTGCTGCGCGTCGCGGACGCACGGCTCAACCGCGCGAAGACGAACGGGCGCAACCGCATCGAGGTGTGAGCGGCGTCACTCCCCCGGAGGCTCCGTCAGCACCAGCAGTCCGCGCGACGTATCCACGACATAGACATGGCCATCCCCGGGCACCTGGAGCCCGGTGGCGCCTTCCTCCATCGAGTCCCCGCGTCCCGGGTCCGTCTCGCGGAAGCTGTTGAAGTACGCCACCTCGCGCGGCTTCGTGGGGTTGCTCACGTCCAGCACGCGCAGCCCCTCCTGGTGGTACGTCACGTACAGCCGCGAGCCCCTCAGCTCCATCGCTCGCGGGGACACCACGGCGCGCAGGCCGTACTCCCCTATCTTCACGATGTGCCGCGGCTCGCTGACATCCAGCGCGCGCAGCCGCGCCCCCATGCCCAGGCTGCTCTCGAAGGCCACGATGCGCCCGCCGAACGTGCCCACCGCGCTCGCTCGGCTGTTGGCGTACGGATACGTGTAGTGCCCCAGCACCCGGACCCCCGAGGACGCGCGCGCGTCGACGACCTGCAGCCCCGCGCCCCGGTGATTCACATACAGCCGGCCCTCGTAGCTCACCGGGCCCCGGGAGGACGGCTGGTCCGGCATGCGCATGCCGGAGACGATGCGCTCCAGCAAGCGCGGCTCCGCGGGCTCGCTGATGTCGAACATCAAGGTGCCCACCGCCGCGTCCGTGGACACGGCATACAGCCGGTCCCGGTCCACGCTCACCATCGACACTCCCGGCGAGGCCCTCGCGGACACGCGGCGCACCAGCACCGGCGCCGAGGGCACGGAGACGTCGAGCACCACCACCCCCGAGCTGGCGCTCGCGACGTAGAGCATCCCGCCCTTGAACGTCGCGCCCCGCCAGTCCGTGTCCCCTGGCGTGCTCAGCTCCGCCACGCGCAGAGGCACCGCCGGGTCGCTCACGTCGAACACCGTGAGCCCCCCCGGCCGCCCACGCCGGTCCTGCGAGATGACATACGCATGGCGGTCGATGAGCTGCACGTCCACGGCCGGACCCAGGCCCACCGCGCGCTCGGACACCAGCCGCATCCCGCCGGAGATTTCATGCTCGCCCTGGAAGCGCGTGACGCGCTCGGCGCGGAACGTCCCCGACTCCACCAGCACCCCGTCCCGGCACCGCGTGAAGCACCCCGTGACGACGCGAGGGTTCACCGCGTTGCAGCCCGCGAAGGTGAACAGACCCCCATCCGGCGTCTCGCTGGCGATGAACAGCGTCCGCGCGTCCCAGACGCCCGCCACGGCGTTGGCGCCCTGCACCTGCTCGGGCGTCCCCGCCGCGTTCAGCTTGAAGCCCCCGCCCATGGGCACGAAGCGCGCGGGGGCGCCGTTGCGCGCATCGATGCGCAGGAGGCTGCGATACACCCCCATGCGCTCCAGCTGCTCCAGCGTGTGGCGTCGACAGCCGGACAGGTCGAAGGACTCCAGGCTGCCGCACGCGGCCCCGCTCTCGACGACGCCGCAGACGGACAGCGGCCCGTAATCACTCCAGTCGCCGAGCTCCTCCAGCGGCGTGTAGCGCCCATCCCAAGGGGGCTCATCCGACGACGCGCAGCCCGTCGCCAGACAGGCGAGCAGTGCCATCGACGCTGGCAGCGCGGGCCGCATCGCGTACCTCCCGGGTGCAGAGCCACGCGCCGGCCAGCGAGCTCCCGCTCCAGGATTGTAGGAATGAGGTCGTCCGCTCGGGAAGCGCACGCCGCCGCGGAGTGGTGAACGCCATACGTCTTGGGGGATGTGCCCTGTGTTCGCACCCACCCACCACGGCGGATGCGGGACGCCCGGTGTCCACGGGGACACATCCCGAACGCCCCCGACGCCAGCAGGCGCTGACCCGCACGCCTGGCCGGGGAGCCGGGCCGACCCGACGATGCGCCGATTCGCCCTGAATCGGCGCTCTCCCGCGAGCGAGGGCTCCCGTTTAGTTCTTCACCATGAACGACACACAGGTGAAGGACGTGGTGATTGTGGGGGGTGGCCCGGCGGGCCTGAGTGCCGCGCTGATCCTGGGACGGGGCCGCAAGCGGGTGCTGCTGTGCGACGCGGGCGCTCCGCGCAACGAGCGGGCGGAGCACATGCACGGCTTCGTCACCCGGGACGGCATCCCCCCCGCGGAGTTCCGCGCCATCGGCCGCGAGCAGCTGCGCCCCTACGACGTCGACGTGCGCAACGTGCGCGTCGAGCGCATCGAGCCCAAGGGGACACGCTTCCAGGTGACGCTGGGCGACGGCCAGGTCGTCGAGGCCCGCAAGGTGCTCCTGACGACGGGCCTGGTGGACCAGGTGCCGGACCAGCCCGGCTTCCGCGAGCTGTGGGCGCACAGCGTCTTCCAGTGTCCGTACTGCCACGGCTGGGAGATTCGGGACCGGGGCTGGGGCGTGCTCGTCCCCGAGGAGAACACCCATCACCCGTACGTCGACTTCGTCCTCTTCCTGAAGGGCTGGACCTCCAACCTCACGCTCTACACCCAGGGCCATCTGGCGCTGACCGCCGAGCAGCGCGAGTCCCTGCGCCGCGCCGAGGTGCGCGTCGTCGAGGGCAAGGTGCGCGGCCTCATCCCCACCCAGGATGGCCAGCACCTGGAGGCGGTGGAGCTGGAGGACGGCACCCGCGTGCCGCAGGAGTACCTCTTCGCGCACCCGCCCCAGAAGCAGACGGCGCTGGTCCAGGGCCTGGGGCTCGCGCTCGACGAGCTGGGCTTCGTCAAGGTGGGCCCGACGCTGGAGACCTCCGTGCCCGGCATCTACGCGGCCGGAGACCTCACTACGCGCCTGCAGGGGGCGCTGGTGGCCGCGTCGGCGGGCGCGATGGCGGCCTACACGCTGAACCACCTGCTCAACATGGACGCCCTGGGCCTGGCGCACCCGGCCTGACGCCGGCTTGAGCCCGGCCCCGCCAACCGCTACGAGAACGACCCCATGGCGTCCACCGAGCAGTCCTGTGTGCATCCCCCCTCCACGCTGCGCCAGGACTTCGAGGAGAAGCGGCGGCTCACGTGGGTCGGCACGCTGGGGCCCGTGGCGCCCCTGCGAGTCACCCCCCGCGCCAGGGTCCACGCGTACGCCGCCATCGTCCTGGTGTTGAAGGGCGAGTCACACGTGCGGCACGCGGGGGACCTGGTGCTGCGCGCGGGCGACGTGCACCTCATCCCACCGGGAGATGCGCATGGCCATGAGCACTCGGACGCGCAGGGCCTGGGGCTGGGCTTCTATCCCGAGGCCCTCTCCGCGAACGCCGAGGAGCGCGAGGCGCGCCTGGGGCCGCTGCTGCGCGTGCGCGCGGGCTGCCACCCCGTCTTGCGTCCCACCAGCGTGCAGCGCCGCCGCCTGCTGCGCTGGATGCGCCTGATGGAGGAGGAGCAGACCCGGAACGAGCGCGGCAACGAAGAGGCGAGCCTGTCCCTGCTGCGCCTGGTGCTCATCGAGCTGGAGCGGATGGCCTCCCCCGAGGCCCTCACCGAGCCCGCCTCCGTGGGCCTCAGCCGCCGGGCGCTCACGTACATCGAGACCCACTGCCTGGAGCCCCTGTCCCTGGCGAAGGTGGCGAAGGAGCTGGGCCGCTCGGCGCCACACGTCGCGGGCGTGGTGCGCCAGGAGACGGGCCGCACCGTGGGCGAGTGGATTCTCGAGTGTCGGATGGCCGAGGCCCGCAGCCGGCTGCGCCACACCGACGAGCGCGTGGACATCGTCGCGGACCGGGTGGGTTACGCGGATGTGACGCACTTCATCCGACTCTTCCGTCGCGTGCATGGTGTGACACCCGCCGCATGGAGGCGACGCATGGCGCCAGGGGTGCGCTGAACGCACGTTCTCTATTTCGTGGGGCGAATGGATTGACAGGAAACTGTCATCTGGGTAGTTCCGGGGCATGCCGACGCCGATGAGGGACTCATCGGGAGCAAGCCTTTCGAGGGCTGCTCCCCGAGGGGCGGTTGCGTGCCCATGCTTCAGCGCAGCAGCGGGACAGCACGGGCGGTGTCGCTGATGGCGACGCGAGCGAGTCGAGGAGGCAGGGGCGCCGCGCGGCCCGTGTGTCTCAACCCCGAGGAGGGGTCTTCCGCTCCGGAGGGAGGCGGCGCGCCGCCGCTGTTGTGCCCGTTCTGGTTCAACCTGGGACCGCAGGTGGCGGCCAACGACACGGAGTCCCCGTCCCGTAGGAAGGGTCGTCGCAAGAGCGGGCCCACCGCGTCCTGAGCCTTCAGTCCGACGTGTCGCGCCCCGAGCGGGACACCGTCTCGTGAGCGAGGGCGCGGAAGTGCTGCGCGGCGGGTGACGGCCGCCGTCCAGGGAAGGCCACGACCAATTCCGCGTGGCCGGGCGCGCCGCTCAGGGGGCGGAACACGACGCCCTTGGGGCACAGGGCCTGCGAGGACGCGGGCGCGATGGTCAGCCCCAGCCCCGCCTCCACCATGCCGACGACGGAGGGCCACGAGCGCGCCTCCTGTCGGATGTTGGGGGAGAAGCCCGCCGCCAGACACATGCTCGTCACCAGGTCGTGCAGGCCGGGCGCGGAGTGGCGGGGGAACAGGACGAAGGGCTCGTGCGCCAGCGAGGACAGCGCCACGACGCGCTGCCTCGCGCGAGGGTGACGGGCGGGCAGGGCGAGCACGAAGCGCTCGCGCAGGAGTCGCTCCACGGTGAGGCCCTCGTGGCGGAAGGGCGCGCGCAGGATGGCCAGGTCCAGCTCCCCCGAGGCCAGCGCCGCGCCGACGTTGAGCGTCTCGCTGTCATCCAGCTCCAGCTTCACCTTGGGGAAGCGCGTGCGGAAGCGCAGCACGATGTCCGGCAGCACGCCGAACGCCGAGGACGCCGCGAAGCCGACGCGCAGCGTGCCCGACTCGCCGCTCGCGGCCTCGCGCACGGCGTGGGTGGCGTCCACGCGTCGGGCGAGCAGCGCGCGCGCCTCCTCCAACAGCCGCGCCCCGGCGGCGGTGAGGGCCACGTGGCGGCTGGTGCGCGTGAGCAGCTCGACGCCCAGCTCGGACTCCAGCCGGCGGATCTGTTGGCTGAACGGCGGCTGCGCCATGCCGATGCGCGCGGCGGCGCGTCCGAAGTGCAGCTCCTCCGCCACGGCGATGAAGAGCTGGAGCTGACGGAATTCCATATCGAGACGATATCCGTCTGGATGGGTGCTGAAAGAGATATTGGTCGTGAAGGATGCGGCTCCCTAGCATCGGTGCATGCGACTCTCCTTCCTCGCCCTGATGCTCACGACGCTGACGGGTGCGCCCGTCCTCGCGGACCCGCCCGGTCCGGTCTTCGCGCCCGTCCCGGACACGAGCACCCAGGCCAGGCTGGACCTGGCGGACCGGTACCTCCGGCGCGTGGAGCTCGTGCGGGACAGCCTGGTGCCGCCCCGGTGGCTGCGCGAGGGAGACCGCGTGGTCTTCTGGGCCCGCGAGGGCAAGGACGGCGGGACGTGGGTGCTGGCGCACGCGAGGACGGGCGAGCTCGAGCCGCTCGTGTCCGGGGAAGCGCTGCGCCGCCAGCTCTCCGCGCTCCTGGGCAGGCCGGTGACGGCGCCGCGCTTCCACGACGTCGCGCTGGCGCCGGATGAGCAGGGCATCGTGTTCCAGCTCGACGGGAAGGCCTTCGGACTGGGCCTGTCGGGAGGCAAGGTTACGCGGCTGTCGCCCCAGGACCGGGCCGCGCTGACGCTGTCTCGCGAGCATGTCCTCGCGCCGCGTGGAGGCGCGCTCGCGGTGCGGAAGGAGGGCGGCTTCGCGGTGCTGGGCGCGGATGGGGCCACCGTGGTGGAGCGCCAGGGCGAGGAGCGGCTCGACTGGCGGATTCCCGAGCGAGCCTGGTCGCCGGATGGTCGCTACCTCGTGGTGTGGCGCGAGGACACGCGCGCGGTGCACCGGGTCCCCGTCGTGGACTACTCCACCGCGCTGGAGAAGGTGACGACGGTGCCGTACGCGAAGGTGGGGACGCCGCTGCCGCGCTCGGAGCTGCACCTGGTCGACGTGACGACGGGGAGCGTGACGCGCGTCGCCCCCGTCGAGGGTGAGACGTATGACTTCTTCGCGGGCTGGAACCCCGAGGGCACGGAGGCGCTGTGCCTCCACCTCTCGCGGGACGCGAAGCGGCTGGACCTCACCGCGGTGACGCCGGGGAGTGCCCAGCGTCGGCACGTGCTGCGCGAGGAGCGCCCGGAGACGTTCGTCGCGGGCCTCGACTTCGCGGTGGGCGGCTTCGAGCTGCAGGTGACCGCGCTGCCCTCGGAGCGCGGCTACCTGTGGATGTCCGAGCGCGACGGCTGGCGTCATGTGTACGCGTATGACCGCGCGGGGAAGCTCGTGCGGCAGGTGACGCGGGGGGCCTTCCCCGTGCACCAGGTCGTGTCCCTGGCGCCCACCGGTGACGCGCTCTACGTGCTGGCGTCCGCGGACAGCGGCGCGCCCTACGAGCAGCTCATCTACCGGGGCAGCCTGAAGGGCGGCGCGCTGACGCGGCTGTCCCCGGGCTCGGGGATGCACCGGATGACGCCGTCCCCCTCGGGCCAGTACTACGTCGACACCTGGTCCTCGCGCACGCAGCCCCGCGTCCGGGAGCTGGTCTCCGTGAAGGGGGGCCGGCGCGTGCGCCTCACCACGTCGGACGCGAGCGAGCTGGAGGCGCTCGGCGGCACGAAGCCGGAGCCGCTGCTCGTCAAGGCGGCCGACGGCGTCACGCCCCTGCACGGCGTGCTCTACAAGCCGCGCGACTTCGACCCGAAGAAGCGCTACCCCGTCATCGCGCACATCTACGCGGGGCCCTTCCTCTCGGTGGTGCCATGGAGCTACATCGGCAACTACGAGTCATTGACGGCCAGCGCACTCGCGCAGCTCGGCTTCGTGGTGGTGCTGCTGGACCCGCGCGGAGGGCCCGGACTGAGCAAGGCCTTCCAGGACGCGAACCACGGCCGCGTGGGCCAGACGGAGATTCCCGACTACGTCACGGGCCTGGAGCAGGCCGCGTCCACGCGTCCGTGGATGGACCTGGAGCGCGTGGGGCTCCATGGGGCTTCGTGGGGTGGCTACTTCACGCTGCGAGGCATGCTGACGGCGCCGGACTTCTTCAAGGCGGGCTATGCGGTGGCGCCGGGCGCGCTGGAGGAGGAGGCCATCATCAACGAGCCCTACCTCGGCCTGCGCGACCAGAATCCCCAGGGCTACGCGGCGGGCGACAACCTCGCGCTCGCGCACCAGCTGAAGGGGCAGCTGAAGCTGATGCACGGCACCAGCGACGTGAACGCCACGCTCTCGGTGACGATGCGGATGGCGGACGCGCTCATCAAGGCGGGCAAGCGCTTCGAGCTGCTCCTCATGCCTGGCGAGCCCCACTCCCCGCGGGGCGCGGCCAGTCGCTACTCCCGGGACGACGTGGGCCTGTTCTTCCTGCGCACGCTGGGCGAGCCCCGGTGAACGGCGCCTGGGGCACGAACGCACCCTGGGGTAGACTCCGGCCGTGGCCAGAGTCCGTCTTCGGTGTGTGAACTGCGGTGCCCCCTTCCTCAAGTCCGTGGAGCGTGAGTCGACGTGCGGCCATTGCGGCGCGGACCGGCCCCGGCTCTCGAACAACCCTCTCCCCCTCGGGTGGAAGGAGGTCCCGGCGCCCAGGTCGTCGAACGACACGAAGGTCATCGTCGCCTGGGGGCTGCTGGGCATCGGCCTCACGGGCGGCCTGCTCGCCGCCACCCTGATGCTGGCGCTGTCCCCTCACGACGAGCCCCCTCCCCGGGTCGTCACGCCCAGGCCGGTCTCGCCGCCCCCGCCCCCCATCGTCACGCCTCCGCCGCCGCCTCCTCCCATCGTGGAGGCACCGCCGCCCGTGCCTGAAATCATCGTGGAGAAGCCCGTCAAGCGGCCGCCTCCGCCGATGCCCAGGACGAACGAGGCCTGGGGCGCCCTCCAGCTCGCGAAGAAGCTGCGCCAGTACGACTACTGCGGCAAGGAGGCCATCCTCCGGGACGGCACCATCCCTCGCCGCTTCACGCTCCACGCGCGGTTCGACGCGAACGGCGAGGGCATGCGGGGCCACGTCCTCCCCAAGACATCCGTGCGGATGCTCGATGCCTGCATCAAGAACAGGACGAAGTACGTCTACCTGGGCACGCCTCCCGAGAAGCGCGAGTTCGAGGTGGAGGTGACCCTGTCCTTCGCGCACCTGCGTCCCAAGGGCAAACCCGAGACGTACGATGACCAGTGGAGTGTCCTCTATGACGACTGAGTCCGGGCGTCGCCGAGGGCTTCCGCCAGGAAGTCGATAAGTCACGCGGGAGCGCATTGGAGGCCTCCGGGTGACGCGTGTCTCCTCCCGGTGCGCGACCGCCCCATGTCGGGGCTGTTCCGTCGCGACCCAGGAACACGACATGTCCTCACGTGATGTCCGCCGGTCCCTCGTCTGCGCGGTGCTGGTCTCGGGAGTGCTCTGGCTTCCCTCCGCCCGCGCGATCACCCCGCGGGACCCGACGGAGCGGCACCACGACGCGCGCCTGTCGCACAACGCGGGCCCGCGCCGGCGCGTCTCCGCGGTCCAAGGTGAAGCGGAGGCCCGCCTGCGTCGCGCGGTGCCGGAGCTCCGCGTGGAGGTGGACCCCTCGACGGGGCGGGTGCGCTCGCTGGTGAACCTGGTGGGCGCGCTCTCCGAACCCGCGCCGGGAGACGCGCTGGCCGTGGGGCTGGCGTTCGTCCAGCGCAACCTCGACGTCCTGGGTCTGGAGCTCGCGGACGTGGCGGACCTGGAGGTGGCTGACCGGGTCTACTCCAGGCCCAGCGGCGCCACGCACCTGTATCTGCGACAAAGGTACAACGGTGTCGAAGTCTACAATGCGCGGCTGCAGCTCAACGTGGACCGCGAGGGGCGCATGCTCGCGGTGCACAGCGACCTGCAGCCCTCGGTGGAGTCGACGCTCGTGGGCACCACGCCTCGCCTGGGCGCCGCCGAGGCGGTCCGGAGCGCGGCGAAGCACCTGGGGGTGCCGCTGGCCCGAGCGCCGCGAGCGCTCGAGGCGGAGCCGGGCCCGGCGCGGCGCACCCGGGTCGAGGTGGCGGGCCTGTCGAGCGAGCCCATCGACGCGTCGCTCGCGGTGCTGCCCCTGCGTCGGGGGGAGTCCCGCTGGGTGTGGCGCTTCCTGGTGCACACGCTGGATGCACGGCACGCCTACGAGCTGACGGTGGACGCGGAGACGGGCGAGGTCTGGACGCGCTTCGACCAGGTCGCGAGCGATTCATACAAGGTCTACCCGATGCCGGTGGAGGGCCCCCACCACACGGCCCCGCTGCCGCCCGCGGATGGACGCGCGACGGAGGCGTCACCCCACGGCTGGCACGACACGGACGGCGTCGCGGGCGCGGAGTACACCACGCCGCGCGGCAACAACGTCCATGCGTACGAGGACCGCGACGCGAACAACCTGCCGCCCACGTCGGGAGAGCCGGACTGTGGCGTGAGGCTCGACTGCGTCTTCCCGCTCGACCTCACGGGCGCGCCGTCCACGTACGTCTCGGCGTCCGTCGTGAACCTGTTCTATTGGAACAACCGCCTGCACGACGTGCTGTACCAGTACGGCTTCGACGAGGTGGCCGGCAACTTCCAGGTCAACAACCTGGGGCGGGGCGGCCTGGGCAACGACGACGTGCGCGCCGAGGCGCAGGACGGCGGTGGCATCAACAACGCCAACTTCCTCACGCCGCCGGACGGGGTGCGTCCGCGCATGCAGCTCTACCTGTGGACCGCGCCGGACCCGGACCGGGACGGCTCGCTCGACAGCGGCATCATCGCCCACGAGTACGGCCACGGCGTCTCCAACCGGCTCGTCGGTGGGCCCTCCATCGTCTCGTGCCTCACCAACCGCCAGCAGCCCGGCGAGGGGCTCAGCGACTTCCTGGCGCTCGTGTTCACCGCGCGCCCGGGCGACACCGCGAACACGCCGCGCGGCGTGGGCACCTATCTCCTGAACCAGGCCATCACGGGCGCGGGGCTCCGTCCGCAGCCGTACACGCTGGACTCCCTGCGCAACACCTGGACCTACGAGAGCAGCAACACGCTGCCCGTACCCCACGGCGTGGGAGCGGTGTTCGCGCAGGCCCTGTGGGAGGTGTACTGGGCGCTCGTCACGCAGTGGGGCTTCGACGCGAACCTCCACGACGCCCAGGGCGGCGCGGGCAACCAGCGCATGCTGCTGTACTTCATCGAGGGCCTGAAGCGCGCCCCCTGCAACCCCTCCTTCCTCCAGACGCGCGACGCCATCATCAGCGCGGCGCACACGCTGCACGGAGGCGAGGACGTCTGCCGCATGTGGCGCGCCTTCGCGGGCTTCGGCCTGGGCTCCAACGCCACCGCCTTCAACGCCGTCGCCGTCAACGGCCATGCCGTGCCGTCCTCGTGCGACTTCGTCAGGGGCCGCGACGACGCTCCTTCGCGCACCCCGCGCTGAGCACCACCCGACACGTCCTGGACGGTGGTCCTCTTGATTCGAGAAATAGTGTCGATCCCAGGAAAACTCCGGGGCAGGGTTTGAGGCACCCCTGTGAGGGTTTCCATCGAGAGGAGCAAGACATGTTGGCACGGAGGCATCGGCTTCGGGGCGTGGTGGGCGCGCTGGTGGTGTCGTTGTTGGGAGCGTGTGGTGACGCGGGGCCCGCGGGCGCGCCCGAGGACGTGGGGCAGGCGGGGCGCGCCATCGACGACGACATCCGCGCGCGGCTGGAGGCGCTGCCGGGGGTGACGATTCTGGGGGATGAGCGGTTCGAGGACTTCCGCTTCTTCACGCTCGACTTCGAGCAGCCGGCGGACCATCGCCGTCCGCGGGGGGAGAAGTTCCTGCAGCGCATGACGTTGTTCCACCGGTCGACGACGGCGCCGATGGTCATCGACACGGAGGGCGCGGAGCTCTTCACGGAGCCCATCGCCGCGGAGCCGGTGGACCTGCTCAAGGGCAACCAGGTGACGGTGGAGCACCGCTTCTACGGCACCTCGACGCCGGCCTCGCGGGACTGGCGCCTGTTGGACGTGTGGCAGTCCGCGGCGGACGCGCACCGGGTGGTGGAGGTGTTCAAGACGCTCTACACGGGGCGGTGGCTGTCCACGGGCGTGTTCCGCGGCGGCACGGCGGCGCTGCTGCACCGCTACTACTTCCCGAACGACGTGCAGGGGACGCTGGCGTACGCGGAGCGGCACAGCCTGGGCCTGCAGGACGCGCGGGCCGCGCACTTCCTGCGCAACGTGGGGGATGCGACGTGCCGCGCGAAGCTGACGGCGGTGCAGCGCGCGGCGCTGGCTCGGCGCGAGGAGCTGGCGCCGCTGCTGGCGGCGCAGGTGGAGTGGGGCTTCACCTTCGACACGCTGGGCGTGGACAAGTCGCTGGAGTTCAGCGTGGTGCGGCTGTCGTTCAACTTCTGGGAGTACCTGGGGCTGGCGCCGTACGACTGCGACAGCATCCCGGAGCCCACGGTGTCGGCGGAGGAGCTGTTCGGCTTCGTGGACCTGGTGGCGGGCCCGGCGTACATCTTCTCCGACCAGGCGCTGGCGACGTTCGGTGAGCCGGAGAGCTACCAGAGCGCCACGGAGCTGGGCGCGCCGCTGTATCCGGAGGCGGAGCTGCGCGACCTGCTGCGCTACCCGGGCGGACAGGTGCCCACGTTCCTGCCGCCCCTGGGCGTGACGAAGTTCTACAACCCGGTGCCGCTGTTGTCGCTGGAGGTGTGGGCGCGGCTGCACGCGAAGCAGGTGCTCATCCTGGATGGCGCGCTCAGCCCGTGGAGCGCCTCCGCGTTCCACGTGAGCCCGTGGAACGACGCGTACCGCATCGTGGACCCGGAGGGCATCGGCTTCTACGGGACGCTGACGGCGCTGCCCGAGCCGCAGCGCGCGTTCTTCTTCGAGCGGCTGTCCGACTGGGCCGGCGCGCCCGTGCAGGTGCCGGAGGTCTCCGAGCAGAAGCAGGGCGCGCGGTACCAGAAGCTGCTGCGTCACGTCCGCGGGCGCTGAGTCCGGAGGGGGCTCAGGGCTCGTCGAAGATGAGCAACCCGCGCGAGGAGTCGACCACGTAGACGTGCCCGTCCCCGGGCACGCGCACGCCGTAGGCGCCGGTGAAGGGGCTGTCGGTGCGCTCGGGGTCGGTCTCCCGATAGGTGTTGTGGTGCGCCACCTGTCGGGGGCTCGTGGGGTTGCTCACGTCGAACACGCGCAGGCCCTCCTGGTACCAGGCGACGTAGAGCGTCTGGCCGCGGAGGATGAGGTTGTGGATGGAGGTGATGTTGCGCTTGCGCACCTCGCCAATCTTCACGATGTGCGCCGGGTCGGTGACGTCGAGCACGCGCAGGTGGGCGCCGGGACCCTCACCGCCCTCGAAGGCGATGGTGCGGCCGGCGAAGGTGCCCACCGCGCTGTGGTGCGCGAAGGCCTTGTTGCCGTGGACGAACTGGCCCAGGTGCCGCACGTCCTCGAGGTCCGTGACGTCCATGATGGAGTAACCGCCGTTGGCGTTGCTGATGTACAGGCGCCCCTGGTGGGCGAAGGCGTCGTGGGGCCCGGCGAGGGAGAGCGGCTCGGGCAGGGAGATGAGGGTGAGCAGCACCGGGTCGAGCGGGTTCGTCACGTCGTAGACGAAGGTGCCGCTCTCCGGAGCCATCGCGTACAGCCGCTGGCCATCGACGAGCAGGGTGTGCACGCCGTAGGTGCCGGAGGGCAGGTTGCGCACGAAGCCGGGCGCGGCGGGGTTGGAGATGTCGTAGACGACGGTGCCCGAGTCGGCGCTGGCGATGTAGAGCGCGTCCCCGTGGGCCCAGGCGGCGTTCCACAGGTTGTCCTGCGGGAGGCTGATGGAGGTCTTGAAGATGGGGTGCCGAGGGTCGCTGACGTCGTAGACGGACAGACCGCCGTTGCGGCTGTGGCGTCGCATGGAGACGACGTAGGCGTGGGATTTGGCGACGTACACGTCCACGGGCTCACCGGTGGCGACGTGGGTTTCGGAGAGGAGCGTCAATCCGCCGGAGGACTCGGGTTCACCGGACCACTTCGCGACGCGGTGGGCGGTGAAGGTCCCTTTCTGGATGGCGCCGGCGCCGAAGCAGCGGGCGAAGCAGCCGGTGATGCGGTCCGGCGCGAGCGTGTCGCAGCCCCTCAGCGTGGTGGTGGTGTTCGTCACGGTGCGCGAGACGAGGGAGAACCCGCCATCCCGCGTGTCGCGGGTGAGGAGGGGCTGGCCCATCATCGTGTCCTGGGTGCCGTCCTCGCTGAGTCGGAACGAGGTGAAGGTGCCCGTGGCCAGGGTGCCGCCATCGGCGAGGGTGCGCTCGGTGCGCAGGTCGACCATGTAGATGCCGTGTTGCTCCAGGGCGGCGAGCGCGGTGGGGTCGCACGAGGACACGTCGAAGCGGGACGGCTCCTGGCACGGGGAGGTGGAGGCGTCGGCGGTGTCGAAGTCGCAGGCGGAGGAGCGGCCCGGGTCCACCCAGTTGCCGCGCTCCTCGAGTGGGGTGGCGGTGCCGTCCCAGGGCGTGCCCGCGTCGGGAGTCCCCGCGTCGTCCTGGGGCGACTCGCTCGCGTCGGGAGGAGCCGCGCGGCGGGGCTTGTCGTCGTCGTCGCAGCCGGAGCACAGGGCGAGGGTGAGGACACAGAGGGACGTCAGGAGTCGGTGTGAGCGGGGAGGGTGAGTCATCCGTGGACCTCGGCCGGGGAGAGGTCGCGCGAGGCGACCTTCCGCGGATACGTCGCGGTGCGAGGGGCATGGCGCATGGATGGGAAAGTGATTGCCGCGTGATGTGGACTCGGCGCCACGAGTGGCTCGTGGTGGTGGGTGGCGCGAGGATGTGCGCGGTGTGTCGCGACTTCGAAGTGCGAGCCGCCCCGGCGGAGTGTTCGGGTTGCGGCGTGAGGCGGGCGCGGTAGGGTGGGCGCTCGATGCCCATCACGCGTTTGCAGATATCGGGTTACCGCTCGGTGCGCCGGCTCTCGATGGAACTCGGGCCGATGAATGTCATTGTCGGCGCCAATGGGAGCGGCAAGACGAACCTGTACCGCGCGCTGTATCTGCTGTCGGTGGCCGCGGAGGGAAGGCTGGCGCGGACGCTCGCGGAGGAGGGTGGGACGCCGAGCGTGCTATGGGCCGGGCCGCGCATGGCGAAGAAGCCCGTGCGATTGTCGGTGCAGGTGGAACTGGGCGAGCTTGCGTACGAGCTGACCTGCGGAATCGTTCCTCCTGTCCCGAAGATGCCGGACCCCTTCCGCCTGGACCCTGAGGTGAAGACGGAGCACCTGTGGGCTCTCTCCGGAGGGCGCAAGGTGGTGCTGATGGAGCGCAAGGACCGCACGGCCTTCATGCGGGACGCCGATGGGAAGCGGGTGGTGTTTCCCACCCACCTCTGGAGCGCGGAGTCGGTGCTGGACCAACTGGGTGAGCCGCACCGCTTCCCTCGGTTGTCGGAGGTTCAGCGCACCTTCGCCTCGTGGCGCTTCTACCATCACTTCCGCACGGACCCGGACGCGCCCATGCGTCATCCTCGCGTGGGTGTGAGGACGCCGGTGCTGGCGCATGACGGCGCGGACCTGGCGGCGGCGCTGATGACCATCCTCGACATCGGGGACGACCGAGCCCTGGACCAAGGCATCGACGATGCGTTCCCGGGCGCCAGGCTCGATGTCCGCTCGGAGGAGGGCCGCTTCAGCCTGTTCCTGCACATGCCCGGACTGAGTCGCCCCATGGCGGCGGCCGAGCTGTCCGACGGCACGCTGCGCTACCTCTGCCTGCTGGCCGCACTGCTCAGCCCGCGTCCTCCCGCGTTCCTCGCGCTCAACGAGCCCGAGACGAGCCTGCACCCGGACCTGCTGGAGCCACTGGGCCGACTGCTCGCGAAGGCGTCGAAGACCTCCCAGGTCTGGGTGACGACGCACGCGGAACTGCTGGCGCGCACCGTGGCGAGCGCCACTCGCTGCGAGCCCGTGTACCTGGTGAAGAAGGACGGCGTCACGCAGGTGGA
The DNA here is from genome assembly GCF_020037095.1 of Myxococcus sp. XM-1-1-1. Classification (NCBI taxonomy): domain Bacteria; kingdom Pseudomonadati; phylum Myxococcota; class Myxococcia; order Myxococcales; family Myxococcaceae; genus Myxococcus; species Myxococcus sp. XM-1-1-1. The sequence goes on from NZ_JAIQDH010000024.1 coordinate 144,249, forward strand.
GGGACGCTCGGAGGATGATGAGGACGAGCCCGACGATGATGCGTGAGCCCATCCTCATTCCACCCGCCGCGCTCGTGGACACTCCATCAGTCCGTGCGTGCGCCCGAGGCCATGACCAGCCGCGAGTCCCGCGCGGACATCCCTCATCCGTGAGTGACACCGTCAATCAGCGCGCCTGATGTCCTGGCCAGCCACAAGTCCACGTGGGCGATAGAGTCGAGCCGCTTCGGAACCGTTCCTGAGAAGGAGGCATGTCGCTCGTGCCAGCGCGTGAAGTCATCATCGTGGGTGGCGGCGTGGGTGGGCTGTGCGCGGCCCTCGCGCTCCGTCGAGCAGGGCTCCGGGTGAAGGTGTACGAGCGCGCCGAGGACTACCAGGCGCTCGGTGCGGGGCTCTCCCTCTGGCCGAACGCGATGTGGGCCTTCTCTCTCTTGGGTCTGTCCGACGAGGTGGCTCGAATGGGAGCCCGGTGGCGACAGACGGTGATGCACCGGTGGGACGGCAAGGTGCTCTCGCGACTCGACGTGAACGCGCTCTGCGAGGAGTTGGGGCAGCCGACGGTGACGCTGCTCCGCGCGGACCTCCAGCAGGTGCTGTTGCGAGCGCTCGGACCGGAGAACGTCCGGATGGCGGCGGCATGCACGGGCTTCCACGTGGAGGGCGACGAGGTCCGCGTCGAGTTCGCGGACGGTCAGCAGGCGCGGGGCGACTGCCTCGTCGGAGCGGATGGCCTGCGCTCCGTCATCCGCCAACAACTGCGCCCGGAGTCGCGAGTCCGCTACAGCGGTCGGACCTCATGGCGCGGCATCGTGACTGTCCCGACGGAGATGATTCCCGCGGGCAGTCAGTTCGAGCTCTACGGCCAGGGGACCCGCTTCGGCATCTGTCATCTCGGCCGGGGTCCGGAGGGGACGTGGCGGATGTACTGGTTCCTCATGGCCCGAGCCCCCGAGGGTGGACGTGACGAGGAGGGCGGCCATCGCGAAGCGGTGCTGCGCCACGTGCGCGGCTGGATGGCGCCCGTCGAGTCCCTGGTCCAGGCCACGCGCGAGTCGGACATCCTCCGCACGGACATCCATGACCTGGAGACGCTGTCGCGCTGGGGAGAAGGGCCCGTCACGCTGCTGGGAGACTCCGCGCACGCGATGGTGACCGACCTGGCGCAGGGGGCCTGTCAGGCCATCGAGGATGCGCTGGTCCTGGCGAAGCACCTGCGCGAAGGCGGCGACTTGCGCGGAGCCCTGCGGGCCTATGAGGCCACGCGCCGGCCCCGCACGAAGCACGTCGCCGACATGAGCCGGCGAGCCGGGTCACTCCGTTACCTCCGCAACCCCGTGGCACGATGGTCGAGAGACGTGTTGATGCAGGCCCTCCCGCACGCGGTGGCGCTCCAGCACCTGCGCTCCGTGGTCGCCCACGACTTCCTTGCATAGCCCCAGTCCACGGCGGCGCCGTTCTCCGGTGACACACCCCACCGGCAGGCGCGATGCTGCCCACCTCCCCGGGTCTCCGAGCGTGTCAGCCCTCACTCCGCGCAAGCGCAATCCTCCGTGCAGGGTGGCTTCATGACGCCGGGCCTCTATCGCGTGCACAAGCCGGTGGGCCCCACGAGCTTCTCGGTGGTGCAGTCGTTCCTCGAGGAGACCCGGGCCGTCCCCGGCAAGCGCGTGCCGGTGTGTCACGGCGGCACGCTGGACCCGTTCGCGGAAGGGCTGCTGCTCATCCTCGTGGGACAGTCCACGCGCCTGTTCGAGCTGCTGCACGCCGTGCCCAAGACCTACGAAGCGGACGTCATCTGGGGCACGGAGATGGACACGGGGGACCTGCATGGCCGCCCCGTCTCCCAGGGGGACACATCATCCCTGACGCCCGAGAAGCTCGACGCCGCGCTCGCCCCGTTCCTCGGCTGGAGAGCGCAGGTCCCGCCCGCCACGAGCGCCAAGAAGGTCGGCGGCGAGCCCGCGTATCGCAAGGCACACCGGGGTGAAGTGGTCGAGCTGCCTCCATCGCGCGTGTACCTCCACTCCGCGAGCTGGCTCTCGCACGACCTGCCGCGCACCAGCCGCCTCACGCTGACCTGCCGGGGCGGCTACTACGTGCGCTCCCTCGCGAGAGACCTCGGTCGAGCACTCGGCTGTGGCGCGCACCTGTCCACGCTGCGCCGCACACGAATCGGCCCCTGGGCCGACCCCGAGCCCGGAACGCGGGTGCTGGCCACGGGCCGCGAGCTGCTCCCCTGGGCGCGAGTGCGTCCGCTCACGGACCACGAGGTCGGCGAGCTGCGTCGCGAGCGCTCCATTCCGCTCATCGGCACGAACCCACCGGACTGGCGTCTCCCCACGGGCTTCCCGGACCCGGAGGCGCCGGTGCGGGGCTTCCACCAGGGCCGGCTCGTGTTCCTGCTGCGTGAGCGGGACGGCGCGCTGTGGAGCGAGTCGGAGCTGCGCGGCGGACTGTGAGCAGGGCTCGCTGTCCGGCACATGAAACTGCTTTCGAGGGTCGTCCGTATGTCCTGTGCGTCCCGGGACACGGGGGCGGGTGCGGCTCTTTGACAGGCAGGGCGAGGATCCGGTGACTCCAGTCACCACCCAACGGGCCTCCAGCTGGTGACTGTTGTCACCGGTGGTGACAGGTGTCACCACCCCCCACCTCCACCGAGGTGCGCCGTAACTCCCTGAAAATAAAGAAGAAGTGAAGGTAGGCGTCTGTGGCACGGGACGCGCAATAGGGGTGCTCACCACGGCACACGACGGAGACCCCAAATGGCCATCGCTACCACGTTCAAGCCCGCGCTGCAGAAGCTCAACCGCACCGAGGCGAAGCTGGAGAAGCTCGAAGGCAAGCTCGAGCGCGTCCTCGAGCGCGAGCACAAGCTCCTCAAGGAGCTGCGCAACGCGATGAAGCAGCAGGGCCAGAACGGGCGCGCCGGGGGTGACAGCTTCGACGCGGGCTCCTCGCGCGGTGGGGTCGCCAACCGCCCGCTGCCGAACGAGTGGAGCCCGCTGGACACGGGGGCGCTGCGCGAGACGAACAAGCTGGACAAGACCAAGGGCCCCATCACCGCGGACCAGCTCACCGAGGCCATCCGTCGCGGCACGGGAGACCGTGACGGCAACGCGGCGCGAGGCGAGTACCGCGCGTTCTCGGAGTGGGCGGAGAAGAACCAGGCCCGCCTCACGCCCGAGGCGAAGCAGGTGATGGACCGCTTCTCCAAGTTCGCCGCCGAGCGCCAGGCCAACGGCCACAAGGACGGCGACTGGCGCGACATGATGAAGGACATGAAGGGCATCGGCGACAAGGGCGCCGAGAAGCAGCTGGCGAAGCTGGACTCGCTGCCCAAGCCCATCTCCGGTGAGCAGATGTCGAGCGCCATCGAGCGCGGCGTGAAGGACCGCGACAACAACACCGGCGACGAGCTCAAGGCCTTCCAGGACTGGGCGAAGAAGAACCAGGACAAGCTGTCGCCCGAGGCCAAGGAGGTGCTGGGCAAGTTCGAGAAGCACGCCAAGAAGGCGATGGCCTCCGGGGACAAGGACCTGTCGCGCGGCGAGCTGGACAAGATGCTCAAGGACTTCAAGAGCGTCGGTGACGTGAGCGCGAAGAAGGCGATGGGGGAGCTGGACAAGGAGAGCGGCCCCATCTCCGGCGAGGACATGCTGGGCGCCATCCAGAAGGGTGTGTCCGACGGTGGCCGCGCCACGCCCAAGGAGCTGGCCGAGGTCCAGAAGTGGGCGGAGAAGAACAAGGACCGCATGACGCCCGAGGCGCAGAAGGTGCTGGAGACGTTCCAGCAGCACGCCATGAAGTCGGGCACCGGTGGCCTCGACAAGGCCGAGCTGGACGCGGCGGTGAAGGAGGCGTCCCAGCACAAGACCTTCCGCGACGACACCATGCGCACCGCGCTCGAGGGCCTGGACGGCAAGAGCGGGAAGATCTCCGGCAAGGACCTGACCGACGCCATCAACCAGGGCGCGGGTGACTTCGACGGGCAGGGCGCGGGCGTGGAGCACGCGGACTTCCAGAAGTGGGCGATGCAGAACTACGACCGCCTCTCGCCCGAGGCGAAGAAGGTCGTGGACCTCTACGGGAAGTACGCCTCGGACGCGCTGGCCAAGGGCGAGACGGGCATCGCGAACACGGAGTTCCAGAAGATGCTCAAGGAGATGGAGCGCGCCAGCACGCCCGTCCTCCCGCCGCGCATCATCGCCGCCTGATTCACGAACACCACGCGGCCTGGCGATGACTTTGAAACGGGCGGCTCCGACATAGGGGGAGCCAGCCCTCGGGCTCCCCGAATCGTTGGGGGATGGTTCGGGAGCCTTTTCTTGTGGGAGCGCCCCTCTTTAAGGGGGGCAGCGGGAGCTCGGACTGTTGGGGGATGGCCCGAGCCCCATTCTTGATGCGGTACCGAGGGACAGAAGCAAGAAGGGCCCGGACCGTTGGGGGATGGTCCGGGCCCTTCGTTTCTTCAGGCGCGCGCGTGGGGCGCGCGGTGGCTCACGCCTTGTTCTTGGCGAGCGTGTCCTTGGCCACCTTCACCACGTTGTCCACGGTGAAGCCGAACTTCTGCTGGAGCGCCTTGATGGGCGCGGACGCGCCGAAGCTGCGCATGGCGACGATGCCGCCCTGGAAGCCCACCCAGCGCTCCCACCCGAAGGCGGCGCCCTTCTCCACGGCGACGCGGGCGCGCACGTTCGGCGGCAGCACGCTGTCGCGGTACTCCTGCGACTGCTGCTCGAACAGCTCCCACGAGGGCAGGCTCACCACGCGCGAGGCGATGCCCTCGGCGGTGAGCTTGTCGTGCGCGTCCAGGCACAGCTGCACCTCGCTGCCCGTGCCGATGAGCACCACCTCCGGCTTGCCGCCCGCCGCGTCCGCCAGCACGTAGCCGCCCTTGGCCACACCCGACGCCGCGCCGTACTTCGTGCGGTCCAGCGTGGGCACCGCCTGGCGCGTGAGCACCAGCACCACGGGGTGGCTCTTCTGCTGGCCGATGACCCGCCACGCCTCCACGACTTCGTTGGCGTCGCCGGGGCGCAGGACGATGAGGCCCGGAATCGCGCGCAGGCTGGCCAGCTGCTCCACGGGCTGGTGGGTGGGGCCGTCCTCGCCCAGGCCGATGGAGTCGTGGGTGAAGATGTGGAGCGCGGGCAGCTCCATCAGCGAGGACAGGCGGATGGCGGGGCGCTCGTACTCACTGAAGATGAGGAACGTGGCGCCGTAGCCGCGCACCTTGCTGAGGCACAGGCCGTTGACGATGGAGCCCATCGCGTGCTCGCGCACGCCGAAGTGGATGTTGCGGCCCTTGAACTCGCCGGGCTTCATGGACTCGGACGTGGTGATGTACGTCTTCGTGGACGGGTTCAGGTCGGCCGAGCCACCCACCAGCCACGGATGGTTCTTCGCCACGGCGTTGAGCACCTTGCCGCTGGACTCGCGGGTGGCCATGCCCTTGGCGTCGGCGGGGAAGGTGGGCAGCTCGGAGTCCCAGCCCTTGGGGGCCTCGCGGCCCTGCATGCGCACCAGCTCATCGGCGAGCTCGGGGAACTGCTTCTGGTACTCGACGAAGCGCGCGTCCCACGCCTCGCGCAGCTTCTTGCCGCGGGCGCCCACGCGCTCCTGGAAGCGCTCGCGCACGCCGTCGGGGACCAGGAACTTCGCGTCCTCGGGCCAGCCGTAGTTGCGCTTGGTACCCTTGATCTCCTCGTCGCCGAGCGGCTCGCCGTGGGCCTTGGAGGAGCCCTGGAGCTTGGGGGCGCCGAAGGCAATCTGGGTGGTGACGATGATGAGGGTGGGCTGGTTGTTGCGCAGCGTCTTGAAGGTGTGGAGCGCCTCGCCCAGGACCGTCAAATCGTTGGCGTCGGGGACGTGGAGGACGCGCCAGCCGTAGCCCTCGAAGCGCTTGCCGACGTCCTCGGTGAAGGCCAGGTCGGTGCTGCCGTCGATGGAGATGTGGTTGGAGTCGTAGAGCCAGCAGAGGTTGCCGAGCTTGAGGTGGCCGGCGATGGACGCGGCCTCGGAGGCGACACCTTCCATGAGGTCTCCGTCGCCGCAGATGGCGTAGACGTCATGGGTGAACAGGTCGAAGCCGGGCTTGTTGAAGTGCTCGCCCATCCAACGGCTGGCGATGGCCATGCCCACGCTGTTGGCGACGCCCTGGCCCAGGGGGCCCGTCGTCGTCTCCACGCCGCTGGTCCACCGGTACTCGGGGTGGCCGGGGGTGGACGAGTCGAGCTGGCGGAACTTCTGGATGTCCTCGAGCGAGACGCTGAGGGCGTCCTCGACCTTGTAGTCGCGGGTGACGCGCTTGACGCCTGCCAGGTGGAGCAGGGCGTACAGGAGCATGGATGCGTGGCCGTTGGAGAGGATGAAGCGGTCGCGGTCCGGCCAGATGGGGTGGGACGGGTCGTACCGGAGCTCCTGTTGCCAGAGCTGGTAGGCGACGGGGGCCAGGGACATGGGGGCCCCCGGGTGACCCGAGTGGGCTTGCTGGACCGCATCCATGGCGAGGGTGCGGATGGTGTTGATGCTCAGCAGGTCCTGCGTATCGGTGGTCATAAGGTCCTCGAGCTTCCGGCGAATCGTGGGGCGCACCATGCCGGAACTCGCGCCGGTGCGCCGCACGAAAGGACCAGGCCCGCCCGCTCGCCGTCCGGCAGTCCACGAGCCCCTGGATTTTCTGGCCCTTGCTGGGGGCTCCGAGGACTTCAGCGCCGCGCCATCGCGCCCTTCACCGTGCGTCCCCGTGTCAGGTGGGCCACGGCCTCACCCAGGCCCTCCACGGTGAGGGAGAACATGGGGAACACGCGGGCGATGGTGGCGATGGAGCCCGTGCGCCACGCGCCCATGGGCTCGGGGTTGAGCCAGACATTGCGCTCGAAGTGCTGGGCCAGCTGCATCAGCCACGTCAGCCCCTCCAGCCCGTCCGCCTTGTAGCGCCCCTCCGCGTCGGTGCGGATGCCCAGCTCGTACGGGGCCATGGAGGCATCACCCACCATGATGAGCTTGTGATGTCTTCCCACCTGCGCCACCAGCTCCGGCACCGTCATGCCGCCGGTGAGCTGCGGCGTGGCGTAGAGCTTTCCGTAGACGCAGTTGTGGAAGTAATACGTTCGCAGTTCCTTGAAGTGCGTCGCCTGGCTCGCCACGGAGAACAGCCGGCTCATGGTGGCCGCGTACGGGTCCATGGAGCCGCCCACGTCCATCGCCAGCACCACGCGCGTGTTGGGCCTGCGCGGAGGACGCGTCACCACCTCCAGCTCGCCCGCGTTGCGCGCGGTGGCGGAGATGCTCTCGTCCACGTCCAATTCCTCCGCCGCGCCTTCGCGAGCGAACGCGCGCAGCTTGCGCAGCGCCACGGCCAGCTGCCGCGTGTCGAGCACCAGGTCATCGCGGTAGCCCGCGTACTTGCGCGCCCCCGCCTGCATCAGCGCCATGCCCTGCTTGCCGCCGGCCTTGCCGCCCACGCGCATGCCGCCGCGCGAGAAGCCATTGTTCCCGAACGGTGAAGTCCCGCCGGTGCCGATCCACCGGTTGCCGCCGTCGTGGCGCTCCTTCTGTTCGCGCAAGCGCTCCTCGAACAGGCGGCGGATCTCCTCCGGGTCCAGCGCCTCCAGCAGCGCCTGCTCCTCGGGCGTGAGCTGGGGTCGCTCGCGCGCGTCCTCCAGCCACTGCATCAGCTCCTGCGTCAGCTCCAGGCCCGCGGTCTCCACGCCCTGGAAGTGCGCGAGGAACGCCTGGTCGAACGCATCCAGCTGCGTCTCCGAGTGGACGAGGAGCGCGCGGCCCACGTGGTAGAAGCCGTCGAGGCTGCTGTCGTGCAGCCCCGCCTTCAGCGCGCCGGCCAGGGCGAGCGCCTCCTGCGCGCCCACCTTCACGCCTCGTCGCCGCAGCTCGTAGAAGAATGGCAGGAACATGCCGTCTCCTGGCTCAGGCGCGCGTGCGCCGGCCGCGCCCGAAGGCCTCCGCCACGGAGACCAGGTCCTGCTCCTTCTTCAGGAGCGCCCCGAGGAATGGAAGCTGCTCGTCCAGCTTCAGGTCCGTCACGCCCTGCGCCTTGAGCACGGTAATCCAGTCGATGAGCTCGCTGGTGGAGGGCCGCTTGCGCAGGCGGGAGAGGGCGCGCAGCTCGTAGAACACCTTGAGGGCCTGCTCCGCGAGCGCGGCGTCGAGCCCCGGGTGGTGCACGTCGACGATGCGGCGCATGAGGTCCGCGTCCGGGAAGTCGATGAAGTGGAACACGCACCGGCGCAGGAACGCGTCGGGCAGCTCCTTCTCGTTGTTGGACGTAATCACCACGATGGGGCGGTGCTTCGCGGCCACCTCGTCGTTGGTTTCAGTGACGCGGAAGCGCATCCGGTCCAGCTCGTGGAGCAGGTCATTGGGGAACTCCAGGTCCGCCTTGTCCACCTCGTCGATGAGCAGCACCACGCGCTCGGGGGACGCGAAGGCCTCGCCCAGGGGGCCCATGCGGATGTATCGCCGGATGTCCTTCACGTCCCCGTCGCCGAAGCGCGAGTCATACAGGCGCTGCACGGTGTCGTAGATGTACAGGCCGTCCTGGGCGCGCGTGGTGCTCTTGACGTGCCAGGTGAGCAGCTTCAGGCCCAGGGCCTCGGCGATGGCCTCCGCCAGGAGCGTCTTGCCGGTGCCCGGCTCGCCCTTCACCAACAGGGGGCGCTGGAGCGTGAGGGCACAATTGACGGCGGCCTGGAGGCCCTCGTGGGTGAGGTAGGAGTCAGTGCCTCGGAAGCGGACGGGAGGAGGGGCCAAGGTCATGTTGGGCCTCCTTTAACATCCGGAGTGGCCGCGCGGGGGACCCGGGCCGCTCGCTCCCCCTCCCTCCAGGGCGGGTCAGACCCTTGGGCTAGGCTCGTTCGTATCCCCAGGAGGCCAAGGAATACGGTCCGCCGCGTTCTGGGTGGGTATCCGAGCCTGAGGAGGCACGTGTCGTGGGTCACCCGGTGGTGCTGACGGTGTTGTTGGTGTGGGCGCTCGCGTCGTTGGCGGGGGGCTGCCCCAGGGCGGGGGCCTCGCTGTTCGAGCTCCCGACGTCGGTGCGCAAGGTGGACCCGGTGACGCCGCGGCCCGAGCCGTTGACCTGCGCCCAGGGTTGAAACTGTTTCAGGGAGACGTTTCACCAGGCCCTGGAGTCGGAGGGTTTCGCTCGGAGCAGGACCTCCTGGAGGGTCCGGAGGCGGAAATCCGCTCGGAGGCGACGCTTGGCGCGTGCCGTGCAGCGGATTTCCCGCCGGGAACCCAGGACGGCGTATATCCTCCCGTCACATGTCCATTGCGAATGAGCTTGGAGAGATGTTCCGGCGCGAGTTGCAGACGCAGCTCGTGCCCTTGCGGCAGGCGGTGAGCCGGTTGGAAGAGGGCCTCGAGGCCCTGGACATGCTGCGCTCGGTGACCTTCCGGTTGGCGCCGCTGACGAGCCGTCTGGGTGCGGTCGCCGGTGTGCGGCCGGTGGCGGCGCGGCAGTCGTCGGTGTTGCCGGCGCCCGCGGCGAAGCGGGGCCGCAAGCCGGGTCGCAAGCCGGCGGCGCAGGTGGAGCTGCCGCTGGTGGCGACGAAGGGCGCGGCGACGCGGGCCCGGGTGGCGGAGGGTTCCCGCTCGTGCGCCATCATCGGGTGCAAGCGCCCCAGCCGTTCCAAGGGCTACTGCTCGGCGCACTACCAGAAGCTGCGGCTCCTGATGCGCACGGACCGTCGGCCCACCGCGTGGGTGGATGACGCGAAGCCGCAGTCGGTGCAGGACGTGAAGCTGCCGCGCGGCCGTGCGGCGAGCAAGGCGCTGCGTGAGGCCCAGCCGGCGAAGGGCAAGCGCGGTCGCAAGAAGGGCGGCAGGGGCGCGCAGGCGTCGCTGGTCTGAAGTCCCGCCGCGGATGTCTCGCGGCTCCCACACAAGCTCCCGGTGACCGGGCTCCTCGAGAGGGGAGCCTTGTTTCACGGCATCGAGCGGCTCTTCGGATGAGCCGCCATGCGAGCCGTGTGTCCCGAGCGTGCCAGCGGCAGCGAGGGCGATGAGCCCGAGCCGGGCGCCCCATATCCCGAGCGCGGAATGCGCACACGCGCCGCGGCGGGACGAGCGTGGACCGCCCGACCTCGTCACGGCCAAGGAGGCCAGGGCAGAAGGCCGAGCCCGGGTGCCCTGAATCCCGTGCGCGGAATGCTCGCACGCGCCGCGGCGGGACGAGCGTGGCGCGCCCCGACCTCGTCACGGCCCGGGATGCCAGGGCGAGAAGCCCGAGTCTTGAGAGCAGGGTGAAAGGCGCGCGTCGCCCTCGCCCCAGTGGCCCCAGGTCGGCGCGAGCACGGCTGCTTCCGGGCCCACGATGTGTCGAGGTTCTCGAAGCCCGTGGAGGCGCTGACTCCGGGGGACTCCCCTCCACGTGGGCACCGCCCCTAGCCTGTCTCCACGAAACCTGAGCAGGGGCGCGCTCGCGACGGCCGCGGGGACGGTGGCGACGTGAGACCGAGGTCCTCCGGAACGGCTGCGGTCCCAGGTCCGAGCATGGAGTCCGAGGTGCGCGCGGAGGGGTGTTCAGCCGGCGAGCAGGTGCCTGGGACGCGGAGGTGGGAGGGCGTTCACCAGGCGGGCATGTGGCTGGCGGACAGGGCGATTTCGCCGCCGTTGACAGGTTGGGGGGAGGGATGGGATTCGGGCGCCATGAGTGAGCAAGGCTATCCAGTCACGGTGGCGGTGCGGCGCCCCGATGGTCGCGTGGAGCAGGTGCGCGTGGGCACGGCGTTCAGGAGCGAGGAAGGCTTCACGCTGCGGATGGGAGAGTTGTCCATCGGCTCGACGCCGGACGCGGCCTCCGCGGCGCCCCGTCGGTCTGCGCCGAGCGCGGGTGGTGGCGGCGGTGGCGGGGACGGAATGGTGTTCCCGAACTACGGCCGCAGCAAGGGCGCGCCCGTCGCGGGCGCGAGCATGCAGGACCTGGAGTTCTACGCGAATGGCGCGCGTCGTTCGCTGAACGACCCAAGCAAGTCGCGCTGGCACGACAAGGAGCGCCAGCTGCTCTCCGCCATCGAGGCGGAGATGGCGCGTCAGCAGGGCGGCGGCGGTGGCAACGAGGGCGGCGGCTATGGTGGCGGTCGCGGTGGTGGCGACAGCTACGGTGGCCGCGGTGGTGGTGGCTACCAGGACGACGTCCCGCCGCCCAACGACGACGACAACATCCCGTTCTGAGCGTCGAGCGGTCCTCGCGGGCACCGTCGAGCGCGGTGCCCGTGTGAAGCAACCCAGGAGGCGTGAGGTCGACCGCCCCGAGCGCCGCACCCTCAAGCCACGGCGCGAGTCTCCCCGGCATAGGGCAACCACACGGTGAAGGTGGTGCCCTGTCCGACGGTGCTGTGGACGATGACCTCGCCGTGGTGTCCGTCGACGATGCGTCGGACGATGGCGAGCCCCAGCCCGGTGCCGCTGGCGCGCGTGGTGAAGAACGGCTCGAAGATGCGCTGTTGCAGCTCGTCCGTCATCCCATGACCGGTGTCGGAGATGGTGAGCCGGGCGTGCGGCGTGCCCGAGCGCACATCCGTCTCGATGCGGGTGACCAGGCTGCCACCAGCGGGCATGGCCTGCACGGCGTTGGTGAACAGGTTGGTGAGCGCCACGTGGAGCAGGTGCGCGTCGAGCGCGATGGGCGGCAGGGACTCGTCCAGATCTCGCGACACGTTGATGCCCGAGGCCCCCGAGCGCAGCGACGCCACGAGCGCGCCCTCCACCACGGGGCCGAGTGACTGGCTGCGCAGCCGGGGCTCGACGGGGCGGGTGAAGTCGAGCAGGTCATTGACGAGCAGGGCCAGCCGTTCGACCTCCTCGTCCATGATGTCCATCAGGGAGCCGGTGGGGCCGGTGGCCATCTGGGGCGTCAGGCGTCGGATGGCGGCGAGCGCGTTGGAGATGGCGCCCAGCGGATTGCGGACCTCGTGGGCCACGGTGGCGCTCAGCTCGCCGAGCGCGGCCATGCGCTCGCGTTGCACCAGGGTGGCCTGGGTGGCGGCGAGCGTCTGCAGCGACTGTCGCAGCTCCTGGTTGAGGTGGCTGACCTCCTCCTGGGCGCGGCGCCGCTCGCTGAGGGCGCTGGCGAGCAGCAGTCCGGACACGCTGGCCACGGCGAGGAAGGACTGGAGGAAGGTGAGGCTGTCGTTGTGCCACGCGAACTGGGCGAACGGGCCGTTGCCCAGGGCGGTGTGCAGCAGGGACACCGAGGACATCACCGCGGCGGCCATGGTGATGCCCCGGGCCTCGAAGCGCAGCGCGGCCCACAGCAGGAAGGGGAACGTCAGGTACGTCACTGGATGGAAGGTGGCCGGAGGCGCGGCTGACGGCGGCATGCGGAACACCCAGTGGGTGGCCACGCCGAGCAGCAGCAGGAGCGCCACCAGCTCCAGTCGTCGCTGCCGGTTCCAGCCGCTGGTCCCTCGCGCGGTCCAGGTGAGCAGCAGGGGCGCGACGAGCAGCACGCCCATGGCGTTGCCCACCCAGAACACGCGCCACGCGGGCCAGAAGTCCGCGGGGGCCAGGCGCTGCGCGGACAGCAGCATGCTCATGCCCAGGCTCGCGCTGAGCAGGGTGGCGCCCAGGGCGCCCAGCCCCACCAGCCCCAGCACGTCGCGCACGCGGTCCATCGACGGGTGGAAGCGGACCACCCGGCGCAGCAGCAGCGCCCCCACCATGGCCTCCAGCAGGTTGCCCGCGGCGATGACGAACCCGGTGGACGTGACGGGCCCGTGTGAGGCGCCCACGGCGAAGGGCTCGACCAGGATGGCGGCCAGCACGAGCGCGGGCCACTCGCGGTGCCGGGTGAGCAGCAGCCCCGCGAGCGCCACGCCGCTGGGGGGCCACATGGCGGAGACGTGCTCGGGAGGAAACGCCAGCACCGCGCCCAGCCGTGCCCCCAGTGCATACGCGGCCGTGAAGAGCACCAGCCGGAGGACGGGCTGCCAGCGGCGGGGGAGGGACTCGAGCGAGGGCACGACCCATTCGTCGACCGGGCCTCCGCTCTGGGAGTGCGCGGTCCCGCGACGCCTTTCGGAGGCGCACACTGGCATGCTCCCACGCGCCCCGGGAAGTATCCGGGAAATCCCCGGGCCTCCGCCGGGAACCCCAGGAGGCCCTGGCGTGTCCAGTGCCATGGGTCCAAGATGTCTCGGCACTCGGAGTGCGCAATCACTCGCAACCCTGGCGTTGCTGGTCTCCGGGATGCCGCGTCGAGTGGAGTGGCGCCGCACCTGAAGTCAATGTATCGCCGGCGCTGCTTCAATTCCGCAGCAAGACGCTTCATTTCTGAAGCATCACGGTCCTCCTTGTAAATCCGGTGGGTTGAGCGCGCGTGGCTCCATGAAGCTCTTCAAGAGTGAAGCGGCTTCCGGGTTGAGAGGCCGTCATTTCAAGGGCTTCGTATCTGGCGTGAATCCTGCTCGATGCAGTGGGCCAGGGAATCCCTCCCATCCGGCGTGGCTGTGAAAAAACGAGGCCATGGAATGACACCCAATGTCTGTGTCGTCGGTGCCGGAGCATTTGTTCCTTCGCGGCGGGTGAGTAACGCGCGCATCGCGAAGGCCATCCCCGGGTGGCCGGCGGAGCGCATCGAGGAGAAGCTGGGCATCCGTGAGCGGCGGTTCTTGTGGGACTTCGACGAGGCGACGGGGCGCGCGGTGCCTCCGCCGGAGGACGACGGCCACTTCTACCCCGCGACGAACACGGACATGTGCGAGGTGGCGCTGCGCAAGGCGCTCGAGAGCTCGGGCGTGGACGCGAAGCAGCTCGACGCGTTGTTCGTGGTGACGTGCACGCCGGACGCGCCGCACTTCAACCACGACGCCATGGCGGTGCACCAGCGGCTGGGGCTGCGCGAGGACGCGTTCGCGCTGCTGGTGGACGATGGCTGCGGCGGCACGACGTACGTGTTGGACCTGGTGAAGAAGATGATGGACGGGGGCCGCTTCCGCACGGTGGCGGTGGTGGCGTCGGCCTTCACCTCGCCGCTGGTGAACCGGGAAGTGTACCAGGACGAGCTGCCACCGGGCCCCGGGCGGGCGAAGACGCTGCAGGGCTATCTGTCCATGTACGTGTTCGGAGACGGGGCGGGCGCGGTGGTGCTCCAGACGAAGGAGGACGCGCCGGGAGGTGCGGGCATCCTCGCCTCGTTCTCCGGCAACGCGCATGGGGACCTGGTCATCCGCAAGGGCGGCGGGACGCTGAAGCTGCCCTACCAGCCGGGGCGCTCGCGTCCGGCGGACATGGCCTTCGTGGTGGATGGCTTCCGCGTGGCGCGCAGCTATCCGGAGTACATGCAGAAGTGCCTGGACGCGGTGTTGAGTCCCCGACCCGACCTGAAGGGTGAGGTGAAGCGGTACTACTTTCATCAACCGAACAAGCGGGTGATGGACGCGTTCGTGGCGCGCGCGGGGCTACCCGCGGAGGCGGTGGCCTGCAATGTCGACTTGTATGGCAATACGTCGGCCGCGGGGATGCTCATCCTGTTGGCCGAGGACCTGGCGTGCGGGCGGGTTCGCCTCGGAGGAGGGGACATCGTTTTGGTGGCGGCCGTTGGCGCGAACATCCACTACGGCGCGCAGCTCATTCGGCTGTAGACTTCGGGTGCCTCCTTCCCCCCCATGGAGACACCGTTTGATGGCAGACATGGCTTTGAAGTTGGACGTGCTCGAACCCCAACTCGCACGAGAGCTGGAGGAGCGCGTCTCGTTGGCGACGCGCGACGACACCGCGCGAGGACTGTTTTTCAATGGCGTACTTGGCGCGGTCAGGGTGCTCGATGGCGAGGCCGCGGTGCAGCGTTGCCTCGCCGCTGCGGGAGAAAAGAAGTACGTCGATTTCTTCAACTACCCGGTGGAGGCGTACCTGAGGCTGGCCTTCACGGCGGCGCAGGTGATGGGGCCCAAGCTGGGTGGCTTCGACGCGGCGCTGCGGCGGATGGGCGTGCAGGCGACGACGGACTTCCTGTCCTCCGCGGCGGGCAAGACGTTGCTCCTGCTGGCGTCGAACAGCCCGAAGCGCATGTTGGGCAACCTGCACTCGGGCTACAAGGCGGCGGTGAGCTACGGTGAGCGTGGCGTGACGTGGACGGGAGACACCAGTGGTGTCTTCTCCATGAAGCGCGACTTCATGACGCCGGCCTATCACGAGGGCGTGCTCCAGGCGGTCATCGAGGCCGTCGGTGGCAAGCAGGTGCGGGTGAGCGGCAAGAAGACGGGGCCGCTCGACGCTGAGTACACGCTGTCCTGGCAGTAGCCGTCCTGGCGCGCCCGGACGGGAGGGCCGGGCGCCGTTAGGAGGGTGGACTCTCGACGGAGGTGCCGATGGCGCGGTGGCACGACGCAGTGGTGGCGTTGATGTTCGCGGGTGCGTTCGAGGCGCGGGCGGAGTCGGAGGTCTTCCAGTTCCGCACGCAGGAGGACGCGACGAAGCCCGCGGATGCGGCGGCCTGCGCGGCGGCGCCGTTCGAGGCGACGGTGAAGCTGGGGGCGGGCATCTACGTGCCGCGCGCTCGCGAGCAGGATGGCAAGTGGGTGGACCTGGGGCAGAAGAGCGTGGGCATGGCCACGGCCTGTCTGCGAATCACGCCGGGCACGCCGCTGGCGCCGGGCAACCAGGTGCCGGCCCACATGCGCTTCGTCCTCCCGGAGGGGACCTTCGCGGCCACGGGCACCTGCAACGTGGTGTCGAACGACGTCCCCGTCGCGGGCCTGGTGCTCGCCGGGTGTGCGCTGAAGCTGGTGGAGATGCCCGCGGGCTACGTGGGCGGCACGGTGTCGAGCACCAGCTCGTTCAACCCGAAGAAGCTGCCGGGGTATGCGACGGGCTCGTACTACACGCTCCTCGCCTACCGGGGCTCACCGCCCAAGGCGGCGGGAGCCAAGGCCCCCACGCCCTGAGTCCTGGAGCACGGAGGAGCCTCCCGCGGTGATGGCTCCCCGCGCCCGGGAGCGCCGTCCCGGCTCGAGTGCCCCGTGTACCCTCTGCGGGCCCCGGCATGGACCGGGAGGCACATTCGTTCCGATTTCGGAAATTCCGAAAACGGAATGATTGTTGCGCGAGTATCATGAAGCGGCTCAGATTCGTTCTCGAGGTGCACCGGGCCACGCATCGCATCGGCCTGTTCCTGGAGGGGGCGGCGCCGCCGCTGGGGCTCTCGCAGGGGGAGGCCCACCTGCTGGCGTACCTGTTGGAGGCGGGGGACACGTCGTTGAGCGAGCTGCACGCGGCCTTCGGCCACAAGCGCTCCACGCTGACCAGCTACATGGACCGGTTGGAGGCGAAGCGGCTGGTGAAGCGGGAGGCGCGGCCGGAGGACCGGCGCTCGTTCCAGGTCTCCCTGACGGGGCCGGGGCGGACATTGGCGACGCGGGTGCACCGGCGCCTGGAGGCCCTGGAGGCGGTGGTGCTGGGGCAGCTGGGAGAAGAGGACGTGGAGAGCTTGCGAGCGGGGCTCGAGGCCATCGCCGAGGTCGACCGGGAGGAGCACCCGTCCGAGAGCCCGAGGCGAATGCGGACGAGGACCCGGTCGACATGAGCGAGGATTGGAATCAGCTGGAGGACGCGGCCTTCGTGGCGGCGGTGGCCTCGGCCACGTATCCGGGCGAGCGGTTCGGGCACCGCGAGCACCTGAGGTTGGCCTGGAGCTGCCTGCGCGAGGAGCAGGGGTTCGACCGTGGACTCCAACGGGTGCGAGCGCTCATCCAGCGCTATGCGGCCGCGCTTGGAGCCACGGGCAAGTACCATGAGACGCTCACCCGGGCGTGGATGGAGCTGGTCCAGGTGGCGATGGAGCTCACCCCCGAGGCCCGGTCGCTCGAGCAGCTGCTGGAGGCGAATCCGCACCTGCTGGACGCGAAGCTCCTGGCGAGGCACTACCGGAAGCAGACGCTCGACTCCGCCGAGGCGAGGACGGCGTGGGTGGCGCCCGACGTCACGCCCCTGAGGCCACCGGCGGTGTGAGGCGCGCCCTGGGTCGAGCGGCGCGCCGGAGCGGGGCCGGTGAGGTGGGCTGCTCAGGGAGCGGCGGTGCCCCGCTCGCGCATGTACTTGTCGAGCGTCTTCCGGGCCTGGGCGCGGACCTGGTTTCGCAGGAGGGGCGTCCATCCGAGCACCAGTCCCGCGGGGCCGAGCGCCTGTCGTGACCAGGCCCAGAAGTCGAAGCGGTCACGGTGGCGGACAATCTTGCCGTCGCGGAACTCGAACTCCGCGTCGATGCGGTTGAGGACCTTCCGGCCGGTGGTGGAGAAGGTGTAGTTCGCATCCCAGTGGGCGCGGCCGGAGCGGTCATCGGCCTGGATGTCGCGGAAGGTGAGCTCCAGGTCCTTGCCCCGCTCGCAGAGCATGCTCCACATGGAGGTGGTGCCCGCGTGGCGCAGTCCGACGAAGACCTCATCGGTGAACTCCACATCCGGGTGGTAGCAGGCGTTCATGGCCTGGGCGTCGCGGCGCTGGAACGCCGAGTAGAAGTCGTTGAGGAGCTGAGCGTGCGGGTGCATGGCGCCGAGGTCTAGCAGACCTGGGGACCTCCGCGCTGGGAGGCGGGCCTCCGACGGGGCGGGGGCCCCGACGGATGGGGCGCTGGGGCCTGGCCAGGGTCCATCATTCCAGGGACATGCGGAATGGCGCGGCGAAGGTGGGGCGCACATGGCAGATTGCGCCCATGGCTCGCGAAATCGTTATCTGGCCCAACAAGGTCCTGACCACTCCCACGAAGCCCGTGACGGACTTCGGCCCCGCCCTCCAGACGCTCCTGGAGCAGATGGCCGAGTCCATGAAGGAAGCCGAGGGCATCGGCATCGCCGCCAACCAGGTGGGCGAGCCTCTTCGGGTGGCGCTGGTGGGGCGGGAGGACGGGACGTCCTTCGAAATCGTCAATCCCCAGGTGCTGGAGAAGAAGGAGCCCGTGAAGCTGGAGGAGGGGTGCCTTTCGGTTCCCCGGGAGTGGGAGAAGTGCCCGCGCTTCCACAAGGTCAAGGTCCGCTACCAGGACCGGACGGGGGAGTGGCACGAGCTGGAGGCGGAGGGCCGCATCGCCCACATCCTCCAGCACGAAATCGACCACCTGGATGGCCACGTCTTCGTGGACCACCTGTCCTCGCTCAAGCGCACCCTCATCCTGGACAAGATGAAGAAGCTCCAGAAGTCGAAGGCCCGTCAGAAGGAGAGCTGACCCGTCGAGGGGCAGCCGGAGCGACGAGCCGGACGATTCGGGGATGGGGCGCAAGGGCCTCCCGGGTTCCCCCAATGGACCGGGCCGGAAAATCCGCCGGGTGGATCATCCGGTATTTGACGGACGGGATGTGACGAGGTAGTAACTGGACCCCTGCTCGTCGCCCTGGCGCTCCGGCCCTGGGGAAACGAACAACGGGGGAAGAAAAAGGTCGACGAAGGTTGTTGACCTGGAACGCGGTGGTGATAGAAGCCGCGCCCCTCGACGAACCGGTGAACGCAGCAGCCCACCGGGACGGACGAAAAGAATCAAACGGATCTGACCAAATAGGTTGATCCGGGATGCGGCGAAGAGGTAGAAGCCGCGCCCCTCCGGAAGAAAGCAGCGGAAGCCACTGGGCGGCGCTGAGGACTT
>NZ_JAIQDH010000025.1:0-158465 GCF_020037095.1 Myxococcus sp. XM-1-1-1
GGCCTGGGCCTCGAAGAGGGAGTGGAGGGTGGCGTCCTCGGGGTAGCGGACGTGCTCGCCCTGGAAGTCGGAGAGCAACTGGACGTGCTCATCCTGGGTGAGCAACGGCAGCTCGGACAGACGGGTGTCCGGGTTGGCGGCCACCGCGCCGAGCAGCGTGTAGAAGTGCCCACGCAGCCGCTGGACCGTCGTCACGTCGAAGAGGTCGGTGTTGTACTCGAGCCAACCGAAGATCTCGTCCGGCCGGTCCTCGCGCAGCTCCAGCAGCAGGTCGAACTTGGCCGAGCCCGGGTCCACGAGCAGATACGTGGACTGGAGCCCCGGCATGGACAGGTCCTGGCGCGGGGTGTTCTGGAAGCTGAACATCACCTGGAACAGCGGGTGACGGCTCAGGTCGCGCGGAGGCTGCAGCTCCTCGACGAGCTTCTCGAACGGCAGCTCCTGGTGCGCGTACGCCGCCATGCACACGTCCTTCGCGCGGCGCAGCAGCTCGCGGAAGGTGGGGTTGCCGCCCAGGTCGTTGCGCAGCACCAGCGTGTTGACGAAGAAGCCGATCAACGACTCCAACTCCGGCACGTTGCGGCCGGCGATGGGAGAGCCGACGGTGATGTCCGTCTGCCGCGAGTGACGGTGCATCAGCGTCTGGAACGTCGCCAGCAACGTCATGAAGAGGGTGGCGCCCTCCTGCTGGCTCACTTCCTTGAGCGCGCGCGTGAGCGCCACCGGGAGCGTGACGAACTGACGCGAGCCCCGGTACGTCTGGCGCACGGGACGCGGCCTGTCGGTGGGCAGCTCCAGCGGCGCGGGCAGCGTCTTCAGGTGCTGCTTCCAGAAGTCGAGCTCGACGCGCAGCCGCTCGCCCTGCATCCGCTCGCGCTGCCACTCCGCGAAGTCCGAGTACTGGATGGCGAGCTCCGGAATCGCGGGCGATTGTCCCGTGACCTCCGCGGCGTAGAACGCCATCAGCTCGCGCACGAAGACGCCCAGCGACCAGCGGTCCGTCACCAGGTGGTGCATGGTGACGAGCGCCACGTGGTTGTCGGGCCCCAGGCGCAGCACCTTGCCTCGCAGCAGCGGACCCTTCGCCAGGTCGAACAGGCGCTGGGACTCCTCGCTGGTACGGCGCTCCACCTCCGCGTCCTGCTCCTCCTTGGCCAGCGCGGAGATGTCCTCCACGGGGATGCTCAGCGTCAGCTCCGGCAGGACGACCTGCACGGGGAGACCGTCGTCGCGCGCGGCGAACACCGTGCGCAGCGACTCGTGCCGGCGCACCACCTGGTTCACGCACCGCTCCAGCAGCGGGATGTCCAGTGTGCCGGTGAACTGCACGGTGATGTGGACGTTGTAGGCGAACGCCTGGCCGCCCTCGAGCTGGTCCACCACCCACAGCCGCTGCTGCGGGAAGGACGCGGGCGCCGGCTCGGTGCTGGCGCGACGCGGAATGGTCCGCTCGAGTGCCTGGGCCGACGAGGCCTGCAGCTGGCCCTTCTTCTCCTTGAGGAGCAACTCGTACAGCGCGCGCTGCTTGGGAGTGAGCTTGTCGAGGTTCTTGGAACTACCGCTCATTGCTGGACTCCGGGTCCTCCGGTGGCTGGGGATGGCCCAGGGCGGAGGGAAGTTCGAGGGGACCGGACGAGCAGGGCTCTCCGGTCCAGGAAAGGTTCAGGGCCGGCTATCGCGAGCGACGCGCGAGCTCGGCTTCGATTTCTTCGTCACTGAGGTTGGCCAGCTCATCGAGCGCGGCCTGACTGGCGGCCTCTTCCAGCGCCGCCTGATGGTCCGCCACCAGCTTCGCCAGCGAGGCCACCGTGGCGGCCTCGAAGAGCTTCGCCAGGGGAATGTCCAGGTCGAACTGGGTGCGCAGCCGTCCCGCCACGCGCGTGGCCAGGAGCGAGTGGCCACCCAGGTCGAAGAAGTTGTCGTTGAGGCCCACGGAGTCGACGCCGAGGACCTCCTGCCAGAGCGCCGCGAGCTGCTTCTCCAGCTCGGAGCCGGGCGCGACGAAGGGCGTCTTCGAGCGACGCGGCTTGCCGGCCGCGCGGGCTCCCGCGGTGGGCTGCGACGTCTCCCGCTGAATCCACAGCCGCCAGCGCTGCGCCAGGTCACCGGTGGCGACCACCACCTGACCATCCACGCCGAGCGTCACCAGCCGGCGCACGGCCTCCGCGCCCTCCGCGGGCGTCATGGCGTACTGGTCCATGCTGGTGCGCACGTTCGTGTGCTTCGTCTCCTCGGGCCACGGGTCCCACGACGCGCTCACCCAGCGCGTCCCCGTGCGGCCCGCGCGCGCCTGCGCGAAGGCATCCATGAACAGGTTCGAGGACGCGTACGTCAGGTAGCCCAGGCCGCCGAGCACCGCGGCGTTGGACGAGAAGAGCAGCACGAAGTCCGCCGAGCGCCGGCTCAGCACCTGCTCCAGGGCATAGGTGCCGTGGACCTTGGGACCGAACTGCGTCTCGGACTCGCTCCGGCCGATGTCCGTCAGCGGGTTGTAGAGCGACGGGCCCTGCGTGACGCCCGCGCAGTGGAGCACGCCGTTCAACGCGCCGAAGCGGGCCTCCACCTTGGCGACGGCCGCCTCCAACCGCGCCGCGTCCGCGACGTCCGCCTGCACCACCATCACCTGGGCGCCCGCCTGCTCCAGCTCCCGCACGCGGAGGATGCGGCGCGCCACGGCATCGTCCTCGGGATGCGTGGCCAGGTAGGAATCCCACTCGGAGGGCGCGGGCAGCGCCGTGCGACCCAAGAGCGCGATGCGCGCGTGGAGCGTGCGCGCCAGGTGCTCGGCCAGCATCAGGCCGACCCCGCCGAGGCCGCCCGTGATGAGGTACACGCCCTGCTCACGCAGCGGCGTGGGAGCCTCGCCGGCGGGCTCCAGGCGCAGCGGCGAGTGCGTCTGCGCGTAGCGGAGGCTGCCGCGCCATGCGACCACGGCGTCACGCGAGCGCTGGCTCAGCTCGGCGAGCAGTCGCTCCGCGAGCTTCTCCACCGCCGGGCTTCCGGGCGCGGGGGCGACGACGTCGAGGCAGCGTGTGGAGACGTGCTCCTGCTCCTGCGGAATCACCTTGCAGGGCCCCAGCAGCGTGGCCTTCTCGGGGAGCGCCGTGCCCTCGCCCGCGACGTCCTGCACGCGGTCCGTCACGACTTCAACGCGCACCGGGCGCGACGTGTCGCCCTTCGCGAGCGCCTGCCCCAGGTGCAACAGGCTGTAGTAGCCCGTGTCCTGGACCTTGCGGAACAGCTCGGGGCTGGACGGCTCGTCGCCCGAGGAGCCCAGGCTCCACAGGTGCACCACCACCGAGGGGCTCAGGTCCTGGTCGGCCAGGTCCTTCCACAGCGTCGCGTAGTCACCGCGCAGCCGGGCATCCAGCGCGTAGCGCTTCGCCGCGTCGCGCATGAAGGCGCCGCCCTGGCGCACGCGCACCACGTCCTGCCCGGCCTCCTCCAGTCGACGGGCCAGCGCCTCGCCGACGCCCAGGCCGTCCACGAAGAGCACCCAGCACCGGCGCTCCTGCAGCGCCTTGCGGTCCAGGGCGATGGGCGCCGTGCGGTGCCACGCGGGGACATGGAACCAGTCCGCGACGTCCGCGAGCTTTCCTTGCGGCGTCTGGGACGACACGGCCTGCGTGGACTCGGCGCGCGCGGCGGGGGCCACCCAGTAGCGCTGTCGCTCGAAGGGGTAGGTGGGCAGCGGCACGCGGCGAAGGCCACGGTCCTCGTTCACGTCGTCCCAGTCCACCTCCACGCCGTCCAACCAGAGCTGGCCCAGGGTGTTCAGCACTGAGGCCAGCGCGGGCAGCGAGTCCGCGAGGCTGGTCCTGATCGCGCGCGTGCCCGTGGTGCCGGCCAACGCACGGGCGCGCTCGACCAGCGCCCCCGGGGTCCCCATCGTGAGGACGACGCGGGTGGGCTCCTTCACCAGCTCGCGCAGCGCATCGTCCAGGCGGGACGTGTTGCTCGCCGCGTCCAGCCAGGTCTCCGGGCGCACGGCCTCGGCGTCCGTGACGAAGGCGCCTGTCGCGGAGGAGAGCAGCGGCGTCTCGGGAGCCTTCAGCCCCGAGCCCGTCAGGCCCGCACGCTGACTGCTCGGGTCCCCGAGCAGCGCCATCGTCAGGGCCTTCTCCAGCGGGAGTGCTCCCGAGAGCGCCGCCGCGACCCACGCGCCGGTGCCCTCTCCGAGCACGGACTCGGGCACCAGGCCCCAGGCCATCCACAGCCGCGCCAGCGCGTACTGCTCGACGAAGCGCGCCATCGTGCCCAGCGGGGCGGGGAGCGAGGGACGGCTGCCGTCCTCGGGATACATCGCGGCGCTCAGGTCCAGGTCCAACGGCGAGCGCAGCAGCTTCGCGCACGCGTCCACCTCCGCGCGGAACACCGGCTCCGAGCGGTAGAGCGACTCCAGCGGCGTGCCCGCGCCGGCATCGGAGAAGAGGAACGACACGGGCCGCTGGCTCGTCTCGTGCGTCGCCGTGAGGACGCGCTGGGGCTCGGCCATGCGCAGCACACGCACGGCGTCCTGGACGTCACGGGCGACGAGGACCCGGCGATGCGAGTGCGCCTTGCGACCCACCTGGAGCGTGTGGGCCACGTCCGCCAGCGACAACCCGGGCTGCGACTCCAGGTGCTGCGCGAGCCGCGCCGTCGCCGTATCGAGCGCCGTGTGACTGCGCGCCGACAGCACGAGCAGCTCCCAGGGCCGGCTCACGGACGACGCGGGCGTGGCGGGTGCCTCCTCGAGGATGACGTGTGCGTTGGTGCCGCCGATGCCGAACGAGCTCACGCCCGCGCGCCGGGGCGTGCGCCCACGGGGCCACGGCTGGAGCGTGGTGTTCACGTAGAAGGGGCCGCTGTCGAAGTCGATCTGCGGGTTGGGTGACTCGAAGTGGAGGCTGGGCGGGAGCTGCTGGTGCTTCATCGCCAGGATGGCCTTGAGCAGGCTCGCGCTGCCGGCCGCCGCGTCCAGGTGTCCCACGTTCGTCTTCACCGAGCCGATGGGGATGGTGCGGCGCCCCTTCGTCTTGTTGCCGAAGGCCTTCGTCAGCGCGCGGAGCTCGATGGGGTCGCCCAGCGCGGTGCCGGTGCCGTGCGCCTCCACGTAGTGGATGCTGTCGGCGGACACCTCGGCTGCGGCGAGCGCGTCCTTGATGACGGTGGCCTGGCCCTGCACGCTGGGCGCGGTGAAGCTGGCCTTCACGGCGCCGTCGTTGTTGATGGCGGAGCCCTTGATGACGGCGTGGATGGTGTCACCGTCGGCGAGCGCGTCCTCCAGCCGCTTGAGGACGACGAGGCCGATGCCGCTGCCGAAGATGGTGCCCGCCGCCTTCGCGTCGAACGCGCGGCAGTGGCCGTCCGGCGAGACGATGCCGCCGTACTGGTACAGGTAGCCCACGTTCTGCGGGACGTTGATGGCCACGCCGCCCGCGACGGCCATCCGGCACTCGTCGGCGAGCAGCGCCTGTCCGGCCAGGTGCAGGGCGACGAGCGCGGTGGAGCACGCGGTGTGCACCGAGTACGCGGGGCCGCGCAGGTTGAGCCGGTGCGCCACGCGCGTGGTGAGGAAGGCCAGGTCGTTGCCCAGGCCGATCTCGAACGGGTCCAACCCGCCCAGCGCGGCGGGGTTCGAGAAGAGGTTGAAGACGTACGTGTCCGTGCGCGCGCCGGCGTACACGCCGATGCGGCCCTTGAAGCGCTCGGTGTCGTAGCCCGCGTGCTCCAGGGCCTCCACGGCGCACTCCAGGAACACGCGCTGCTGCGGGTCCATCACCTCCGCTTCCTTGGGGGTGACGCCGAAGTAGCCCGCGTCGAACAGGTCCGCGTCCTCGAGGACGGCCGCGGCCTTCACGTAGTTCGGGTCCGAGCGCACGGCGGCGGTGTCGAGCGCGCTGGGCTCCAGGTCCGCGTCCTCCAGGAACCGGATGGACTCCACGCCGTCGCGCAGGTTCTTCCAGAAGGCCTCCAGGTCGCGCGCCCCCGGGAACCGCCCCGCCATGCCGATGACGGCGATCTCCAGTCCGGTGGTGTCCGCGTTGGACGAATCCGTGGCCATGTCTCTCTCCCGAGTCCCGCTCAAGTGTCGACCTTCCTCGCCCGCTGCTGCTTCAGCGCGCTCCTGCGCCGCTGACGCCGCCCCTCGTCTTCCGCGTCCTCATCGCCCTCGTCCCCGCTCACCGGGTCCGAGGCGAGCCCCACCCGACGGACCAGGTCCTCGATGTGGTGACGCGCCTTCGTCGTTCCATGTTCTTCGCGGAGCTGCTCGCCCAGCCGCGCCGCCGTGGCGCGCAGGCCAGTGTCCTCGTGCGCCGCGCGCAGCGCCGTCGCGAGCCGCTCCACGCTCAGCTCGCCGATGGGAATCGCCGGTCCACCGCAGCCGCGCTCCTGGACGACCTCGCCCCAGGTGAACTGGTCATACGTGTGCGGCACGACGACCTGGGAGATGCCCGCTCGGAACGCCGCGCCCGTGGTCCCCGCGCCGCCGTGGTGCACCACGCACGACACCCGCGAGAACAGCCACGAGTGCGGCACCTGTCCCAGCGCGTGCGCCGTCGGAGGTAGGGCGCGCTGGCCCAGGCCGCTCCAGCCCTGCTGGATGAGGGCCCGTCGTCCCGCGCGCTCGGCGGCGGCCACCAGCGTGTCCGTCAGCGCCGCCGGGTCCGCGTGCGTCATGCTGCCGAAGGTGATGCACACCGGCGGCTCGCCTTCCGCCAGGAACGCGGCCAGCTTCGGGTCCGGCGTGAAGTCCGGCTCGTCGAGCAGGCAGTAGCCGACGGTGTGGTGGTGCGCCGGCGCGTCCGAGGCGGGCGGACGCACGTGCCGGCTCAGCGCGGTGAGGACCAGCTGCGGTGACAGTCCATCCACCAGCGGATTGTCGAGCGGAGGCAGTCGCAAGGACTCGCGCAGCGGGTTCACCAGTCCGCGCACCGCGGCCTGGAACGCCGGGCTCCCGCCGCCGCTGCCGCTGTGCTCCACGAGCACCGTCACGAAGGGCAGGTGCGTGAGGTCGTGCACCATGCGGGCGGCGGGCTGCACGCGTCCGCTGACGAGGACATCCGCGTTGCGGCATGCCGCGCGCAGGTCCTCCAGCATGAGGGGCACGGCCTCGGCGAGCGGCTGGAAGAGCTGGAGCATGCCTCCGGCGGAGTGGGCGACCGCGGGGTTGCCCATCATCGCCTGGGTGATGCCGCTCTGTGCGTCCCTCAGGTCGGGACCCACCGGGGCGAACTCCAGGCCGTGGTGCCGCGCCAGCGCCTCGTACGAGGGCGCTGCGGCGAGCACCGGCTGATGGCCGTGGCGCTTGAGCTCGACGGCCAGGGCCACGAAGGGCTGGACGTCACCGAGAGACCCGAAGTTGGTGAGGATGACTCGCATGGTGCGCGGGCAGGGTCGACTGCGGGCCGACTCAGCCCTCGTCCTCCACTTCCTCGTCGTCGGAGCGCCGCCGGGAGCGCTGCCGCTGGAGGTTCTGCTTGCGGCGCTGCACCGTGGACTCGCGCTCGTCCGTCTCCGCCTGCACCGTGCCCGCCTCGGGAGGCTGGAGCAGGGCGGCCAGGGCCTTCACCGTGACGCCTTCGTAGAGGCTGGAGGCGGGCACGCTGATGTCCAGGCGCCGCTTGAGCCGATCACTGAGCTGCACGGCGATGAGGGAGTCACCGCCCAGCTCGAAGAAGTTGTCCTGGATGCCGATGGGCGCGACACCGAGCGTCTGCTGCCAGAGCTCCGTGAGCGTGCGCTCCATCTCCGTCGTGGGCGCGACATAGGCGCTGCGCAGGTTCGATGGCCGGGGATGCTGAGGCCGCGCGGCCGGGGTGGCGGAGTCCACCGCCTCGACGGCGCGGGGGCGGGCCTGTCGCGCCACCGGGTCGTGCGTGGACACCACCCACCAGCTGCCCTCGGACTGCGAGAGCACGCGCGCGAGGGCCTCGGCGCCCTGCTCGGGGGCGATGGCCAGCCGGTCCAGGGCCTCTCCGCGTGCACCCGGATGCGCGCCGTAGTCCTCCACGCGCACCACGTCCCAATCCAGGCTCACCCAGCGCCGCCCCGCGCGAGTCGTCGCCTGGGCGAACGTGTCCTGCCACGCGCTCGCCGCGGTGTGCGCGACGGTGGCCATGCCGCCCAGCACGGAGGAGATGGAGGACGCCACCACGCGGAAGTCCAGGGGACGCTCGCCGAGCACCTGGTCGAGCAGCGCCAGTCCCCGCACGCGCGCATCGAAGTGCCACGCGCTCTCCTCGGGCCCCGTCTCGGAGACGAGCCGCGCCACCAGCTCGCGCGGCAGCCAGGCCCCGTACACCACGCCGTGCACGGTACCGAAGCGCGCCAGCACGGTCTCCACCGCTTCGCGCAGGGACTCCTGCCTCGTCACGTCGCCGGAGATGACGGTGACCTCGGCGCCCAGGCTCTCCAGCTGACGAGCCCGACGGATGCGCTGCGACGAGGGATGCGCCTCGCCGTGCTGGGACAGGTGCGTGTCCCAGTGCTCGCGTGACGGCAGGTCCGCGGGCTCCAGGCAGACCAGCTTCGCGCCGGGCGAGATGCCCGCGAGGGCGCGGGCGTTCATCGCGCCCACGCCGCTGAGGCCATGCACCAGCAGGTACACGCCACCCGGGCGCGAGAGGACCTTCGCGCCCGTCGCGTCGGGCAGCGGCAGCGGCTCCAGCGTGCGGACCCAGCGGTGCGGACCTCGCAACGCGACCACCGTGTCCAGAGCCGTCGAGCGCAGCTCCGCGCGCAGGGACTGGAGGCTCGCGGGGGGCAGCTTGAAGTCCGCGTCCGTCACCACGTCGATGTGGCGCAAGCGCAGGAACGGCTGCTCCTGCGAGACGACCTGGCAGGGGCCCAGCACCGTGGCCTTGTCCGGCGAGAGGGCTTCGTCGCCCGTCACCTCGTGGACGTGATTGGTCACCACCCAGATGGAGCAGGGCTTCTCGGGGGCGTGCTCGACGAGGGCACGCGCGAGGGCGACGAGCGAGTGGTACCCGCTCGCCTGCGCCTGCGCGAAGGACGTGGGCAGCCCGGGCGTGAGGCTCCACAGGTGCAGCACGGCGTCGGGCAGCAGGCCCGCGTCACGCAGCGCGCCGAGCAGCGCGCGGAAGTCCGACAGCGAGCCGGGCGCGATGGTGAACTCGGAGTCCCCCGTGCGACTGAAGGCCGTACCCGGGCGCACGCGGAGGACTCGCCGCTCCTCACCAGGGGCGGCAGCCAGGAGCGCGTCGGTGGGAGAGGCCTCGTCCTCGAACACCAGCCAGACGCGAGGCGTGGCCTCTCGCGCGACGAGCGAGGACGACAGCGGGGCGCGCTTCCAGGACGGCACATGAAACCAGCGCTCCATCGGCTCCTGGACGAGGGCGGCCTCCGTGGCGACGGGCGTGCGCTTCGCTTCGGAGGACGGCGTGCTCCGCGTCTCCGGCTCCACCCAGAAGCGCTGACGCTCGAACGGGTAGGTGGGGAGGGGGAGCCGCTGGCGTCGCTCCTCGCCGTGGAAGCCCTTCCAGTCGATGGTGACGCCCGCGAGCCAGAGGCCGCCCAGCGTCGAATACGCGATCGGTGGTGCGCCCGGCGCGACGGTGTCCTGCGACGTCGGCATGGACGCGAGCACCGGGCGCGACGCGACGGTGTCCGGATGTCTCCGCGCGAGCCTGCTGAGCACCTGTCCCGGGCCGCATTCGAGCAACACGCGCTTCGGGTCCGACAGCAGGGCGTGGAGCCCATCGGCGAAGCGCACCGCGCCGCGCAGGTGCTGTGCCCAGTAACGCGGGCTCGTCGCCTGCTCGGTGGTGATCCACGTCCCGGTGACGTTGGAGACGAAGGGCAGGGTGGGCGGCCGCAGCGGCATGGCCGCCGCGCGAGCGGTGAAGGCGTCGAGGATGGGGTCCATCATCGACGAGTGGAACGCATGCGACGTGGCGAGCACGTGGCTGCGCACGCCGGCCTCCTCGAGCAGGCGGCGCACGCGCTCCACCGCCTCATGCGGCCCGGAGACGACGCACTGCATGGGCGAGTTCACCGCGGCAAGGCTCAGCTCGGTGCCCAGGTAGGGGCGCACCTCGTCCTCGCTCAGCGGCACGGCAAGCATCGCCCCGGACGGGAGCGACTGCATCAGCCGTCCACGCGCCGCCACCAGCTGGAGCGCGTGCTCCAACGAGAAGACACCCGCGAGGCACGCGGCCACGTACTCACCAATGCTGTGGCCGAGCATCGCCGCGGGCTTCACGCCCCAGGACATCCACAAGCGCGCGGTGGCGTACTCGAGGACGAAGAGCGCGGGCTGGGTGAGCTCCGTCCTCGCCAGCGTGCGCTCGTTCTCCTCCGGCGTGCCGGACTTCGGATACAGCACGTCGCGCAGGTCCTTGCCGCCCAGGTGCGGAACCAGCAGCGCCGCGCACCGGTCCACCTCTGCCCGGAACACGGGCTCCGCGTCGTACAGCGCGCGGCCCATGCCCACGTGCTGCGAGCCCTGGCCGGGGAACAGGAACGCCACCGGCCGGTCCACGCTGTCCAGGGACTCGGGGGCTGACTGCTCGGCGGGAGTCCGGGTCAACGCCTCCACCGCGTCGCCTACGTCGCGCGCGAGGATGAAGCGGCGGTGCGAGAAGCGCTGACGACCCGCCTGGAGCGTCCACGCCACGTCCGCGAGCTTCGCGTCGGGGAGACTCTTCAGCGCCTCCGCCAACCGCTGCGTGCTCGCCTCCAGCGCGGAGGGCGTGCGGGCCGACACCGGGAGCAACTGCCACGCGCGGCGCGGAGTCGCGCTGTCGAGCGGACGCGGCGGCTGTTCCAGGACGACGTGCGCGTTGGTGCCGCCCACGCCGAACGAGCTCACCCCGGCGCGGCGAGGCATGGCGGTGGCGGGCCACGGCTTGAGCGTCGCGTTGACGTAGAAGGGGCTGTTGTCGAAGTCGATGGCCGGGTTGGGCCGCTCATAGTGGAGGCTGGGCGGCAGCTCGCCGTGCTTCACGGCCATCGCCGCCTTGATGAGGCCGGTGACGCCGGCCGCGGCGTCCAGGTGGCCCAGGTTGCCCTTCACCGAGCCGAGCGCGCAGTAGCGCCGTCGCTGCGTGGACGCGCGGAAGGCTCGGGTGAGCGCCTCCACCTCGATGGGGTCACCCAGCGGCGTCGCGGTGCCGTGCGCCTCCACGTAGCCGATGTCGTCGGCCTCCAGCCCCGAGGCCGCCAGCGCCTCGGCCACCACCTGTGCCTGCCCCTCGACACCCGGCGCGGTGTAGCCCGCTTTGAGCGAGCCGTCGTTGTTGATGGCCGAGCCCTTGATGACCGCGTGCACGGTGTCGCCATCGCGCACCGCGGCCTTCAGCTTCTTGAGCACCACCACGCCCGCGCCGCTGCCGAACAGCGTGCCTCGCGCCTTCGCGTCGAAGGGCCGGCAGCGTCCATCCGGAGACGCCATGCCGCCCTCCACGTGCCGATAGCCATGGAGGAAGCTCACGTTGACGGAGGCGCCGCCCGCGAGCGCCATGTCGCACTCGCCGTTGAGCAGGCTCTGGCAGGCCAGGTGCACCGCCACCAGCGACGTCGAGCACGCGCTCTGCACCGCGTGGCTCGCGCCCCGGAGGTTCAGCTTGTACGAGACGCGGGTGGCCAGGAAGTCCGTGCCGTTGCCGAT
Source organism: Myxococcus sp. XM-1-1-1 (assembly GCF_020037095.1). Classification (NCBI taxonomy): domain Bacteria; kingdom Pseudomonadati; phylum Myxococcota; class Myxococcia; order Myxococcales; family Myxococcaceae; genus Myxococcus; species Myxococcus sp. XM-1-1-1. The sequence continues at coordinate 11,615 of NZ_JAIQDH010000025.1, forward strand.
GTTCACCTGCACCGGCTCCACCGACTCCAGCACGCGCGGGTTGCGCGCCAGGTTCATCAGCAGGTACGTGTTGAGCGTGGCGCCGCCGTACACGGAGATGGCGCCCGGGAAGTCGCGCGGCGAGTAGCCCGCGTGCTCCAGCGCCTCCCAGCAGACCTCCAGGAAGACGCGGTGCTGGGGGTCCGTCAGCTCCGCCTCACGGGGCGGCATGTCGAAGAACGCGGCGTCGAAGGACTCGGGCTCGGGCATCACCGCGGCGGCGCGCACGAAGTCCGGGTCCTCCACCTGCTCCGGAGCGACGCCCGCGGCGAGGCTCTCCTCGGGCGTGAAGAAGCGGATGGACTCCACGCCGCCGCGCAGGTTCGCCCACAGCTCGGCCGTGCTCCGCGCGCCAGGGAAGCGCCCGGACATGCCGATGATGGCGAGGTCCGCGTCGTCGATGTCTGACGGCTGCTTCACGTCCACGGCGTCCGCTCCTTCACTCACGGCGGCTGCGCCGCTCGCGTCGCGCGGCTCCACGGTTCTGACTCGACTCGAACCCGGGCGGGTCCGAAGGGGCGCCGAGCGCTCCCAGCTTCTTCGCCAGCGCGGCCACCGTGGGCGCCTCGAAGACGGAGGTGAGGGGAACCTCGCGCCCCAGCTCCCGCTTCAGCCGTCCGACGATCTTGAGCCACAGGAGCGAGTTGCCGCCCAGGTCGAAGAAGTTGTCATGGATGCCCAGCCGCGACAGCCCGAGCTGCTCCTGCCACACCTTCGTCAGGGCCAGCTCCAGGTCGCCGGTGGGCGCCACGTACTCGGTGCCCAGCTGCGGCCGCTCGTGCGTCGCGCCGCCCGAGGTGTCCTGGTTCTTCTGCCCACCCTCACGCTTCAACCAGCGCGCCACGCGCGCCTCCAGGTCTCCGGTGGAGACCACCACCTGCCCGCCCAGAGAGGACTCCGCGACGCGGCGGAAGGCCTCCACGGCCTCGTCCTCCGTCATGGCGAATGCGTCCAGGCTCGTCTTCGTCTCACGGGACTCCTCGTCCACCGAGGGCCACCCATCCCAGTTCGTGCTCACCCAGCGCGTCAGCCCCTGCTTCGAGCGCGAGGTCGCGAACGCGTCGAGAAAGGCATTCGCCGCGCCGTACGCCGCGAGCCCCAGGCCCCCGAGCACCGAGGCGTTGGACGACACCAGCATCACGAAGTCGAGCTCACGGCCCGCCAGCGCCAGCTCCAGCGCGTACGTGCCCTGCACCTTCGCGCGGAAGTGGGGCTCGCACGCGGCGGCATCCAATCCGGAGAGCAGCGCCACGGCGCCTTCGCCCGCGAGGCCCGCGGCGTGGATGACGCCGTGCACCTCGCCGAACTGCATCGCCCCCTGGGTGATGGCGACGCTGAGCAGCATGTCATCCGCCACGTCCGCGCGAGCCAGCAGCACCTCGGCGCCCGCCGCCTCCAGCTCCCTCACCGCGTGGCGCTTGTGGCCGCCGCGGTCCATCTCCAGACCCCACCGGCTCACGAGCACGAGCCGCGCCTGATGCTGGCGCGCCAGGTAGCGGGCGATCATCAGGCCAACGCCGCCCAGGCCGCCGGTGATGACGTAGACGCCCCGGTGACGGAAGGGCCGCGCGGGCTGGGTGTCCGCCTCCAGCCGCACCGGCTCATGCGTCTGCACCAGCCGAGTCGTCCCGCGCCAGGCGACGACGGGCTCGCGAGCCTCCGTGGCCGTGCTCGTCACCTCCTGCAGCAGCGCCCGTGTGTCGAGCGCCACCGGGCCACGGCCCAGGTCCACGTAGCGGCAGGAGAGGAAGTCGTGCTCCTGCGGGATGACCTTGCACAGGGCCGGAAGCGTGGCGCGCTCGGGGGCGACTTCATCCGAGCTCTCCACGTCGAGCGCCTGACGACCGACGACCGTCAGCTCCACGGGGCCGGGGAGCTCCGCCTCCGTGAGCGCCCGCGTCAGGCGGAGGAGCGGATGGAACCCTCGCGCCTGGGCCTGCTCGAAGCGCTCGTTGCCGAAGGCGTCCTGCTCGCCCTCGCGAGAATCCAGGCTCCACAGGTGGACGATGTTCTCCACCTTGAAGTCCTTCGACTTCAGCGCGAGCAGCAGGAAGCCCGGCTCGTCGGCATCCGCCGGGTCCAGGCTGAAGTGGTTCTCGCCCAGCTCCTCGAGCCTCGCGCCCGGAGTCACCCGCGCGACGCGATGTCCCTGCTCCTCCATCGCCATCGCCAGGGCCGAGCCCACGCCGGTGGAGTCCAGGAACACGACCCAGTCCTTCGGCGTGACGGCCCCGGCGCGCGGCGGCGCCAGCGGGGCGCGCTTCCAGGACGGCAGATAGAACCAGTTGGAGACATCCGCGCTCTTGTTCGCCGCGGACCGCCGACGCGCGGAAGGGGCCTGGGGCGCGAGCCAGTAGTCCTGTCCCTCGAAGGGGTACGTCGGCAGCGGGACGCGCAGCCGCCGCGCCTTGCCGCGCACGGCCGACCAGTTCACCTCGACGCCCGCGGCCCAGAGTCGCCCGAGCGTCGCGGTGAGGTGCTCCTCGTCCGCCACCGGGTCCTGCGGATGGCGCAGGGACGAGAGCACCGCCGGCGCGGAGGGGCCGTTGACCTGGAGCCGCGCGAGCGTGCTGAGCGTCCGGCCCGGACCGACCTCCAGGTAGACGCGCGCGGGGTCCTTGGCCAGCTCGCGGATTCCGTCGCCGAAGCGCACCGTCTGCCGCAGATGCTTCACCCAGTACGACGGGTCCAGCGCGTCATCCAGGTCGATCCACGTGCCGGTGAGGTTCGACAGGAACAGCACGTTCGTCGGCGGGTTGAGCTTGATGGTGCGGATGAAGTCGCTGAAGCGGTCGAGGATCGGGTTCACCACGTACGAGTGCGCGGCGACGTCGATGGGGATGTGACGGAACTCCACCTCGCGGCGGGTCAGCTCCGTGGCCAGGGCTTCCACGGCCTCCACCGTGCCCGCGACCACGCACTGCGCGGGGCCATTCACCGCCGCCAGGGACAGCGTCTCCCCGAGCAGAGGACGGACCTCCGACTCGGGCAGCGGCACGCTGAGCATGCCGCCACCGGGCAGCTCCTCGAAGAGCTTGCCGCGCATCACGACCAGCGCGAGCGCGTCCTCGAGCGAGAAGATTCCCGCCAGGTGCGCCGCCATGTACTCACCCAGGCTGTGGCCGATGACCGCTTCCGGCTTCACACCCCAGGACTCCCACAGCTTCACCGTCGCGTACTCGATGGTGAACAGCGCCGGCAGCGCCAGGGAGGTGCGCTTGAGGCGCTGGCCCGCGCTCTCCGCCGAGGCCGCGTCCGGGTACATCACGGGCTTCAGGTCGAAGCCCAGCTTGGGCCGCAAGAGCTTGCAGCAGTGGTCCACCGCCTCGCGGAACGCGGGCTCGGCGTCGTAGAGGCCACGGCCCATGTCCGGGTACTGCGCGCCGCCCCCGGGGAACATGAAGACCAGCGACACCGACGTCGTGCCGGGCGAGTGCGTGAAGAACCGCTGTGGATCCCGCGTCTCCAGGACCCGCACCGCGTCCTCCCGGTCCTTGCACACGATGACCCGGCGCAGTTCCAGGGCCTTGCGGCCGGTCTGCAGCGTCCACGCCACGTCCGCGAGCTGCTGCTCGGGATGCGCCTTCAGGTGGGCGAGCAGCGCCGAGGTCTGGGCCTCCAGCGCCGTCTGCGTCCGCGCGGAGAGCACGAGCGACTGCCAGGCGCGAGAAGCGTCGCCCGGCTGGGTGAACGGCGGCTCCTCCACGATGAGGTGCGCGTTGGTGCCGCCGATGCCGAACGAGCTCACCCCGGCGCGGCGCGGCGTCGGCCCCTCGGGCCACGGCGTGAGCTTCGTGTTGACGTAGAAGGGGCTGTTCGCGAAGTCGATGCGCGGATTGGGCTTCTCGTAGTGGAGGCTCGCGGGCAGCTCCGCGTGCTCCAGCGCGAGCACCGTCTTCACCAGGCCCGTCACGCCGGCCGCCGCGTCCAGGTGTCCGACGTTCGTCTTCACCGAGCCGAGCCCGCAGAAGCCGCGCTTGTCGGTGCTCCGGCGGAACACCATGTCGAGCGCCTGCACCTCGATGGGGTCGCCCAGCGGCGTGGCCGTGCCGTGCGCCTCCACGTAGGTGATGGAGTCCGCCGGCGTCTCCGCGAGGCTCTGCGCCCGGGCGATGACCTCCGCCTGTCCGCTCAAGCCCGGAGCGGTGAAGCCGACCTTGAGGGCTCCGTCGTTGTTGATGGCCGAGCCACGGATGACGGCGTGGATGGTGTCGCCGTCCGCCAGCGCGTCCGCCAGGCGCTTGAGGACCACCACGCCCGCGCCGCTGCCGAACAGGGTGCCCTGGCCCCGCTCGTCGAACGCGCGGCAGTGCCCGTCCGGAGAGGTGATGCCGCCTTCCTGATAGTGGTAGCCCGTGCGCTGCGGCATGTGCACGGAGACGCCGCCGGCCACGGCCATGTCGCACTGGTAGCCGAGCAGCGACTGGCAGGCCAGGTGCGTGGCCACCAGCGATGTGGAGCAGCCCGTCTGCACCGTCAGCGCCGGGCCGCGCAGGTCCAGGTGGTAGGCGACGCGCGTGGCGAGGAAGTCCTTGTCGTTGGCCACCATGGCCGGGAAGGTGTCTTCGGCCCGTTGGAACTCCTCGCGCGACAGCAGGTTGAAGAGCAGGTAGCTGCTGAGGCTCGAGCCCGCGAAGACGCCCGTGGAGGTGCCCGGGAGCCGTCCCGTGGAGTAGCCGGCGTGCTCCATCGCCGTCCACACGCACTCGAGGAAGACGCGGTGCTGCGGGTCCAGCAGCTCCGCTTCCCGAGGGGCGTAGCCGAAGAGGCCCGCATCGAAGCGGCCCGGGCGCTCCAGCACGGCCCCGGCGCGCACGAAGTTCGGGTTGGCCAGGAACGACGGGTCGACCCCGAGGGACTTCAGCGCGTCGTCGGAGAAGAGGGTGATGCCCTCCACTCCGTCGCGCAGCATCCGCCAGAACGCGTCCACGTCCGCGGCGCCGGGCACACGCACGGCCATGCCGACGATGGCCACCGCCAGCCCCGAGTCACCCTCGTACACCTTGTGACGACGACCCATGACGGACCTATCCCTGTTTCCTTGCCCGTTGCTGCTGTCGCTTCAGGCTCTCGAGCTGGCGTTTCGCGCGGTCCTGCGCCGTCTCCACCGGATTGGCCTGCGGCGTGGTGGCGCCCTGGCGCAGGTGACGCGCGAGCGCGCTGACGGTGGGGTATTCCAGCAGCTTCAGCAGCGGCAGCTCCCCACCGAGCACCGCCCTGAGCCGCGCGTGGACCTGGACCATGAGCAGTGAGTGCCCACCCAGGTCGAAGAAGTTGTCGTTCACGCCGACCTGCTCGACCTTGAGCACCTGCTTCCAGATGTCGGCGATCTGCTGCTCGAGCTGACCCTGCGGCGCCACGAAGGCCGCGCGTGAGCTCCGCGTCGCGCTGGGGGCGGGCAGGGCCTTGCGGTCCACCTTGCCGTTGGGCGTGAGCGGCAGCGCCGGCAGGTCCACCACCACGGAGGGCACCATGTGCTCGGGCAGCTTCTGCGCCACCGCGTCGCGCAGCGCCGTCGCGTCCACCGTCTGCCCGTCGCGCGCCACCACGTAGGCCACCAGCCGCACGTCGCCCGGTGAGTCCTCGCGGGCCACGACGACCGCCTCGCGCACCTCGGGGCGTGCGCTGAGCACCGCCTCGATTTCACCCGCCTCGATGCGGAAGCCGCGCACCTTGAGCTGGTGGTCCACGCGGCCCAGGAACTCCACCGTGCCGTCGTCGCGCCAGCGGGCCCGGTCTCCGGTGCGGTACAGCCGGGCGCCCGGCTCGGAGGAGAACAGGTCCGGCACGAAGCGCTCGGCCGTCAGCTCCGGACGCGACAGGTAGCCGCGCACCACGCCCGCGCCGCCGATGTAGAGCTCGCCCGGCACGCCCACGGGCACGGGCCGCAGCCGCGCGTCGAGCAGATAGAAGCGGGTCCGGAGGAACGGCGTGCCGATGGACACCACCGGCCCCGACTCGCCGCGCACGTCGTGCGTGGAGGACCAGATGGTCGTCTCCGTGGGGCCGTACATGTTGAGCAGCCGCGCGTCCTCGGGGAGCACCTGTCGCAGCGACGTCGCCAGGGAGGAGGGGAGGGCCTCGCCGCCCACCATCCACCGCTTCAGGCCACGCAGGGCCTCGGTGGACTCGGAGTCCGCGAGGAGGGCGCGCGCCAGCGAGGGCGTGCACTGCAGATGCGTCACGGCGTGCTCACGCAGGTTGAGCGGGATGGAGCGCGCGGTGCGCTGGCGCGCGCCGTCACGGTCCGCCTGGCACTTCACCTCGTGCAGCAGCGGCAGGCTGGCCAGCACGGTGTCCGCGGGGATGCCGAAGTCGATGAGGCAGCCCACCTCGTCCACGCCCAGGGCGCGCAGCTGCTCCATCCGCTCGCGCACGGAGCGCGGCGTGCCGAACAGTCCGCTCGTCTCGAAGTAGCGCTCGAAGGCCTGCGCGGCCAGCCGGTCCAGGTCCGCCTCGGTGGCGGTGTCCAGGTCCACGCCCAGCGTGCGGCCGAGTCCGCGCATCAGGTCCGCGGAGCTGCGCAGGTAGTTCCGGAAGGGCTTCTCCACCACCGAGCGCACCGTCGCGGCGTCCTCACCGATGAACGTGTGCAGCATCAACGTGACGTGTCCGTCGCCCGCGTGTCCCGCCGCGCGCCAGGCCTCACGGTAGAGGGCCAGCTTCTTCTCCAGGTCCTCCCACGTCTGCCCCAGCAGGTGGGTGAGGACGTTGCAGCCCAGGCGCCCCGCGGTGACGAACGTGTCGGGGTTGCCCGCCGCCGTGAGCCACACCGGCAGCTCCTGCTGCACCGGCCGCGGCCGCAGGGTGACGTCCACCTGGGCACCCGCGCCGCCCGGGAAGCGCAGCGTGTCGCCGCGCCACAGGCGGCGCACCGTGTCCAGCCCCTCCAGCATCAGCTCGCGGCGCTGCTCGTAGCGCTCGGGCGCGAAGACGAAGTCGTTCGCGTGCCAGCCGGAGGCGACGGAGATGCCCACGCGGCCTCGCGACAGGTTGTCCACCAGCGCCCACTCCTCCGCGACGCGCACCGGGTGGTGCAGCGGCAGCACCACGCTGCCCGCGCGGATGGCCACGCGCTCCGTCACCGCGGCGATTGCCGCGCCCGCCACGGACGGGCTGGGATACAGCCCACCGAAGGCATGGAAGTGACGCTCCGGCGTCCACACCGCCGCGAAGCCGTGACGGTCCGCGAACTTCGCGCCCTCCAGCAGCAGCTTGTAACGGTCGCCGGCCGAGGCCTCCGCGTCGTCCGCGAAGTAGAAGAGGCTCATCTGCATCGGCGTGGCACGCGCGGCCGAGGCCCGGGCCGGCGCCTTGATGGACGCGCCCTCGCCCTGGACCACCACCTTGAAGCCGCGCGTGAGCGTCCACAGCAGCTCCAACACGGAGATGTCGAAGGAGATGCTCGTCACGGCCAGCCACGTGCCCGAGGGCGGATGGCCGATGCGCGTGTCCATGGCCGAGAAGAAGTTGGCCACCCCTCCGTGCGGCACCATGACGCCCTTGGGGCGGCCCGTGGAGCCGGACGTGTAGATGACATACGCCAGGTGCCCCGCGCCCGTGGTCGACGGCGGAGGCGTGTCCCGCTGCGTGCCCTCCGTCAGGGACAGGTCCTCCAACGCGACGACGCGCGCGCTGCCCGTGGGGATGGCGCCGCGCAGGTGCGTCTGCGTGAGCAACACCGGCGCGCCCGAGTCCTCCAGCATGTACGCCAGTCGCTCGCGGGGATACTCGGGGTCCAACGGCACGTATGCGCCGCCGGCCTTGAGCACCCCCAGCATCGCCACCACCATGGCGGCCGAGCGCTCCACGCACAGCCCCACGCGCGTCTCGGTGCCGACGCCCTGGGCGCGCAGGTGCCACGCCAGCGCGTTGGAGCGCGCGTCCAGCTCCGCGTACGTCAGCGTCGCGTCGTCACCTGCCACCGCCACCGCGTCGGGAGTCCTGGCCACCTGCGCCCGGAACTGCGCGTGGATGGAGGTGTGCTCGGTGCTCGCGGGCGTGAGGTCGTTCCAGTCCACCAGCAGCTGTCGCGACTCGTCCGCGCCGAGCAGCGGCAGGTCGTCCACCCGCGTCTCCACGGTGTCGACGACCGCGCGCAGCAGCGTCTCCAGCTGTCGGGCCAGCCGCGCCACGGTGGCGGGGGTGAACAAGTCGGTGCGGTACTCGAGCGCGCCGGTGAGGCCGTCCGCGCCCTCCGCGAGCGAGAGCTGGAGGTCGAACTTCGACGTGCCCTCCACCGCGCCATCCGGCACCGGCAGCACCGGACGCCACTGCATGCCGGGCACCGACAGGTTCGTCGGGGGCAGCGCCTCCAGCAGCAGGGCCGTCTGGAACAGCGGATTGTCCGCGCCGCCCCTCGGCGCACGGGCCGCGCCCACGACTTCCTCGAAGGGGAGGTCCGCGTGCGCCAGCGCCTCGTGGAACGTCTGCCGCGTGCGGGAGAGCAGCTCGCGGAAGCTCGGCGTGCCGGAGAGGTTCGCGCGCAGCACCAGCGTGTGCGCGAAGAAGCCCACCACGCCGCGCAGCTCCGGACGCTCGCGGTTCGCCACCACGGTGCCCACGGCGAAGTCGGCCTGTCCGCTGTAGCGGTGCAGCAGCGCCGTCCACGCGGCCGTCAGCGTGACGAAGAGCGTGCAGCCCTCGCGACGCCCCAGCGCGCGCAGGGATTCGACGAGCGAGCGCTCCAGCGCGAGGTGATGCAGCGCGCCCTGGAACCCGGGCTCGCGCGGACGCGGGAAGTCGGTGGGCAGCTCCAGCCTTGGCAGCCCCGCAAGCTGCTTGCCCCAGTATGCGCGCTGCGCGTCGAGCAGCGGCCCCAGGCCCTGCTGCCACCGGGCGAAGTCCGTGTACTGGAGCTTCACGGCGGGCAGCTCGGTGGCCGCGCCCGTCACCTGCGCGCGGTACAGCGCCGCCAGCTCATGCGCGAGCACGCCGATGGACCAGCCGTCGGTGGCGATGTGGTGCTGCGTCATCAGCAGCACATGCTCGTGTTCGCCCAGCGTCACCAGGGACGCGCGCACCGTGGGGCCCTCGGCCAGCCGGAAGGGCTCACGCGCCTGCTCCAGCGACAGACGGCGCAGCTCCGCGTCACGCGCCTCGGACGCGATGGAGCGCAGGTCCACGACGGGGAACGACAGCTTCACGCTGGCGCGCACCAGCAGCCGGGGCTGTCCGTCGACCTCCGGGAACGCCGCGCCCAGCACGGGGTGACGCTCGACGAGCGCATCCAGGCTCCGCGCCAGGGCCCCGGTGTCCAGCGCACCGGTGAGCCGGAGCTGGAAGTGGAGGTTGTACAGCGCGCTGTCGGGGACCAGGCGGTCCAGGAACCACAGGCGGAGCTGACCGGAGGAGAGGGGATGCTCGCCCTCGCGAGGTCCCGCGCTCAGCGGCGGCGCCACCAGCGAGTGCTCGGGCCGGACGCCACGCCACGCCTCCAGGAGCCGCAGGGCCGCGGCCTCCAGCGTGGGGCTCACCCAGAGGAATGCAGCGGGCAGCGCCACGCCCAGCTCCGACTCCAGCTGGCCGTGCACCTCCAGCACCATCAGCGAGTCGAGCCCCAGGCCCGCGAGCTCCGTGTCGCCCGGGAGCGTCGAGGCATCCAGCCGCAGCGCGCGCGCCACGGCCCGGCGCAGGAAGTCCTCCACCAGCGCGAGCCGCTGGCCGTCCTCCGCCGTGGCCAGCTGCTCCTTGAGCGGGATGGCGGACTCGGGGACGCTCGGCGAGGGCTCCGCGGCGGCGACCGAGGCCTCGACGATTTCGAGCTCACCTGCGAGCCAGGCCGCCTTCGTGGCGCGGCGCTGAATCTTCCCGCTCGACGTCTTCGGGATGCTGCGCGCCTGGAGCAGGACGACGGCGTGCGCGTGGACGGCATGCTGCTCCGCCAGCGCCTTGCGCACGGCGGCCACGACGACGCCCGCGTCGAAGCCGTCGCGCACGTCGACCTCGGCCGCGACCACCAGCCGCTCCTCGCCCTCCACCTCCACGCTGAAGGCGGCGCAGCAGCCCGCGCGGATGGCGCGATGCGCGCGCTCGGTCTCCAGCTCCAGGTCCTGGGGATACAGGTTGCGGCCGCGGATGATGAGCAGGTCCTTCAGCCGGCCGGTGACGAACAGCTGCCCCGCCTCCGACAGGAAGGCCAGGTCACCGGTGCGCAGGAACGGCCCCTCGCCCGACGCGAGCCGCGCGTCGAACGCGTGCGCGGTCTCCTCGGGACGCTCCCAGTAGCCCGTCGCCACGCTGGGGCCGCGCACCCAGACCTCGCCCACCTGGTTCGCGCCGAGCCGCTCGCGCGTCTCCGGCTGGACGATGAGCACCTCCTGGTCCACCGCGCTCACGCCCGAGCCCACCAGCGTCCGCGCCCGCGTGTCTCCGCTCTCCGGCGCCGCCGCGCGACCCTGCTCCAGCGCGTCCGCGGAGAAGTCGCCGTGGACGAACGCCTCGCCCTGCGTGCCGCCGGTGACGATGAGCGTGGCCTCCGCCAGACCGTAACAGGGGTAGAATGCCGTGCGCTTGAAACCACAAGGCGCGAAGGCTTCCGCGAAGCGCTCCAATGTCTCTCGCCGCACCGGCTCCGCGCCGTTGAACGCCAGCTCCCAGCTGCCCAGCTTCAGCTTCGCGCGGTCCTCGTCGGTGGCCTTCCGGACGCACAGGTCGTACGCGAAGTTGGGCCCGCCGCTGCACGTCGCCTGGAAGTGGGAGATGGCCTCCAGCCAGCGCAGCGGACGCTGGAGGAACGAGATGGGCGACATCAGCGTGCACGGGAAGCCCAGGTACAGCGGCTGGAGCACCTTCCCGATGAGCCCCATGTCGTGAAACATGGGCAGCCACCCCATCCCCGACGAGCGCGACGCCTCCAGCCCGAAGCCCCGGGTGATGAGCGCCTCGTTGTGCAGGATGTTGGCGTGGCTGACCATCACCCCCTTGGGGTTGCCCGTCGAGCCGGAGGTGTACTGGAGGAACGCCGTCGTGCCGCCCGTCAGCTCCGGCCGCCGCCAGTCCGCCGCCATCGACTCCGGCACCGCGTCGCTGGCCAGCCACTGCAGCGCGGCGAGCTCCGGCGCCTGCGGCTTGAACAGCTCCGACATCTCCAGGATGAAGCTCGTGGTGAGCACGTAGCGCGCGCCACAGTCCTGCGCGATGGCCCGCAGGCGGGGCAGGGTGCGCTCCAGCCGCGTCGGGTCCGGCGGATAGCACGGCACCGCGACGACGCCCGCGTACAGGCAGCCCATGAAGCCCGCCACGAACTCCATCCCCGGCGGATACAGCAGGAGCGCACGGTCTCCCGGTGAGCCCGAGGCCCGCAGCAGCGCGCCCAGCGCCCGCGCTCGCGCGTCCAGCCGGGCGTAGCTCCACTCCTCCACCGGGCCGTCCACGTCTCCCGTTTCGAGAAAGCGATACAGCAGCGCGTCGCCCTGGGTGCCCGCCCGATGGCACAGCAGGTCCACGAGGTGGTGGAAGTCCCCCGCGGACGTCTCATGGTGCTGTTTCATGCGTGCTCCCCGGCGGACGACTCGCGATGGTGGTACCGCGGGCCCGGGCGTGGCCGTCCCGGTACCGCTTCACGTCCTGGTGGCTGGTGGGGGTCTGGCGTCTAACAGCGACGACACGAAACGCCGCGGCGCCTCAGGGGGGACGCTGTCCCGATCCGCCCCTGGCTCTGCCGCGAGTGGCCCGCTACCGCACGCCGGCACGGCACCGTCGTCCGGAGCCGTGAGTGAGGAAAATTAGGTCGAAGGTGAAGCATGCCCTCTGCCTTCATCCCTTGTTTTATCTGGAATGTCTAGTCAGCCACGAACCGCTCTAACTCCTTGGTTTGTCAGGGGGTCAGGCTCTTCTGATAAACTGGAGAACTTCGCTCGCGAGACCTCATGGCATCGCCTCAAGCACCTTCGTCCGCCCCCGGCCCCCGGGGTCTTCCCGTCTGGCTCAATGTCCTGCGTCAGGAGCACGACCCGCTGGGTTACTTCACCCAGGGTTTCCGCAAGTATGGGGACGTGGTCCGCTTCGACACGGGCGCCTCGGCGACCTACATGGTGAGTCATCCGGATCAGATCCGGTACTTCCTCACCGAGAACGCGCCCAACTACTCGAAGCAGGAGCTGTCCGAGGACCCCTTCCTGGGCAACGGGCTGTTCGTGAGCGAGGGGAACTACTGGCGGCGCCAGCGCCGGCTCGTCCAGCCCTCGTTCCACCGGGACCGCCTGGCGGGCCTGCTGGCGGGCATGGTGGACCTGGTCCAGCGGACGCTCACCGCGTGGGAGGCGGACGCCACCGCGCGGCCGTTCGACATGGCCGCGGAGATGGGGAGCCTGTCGCTGCGGATGACCACGCGCGCGCTGTACTCGGAGGAGCCGGACGCGGCGGCGGCGGCGGCCGTCGGGCGGATGATGTGGATCATGAACGACCGGGGGACGTTCATGTCGCGGCTGCTGCGGCTGGAGCGGCTGCCCATCTACAAGAAGAAGTGGGCGGACTTCTTCGGCACCCTCCGGATGCTCAACGTCAAGGCGAAGGAGGTCATCGCCCAGCGCAAGGCCGGCGGCCCCCAGGACGACATCATGGCGATGCTGGTGGCGGCGAAGGACCGCGACACCGGCGAGTCGATGACGGACAAGGAGCTGCGTGACGAGTTCATGAACCTGTTCTCCGGCCACGAGGGGCCGGGTGTGGCGCTCTCCTGGGCCTGGCACCTCCTGTCGCGGCACCCGGACATCGAGGCACGCCTCGCGTCGGAGTGCGCCGCGGTGCTCGGTGGCCGCGCCCCGACGCTCGAGGACCTGCCCCGGCTCCGCTACGCGACGCAGGTGTTCGAGGAGACCCTCCGCCTGTATCCCCCCGCGTGGCGGCTGCTTCGCACGGCGAAGGACGCGGACACGCTGGGGGGTTACACCGTGGAGCCGGGCGCGTCCGTGCTCGCCGTGCCCTACGTCTTCCACCGGCATCCGGAGTTCTGGCCGCGTCCGGACGTGTTCGACCCGGAGCGCTTCACGCCGGAGCAGAAGGCCGCGCGGCACAAGTTCGCCTACCTGCCGTTCGGCGCGGGCCAGCACATCTGCATCGGCAACAACCTGGCGCTGATGTTTGGCGCGCTGGTGCTGGCCATGGTCTCCCAGCGCTACCGCTTCCACGCCATCCCTGGCCGGCGCGTGGACATCTACCCGGGCATCGCCCTGTTGCCCAAGGGCGGCATGCCCATGCGTCCGGAGCGGCGCGGCTGAAGCGCCTCGAAGCAACGCCGCGCGCGGCTCAACCCACGGCGCGCGTGGCGTCCTGCTCCTTGGCGGCGTAGAGCGCCTGGATGTTGGCGCCGCCGAAGCCGCGCGCCTGGTGGCGCTGGATGACCTCGAAGAACAGCGTGCGCCGCGCGTGCTGCGAGCGGGTGAAGACCTGGAGCAGCACCCCCCACGCATCGCGGTCCATCAGGATGTTGCGCGACTGGAGCTGCTCACGGGGGAAAGGCCCCAGCGAGCCGAGCCGCGCCTCCAGCGCCTCGTAGTAGCCCCGAGGCGCGTCGAGCAGGCCCACGCCGCGCTGCCCCAGCGAGTCCACCGCGCGGACGATGTCGTCCGCCAGGAAGGCCAGGTGCTGCACCCCCGCGCCACCGTGGGCGTCCACGAAGTCCTCCAGCTGTCCCCGACGCGTGCCGGAGACGGGCTCCTGCAGCGGGAAGCAGATGCGTCCGCCCGCCGCCTGCACCACGCGCGAGCTCATGCCGCTGTACTCGGTGCGCACGTCCTCCTGGTGGGTCTCTTCGAAGCCGAGCACGTCCACGTAGAAGGCCACCGTGTCCAGCAGCGTGCCCGCCCGCAGCGCGAAGGCGAGGTGGTCCACGTCGCGAAACAGTGACGCGCCTCCGGACGGCCCCGTGTCCACGGGCAGGTAGACGCCCGGAAGGAACGCGCCCCCGGGCGTGTCCCGCTGGATGAGTGAGTGCACCCAGCCTCCGGGCCCGGCGAGCGTGGCCTTCACCACGCGCTGGCCTGCCGCCTCGAAGACCGCGGGCCGTGCCACCGGACGCGCGCCCCGGCGCACCGCCTGGTCGAACGCGGCGACGACGTCGGGCGTGCCCAGCGCGATGTCCCGCACGCTGTCACCGTGTGCACGGACATACTCCGCGACCTCACCTTCGGCACCCAGCGCCGAGGTGACGACGAGCCGGGCTGCGCCTTGCTCCAACACGAAGGAGCGCTGTCCCGCGAGCCCCGACTCCGGCCCGCCGCTCGCCACCATCCGGAAGCCCAGCGCATGGCAGAAGTAGTAGGCGGAGAGGACCGCGTCGCCCACATACAGCTCCGCATGCTCCACGTTCGTGAGCACCACTCGCAGAACCTCGATTCAGGGGACCTGAGTGAACCGCGCTCAGTCCGGTGCACGTGCCAGGCGGTCACTCCGTTACAAAAACCATTATCACGGATTGCCACTGAAAGCGTGACACTCAGGTATCCGAGTGATGTGTCGGAGTCTGTATCACCCTGTCTTCATGCGGGCACGGCCGCCACCAGGGGCGTGGAGGAGGGCACGAGCTGCCCGGCCTCGAGCTTGAGCACCCGGTCCGCCAGGTGGAAGTAGCGGTCATCGTGGCTGATGACGAAGACGAGCTTGCCCTGGTCCCTGAGCGCCGGGAGCATCTCGCGGTAGAAGAGCTCGCGGAACACCGGGTCCTGGTCCGCGGCCCACTCGTCGAAGACGTAGATGGGGCGGTCCTCCAGGAACGAGGTGAGCAGGGCCAGGCGCTTGCGCTGCCCCTGGGACAGCGCCACGGTGGACAGCTTGCCGTCCTCCACCCGGACCTTCTTCTCGAGCTGCAGGCGGGTGAGGTACTGGCGGGCCTTGTCCTCCATGCCAGGGTGGTCCAGGCCGAGCATCCGCTCGAAGAGGTGGAAGTCGAAGAAGACGGCGGAGAACAGCTGACGGTAGGCGCGCCGGGTGGCGGCGGTGACGGGGACGCCGTCCACGCGCAGCTCGCCCTGCTCGGGGGCGTAGAGGCCCGTGAACAGCTTGGCCAGCGTCGTCTTGCCGCTGCCGTTGCCACCCACCAGGAACACCAGCTCCCCGCGCCGCAGCGTCGCGTCGATGGGGCCCAGCGTGAAGCTGGCGCCGTCCAGCTCCCGCCGGTAGGTGTGGCCGAGGCCGACCAGCTCGATGCGC
The DNA here is from genome assembly GCF_020037095.1 of Myxococcus sp. XM-1-1-1. Lineage (NCBI taxonomy): Bacteria > Pseudomonadati > Myxococcota > Myxococcia > Myxococcales > Myxococcaceae > Myxococcus > Myxococcus sp. XM-1-1-1. Next base: position 26,804 of record NZ_JAIQDH010000025.1, read on the forward strand.
TGGAAGTCGCGCGGCATGCCGTCGTCGGACGCGGAGGGCTCCGGGTCCTCCAGCGACAGGCCCAGCTTCTCCAGCTTCTTCATCGCCACGTGGCTGCGCGACAGGTTGGGCCACTGGTTCATCAGCCCGTCGAGCGGCTGCTGCAGGTACAGCACCACCAGCGCGTACGCCGCCAGCGTGGACATCTCCACGTCCTGGAAGCGCGGCACGCCGAAGAGGATGAAGCCGATGACGGCCATCACCATGAAGCCGCCCCAGCTGCCGGTGATGATGAAGAGCTTGCTCGTCGTCAGGGAGATGCGTGAGACCTCCTCCGCCGTCGGCTTCAAGTCCCGGTTGAAGAAGTCCTCGCTGCGCGCGTGGTGGAGCTGCAGCTCCTTCGAGCCGTCGATGAGCGTGCGAAAGCCGCTGTACATCGCGTCATGGGTTTCACGCCGCTTGAAGAACTGCGCGTAGGCATAGCGGTTGGGCAGCGCCACGCTCGCCATCACCACCGCGATGACGCCCAGGATGAGCCCCAGGAGGGGACCGGACAGCCACGCCAGATACACGAGACAGCCGACCAGCGTCGCCAGACAGATGATGACCCCGGGGATGACGGCGATGGTGCTGTTGATGACGCTGATGTCCTCGGTCAGCGCGGCGAGCAGCTTGTGCGGCCCGGCCTCCTCCAGCTTGCGCAGGGGCGCCTCGAGGATGCGTCGACACAGCGACAGCCGCAGGTCCAGCAGCGCCTCCTGCTGCATGGAAGCCAGCTGGAGCTGGGAGATGATTCGCAGCACCAGCACGGCCACCGCCAGCCCCACGAAGACGGGCATCAGCGGCATCGCGTCCGCCACCGTCCGGGACGTCAGGGCCTGATTCATCGCCGCGACGAGCGCCGCGCTACAGGCTCCCGTGAGGATGCCCAGCAACGCGGCGAGGATGATGGGCAGCTTCGACTTCTTGAAGAGCAGGGCGAGCAATGACACGACGGCTCCAGGAGACCCGGAGGGCTCTGATAACCGAGCCCTCCCGGCTCTCATATGTCATCGCCGCGCGAAGTGATACCCGGGGGCAGGCGGCTTCTCCGGAGAACCGGGCGGGCCCGACGGGCGGGGTGGCGGTGGACGGCGGGGCAAGGAATACTGGGGACATGCGATTCTCCTCGGGGGCTTCCAATGTCATCACCGGGCTCATCGTCCTGGGCGGCACCGGCTGGGCCGCGCTCGCGCTCGCGCTGACGGGAGCGGGGCCGGAGGGGCCGCACTGGGTGCGGGCCCTGGGCGCGCTGCTGGTGGCGGGGCTGGCCGTCTTCGTCTGGAAGAAGGGCTCGAAGCTGGGCGCGGTGGGCGTGGTGGTGGCGGCGGGCGCGGGCCTGCACTTCTGGGCCTTCTCCCACGCGCCGTCCAACCAGCGGGAATGGGCGCCGGACCTGGCGCGGATGGCCCGGGCCGATGTGGAAGGCTCGCGCGTGACGATTCACGACGTGCGCGACTTCCGCTACCGCAGCACGACGGACTGGGATGCCTCCTGGTACACGGCCACCTACGACGCGAAGGAGCTGACGGGGGCCTGGTTCATCGTCGAGCCGTTCTCCGGCTTCTACGGCGCCGCGCACACCATGGTGAGCTTCGGCTTCTCGGACGGGCGCTACGTCGTCTTCTCCGTGGAGGTGCGCCGCGAGAAGGGCGAGACGTTCTCCGCCGTGGGCGGGCTGTTCCGCCAGTTCGAGCTGGTCTACGTGGTGGGTGACGAACGGGACTTGGTCCAGCTGCGCGCAAACCACCGCCGCGACGACGTGTATCTCTACCCGGTGAACGCGTCGAAGGAGCGCATCTCCGACTTCTTCCTGGACATGGTGGCGCGGATGAACGCGCTGCACGAGCACCCGGAGTTCTACAACTCCGTCTACAACAACTGCACCACCAACCTGGTGCGTCACTTCGAGAAGGTGAGCGCGCTGAAGGTGCCGTACGACCACCGCACGCTCCTGCCGGCCTTCTCCGACGAGCTCGCGTACGAGCTGGACCTCATCGACCGCGACGCGCCCCTGGCGGACGTGCGCGCCCGGCACCTCATCAACGCGCGTGCCCTGGAGGCCGCGGGGCAGGCCGACTTCTCGCAGCGCATCCGCGAGGGCGCGGCCCGCGCGACGACCTCAAGCCCCTGAGGCGGCCTTCATCTCCGGGGGTGGGGCGGGCGTCGTCAGGTGGCGCGCGTAGTGCGCCTCCAGCGTCGTGAAGTAGCCGCGCTCCTCCCAGAGGAGGGCGAGCAGGCGCTCCGACAGCGACTTCACCTCGGTGCCCTCGCCGGGCTCCGGCGTGCGGGGACCGACGTTGCCCGGGTTCCGGAACACGCGCGTGGCCTCGGCCATCAGCACGCGGCTGCTCGCGAAGAGCCGGCGCAGGGCCTGGTTGATGGGCCGGGCGTCCACCTCCGCGCAGGCCGCGACGATGGCCGCGTGCACCGCCGCGGGCTTGTCGCCCTGCAGGCTCAGCGCGTCCAGGTCGCCTCGCTCCAGCGCGTGGTGCAGCAGGTAGCCGTGGTGCAGGGACACCGAGGCCACGTCCACGCAGTCCTTCACCCACAACACGAAGAAGACCTTGCGGAACACCTTCTTCACCGGCAGCAGCATCAACCCCTTGAGGTAGCTGGCCAGCCGTCCGCCCAAGGTCCTCCCCAGGCTGGAGCCCGCCAGCGCCTCCACCGCCTGGGTCGAGGCGCGCAGGCCGCGCTCCTCCAGGAGCGAGCGCACCAGCTGCTCGCGCACCTGGTAGAGCGCGTAGTCATCCAGGAACGGCACCGGGATGAGGGGCGTGAGCCCCGCGGCGACGGCGTGGAGCGCCACGCGCCCCAGGGGGGCGGACGACGGGGCACCGGGCGGTAGACGGGGGTTCGGCTCGCTCATCGCTCTCCTCTATGCGCGAAAGGGCGAATCATTGCATCCGGACCGGACCGCGCGCCTGCTCGCCCGGGGGGCTGCCGGGACGTCACTTCTGGCGCGCGCCCTTCGCGTGCGGCAGCAGCACGGAGTACAGCGTGCTCATCACGGGCGTGGGGACGCCGAGCGCGTGGCCGCGCCGCGCCACCGTGCCCTGGAGGTACTCGACCTCCAGCGGCTTGCCCGCGTCGAAGTCCACCATCATCGAGGGGCGCACCTCCGCGGGGACGCCGTCCATGTAGTTCATCACGTCGTCCGCCCGCGTGGTGGTGGTGACACCCTCGGCGGCGGCGACCCGGAGCACCTCGGCCGCGGCCTCCCGGAACGTCTCCCGGAAGAAGGGGCCTTCCCGCAGCGGCCCCACCGGGGTCCTCGCGGCGGTGCAGAAGCCCGCCATGGGGGCCAGGAAGGCGAGCTTCTCCCACAGCGGAGCGCGGACGTCCGCCACCGCCTCCGCGTTGAGCCCCGCCTGCGCGAGCACGTCCCGCACGACCTGCACCCGCCGCGAGACGCGCGAGGTGTCACCGAAGGCCTCGCCCAGCACGATGCGGTGCTGCGTGCCCGTCTGCTTGATGACGCCCGGCTCGCTGATGGCGGTGGAGATGTACGTGGTGCCGCCGATGACCGCCGCCTCGCCCACGGCCGCGGCGACCTCGGACGGACTGTCCACGCCGTTCTGCAGCGTGACGACCCCCGCGGTGGCGCCGCCCAGCGCGGGCTCCCTGGACGCGGCCAGCAGCGTCTTCACCTGGGGAAGCACGCTGGCGACGTCGTAGTTCTTCACGCCCAGGATGACGACGTCCACGGGGCCCAGCAGGGCGGCGTCCTCCTCGGCGCGCACGGGGACGGTGAAGTCGCCCTCCGGGCTGAGGATGGTGAGGCCCTTCTTCCGCAGGGCGGCCAGGTGCGCACCCCTGGCGAGGAAGCCCACCTCATGACCCGCGCGAACCAACCGCGCGCCGTAGTAGCCGCCCACTCCTCCCGAACCGACGATGGCGAATCGCATGGTCCGGGAGGATAGCGAAGGCTCGCGCCCGCGCCACGACGCTTTCTGGGCGCCGGTCAGCCCGCGAGCGGCCGGATGCGCGTGCCGGTGTCCCAGCCCAGCACGCCCGTGGCCGCCAGCACCTCCGCGCTCGGGCGGCTCGCGTTCATCACGAACTCCGCGGTGGCCTCGGGAGAGGCGCACGCGCCCAGGATGCGCTCGGGAATCATGAACGCGCTGACGATGGCGTCCGCCACCCGGCTGTCGCGGCTGCCCGCCACCAGCAGGTCGATGACGTGCGCGGGAGGCGGCTCGAGCAGCGCGTTGGTCCACGTGGTGGCCGGCGCCACGGCGGCCCACATCCGGGCCTCGGTGTCGCGGCAGAACGTCTCGTCGAAGGGGCGCTCCGACAACAGCGTGTCGTGGATGGCCACCGCCAGCGTGAAGGCGGACGCGGACGCCGCGTTGGCGCCCTGGCCCGCGATGGGGTCGTTCGTCACGTGCGTGTCGCCCACCGCCATCGCATAGCGCCCCTCGCCCAGCTCGGCCCACGCGCGGCGCACCGTCGGCGCGAAGCCGCCCTGCAGGAAGTCCAGCGGACCGCGCACGCCGAACTCCGTCGGGTCGATGCGCTCGTACGTCGCGGGCGCGAAGCGGCGGAAGATGTCCAGCAGGCCCGCGTCGAACGCGGCCGGGTCGTCGTCCCGCTTGCGGGAGATCAGCGCCGCCAGCTCCGTGCCGGGGAGCGCCTCGATGAGCGTGCTGGGCACGCGGCCCTGGCGGGTGATCATCTGCGACTCGAAGACCTCGCCCTGGCCGGGCACCAGGTTGACGTGCATGCCGAGCGGCTCCGGCATGCGCAGGCCCTTGAGGATGGCCGCGAACAACACCCGCGGAGGCTTGGTGTGCGGGGACAGCTCCGGCACGCGCGGGAACAGCGCGTTGAGGCCGTTGCGGCCGGTGGCCACCACCATCAGCGTGTGACGGCGCGACAGCGCCTCCAGCTCCCTGGCGTCCACCGGGCGGACCTCCAGGTGGCCCCCGCGCTCCACGAAGGCCTCGGCCAGGCGCGGCTGGTACAGCCGGTAGTCCACGCACAGGCTGGGCTCGCCCACCCGTCCCCTCAGGCTGATGAGCTCCGGCCCGTGGACGTGGATGGCGCAGCGGTTCATCGCCAGCTCCGGCGCGCCCCAGAAGTCCACCCACAGCTCCCGCTCGCGCGTCCGCGTGGGCGCGTGGTGCGTCACCGTGTTCATCAGGCGACCCGAGCGCAGCGCGTCCGGCTCCTGCTCCGCGTAGATGCTGACCGGGATGCCCTGCGAGAGAAGCTTCAGACCCAGGTGCAGACCGGCAGTGCCGGCGCCGACGATACCGATGCTCGCCATCTGTCTCTCCTTCACTTTTCCCGAGCCGGAAGCTTCGAGGTCGGGAAGGCCCCCCCAGGGGATGTGGGGTTCCCCGGGTGTTCCGGGGTGTGCAGGGCTCCATATCACAATGCGAATGGAGTTCTTCAGATTGGACATACCCAGAGTCTTAGAGCCAAGGGGGTCTGGGGGGCCCCGTTCGCGAATGGACCGTTGGGTCGGACCTTGGGCCAACCCGTCCGGAGCCCTACAGTCCGAGGGATGAGCGCGGCTCTCGACGTGGTGCTGGAAGTGGGGGACGTCACCGAGGCGACCGCCGACGTCGTCTTGTTCAAGTTTGCACAGAAGCTGTACGGCGCGGCCGGGAAGGCGGTGCGTCTGCTGGAGGTGGTGGGGGTGCCACCGACGCAGGTGTCGGTGCTGCCCGGGGAGCACCGCTTCGTGGAGACGCACGGCGCGCTGGGCTCACCGTTGGCGCTCTTCGTGGGCACGGTGCGGCTGGGCGAGTTCGGCTACCACGAGATCCGCCAGTTCGCGCTGCGCGCGCTCAAGGCGATGGAGTCCAGGCCCGGGCTCAAGCACGTGGCGAGCACGGTGCACGGGCCCAACTACGGGCTGGACGAGGACGAGGCGGTGCTCGCCTTCGTGGGCGGGCTCATCGAGGCGTTCCAGCGGGGCTCGGGGCCCAAGGAGCTGGAGCGCTTCACGGTGGTGGAGGTGGACGAGCGGCGCGCGCTGCGGCTGCGCAGGGCGCTGGAGCGCGGGCTGGGGGGCACGCCCGGCGTGGAGCCCCTGCCCGGCGGTGGTTTCCGCGTGCGCCGCGAGCGCGGCTTCGTGCAGGCGCCTTCCATGGCGAGCGCGGGCACGGTGTCCAGCGCGAAGCCCCACGCCTTCGTGGCGATGCCCTTCACGCCGGAGCTGGAGGACACGTTCCACTACGGCATCCAGGGGCCGGTGAAGGCCGCGGGCATGCTGTGCGAGCGCGTGGACCAGGACGTGTTCGACGGGCCCATCATCCAGCGCATCAAGGAGCGCATCGACACGGCGAAGGTCGTCATCGCGGACCTGTCGCTGGCCAACCCCAACGTGTACCTGGAGGTCGGCTACGCGTGGGGCAAGGGGCGGCCCACGCTGCTGCTGGTGCGCGACGTGCGCGAGCTGCGCTTCGACGTCGCGTCGTACCGCTGCATCGTCTACCGGAACATCCGCGAGCTGGAGACGCTGCTGACGCGGGAGCTGGAGCGGCTGGACGTCGTGCGCGTGCCGGGCTGATTCACCAGCCGCGCGCCGCGACCTCCCAGGTCTCCATCACGGTGTCCTTGCTGAGGACGTGCAGCCGCTCGTGCAGGTTGACGGCGGCGCAGACGTGGTTGGGCACCACGCGCACGCGCTCGCCCACGCGCGGCCGCCACGACGTGGACGAGACGTCGAGCAGGCCGTGCTCCTCGGAGACGCTGCGCACCACCAGCTCCGGCCTGTCCAGCAGCGCACCGTAGCCGCCCGAGGGCGCGAGGCCCTCCTCCTTGGCCAGGGCCTTGGAGCCCGCGTCGAGCACCACCTGGCCGGGCACGGCGGTGCTCACCACGGTGGCGAGCACCGAGAAGGCGCAGTCGCTCCAGGCGCACGCGCCCAGCGAGGCCGTGTTGCGGTCATTGAGCACGTTGATTCCGGGGCGTATCTCCGTCAGGCCCGGCACCTCGTGCGAGCGCCACAGCATGGGCGTCGAGCCGCCGCTCACCACCTCGGGCTCGAGCCCCTCGGCCCAGAGCGCGTCCAGGAAGGCGCCCAGTCGCGCGCGCTGGTCCGCGAGCGCCGCGTCCTGCTGCTCCACCGGTGCGCGCACCTGGCCCGGATAGAAGATGACGCCGCGATACGCCACGGACTTCGTCTCCGCCACCGCGCGCGCCAGCGCCACCGCGTCCGCCGGCGTCTGTACGCCCACCCGCCGCATTCCCAAGTCCAGCTCCACCAGCACGCCCACGGAGCGCCCGGCCTCTCGCGCCGCGCGGCCGAGCCCATCGAGCGCCTCGGCGGAGTCGAGCGCCACGGTGAGGCGCGTGCGCGAGGGCAGGGCCATCAGCCGCGACAGTCGCGCCGGGCCCACGGGTGGGTAGGCGAGCAGCACGTCGTCCGCGACGGTGGCCATGACCTCGGCCTCGCGCACGGTGGCCACCGTGGCGCCCACGGCCCCCGAGGCGAGCTGCAGCCGCGTGAGCTCCGCCGTCTTGTGGGTCTTCGTGTGCGGCCGCCAGTGGAGCTTGTGCTGGCGCGTGTAGTCCGCCACGCGGCGCAGGTTGGCTTCCACGCGGTCCAGGTCCACGAGGGCGGCGGGCGTGGTGAGGGCGTCGAGCGGGGTGGGGGACATGCCGCGCATGGTGGCACGCGTGCCCGTGGCCACTCCAGGCGACAGTGCACCCCGGACATGTCGAGGCCCGCGCACGTGTCCGGAAGAACAGTCCCGGACCCGCGGCGGGCCCTGTGCACGACGACGCTGTGACTACTGCGGCTTCGGCGCGGCCACCTTCTTCGCGGGCGGCAGGTACTTCACGCCCAGCTGGCTGAAGATGAACGAGTACGCGTCCACCTCCTCCTCGATGCGCGCGTTGAGCGGCGTGCCGGCGCCGTGGCCCGTCTCCGCGTCGGCGCGCAGGAGGATGGGGTTCTTCGTCGACGTGGCCGCCTGCATCCGCGCCACCATCTTGCGCGAGTGGAACGGGTCCACGCGCGGGTCATTGGCGCCGGAGGTGAAGAGCACGGACGGGTACTTCGCGCCGTCCTTCACGTTGTGCACGGGCGAGTAGGCCAAGAGCGCCTTGAACTGCTCGGGGTCCTTCACCGAGCCGTACTCGGTGACGTTGAACTGGCCGTTGGACGTGCGCTCCGAGCGGAGCATGTCGTAGAGGCCCACGCGGGCCACCACGGCGCCGTACGCCTCCGGGTGCTGCGTGACGACGGCGCCCATGAGCAGCCCGCCGTTGCTGCCTCCCTGGATGGCCAGCTTCCTGGGCTGCGTGTACTTCTGGTCCACCAGCAGCTTCGCGCACGCGTGGAAGTCGTCGAACACGTTCTGCTTCTTCGTCAGCGAGCCCTCGGCGTGCCACTTCTCGCCGAACTCCGAGCCGCCGCGCAGGTTGGCCACCGCGTAGACGCCGCCCTGCTCCAGCCACAGGCCCGCCAGCGCGTTGAAGCCCGGGGAGATGGAGATGTTGAAGCCGCCGTAGCCGGTGAGCAGCGTCGGGTTCTTCCCGTCCAGCTTCGTGCCCTTCTTCTTCAGGATGGAGAGCGGAACCTTGGTGCCGTCCTTGGACGTGGCCTCGGTGCGCACCACCTCCACGTCGCTCATGTCCAGCGGCGCCGTGCGCGCCAGCGCCGTCTTCGTCACCTGGCCGTCCTTGGCGGAGAAGCGGTACCAGGCCTGCGGCTGCACGAAGCTGACGTTGCTGAAGTACACGTCGTCACCGCCCGCGCTCACCAGGCCGCCGGTGGAGGACACGGGCGGCGTGGGCACCAGGCCCAGGTCCTTGCCCTTCAGGTCCACGATGCGGACCTGCGACGGGCCACCCAGCTGCTCGTTGATGTACAGGCGCGTCTTCGCGGGGAAGAAGCCCTGGATGCTGGCCTCGCCCTCGGGCACCAGCACCGTGGCCTTGTCCAGCGTCGGCGTGGCCAGGGGCAGGCGCAGCACCTTGCCGCGCGGCGCGTCCTGGCGGCTGAGCAGGTAGAGGGCACCGTCGTGGCCGAAGCGGCTGCGGATGACCTTGTCCGCGAACTTCGTCACCTGCGCCCACTTCCCGTCGGGGCCGTGCAGGTAGAGCATGTACTCGCCGCCGTCGCCGTTGGCGACCATGGCCGCGATGTGCTTGCCGTCCGGAGACGTCTCCAGCTCCGTCATGGCGATGCGCGGGAAGTCCTTGCCCAGCGCGTACGTGTCCTGCTCGGTGGGCGTGCCCAGCTTGTGGAAGTAGACCTGCTGGAAGAAGTCGCGGTCCGCGGCCGGACGCTCCTCGCCGCGCGGATAGCGCGTGTAGAAGAAGCCCGTCCCGTCCGCGTTCCACGCGAGCCCGCCGCCGGCCGTGCCGCCGTTGACGCGCGGCACCACCTCGTTGGGCAGCGGCTTGCCGGTGGCCACGTCATAGACGGAGACGTCGCCGCTCTCGGTGCCGTTCTTCGACAGCGACACCGCCAGCTTCTTGCCGTCCAGCGTGGGCTCGAAGAAGTCGATGGTGGTGTGGCCCTTGGGGTCCAGCACCATCGGGTCCAGGAGCACGCGCTCCTTGGACGGGTCCTCCACCGAGCCGAGCACCGCCAGGTACGGCTGCTGGCGCGGCGGCTGGAACTTGATGACGAAGAGCGTGCCGCCCGCCTCGGTCAGCGCGCCGTAGCCCGGGGACTTCCACCCGAGCAGCTCGGAGATGCGCTGGCGCAGCGGCTCACGGCCGGGCAGCTTGTCGAGGATGGCGCGCGTGTGGGCGTTCTGCGCGTCGTTCCACTGCTTCACCTTCGCGTCGTCGGTGGCCTCCAGCCACTGGTACGGGTCCTTGACCTCCGTGCCGTGGTAGGTGTCGACGACGTCCTTCTTCTCCGTGGCGGGCGGCTTGGAGGGGCCCTTGGCCGCGGCCAGGGACGCCAGGGGCAGCATCAGCGCCGCCGCGGCCATCGCGGTTCTCAGCTTCATGTTCACACCTCGGAAGGGGGATTTGGCGGGCCGCAGCCTGCCATGTCCTCCCACCTCCTGGGGTGGGTTCCGGCCAGGGGAATGCCGCGAGGGGCCGGGTGTTGCCTCGGATTGCCTCCAGGCGCGCGGCGCGTCAGGCGCGCCGGGAATACCGGCCGTTCCCGCCTTCTATGGCGCGCGCAGCGGCAGCTCCACGAGGGCCGCGGCGAAGCGGTCGAACGCCTCGTTGGCGGGCAGCGCGGTGGCCTCGTCCATGTTGCCCAGCATCAGCGCGAAGACGACGCGCGGGTGCTCGGCGTCCCCGGGGCGCTCCACCACGCCCGCGAAGCACTTCTGTCCGGACAGGGTGCCCGTCTTCGCGCGGATGCGGCCTGCGGTGACGGGCGTCACCGGGCGGTTGGCGAGCGTGCCGTCCACGCCCGCCACGGGCAGGCTGTCCACCAGCGCCGCGCCATACGGCTCGCGCAGGCTGGTGAAGAGCACGCGCGCCAAGCCCCGCGCGGTGGCCAGGTTGTAGCGCGACAGGCCGCTGCCATCGACGGGGCGCAAATCACGGGCGGGGATGCCTCGGCGGGTGAGCTCCTCGGCCAGCGCGGTGCGCAGGTTCGCGTAGCCCTCCGCGCCGCCGCGCTCACGGGCGAAGCGCAGGCCCAGCCGCTCCGCATAGAGGTTGAGCGACTCCTTGTTGGTGACCTTCACCAGCTCGGACAGGGGCGGGCTGGCCAGCGTGACGAGCGGCTCGGGGACGGGCGGACGCAAGGGGGCGGGGGCCTCCAGCGTGAAGGGCAGGCGCGGCACGCCTCGCTTGAGCAGAGCCTCCTCGACACACGCGGCGAAGAGCACCTGGGGCTCGTCCACGGAGAGCCGCACGTTGGCCGTGCGCGGACACTGGTTGACGGGCGAGCGCCACACACAGCGAACGCCCGGAGCGCCGCGCTGACGGGTGCAGGAGAGGTTGGCGCGCTCCGCGTTCGGGTCCACGCGCACGACGGTGGAGAGCGTGGCGAAGGCGGGCGTGAGCTGGACGTGGGGCGGCTGCGCGCAGTCCGCGCCCTCGGGACGGGAGAGCGCGAGGTCCACCACGTTCTCGCGGAAGACGAAGGGCGTGGGCGCCGCGCTGTAGGCGTACGCGACATCATCCCAGGCCCAGCCGGGGCCGAAGGGAACGTCGTCGTCGATGCCGCGCACGCGCACCTGTCCCTTCCACTGCCGCACGCCCTTCGCCTGGAGCGCGTCGGCCACCTGCTCACAGGCGAGCGCTGTCTCGGGGAAGCGCCACGAGCCCAGGGACGGGTCTCCCGACGAGTCCACCACGAGGTCGCCGAGGAACAGCCCGTCGGTCAGCGTGCCCTCCAGCGTCACCGGCGTCTGGAAGCGATAGTCCGCGCCCAGGGCGGAGAGGACGGATGCGGTGGAGACGACCTTCATCGTCGACGCGGGGAGCAGCCGCACGTGCTCGCGGTGGGCATACAACGGCTCGCCCGTCGTCGCGTCCAGCACGAAGGCGCTCGCCAGCGCACCCTCGTCCTCCAGCGTGGCGAAGAGCGAGCTCGCCACCGAGCTCACGGTGGGCGTCGCGGGATGTCGGGTGTGACGGCAGCCGACGGGCAGGGCGGCGGCGGCCAGGACGAGACAGAAGGAGAGGGCGCGGCTCATCACGGGCGCCACGCTAACGCCCACGACCTGGGGTGTCATGTGGCGCGACGGGCCCCGCGGGTCGCTGCGGCACCCCGGCCGTCCGGTATCCGACCCGGCCCGGTGACCTGTCGGGCGGACGCGTCCGGCGCCGAGCAGTCGACGAAGGGGGTCACCCGCCACCGGCTCGAGGACGGCGTCTACTCCGAGCTCGAGCCGGTGGGCGCCGCCGCCGCGTCCGAGTGACTACGAGGCGGGCCAGGGCGACAGCTTCTCCGCCTCGTACTTCAGGAGCAGCGCGTGCGTCTCGCGCGCGGCGGACTCGACCTCCCCGGGGGAGAGCCCGGGGGGCAGCTTGGGGACGAGGGTGGGGAACGGGCCGTCGAAGACGAGCAGGTTCTCCAGCTCCAGCGCGTCATTCTGCAAGTCATACAGCTCCCACTGGTCCGCGTGCTCGCCCGACGGGTCGAACGTCCGCGACAGCTTCCAGCGCGGCGTGCGCACGCAGCGCACGTGGTTGGGCTGGCACACCGGCCCCGGCGCGAGCCACGGCAGATGCCCCGCGCGCGTGGTGCCTTCGCGAAGCGCCTCCACCGAGCGCACGAACACCGAGTAGATGGCCTCGTCGTGAATCTGGTGCGGGTCGCCGGTGCGCGGCAGGGGCTCGGTGATTTCGTCGTCCGTGATGAAGAGCACGCCCTGACGGGCCGTCCCGTCCTGCTCCGTCACCGTGTCCGCGGTGCCCTGCACCAGCGGGCTCAGGTCCGCGCCGACGAACGGCGGCACGGGGTGATGCAGGCGCAGGTCCGTGCGGATGGCGTCGACCTCTCCCGATGACAGGCCCGCGAGCCCCAGCAGCGTGGGCAGCACGTCCACGTGGCTGGTGAGCGCCTCGTGCTGACGCGTCTGGGGACGTTCCTTCTCCAGCGGCATCCGCACCACGAGCGGCACGTGCAGCGCCTCCTGATAGGCGGTGTGCCACTTCTCCATCATGTAGCCGTGGGAGCCGGCGTACTCACCGTGGTCCGAGAGGAAGACGACGATGGTGTTCTTCGCGAGGCCACATTCATCGAGCGTGCGCAGCACGCGCTCGATGTGTCCGTCCACCAGGTGGATGAGCCAGGTGTAGTACTGGTTGAAGCGCAGCGTGGACTCGTCCGGGGCGGCGGTGAGCTGGAAGGGGATGCCCGAGTTGAGCGTGACGGCGACGGGGTCGATGGACTCCTTCGCCTGGTGCATCGCGAGCCCCGTCTTCGCCGCGAGCGCGAGCCCCATCTTGTACGCGTAGTCGCGCTGACAGGTGGGCTTGTTGGCCAGCGAGTCATGCACGTTGGGCGGCAGGTGCGAGTTCTCCTGCGGGAAGCCCATCGGATTGAGCGGGAGCGTCCAGCTGCCCGCGACGGGCGTCGCCGACTGGCTGTGCTGACCGGGCACGAGCAGGGGGCCCACGGGACGCGCGTCCGGGTCCATCTGCCTGGGGAGGATGGGATACGTCGCGATGTCGTGCGGGTTGGTGAACGACGCGACGGCGAACCACGGCTGCGGCGTCGTCGACGGTCCGTCGGCGCGGGGCGCCGCATAGGCCTGCTCGGCCAGCGCGCGGTTGTAGGGCTGCCCCAGGCCCATCCTGCGCAGGAAGGTGCACGCGAGGTCCGCGAAGCCCACGTCCCGGAAGGTGCCCAGGTTGTTGACCGAGGACCCGTGGGGCTCCGGATAGGACAGCTCCCAGTCGTCGAAGCCGAGCCGCTTCAGCGAGTGCTCGGGCGGATTGGCGAAGTGACACTTGCCGAAGTAGTGCGTGTGATAGCCGGCCTTCTGGAACCAGTGGCCGATGGTGGGAATCCCCTCCGGCACGAGCCACGGAAAGGCCGCCGCGTCGCCGCTCTTGAAGAGGCCGTCCGTCTGGGTGACGCCCGTGCGCGTGCCGTACTGGCCCGTGTAGATGGCGGCGCGACTGGGGATGCAGGCCGAGGCGGCGATGGTGTGGTTGCGGAAGATGGACGCGTTGCGCCGCAGCGCCGCGAAGCCCGGGAAGAACTTCCGATAGGGATTGTCCTCGCCCCCCTCGTCGATGAACCCCAGGAGGTCCTTGATGCCGGGAAGGAATCCTCCCCCCGCGCCATAGGCGAAGCGCGGGAACATGAGCTGGTCCACCGTCAGCAGCAGGATGTTGGGGCGTGTGGGGTTGTCCATCCCGACGGCGATTGCAGCCACCGTGCCCGGTTGTCCCGGTGCACGCGGGGGCTCGGGAGGACAACCCCGTCGATGCGCCATCGCGCGTCGCAATGGTACGCGTCTGCGTTCATCGCGGACGCGAGGCGGTGCCTGGGAGAGGGGGTGGGAGCCGGACCCGCGAGGCGTCACGACTCCCGCCCCCTCCTTCACGCTCCCGTCATGGCGTGCGCGTCAACTCGTAGCCGATGTCGACGTTGAAGACCTCCGGCTGGCACATGAAGTCCCGCGTGCCGAGCGACGCCTGCCAGCACAGGCTCTGGCCCTGGAAGGTCGAGACATCCATCACCGTCTCCGTCACGCCCGTCGCCAGGGGCGCATGCAGCCAGGTGGGCGTCGGGTTGGGCACGCAGGTGCCCGCCGAGCACACCCTGCAGTCGGGGGAGATGGCGTAGGAGGCGTAGACCTCGCTCGTGGAGGCGCAGTAGGGGCCGAACGCGTCCGACTTCGCCACCCTCACGCGCGAGACGAAGCAGCGCGGGTCCAGGTCCTGGGGCAGGGCGCCGAGCGAGGCGGCGCGCGCGAGGCCCGTGGGCTCCGCCTGCAACTGGAACACGACGTTGGCGAAGTCCCGGTCGCCGCCGCCATTGAGGTCCTCCCAGCCCATCAACCAGCGCCGCGGGTACGCGGGTGTCGAGGCCAGGGCCAGGTGCGGCATGGCGCCGTTCGACGCGGCGGGGACGACCAGCCGCTCCGAGGGGAGCATCATGGCGCCGTACTCGGGCCTGCGCAGCGTGTGCATGCCCAGGTCATCCAGCCAGCCACACATCGGCCGCCCGTTGCCCGGCAGGGCGCACGCGGTGGGCGTCGTGGGGTGCACGCGGTCGCAGGTGTCGCGATAGGTGCAGCCCTGGTTGAACTCGGCCGCGGGGCTGGTGCCTCGCGTGTCCATGTCCAGGTTCCAGGCGGCCTTGGAGAAGAACACGGAGACGGGGGACTGGAGGAACAGGGCGCACCTGCCATCCGGCGACTTCTTCAAGCAGGGGAACGTGATGCCCGTGTCGGCGGGCGCGTGCTTGCTCTCGTAGTAGGTGACGAGGAAGAAGACGATCTCCCGGTGACGGTCGATGGTGCCCAGGGTCATCTTCCGGTCGCGCGGCGTGATGCCGGGGTCGGGGTTCTGGGGATTCGGCAGGCCCTGGGCCGTGTACGCGGAGACGTCATAGTCGGGGATGCCATCCGGCAAGGCCAGCCGGCCGTCCTGGACGGGCCCCATCTGATTGTAGGTGGTCGCGTCCTCGTCGTCGTCCGTGAGGAGGACGGCGAGCCGGCCCAGCCCCTTGAAGTCGTTGTCCGGCAGCGCGGGCTCGAGCAG
Organism: Myxococcus sp. XM-1-1-1; assembly: GCF_020037095.1. Lineage (NCBI taxonomy): Bacteria > Pseudomonadati > Myxococcota > Myxococcia > Myxococcales > Myxococcaceae > Myxococcus > Myxococcus sp. XM-1-1-1. Next base: position 41,933 of record NZ_JAIQDH010000025.1, read on the forward strand.
GTTGGGGATGCGCGCGAAGCGGCCTCGGTCCGAGTAGCCGTTCGGGTGGGCGTCGACGGTCCACTGCCCCACGATGTCCGTGGTGTACGCGGTGTTCCCCTGTCCCGGACGGGGATCCGCCAGCGGCTGACGCCGGAAGGTCGAAAGACAGGTGGACCTCATCGCGAGGTCCGGCTCGCTGTACGCGAAGCCCCCCGAGACGAAACTCCGCGGGCACCGGGGATTCACGCCGATGTAGGGCCGCGCCTGGGGACCGCTGTGCGGCGCGACGTTGTAGAGGTCCTCGTGCAGGTCGGCGATGCCATTGGCATTGGTGTCGAGTAGCTCGTCGTTGGCTCCGACGTACCCGCGCGCCACGAGCTCGTCGTGGTACATCCACCCGAGCGTGTGGCTGGCGACGGCGCTCTTGCGCACCATCTGGAGCGACAGGAACACCGGCTCCTCGAAGATGATGCGCTCCGCGCTCATCGGCCTGTGCGACAGCGCGAGCCGCAGCGAGCCGCTCTCGGAGAGGGTGACGCCGTCCAGGTGACTGAACTGCGAGGCGGCGAAGGGCTTCTGGTAGTCGAGGTACAGGTCACCGCCGACGTTGAAGGTGAAGGCCACCTCGGACGTGAGGCCGTGGCCGTTGGTGATGGCCACCTTCACCGGCGCGCTGCTGGGAGGAAGGCAGTCCGGCGCGGTCCAGGTGACCTCGCTCGTGGTGGCGCCGTGGACGGGCGGCGCCAGGGCTCCCTCCGTGGAGGTCCACGTGAAGGTGAGCGGCGAGCCCTGTGGGTCGCTCGCCGTCACGCCGAGCACCGACGTGCCTCGCGACGGGACCTGCTCGGCGGACTGGGTGGTGCTCTCGACTCGCGGTGGCAGCAGCGCGAGCGAGGCGGGGTCCGCGTGTGCGCTCGTGGCGGCGAGAGACAATAGACAGCCCAGGGCCATCCACCTTGGGGCGGGGCGGGATTGCTGTGGCATGTGCGTCCTGTGGGGTGGCGTGGACCGCCAGGCGCCGTCCACGCGTTGGGGCTGTCACGCCCGGACAGGGGTGACAGCCCGCAGACGCGGGCTTCATCAGAAAATTCTAGAAAGCATGAGAATCCCGGAGAGGGTCCGTCCGAGGAGAGCACCAGGAGTGCCTTGACGAGGTCGCCCGCGCCCCCCATCCTGCCGCGCCCCATGCCAGTCCTACGTGGTGCCGTCACCTTCTCGCGCTTCCGGGTCGAACCGTCGAAGGAAGCGCCTTCCGACATCAAGCGTTCGCTCCCGCGGGGCCTCAAGGCGAACGCGTTCGAGCCCATCGACCGCCGCTCCGAGGATGACCGGGCCGCGGGCTTCGTGGAGCTGGAGAACGCGGACGCCGTCGACTTCTCCGTCGGGCGCGTCTTCTATGGCGAGTACGCGCTGTTCTCGTTCCGCATCGACTCGCTGAAGGTCCCCGCCGCCGCGATGAAGGCGGAGCTGGCGAAGTGGACCACCCAGTTCGAGGCGGAGAACGACCGCCCCGCGTCGCGCGCGGAGAAGACGCAGGCCAAGGCGCAGATCAAGCAGATGCTGCGCACGCGCACCACGCCCCGCACCAACGTGCTGGACGTGAGCTGGAACCAGAACACCCAGCAGCTGCAGATCTGGGCCGCGTCGCGCAAGGTGGTGGAGGAGATCCTCATCGCGCTGGAGAACGCGCTCGGGCTGAAGCTCGTCGCGCTGACGCCGGCGGCCATCGCGCAGGCGTCGGGCATCGACGAGGGGGCCCTGGGGCCCACCGCGGAGCTCATCGGGATGGACCTGCCGGCGGGTGCCGGGGCGGAGGTGGTGCATGGCGAGGCGTGAGCAGGCGCGGGCGGATGCCGCCTTCGCGCGAGGAGACATCGGCGTCGACGGCGCCTCCACGGAGGAGACGAAGGACGTCGCCGAGGTGGAGAAGGGGCAGGCGCGCGAGCAGCTCCTGCGAGGCCGCGCGTACCTGGGCCGCGAGCTCTTGACGTGGATGCTCTGGCGCTCGGAGTCGGGTGACGCGCTGGTGGAGCTGGAGGGCACGGGCGTCAACGTGCTCTTCATGGGTCGCATCATCCTGCGCGGCGTGGCGGGCGACGTCACGGAGCTGAGCGCGAAGGGCACGCTGGCGCCGTACTCGGAGCAGGTGAAGCACGCGCTGGACAAGGGCCTGCTGGTGGCCCAGGCGCGCATCCGCTTCACCCATGGCGAGAAGGAGTACGAGGCCACCATCGACTCGGAGTTCCTCGACATCCGCGCCGCGAAGCTGCCCGCGCTGATGAGCGAGGAGGAGGATGACCAGCTCAGCGAGCGGCTGTTCCTCACCGAGCAGCTCTCCGCGATGGTGGACGCGCTGGTGAACGACTTCCTCAAGGTCCGCGTCGGCAAGACGTGGAGCAAGCAGGTCGTCCCGGCGATGAAGGAGTGGATGCGCGGGGACGAGCAGGGCGCGGATGCGCTCTCCAAGGCCGCGCGTGCCCGGGGCCGCGAGGCCCGTGCCCCCCGGCACTGAGTCCGTCTGAAGTCGGCTTCGTGAGCTCGCCCCGGACCGGCGGGCTCACGGAGCGGGCGGCGCGAGCGCGCGGAAGCCCTCCGCCAGCGCCAGCCCGATGTTCCCCATCAAGTCCTGTCGCGCGTTGACGACGTACAGGTGCGGCGTGAGCGCCCACACCTCGCGGACGATGCGCCGGGGTGGGGGAGGCGGCTGGACGCTCAGCTCCGCTTGCAGCAGCGGCAGCACCTTGTCGGAGAGCCGCAGCGCGGTGTCCATGACGAAGACGCTGACGTGGGGGCGCAGGGCGCGGACGCGGCGGAAGAACGCGCCCACCTCGTCCGGCGCCAGGTGCTTGGGCGGCGAGGACTTCATCTCCAGGTAGACGAGGCGGCCCTCCGCGCTCGCCACCACGTCCAGGTCTCCGCCGACGTCGGGCGCGTGGAACTTCACGCCCGCGGCCACATCGAAGCGCAGTCGCTCGCGCAGCTCGTGCGCGACGTACCACTCCAGCGTGCCGCCGAAGCTCAGGGCGGGGTGGGTGAGGCGGTAGCGGCCGGCCTCCTCGCGCGTGGCGAGGTCCATGGACACCAGGTCCTCGGCGAAGGCGGTGGCGCGGTCCTCCTCGAGGTAGCGGGTGGCCTCCTGGGGCGTGAAGCTGCCGCGCCGGAGGATGGCGCCGCGCAGGAAGAGTCGGAACGCGTAGTGGCCCAGGCGCTCCACCAGCCGCTCCGCGCGGCTCGGGTCCAGGTCGGCGGGGAAGGGCAGGTCGAGCGGCGCGACGGTGGCCTGGAAGCCTCGGCGCGCGAGCATGGCGAGCGGCTCGTTGCCGGGGGGAAGCAGCAGGCGCGACGTGGGCGTGGCGCTGGCCTCGTCCTGCTCCAGCTCACGGGCCGTGGGAAGCTCATCCTCGGAGGGCGGCTGCACCGTCATGACGCCACCCTAGCCCGTATCGGGGCGACAGGTGCGTCAGCCTACTGCACGGGCACGGGGCAGTAGCGCAGGAACTCCGTCACCGGAGGCTGGCAGAGCTGGAGCAGGCGCGCGTCGTCGCCGAAGCTCTTGCCTCGCGCCTGGAGATAGCATGCGGCCGGGTCGTCCTCAGCGGTGGCGAACTGGCAGAGCTGGAGCGCCTGCGCCTGCGTCAGCGAGCCCTGTTCCTGCACGCGCAGGAAGCACTTCGCCGGCGCGGAGGAGCGCGCGCCGCGACACAGCTGGGTGGCCGCGGAGTCGTCCGTCAGCCCGCCCTGGCTCGCGGCCGTGTAGCAGGCGACCTGGGGCGCCACCGCCTCCTCGTCATCATCGTCGTCCTGTGCCAGCCCGCTCGTGGGCGCGAGGGTGAGCAGCCACGCTGTCAGGCCACCCAGGCCAGCGAGCGTGCGGACGAAACGGAACCGGCAGTGGGCTGGTGTCATCGCGTGTCCTCTCGGCCCTCAATCTAGGGAGTGCGCGCGTCGTGCTGTCCCACCGTGCCTCCCGGCCGCTCCAGGACGGTGCGAGCGACGGGGCGCCACGCGCCACGCACGCAGACGCGGATTCGGTAGAGTGGCCCGCGCACGCGACAGCGATGGGGGCATGGTGGACGTCGCTTCATCCAGCCTGGATCCGGAGTGGCGAGCGTGGCTCGCCGAGAACGTCGCGCGAGGCGTGGCCCCGACGCGACTGGTGGACACCCTGGTGTCCGCGGGAGTGCCGCTGTCCGAGGCGCACGCTCACGTCGAGGCCGTCCAGCAGCATCCCGCCGTGTCGATGGGACGTGGCCACCTCACCCGACACGAAGACGTCCTCTCGCTCCTCGACACCCGCGTCGCGCTCCATCGTCAATCCGGTCGACACCGCCACCTGGCGCGTCACACGGACCTCTCCATCCCGGCGCTGATGGAGCGCCACTACCTGGCCCACGAGCCCGTGCACCTCCAGGGCTTCATGCGCGACTGGCCCCTGATGGAGCACTGGCGCCCAGCGTCCCTGGCCCGGCGCTACGGCCACGTGGACGTGGAGGTCATGGCCGGCCGGGAGGCGCGCGTGGACCACGACCTGGACCCGGACGCGTGCCGCGCGGTGATGCGCTTCGAGGAGTTCCTCCGTCGCCTGGAGGAGGGCGGGCCGTCGAACGACCTCTACCTCACGGCGCGCAACTTCGCGCTGGAGCGCGAGGAGCTGCGCGGCCTGCTCGACGACGTGCGCTACCCGTCAGGCCTCCTGCGCGCCTCCGACCGGCCGGGCGCGGTGAAGCTCTGGGTGGGCCCCGCCGGCACGCTGACGCAGCTGCATCACGACCTGGGCACCGTCCTGTTCGGACAGGTGCATGGACGCAAGCGCTTCCGCCTCATCCCCTCGTTCCACACCCACCACGTCTACAGCCACCTGGAGGTGTGGAGCCAGGTCGACGCCGAGCACCCCGACCTCACGCGCTTCCCCCTGTATCGCGAGGCCGACGTGCTCGAAGTCGTGGTGGAGCCCGGTGACATGCTGCTGATTCCCGCGGGCTGGTGGCACTGGGTGCACGCGCTCGACGTCAGCGTGTCCGTCACCTTCCAGGAGTTCGACGTCGCGGGAGGCAACACGTGGTGGAGGCTCGGATGAGGCCCGCGGGCGTCGTCACTTCTTCAGCGGCGGCGTGGTCGGCGGCTCGGTGGGCGTCGTCCTCTCCACGGAGGGAGCGGAATGCCCTCCCGGGTTGGGGACGATGCGCGGCGCCTGCCGCGTGGCCGGGTTGGGCGGAGGATTCGGAACGATTCTTGGAGCAGGTTCCTTGGACGTCGTCATGCCATCCCCAGTGCAACGTGGTTGCCTTCGTGGGTGGTATATCGCACCGCGCGAAACATGACTCGTGACGACAGCGAGACCCTGCCGGCGTCCCTGCGTTCCTGGCTCGCGGAAAACTTGACCGCGGGGGTGGGGTCCGCCCGGCTCGTCGAGGTGCTGCTCACGCTGGGGCTGTCCGAGCCCCGGGCCCACGAGGCCGTGCGCACCATCGCCGAGCACCCCGCGGTGCGTCACGGGCAGCGCTCCGCGCCCCTGCGCGACGAGCTGGAGGCCTTGTTGACGGCGCGCGCCGCGCTGCACGCCCAGCGCCACCCGGGGCCCACGCCCACGGCGGTGGAGCGGTGTCACGGGCTTCCGGCCGAGGACTTCTTCGAGCGCTACTACGCGCGCAACCAGCCCGTCGTCATCGAGGGGCTCCTGGACGAATGGCCCGCACGGACGCGGTGGACGCCGGAGTGGTTGGAGGAGCGCTTCGGTGACGAGCCGGTCGAGGTGATGGCGGGCCGGGACGCGGAGGCGGACCCGGACTTCCACGCCGAGCGCCTGCGCCGCACGTGGCTCCTGCGAGAGCTGGTGACGCACGTGCGCGGGACGCGAGGCTCCGACGACGTCTACCTGGTGGCGCGCAACAGCCTGCTCCTGCGCCCCGCGTTCCGACCGTTGCTCCAGGACCTTCGTCCTCCCGCGGGCTACATCCATCCGGACCTGAGCGCGCCGGACAGCGTGCACCTGTGGTTCGGTCCCGCGGGCACGGTGTCCAACCTCCACCACGACCACCTCAACGTCCTGTTCTGCCAGGTGCTGGGGCGCAAGCGCTTCTGGCTCCTGCCGCCCTGCGAGACGCCCCGCCTCTACAACGACCGGGGGCTCTACAGCGCGGTGGACATCCGCGCCCCGGACCTGACGCGCTACCCCGGCTTCGCGCGCGCCACACTGCATTCGTGTGTGGTGGGGCCGGGAGACACGCTGCTGATTCCGGTGGGCTGGTGGCACGCGGTGGAGGCGCTGGACGTGAGCATGTCGGTGACGTTCGTCAGCTTCGACAGACCCCAGCGCAACGTGGAGTGGCGCGACTACTGGATTGGCCCCAGGCCGGAGAGGGCTCCCCGATGACGGAGGCAGGCAAGCCGGACGTGCTCGCGCCGGAGTGGCGGCGCTGGGTGGTGGAGAACCTGCTGCGAGGCTCCGAGGTCGAGGACCTGGTGGCCGTGCTCTCGCGCGCCGGAGTCGACCCGGAGCTCGCGCGCGCCGCGGTGCACGCGGAGGCGGAGGACCCGTGCTTCCAGGGCGCCGCGCGGGCCGTGGCGATGCAGCGCAAGCTGGAGGGACTGCTCGACCTCTATGGAGACCTCCATCGGCAGTCGGAGGGACACGCGCGCATCGACCGACACGAGCACCTGTCGCCCGGGGACTTCTTCGAGCGCTACTACTTCCAGAACCTCCCCGTGGTGACGCGCTCATCCGTGGGACTGGTTGCCCCGGAGTCCCCCTCGGTCGAGTGGCGGGACGCGCCGGGCGCCGCGCGCGCGTTGACGCCCGTGCGCCGCAACACCTTGCTGTGTCAGGTCCAGGGTCGCGCATGTCTGGAGTTGCTCCCCGCGTATGCGTTGCACCGCGTGTTGGGCGCCAGGTCGTCGGTGCCGGAAGGGGTGCCGCGTCTGGAGGTGGAGCTCCTGCCCGGTGAGCTGCTGCTCCTTCCCGTGGGCTGGTGGTTCACCCATCACTCCCCGGAGGGCGGTGCCGCCACGGTCCACGAGTCCTTCGCCGTGCCCGGGCCCGACGTGTCGTGGACTCCCCGGCCGGAGTCCCGTGAGCCTACGCCGGCTCCTCTCCGCCGCCCCGGTTGAGCAGCCGTCGCGCCATCGCCTTCAGGGCGGGGGAGCCGGGCTCGCGGTCGAGCCGCTCCAGCACGTCCTGGGCACGGTCGATGCGTCCCGCCTGCTCGAGGATCTTCAGCGCCTTGAGCTGGAGCAGCTCCTCCGGTGGCATCGAGTGCGTCGCCGGTGTCTGTCCCCGCATGGGCAGTCGGCCCTTCTGGTTCAGCAGCTCCACCAGCGCGCTCACGTCCTCGCCCTCCAGGGGCGCCGCCGCGAGGGGCTTCGCGGCGTCCTCCAACTCCTCCAAGGCCTCCATCAGCTCTGCCCAGCCGAAGCCTCGCGGCGGGACGTCGCGCTCCGTCACCATCCGCCTGAGCTGCTCGCGTATCGTCGGCATGACAACTCCTAGCGTGTCCACATGATGTCTATCTCTGGGACCTGCTCCGTCCCGACGGTGATGCCGAACGCGTTGCGCTCCAGGTCCACCTCCCAGAGTCGCCCCTGGGCTCGCAGCGTTCCCATGAGGAACGGCAGGGTGGGGTGCAGGTAGCGACGACGCAGCGAGGAGTCCTTCCCCAGTCGGACGGGCCTGCCGTCCGCGGGAGGCAGCGGCATGTCCAGCTCCACCGGCTCGCTGCGGAAGCAGGCGTCGTAGAGGTAGAGCCGGCCGGAGTCCTCCAGGAAGTTCAGGCAGTGGCCGTCATCCCAGCCCGCCATGAAGGCATAGCGGGACTCCACGCGGCCCAGCAGCTCCACCGGCTCGTCCGGCGCGAAGGGGTAGTGCGCGCAGTCCTGGAAGCGGCCGTGCAACCGCGTCAGCCGGCTGGGCTCGGGTTGGTTGATGCCCGGCGCCACCGCCACCATCGCCTCCCAGCGCACCTCGTCCGTGCGCGCGTCCTCCCGAGGCATCAGGTGCAGCGTGCGCCCCTCCAGCCTGACGCCCTGGATGTTGGCCAGCTGCTGGAGCAGCTGATACCAGCCGCCGCACATGCCACCGCCGACCGCCAGCATGTGCCGCACCGTCCACGCCGGCACGCCGTAGCGCAGCCCCGTCTCCGGGAGCCCCCGGAGCACGGCGTCGCAGATGTCCTTGCGCGACTCCAGCCCCGCGCACCAGCGCGAGGACCAGCGCACCAGCGGCGCGTAGGCCCCCGAGACGGGCGCCCCCGTCTCTCCGTGGCGCATCGGCGCGCCCGTGGTGAAGAGCTCGTGCTGGCTGTCCCCGAGGAAGAGGGTGCGCGGGCTGCCGTCCGCGTCCGTCCACTCCGCCACCCATTGGAGCTCCAGCGCGTGGGTCCCGATGTGGTTGGGCAGCGGCCGGTTGAAGGGCACCGGCTCCGCGAGCGTGCTCCAGCCCGCCGTGCGATCCAGGCTCACGGGATGGGGACCGAGCCAGCGGATGCGCGTGCCCGGACTGCCCGGCGTGGAGAGGGCGGGGCCGAAGGCGCTCAGCTCGAAGGAGGAGGGGACGAAGTGGTTGGCGAGCAGGGACACCCGGACGGAGGGGCGCGCGCCTCGCACGTACGCGACGGGCTCGGCGCGATGGTTTCGAATCCACTCCGGCAGCTCGCCCAAGCGGGTGTCCGTGACGGGATTCCAGAGTGGAATCGTGCCGCTGTCCGCGTCACCTCGGTCGAAGTGCAGGCTGTAGATGGCCAGCGGTTCCGCGTGGTGCATGTCCACCTCCCCCTCGCGCGTGCTCCCGGGCACGGCTCTGCTTCACCAGCACCCGCGGCCTCCCCGAAGGCCGTGGGTGGCGCTACTCGTACAGCAAGACCTGGCTCACCCAGGGCGCGCCCTTGACCTCGCGCAGCCAGCGCAGCCGCTCCGCGCGCAAGGCCACCGCCGGCGTGGCGCCGCCGTGGATGCGCTCTCGCACGCCCTGGAAGAAGCGCCCCGCGGAGTCCGGGATGTCCACCGTCGCCGCGAACACCGCGCGCGCTCCGGCGCCCACGAAGGCCTGGGGCAGCGACGACGTCTGATGTAGCAAGGGGGGCAGTCGCGCCGCGCTGCACGCGCCCAGCAGCACCACCGGCGAGCCCTCCAGCTTCACCTGCCGCAGCGCCTCCGAGGTGAGCGCGTAGCGCCCGTCGTACTCGGGGGCCAGCGCGATGACCGGTGCCTCGGACAGGCTGCGGTCCACCACGCCGTGAGCGTGGAACTCGATGTCGGTGGCGCGCGCCATGGCCTCCAGCACGCGCGAGGGCGTGGCCTGCGCGCCCGACAGCTCCATCGACTGACCGACGGGCGCGGGCGTCGACTCCCACGAGGACAGGCGCGCGAGTCCCAGCCCCGCGGGGGTCTCCACGTTGGCCACCACCACGTGCAGCGGAGCCGCGGGCTTCCTGTCGGGCGCGATGGCGGTCCGCGTCGCCACGCGGTAGCTCCACGCCATCTCGGGCGGCAGCAACCCGGCGCGGCTGTCGAGCGGCGGCGCGGCGAGCACGTCCACCTGGGGACAGGGCCTCAGCAGGGCCAGGAGCGACTCCGGCACGAGCCCCGACAGGTCCTCGCCCAGCGGCTCCTTGCGCGAGGCTTCCAGGTGTCCCAGCACCTGACCCCGGGGCCCCAGCGCCACCGCCACCGTGCGCTCGGCCTCCATCGCGGCGATGAGCGCGCACTGCTGGGGCCGTGTCACGCCGAGCTGCCTGGCCACCACGTCCGGCACCTCCTTGAAGGCCCCGGCCTCACCCGCGGTGACGGCCATCGTCTGGTAGGCCACCGCCGCCGCGTCGCGCGCGTCCGCATCGGTGGAGAGGTACGGCTCCGCGTCGCGGATGACGGCGGCGAGCTTCTGGTTGCCGACGCTCCGGTTCAGGAGCAGCTCGAAGCGCGCCTCCACGAGCCGGGCCAGCATCCTTCGCCCGGGTGTCTCGCGGGCCGCGAGGGCCCGGGCCAGCTCCGCGCGAATCTGCTGTTCGTCCTGGGGCTTGCGGTCCAGCCGCATCAGGTCCGTGAGCGTCCACGCGCCGACGAGCCCGACGGTGGGTCCACACTCCTGCGCGCGCACCAGGGCTCGGCGCGCCTCCTGGGGCCGCAGCCGCATCAGCTCCAGGGCCGCCACGTTGCGGTGGACGTAGTTCTTCACGTCACAGGTGTCGGGCGCCCGGGCCAGGTACTCGGCGAGGTAGGCGCGAGCGGCGGCCACGCGGAACTGGAAGCGCGCGGCCTGCGAGAGCGCGCGCAGCGCGGCGGACTCCAGCTCCCACTCGCCCATGGACTGCGCCTCGCGCCAGCTCGCGCGCGCCGCCTCGTCGGCCTCCAGCAGGCGATTGGCGGACGTGGCCCGGTGGCTCACCTTGCGCAAGAGGTCCGCGCAGCGCGGGCGCAGCCGCTTCTCCCGGCACAGCGTGAGCGCGGCCTTGAGCCGCTGGTCCGCCTGCCACGCCTCACCCGCGAGTCCCTCCTGCATCGCGAGCGCGTCCTGGACGAGCAGCTCCACCCAGGGGTCATTCCACTTCCGGGCCAGCGACTCCCATTCGTCGGGAGGGCTCGGCGCGTCGGGGGAACGCAGCTTCGCGCCGAGCAGCAGATCGGCCTCCCCCGAGGCGCGCAGCCGCGTGAGGAGGTCCGCGGAGGCGGCAGCACGCGTCTCGAGGAGCCTGGCGTACTCGGCGGCCAGCGGCGCGCGACGGGTGAAGTCCCGCGCGGCGGTGGCGCGCGTGTACTCGGCCAGCGCCGTGCCGCCGTGGATGCCGTCGAGCAGCTCGGCCAGGGGCAGCAGCGCCGTCACCCGCGCGGAGGAAGGGGCGGTGCGGACGGCGTCATAGAACAGCCCGCGCGCGATGCCGGGATGCTGGCGAGCCTCCTCCAGCGGCACGGGCGCGCGTGCGTCCGTGCTCAGCCGCGTCATGGCCGCGTGGGTGCGCTTCCAGGACTCCATCCGCTGCGTCACGGAGCGCCGCAGCGCGGCCGCCTGCTCGCGGGCCTCCTTGCTCCAGCCCGCCTCGCCCAGCGCGGCCACCTCGTCGAAGACCGAGGCCGACACCAGGTGCAGCCCCATCTCCCGCAGGACGAGCGCCCGGTTCCACAGGGCCTGGGGATGGCGCCCGGATGCCTCCAGCAGCGTGTCGAGTCGCTCCAGCGCGTCGTCATGCCGCCCGAGCAGGAGCAGCGCCACGGCCTGGTCATTGTCCCGGTTCAGGGACGGCTGTGCGTGCTGCAGGTGCGCGAGCCCCTGCTGCGGGTCGCCATGCACCAGATAGGACGCGGCGATGCCGGCGCGGTCTGCCTGCTCCTCCAGCCGCGCCAGCTCTCGCAGTGGCACGGCGACCGAGGCGCGCTCCTCGCGGGGACGCGAGTAGGGACGGTGCACATCCGCGGCGGGGACGGAGAGGCGCGCTTCCAGCGGCCGGGTGCGTGCGTCGGTCAGCCAGAGCAATTCCTGGCGGCGGTGGGCCAGCGGCCCCGAGCGGGCGATGAGGATGGCCGGGAACACGAGCAGCGGGATGAGGTGCCACGCACGCAGGCGAGGGGCGCGTCGCCCTCGAGTGGACTTCCCTGGTGCATCCAGCTCGGCGGCCATCCGCTGGACCCTCCCCGTCACTTCGCGTCCCGGGGCGCGAAGCCAGCACTGCGTTCGTGTGTCTTAAGCCAAAGACGCGGATGTCGACAAACCGTGGAAAATAGAGGCGCGAATCGCACACCGCCTCGCGGATGACGCTGCGGGTCAACCCTGACGTGCCGCGCGCGGTAGGCTGCGGTCCCATGTTCATCGTCGTCCTGGGTGGTGGTGTGTCAGGTCTGACCTGCGGCATCCGCTTGCTGGAGGCGGGGCACACCGTCGAGGTGTGGGCGCGGGAGGTGTCACCGCACACGACGTCGGATGTCGCGGCGGCCGTCTGGTATCCCTACCGCGCCTGGCCGCAGGAGCGCGTCAACGCCTGGGCCAGGAGGACATACACCGTGCTGGCCTCGCTCGCGCACGAGCACCCCGAGGCGGGCATCCTGCAAGTCTCCGGCGTCGAGCTGTTCCGTCGCCACGTGGAGGACCCGTGGTGGCGCGACAGCGTGCCCGACTTCCGCCGCGCGAGGCCGGAGGAGCTGCCGCCAGGATTGTTGGAGGGTTATCACTTCACCGCGCCCGTCATCGAGATGCCGCGCTACCTGCCGTTCCTGATGTCACGGCTGCGCGCGCTGGGCGGAAGGATTGTCCAGCGCGAGGTGCGCTCGCTCGACGAGGCCTGGGCGCGCGCGTCGCTGGTGGTCAACTGCACGGGGCTGGGAGCGCGCGAGGTGGTGGGGGACTCGACGCTCTATCCGGTGCGGGGCGAGGTGCTGCGCGTGTCGCCGCCGCCCACGGACCGCTTCCTCTTCGACGACGAGCACGAGGGCGGCATCGCCTACGTGATTCCTCGCTCGGCCGACTGCATCCTCGGCGGCACGGTGGAGGAGGGGAACGGCTCACTCACTCCGGACCCGGCCGCGGCGCGCGGCATCCTGGCTCGCAACGCGCCGCTGTTGCCGCCGGGCGCGGTGTTCGACGTGGTGGAGCACAAGGTGGGGCTGCGCCCCGGACGACCCACCGTGAGGCTGGAGGCGGAGGTCATCGCGGGGCGCTGGGTGGTGCATGACTACGGACACGGAGGCGCGGGCGTCACGCTTTCGTGGGGTTGCGCGGAGGAGGTGGTGGCGTTGGTCGCCGCTCACCAGACGCAGCTGACGTAGCCCGTCTTGCCGTTGGTGACCTTGAGGTCCGTCCAGCCGGTGGCGTCGTTCTTGGTGAGCGTCACGCCGTCCTCGTAGCCGCCGGTGAAGTCACCGAAGACGCCGCGCAGCAGGCCCACGGTGGAGGCGCCGTTGCACATCTGCACGGTGGCGTTGCCCTCCCACGAGCCATCCGCCACGCCGCCGCCGGGGAAGTCCACGCAGTGCGCGGTGCCGCCCATGTTGGCCGGCTCGCTCGCGTCGTCGGACGACCAGCCCTTGAGCACCCACGCGTCGTAGGACGCGCCGCCGTTGGGCGGGAAGATGGTCTGCTTGCTGACGAGCAGACCCGGCTTGGAGTCACCCTGGTAGTGGAACGTCATGCCGGCGCGCGACCAGATGCTGGTGATGAAGCAGCGGCGATTCGTGTTCACCGGCACGTAGGGGAAGGCACAGCTGAAGGACGTGCACTCCGACCAGCTCATGGACACGCGGTTGGCGGTGTTGGCGATACAGGTCGCCTCGCCCACCACGCCCGTGCCGATGCCGTCGCGCGTCTTGAGCTTCCAGCGGCCGCCCTCCTCGTACACGCCGACGCTGGAGATGGGGTTGTAGGGGTGGGCGGACTGGCCCTTGAGGTTTCCGCGCACGCCCGTGAGGAAGCACGTCTGGGTGTTGGAGGGACCCAGGTCCAGGTCCGGGCCGCTGTTGCCCGGCGTGCCCCAGCCCCAGCGTCCGGTGACGACGAGGCCCTGCTTCGCCTCGCCCAGTTCCTCCATCGCCGGGGTGTTCTCCGGCGTCTGCGCCACCTCCATGCCCTCGCCGCAGGCCACGGCGAGCAGGGTGAGCGGCAGGGTCCACAGCAGGTTCGTTCCACGCGTCATGATTCAGTGCCTTTCCAGTCGAGTGCTTCGCCGGGGGTTCAATCCCGGTGTCGCTGGCTGGAACGGACCTTCGCGCGGATATTCCCGCGGCATTTTCCGCCGTCAGGCGTTGGCGCGCAGCACGCCGCCGAAGCCCCGCTCCTGGTCTCATGCTCCTGCCCCCAGGCCGGGCTCATGAATCCAGCCTGAGCCCGTGCAAACACCCCGTACTCCCGGCCTACAGACAACTACCCGCGTTGGCAAAGTCCGGGTAGCACTGCGCCCCGAACATGCGGACGGCGGTGAACGCCACATACCGCCGCCATTCGGGCCGCTGCCGCATCCGGATTTCGAACCTCACCTCAATGTTTGGCGGCAGCATCGCCTCCACCTCACCGTAGAAGAAGACGGCCAGCGGCAGGTTTCGGACCGCGGCGTCAGTCCACGCCGTGCCGTTGAAGGTCTGCAGTGCGAGCACGACCTCGTCCTGGACCGCAGGCCGCAGGTCTCCAGGGCCTATCTCGAACTGCACCGAGCCGCGCACCTTCCCATTCTGGATGTTCGCGAAGAAGCCAGTGACGTGGCCCAGGACCTGATAGCTTGTGCCTTGCGCAAGCACCGAGTCGAGATAGGGAACGTGAGACTCCAGGATGTTGTATAGCGCGTTGCCGCCTCCCCAGTTCATCGTGGCGGGACTCGGCCCACTCCTTGACCGAATAAGCCAGCCAACGTCCGGGGGCGAATAAGTCTCCCAGTTGGACGGCACGAACGCGAGGTTCCAGATGGGCAGCTCGATTTCGTACCCGTGGGTGCCCGGCACGTTTGCGGCCTGCTCCACGACTGAGACAGGCTCAGCCGTCCCGTCGGCCGACTGCGGTCCCTCACCACAACCCAACAGCGACAATACACACAGCAGCGATACGACCTGTCTCACGTCCCAGTTCCTTTCCATAGATCAAGCATGATGAATCCTTCGCCACAAAGGAGATGTCAATACTCCAGGCACCCTGGGGCAGAACTCTTTTGTGCGTGCCGTGCCGAATAGTTCACAACGATGATGAAGCAATTAAATGACATTTCATGAGGCAGCAGTCACGCATCGCGACGCAATCGCATAGGCATACCCATGCGCCAGAGCCCCCTGCGACGCCACTGGCGGAGCGCCTGCCCCGGCTTCACTTGTGAGTGCGGGACGGTAGTGTAGAATTACGCTTTAACACCCCACAGCCCCACCTGCGCCGAGCCCTCGCCCCAGGCGATAAACCGCCCGTCCGGGGAGAAGACTGCGGCGCTTGCCTGTGAATCGTCCTCGTCCGAATGGGCGTAGAGGCGCATGCCCCCGTCTGTCCTTAGCACGACGAAGGCGCCCGTATCAGCACCGACGGCGAGCAGAGAGCCGTCGAAATTGAAGCTCACGCGCCAGGCTCCAGCGGGCGGGCCCTTGCAGGTTCCTACAACCTTCATACTCATCACGTCGACCAGGACGATCTCTCCCGTCGACGTCCCTGCGGCGAGCAGGTTGCCCGTCGGAGCAAAGGCCACTGCCCAGACATAGGAAGCCTGCACGGAGATGGCCCCGCGAGAGGCCCCGGTTCCCACGTCCCAGAGGCGAATCGAGCCCTGGGTGCCGTTCTCGCCCCGGTCATCCGCCGCACCTGCGGCCGCCAGCGTCGCATCGGGCGAAAGGGCGCAGCCGTAGAGCAGCGTGGAGACAGGTTCTAGGTCCCGGAGGGGCCGCCAGTGGGCAACATCCCAGAGGCGGAGATCTCCAATTACCCCTGCTACCAGCAGGAGGTCTCCCTGGCGCGACAGGTCGATCCCCTGGGTGGTCAGTCCAAGAGGGGCAGAGCGCAGCGCCCCGCCGTTGGCCGCAGACCATGCCTGGAGTTGCCCTCCGATAGTGACCGACATGACTGTCTGAGCATCCGGGAGGACCACCGCCGCGAGCCCGCCCGGAAGGTACTGGACGGATCGAGGACGTGGAGATTCGTCCTGGAGGTCCCACCAGCGGAGTCGCCCCTTGCCGCCCTGCTCCATGGAGACGAGCAGGCGTGACCTGGCGTCGAAGGCCAGTAACTGCCCCCGATAGGTCGGATGGAGGGTCCGCTCTCCCAGTTGTCGCAGCCGAATAAGTTGCTTCGCGTTCTGGGAGGTCACAATTCGAGGAGACATGGTCGCAAAGCCCGGGCCAGCTGAAAGCTGGCCCGGGTCCATCAAGAGGCACAGCAGAAACTACGGGATGATCTCAATATGCACAGCGTAGCTCCAGGGCTTGAGCAGGGCCTCAAGCTCTGCTCCCATCTCCTTGACTTGGAGGACGTGAATGCCCGTCTGCTTGCTGAACCACTGCGCCATATAGTTCTTGGCCTCGCTCGGGCCCAGCGGAGACAGCATGCCGTCGTCCGCGATCTTCACCACCGTGTCGCTGTTGCCGTAGGTCCCCTGGCTCTCGACGATCTCCTTCTTGACCTGCGGGTACGGATTCTTGGGAGTGCCTACCATGTCGATGCGGATAAGGGAGTGGTCCGGGTGCATCCAGATCTCCTGCCCGCGATCGAGCACTGGTAAGTTGCTCCACCCGACAATCTTATCGTTCATGTCGCGAACGGGAGATCCAAAACCGCTGGACCGCAGCATTTCCTGAACCTCCGCCCGGCTCCGCTTGTAGACGGACGGCAGTCCCTGGGCGGCAAGTCCCTTGGTCTTTGCCAACTCCACCCACACTGCGTCCACCTTGAGCATCGTCCGCTCGGAGGCGGCCTGGAGCCCGCGCCCCTTGAGATACGGCGCAAGCACCTTCACGGCTTCGTCCTTCATCGTCTTGTCCAGCAGCTTGAGGATCTGCTGGCCGGTGATGCCATCCAGGTG
Source organism: Myxococcus sp. XM-1-1-1 (assembly GCF_020037095.1). Taxonomy (NCBI): domain Bacteria; kingdom Pseudomonadati; phylum Myxococcota; class Myxococcia; order Myxococcales; family Myxococcaceae; genus Myxococcus; species Myxococcus sp. XM-1-1-1. The sequence continues at coordinate 58,369 of NZ_JAIQDH010000025.1, forward strand.
CTCGAGGACTCCCTCGCTCAGCCTTGCGACCAGGGCCTGCCGCTGCTCCTTGGTGAGGTCGGAGCAGCTGTCGATGAAGCCGCCAATCTTGGCCATGGGGACCGCGCCCAGGCCGATGCCTACTGTGTTCCCGACGATCCGCCAGAACTGCCCGCTGCCGATGATCAGACCCATGCCCGAGGCCATGCGGTCACTCACCGAGAGCTCGGCACCCCACGGATTGCAGAGCTCCTTACCAGTGACGACCTCGCACAGGTCCACGAAGTCTCCCGCCGGACTGAGCGAGATTGCGACGGTGGCCGCAATCTTCGCGGCCGTGGCGGCGCCATCCAGCAGGCGGTTGAGCGTGGTGGGAATTGTCGGGTCTTCCGCCGCGACGCCTTCGTTCATTGCCTGGTAGCCGCCGTGGAGCGCTTCCAGGCTATCGAGCACCAGGTTCTGCTGCGCTGTCGCCGTGCCTTGCCAGAGGTTGAGGTTGTTCTTGAGCGCGTATGCCTGGGCGGACGTGTCACCGCGTTGTTCCAGCATTGCGACGAAGGCCTTGGTGGTCTCTCGCACGGGGGTGTCGCGGAACCAGTCGCCCTCCCCCATGTACACTTGAATTTCCGCCAGCACAGACTGCTGGGCGTTGAGGAAGGCGCCCCACTCCTCCGTGGACACACCCACTCGCGACTTCAGCCCCCGCTCGAAGACGTCCTGGTTGAAGCGCCACAGGCGCACCACGGACAGGAATCCCTGACGGTCCACCACCACGCCACTGCTGACCGTCCGGTGCAGTTCCACGATGATCTGATCCGCGAATGCCCGGTACGGGTCATTGTTTGGGTCGAACGGGTCTCCAGAGCTGACGTCCGGCGCCTCCACCTCGCTCACCTGTTCATCGTTCAGGTCTGGTGAGTAGGTGTCCGGATTGTCCAGATCCACGCCGCCGGTGGGCTGTGTAGGCAGGGTGTAGCGGTCCAGCAAGTCCACCTGTCCGCGGAAATCCGCGACGATGCGGTCAATCTCCGCGCGCAGCTCGCTGATGCTCGTCTTCAGGTCCTTGAGGAACTGGACCAGTCGCTCACGGACTGAGGAGGGGACGGTGTTGTACTTCTCAATGAGTGTCCGCAGCTCGGCATCGGTGATGGAGTCCAGCGAGCGGCTCATCAACTGCTTGAGCTCATCTTGGAGGGCCGTGAGCTGGGCGGCCTGCGCTCGTGCCGAGTCGAGGGAGTCGCTGAGGCGGCTTAGCCGGTCCAACTCGCGGATCAGCTCCACCTCGAGCGAGGCCAGGCTGGAGGCCAGGGTGGGGTTGATCTCGCTCAGCTGCAGCGCGACGTTGGCCACGCCGGTGAAGGGCTTGCCATCACGGACAATGTAGAAGAGGCGCCGCTCCTGCAGGCCGGCCGAGTTCAGGTTGACGATGTTCTCGGCGAGGGTGCAGTAGTCGTTGCCGCCCTGAGTGTAGACGTTGAAGAAGAAGTCGTTGGAGCCCCAGCGCAGCAGGCTGCCACCGAAGTCCGCCCGGAAACGGTTGAACTCGTCCCTGTTCGGCCGGCGGACGAAGGCCCCCGCGACGGTGTATGTCGGGATGGGGATGCCATTGACCTGGAAGAAGGCGTCTCCCTCGTTGACGATGGATGCGGAGGCACAGCTCTGCTGACTGACGTACGACACGGCCTGCCAGTCGATGCGGTACTGACGTGCCAGGCTTTGCGCCGAGGCCTGCCATGGTGTGACACCAAGCGCGGCCACGACGAGGGTCGCGCACAAGGTCCAGATGCGTTTCATGAAAGGAGTTCTCCAGAGGCTTTGGAACGGACGGGGAAGGCTCACAGGGCCTCTGACGAGCGGACTGCTACGTCATGGGCCGTCACGGCAGCGCGCAGGTTGTTGGCGGCGAGGTGCTGCTCGACCTCTGTGAGCATCGCGCCATCGACTCCGGCATTTCTCATCATGGAGATGTTGAGCCGGAGGGTATTGGGGATGGTGCTGGTGACGTAGGTGCGTGACTTGGAGTACTGCAGCGTCAGCGCATTGCAGCCCGTACCCATCCAGGGCGTGGAGGTGATGCGGGCGCAGACGGGCTGGAACTGCAGGACACCTTCGTGCTCCAGAAGCTTGCCAGCCATGTAGTGCAGACGGAGCTTCGTGCTGCGCGGGGGCAGCTTGCCGACTTGGGTGACGCGGGCGTTCATCTCGGCCAGGAACTTCTGCGATGCGTCCAGGGTCGCCGCGTCCGTCATCGTCCGGCGGGTAGCGGCGTCAGCCGCCTGGGCTACCAGCGCCTCCCGGCGGCGCGTCATGCCAGTGAGGGTCTTCTGGACGATGTCGCTCACGCGCTGATATCGCGAGTCCGCATAGGACACCACGCTCTCCAGGACACGGACGGACGTGGTGACGAGTTGGGGGCGCGCGAGGGTGTTCGCCTGCATGAATGCGACATAGGGGCGCAACTCCTCTTCCAGGACGGAGTCCTCGTGGGCGAACTGGCGGGACATCCGGACGGCGTCGAGTCGCATCTGCTGGGGGGCGGCGCTCTCCGCGCGGCTGAGCTGCACCAGCTCCATCTGCACATCGCCTAGTGTCACCAGGGTGGCCGCCGAGGCCCGCTGCACCAGCTCTTGGAGCTGCGCCAGGATGACCGGTTCGTTCGTCCGGTATACGGCGAACTGCTGCACCAGGACGGAATAGGCGGGCTGGAGCGCGTCTACCCGCGCTTTGTGTGCGTCCAGGGTCTGTTGGACCTTGGCGAGCATCTCCCGCGAGTCGGCCGCCGCGGCCTCAGCGCCCCGGTTCTCCTCGGCTGCCTTCAACTTCAGGATGTCGGACAGGCCGGTGTCCAGGATCTGATTGTTGCTCTTGCGCAGCGCCTCCAGGTCATCGGAGTTGTCGAGCCACGTACCCCCGGAGACGTTCTTCATCTTCTGGATGCTCAGCTCGTAGGAGCGCATGGTGACGTCCGGGGAGCTTGCCGTTCGGTAGAACGTCATGATGCGCTCGGTTTGGGCCCGGTACTCCGCTTGGCTGTCGATGGTGGTGGCTTCGGCCCAGAGCACGGGGGGCCACCCCATGCAGCTCTGCCAGGAGGTAGGAGTGAAGATGGTGCACTTGTTCTTGATCTGCTCCACCAATACCTTGTTGTAGATGCTGGCGACGTCCTCGGTAGCCTGACAGACGATAGAGCTGTCGGGGTTCTCGTGGCGCTTGCCACAGAGTCGCACCGTGCCGAGTGGCTGGCGCTGCGTGGCGGTGGGCAGGGCTTCGACGCCGGCTGTCGGCTCGCCGAATGGGGTTTGTTCCGGGCTGCAGGCGCCCAGCAGCAGCGCAGTGGCGGCAGCAAGGCCGGATCTTCGGATGGGATTGTGTCTGGACATCATGAGAATGGGATGCCTCACGGGCCGGCATGCGCCGGCCCGTCTCGGGATGGGTGGTGATTAAACGGGATTGCGCGGGGGCCGCCGTCAGGGTGTGAGCCACGGGGCCAACTGCGTCCGGCCCAGGTTCAGCTTCGCCTCGGCTGCGGCGTACTGCTGGGCCGCCACCTGGTAGTCGGCCTGATACTGGGCCTGGGCGCCCGCGTCAGAGCGCGCCGCCAGCTTGTCGATGATGGGCTTTGCCTCGGCGCCGAGGAAGTCCCGCAGCGTCTTGGGCGTACCGTCCGCGTTCGTGTAGTCACCTGCATCGCCGAGCGTTCCCAGGGCGAAGTAGAAGTTGGCGAGCGTCTCCCGCTCCGCGTCGTTCAGCGTGTCATCACAGCCCATGGTCGTCTTGAAGATGATAGGCGCCGCGTCCTTCGCCTGCGCGCGCAGGTCATTCATGGACTCGGTGGTGAGCGCGGTGAAGAAGAGATTGGACAGTTCCTGCATGAAATCGAAGGCGGCGCTGTATTCGACGAGGTAGGCGAGGTTGTCCCGAGCGACCTTCCTGGCATTCGCCTCGTCCTGGAGTTGCTGGAGGATCGCATTGGCTTGTGCGGTGCTGTCCACGTCCACTTGGTTCCACTGGATGTCCAGGGAGATGCGGCAGGTTTCATTGAAAGCGGCGTACTGCGTCCACGTGGAAGAGTCCTTCAGCTCGATGGAGCTGAGGTGCTGGCGGGCCAGCCCCCGGACCACATGCTGCGGCGTGGACATGAAGACATACTTCTGGCCGGCCTCGTCCTTCGGAGTCAGCGTCACCTCAAGCGGGTATTGCGTGGAGCAGTTGCCCGTCATCACGCGATTGAATGCGGTGCGCATGGGGACGGCGGTGGCGAAGGTGTCACCGACGAGCGTCTGGGTGGAAATCACACAGCGTGTGAGTCGCCCCGACGCAAGGGTGCACCGGGCAGGCGAGACGAGGTCCACGGTGGTGCTGGAGGCAAGGGCGGAGCCTCCCCCCAATGAACAGACAAGGAGCGTTCCGAGCAATGCTGGTCGAGTCATGGTGTTCGTCTTTCGATGCGTTGGGCAGGGCCTATCCCTCGCGCAGGGTGGACAGTCCCGTAACGTGGGATGAGGAGGTTTTTTCGGGCGTGGATGAGCAATGTCAGGCAGCGCCCTGGATGGGGTGGCTCAGGTGTAGAACAGTTAAGGAGTTCGGGAACCTCTTGAGCGGGACGAACGGGTCAGGCTTGGGGCAGGGGCAGGTCGCTGACTCCCCTCAACCCCCCTTCACGGGTTCGGCCGAGGTGGGCGGCTTCCAGGCCGGCTGCGCCGCCGCTGTTGGGATGGTGAGGAATACGACTCGACAAGAAAGGCGCCGCCCTTTCCGCGTATCGGAGTCGGAGGCTCGAGGCATGGTGAGCTTTCGTGGCTAGCGAGAACATCGTCTCGCGAAGCGCCTGGCCGCTGGCCGAACCTGCCCGGCTCCTGCCGGTAGAGGACTCAGCCGTCGCCAGATGCGGTCGCGGTGTCCAGGTGTTTGCAATGGACGGGCCGAGCACTCCTAAGGGGCGCCTTCCACGTCACCGGCGAACAGTCCGTCCACGCGGTGGGACGTACATCCTGCCGGACAGATGTGGGCGCAGCCTCACGCTGACTTCTACAGGCCAGTTTGGACGCGAATCGCTCACCACGTTCGTTGCGCGGCACGCGGGCCGTCAGGCGAGCCGCTGTCGGGGCGGGCGCCGAGAACAGGTCCCCGCGATGGCTTTCTGCTCGGCGAAGCGGAGGTTTCTGTAGACGATCAGCCCCGCGACGCATGCTGCCGCCGATTTGGAACGAAGGGAGTTCCGAGGCCTGCGGCATGGTCTCGACGTGGCCGCAGCTGCCCCTTCGTTGAGCACGCTGAGCTGATTGTTGAGCGGGCTTGTCGCAGCGATTTGGCAGGAGGAGTCAGGCGTTGGCGTGCAGCACGCCGCCGAAGCCCCGCTCACGGCCGAGCGCCGGGGACACCGCGCCGTCACTCACCGCCTCGCGGCCGGAGATGAGCACGCTCTTCACGGCGGCGTCGTTGCGGCGCACCAGGCGCACGAAGCCGCCGAAGTTCTCCATGGGCGCCTCCGCGATGGCGTCGAGCTTCGCGTCCAGGCCCTCGGGATTGACGATGACCAGGTCCGCGCGCTTGCCCTCGGCGAGCACGCCCGCGTCCATGCCCAGCCACTCGCCAATCTCACCCGTGAGCCGGTGCACCGCGCGCTCCACCGTCATGAACGACTCGCCGCGCTTGTCGGCCTCGCGCACCAGGCGCAAGAGGCGCAGCGGGAAGTTGTAGTGAGCCATGTTGCGCAGGTGCGCGCCCGCATCCGAGAAGCCGATGAGGATGTCCGGGTGCTTGCAGATGTACTCCAGCTCCTGCAACCGGTCGTTCGCCATCACCGTGTACCAGCGCAGCGCGTCCCCGTGCGTGGCGATGAGGTCCAGGAACACGTCCACCGCGTCGCGGTCCTGCTCCTTCGCCACCTGCGCGAAGGACTTGCCCACCACGCTTTTGTCCGGGCACTCGAGGATCTGCGATTGATTGAAGTCGCGGTGGAAGGCGCGCGGCAGGAAGCGGTTGGTCCACTGGCTTCGGAATTGCGCGCGGTAGACGGGGTCCTTGAGCAGGCCCGCGCGGGAAGCGGCGTCCTGCAGGTGCAGCGCCGCGGCGCCCGCGCCGAACTCCTCGAAGACGACCAGGTCGATGCCGTCCGCCCACAGGTCGAAGATCTCGGGCAGGGCCTGCCAGCGGAAGTTGGCGCCCAAGAGCGTGTTGGCCGCGCGCGAGAGCACGCCAATGAGCCGGTGGATGCCACGGCTGGCGCGCGGGTCCATCATGGAGATGACCGTGGTCTTCAGCGTCTTGCGCCACAGGCCCATGCTCTCCAGCAGGAACAGCACCACGTTCACCTTGGTGCTGATGTTGGGCACGCCCTGGAAGACGCGGCCGCGCTCGCGCAAGAGCTTCGTGAGCCGGCGGTACTCACTCCAGCGCGCGTAGGTGGAGGGCAGGGGGCGGCTGCGGATGTCGCGCGAGCCGCCCATCTTGTCCCACTTGAGCGTCATGATGGACAGGCCCAGGTAGCCCAGGTCCAGGCCGTCGCGCACGAGCGACTCCATGCGGCGCAGCTCGTCCTCGCTGGGGCGCACGGTGGCATCCAGGCTGCGGTGCAGTCCCATGGCGTGGGCGCGCAGCGCGGAGTGTCCCAGGAACGACGCGACATGAGGACCCAGCGGGAGCTGGTCCAGGTGCTCCATGTAGCCGCCCAGCGTGTCCCAGGACTTGCGCTCCTCGAGCAGCGAGCGGACGGTGTCGTAGGGGATGGCCTCGACGCGGCAGAACATGTCCGCCAGGTCCTCGGGCTTGCCCACCGCGAGGCTCAGCGAGCAGCTGCCCACGACGACGGTGGTGACGCCGTGGCGCACGGACTCGGAGAGCGACGGGGCCAGCTCGACTTCGGCGTCGTAGTGGGTGTGGAAGTCGATGAAGCCCGGCGTCACCCAGTGTCCCGTGGCGTCGATGACCCGGGTGCCTGGAGCGCGCTCGATGGGGCCCTCGGAGAGTCGCGCCACCTTGCCTGCCTGGATGCCCACGTGGAGCTTGCGGGGTGGGTTGCCCAGACCATCGAACACGAGTCCGTTCTCGACGATGAGGTCCATGGCGGGAGCCTAGGTCCGCTGTTCTGTCGAGTTCCAGGAAGAAGCCGTGCCGGGGATGGATGTGCTTGCGCGCGGGCGCACTGCGTCATGGTGATGGATTGCCCCTGGGACGAGGGAGAGGGGGCTCGGCTGAGTGCCCGCTGTCAGGGGTGGGGGTGCCTAGCTTGGTCGGCGGAAGAAACGAACGCGACGAGCACGGGAGGCGAGATGGCACGGACACGATGGAAGTGGCTCACGCTGCTGGGCTTGGGGACGTCCCTGGTGGCCTTCGCGGGGTGCGAGGACGGGGAGGTGCGCGAGAACTCGCGGCAGGTGGGGCGTGAGGTGGGCAAGGCCGCGAAGGACGTGCGCGAGGGCACGCGCGAGGCGGCGAAGGACATGAAGACGGCCGCCGAGGAGGCCTCGCAGGGCTTCAAGGAAGGCATGGGCGGCGCCGGCGAGGCGGGTGAGGTGGAAGAGACTCCGGACGCGCGGGAACGTTCGCTGGAAGACCACGAGCTGCCCGCCGAAACGCCTGCTCGCTGACGTTGCGGGAGGCTCGGTGGCGTCATGGCTTCGCGGGGTGACAGGATGTGCCCCGCGGCCACGAGCTGGCGCGCGGGTGTCCCATGAGCGAAGTCGAGTTGGGCAAGGTGTTGCGCCGGGGTGAGGAGTCCTCCGGTGTGCGGCGCATCCAGGAATGGCTGACGTTGAGCGGGTTCGCGGTCGCCATCGACGGGGACTTCGGTCCGGCGACGGAGGCCGCGCTCAAGCGCTTCCAGGCGAAGGTGGGGCTGCCCGTCTCGGGCGTCGCGGATGCGGCGACGTTCGAGCGGCTGACGGGGCCGCTGCGCGCGGCGCTGGCCACGATTCCGCCGGCGGGGCGCACGTTGGGGGCGCTGACGGTGGCGTACGCGGCGCAGCACCTGCGGCAACTGCCGCGCGAGGTGGGCGGACGCAACCGGGGGCCGTGGGTGCGGCTGTACCTGGATGGGAACGAGGGTGCGTCCTTCTGCTGGTCCGCGGGGTTCGCGACCTTCTGTCTGAACCAGGCCGCGAGGACGCTGGGGACGCCGATGCCGCTGGAGCGCACGTTCTCCAGTGACCTGCTGGCGGCGCAGGGCAGGGCGCGCGAGCGCTTCGTGTCGAGCCTGAGCGCTCCGCCGGACCGCGCGCGAATCCGCCCTGGGAGTCTGTTCCTGCGAAGGCGCACGCCGGGAGACTGGTCCCACTCGGGCATCGTCACCGAGGTGGATGAGGAGACCTTCCAGACCATCGAGGCGAACACCAACGACGAAGGCGCGCACGAGGGCTACGAGGTCTGCGCGCGCACCCGGGGCTTCAAGAACGTGGACTTCGTCGTGGTGTGATGGACTCGCCTCGCGGAGAGGAGATGGCGCGGCCTATGGGGATGAAAGGACGTTGAGCAATGCTCTCCGTTGTCCTGGCAATTGCATTCTCGGTCTCGGCTTCAGCTCAGACTGGTTCGGACGCTGCGCGGCGCGAGAACCTGCGGCTGTGTCTTGATGGAGGCTATCCGAGTCTTTGTCGCAGGTCCTTGTTGACTCAGTCAGAGGTCGCTCTGGCCGACATGGCTGAGCGGCGCCAGAACCTGAAGACCTGTCTCAATGGTCGCTACCCAAGCCTTTGTCGGAGAGCTTTGCTGACTTCTTCCGAGCAAGTTCAGGTCGACGTAGCCGAGCGGCGTGAGAACCTCAAGACCTGCCTCAATGGCAGCTACCCGAGTCTTTGTCGGAGAGCTTTGCTGACTCCTGCCGAACACGTTCAGGTCGACGAGGCTGAGCGGCGCAAGAATCTAAAGACTTGTGTTGATGGAAGGTATCCAAGTCTCTGTCGCAAAGTTCTATTGTCGCAGTCTGAGCGCATTCAGGTGGAGGCGGCGGAACGGCGCGAGAATCTAAAGACGTGTCTTGATGGGAGGTATCCGAGCCTTTGTCGTAAGGAGTTGCTGACGCAAGCGGAGCAGGTTTTGGTCGTCGCAGCAGAGAAACAGGCGAATCTGGATACTCGCACGGTGACGCCCCGACAATATCAAGAAAGCGACGGGAGTCAGCGGAGCGGGTCGTCTCGTAGCCGAGGATACGGGAGCGGCGGATGTGGAAGTCGTGGCGGTCCTGGGTGGCGCAGGCCAGATGGAAAGTGCGCAAGCTGGCGTGACTGAGCCTGTCGAGGCTCAAATCAGGTTTGACGCCCGCGGGCGAACCGCCAGGCGAAGTGCGTGAGCACCCCGGCGATGAGCGCCTTGAGCAGCCCGCCGGGGAGGAAGGGCACGAAGCCCTTCTGGAAGGCCGTCGCGAGGTCGAGCGACTTCGCCACGCTCAGCCAGCACATCCCGATGACCAGGACGAGCAGCTGTCCCGCGAGGAACAGGGGCACCGCCGTCCACAGTCGCCGGTCGTAACCACGCCGGGCCGCGAGTCCCACGAGGAAGGCCGTGGGGATGAAGCCCACCAGATAGCCGCCCGTTGGTCCGAGCAGGGCACCCCAGCCGCTCGACGCCTTGGCGAAGAAGGGCAGGCCCACCGCCCCCAGCAGCAGATAGGCGAGCTGTCCCAGCAGCCCGCGTCGAGGCCCGAGCGCGGCGGCGGTGAGGACGACGGCGAGCGTCTGTCCCGTGACGGGCACCGGTGAACCCGGCACCGAGATGGCGACCTGCGCGAACAACGCAGTGCAGAGCGCGGCGCCGAGGATGACCGCGACCTCCTGGACTCGAGTCCGCACGAGGCGGTCCGCCAGGACGTGACCAGACGGGACGTGGGCGCTCACCACGGACCTGTCCACGAGCAGTGCGTGCGGCGTGATGACCTGGAGGGGCGTGAAGACACGGGCGGATGCTCGGCGAGGAGGCAGGGCGTTGCAAGGCGATGACCACGGCCTTCGACCGAGCACCGGCTGCCCCAGCCGGTCCTCGCCCACCGCTGAGCCTTCGGCGAAGAGACGGAGTATCGACCCGACGAATGTCGCTTGGGCGACGCTCCCGAGGCGATGACCCCTTTGGCTCCAGGGGCCTGCCTGACAGGCTCCGGATGGATTCAACCACGCGGAGGACATGCCCCATGGGGATGGAAGTCCGGCCCCTGCCGGAGGTGGAACCGTCGACGCCAGCTCCGAAGGGTTCGGCGCCCGAGGTCGAGCAGACGCCCTCCGCCTCGATGTCGGCCGGCAGCCGCCTGCTCGCGGTGCTCGGGAGCTGGCGCGCGCGGCTGGCGCTGATGAGCGTCTGGGGCGTATTGCTCTTCGTGGCCTTCCAGCCCGGGCTGCTCTCCAGCGACTCGCTCGACATGCTGGCGCAGGGGCGTGCGGGTCGCTACTCGGATTGGCACTCTCCCTTCTTCTCGTTCGTGTTGGGGAAGTCCTTCGCGCTGACGGGGTCGACCTGGCCGGTGCTGGCCCTCCAGCTCCTGGTGCTGTCGCTGGGCCCTGTCCTCCTGCTCGGGCGTGTCTCCGGAAGACGCGGGCTGGGGGCGCTCGCGCTGCTCGTCGTGTACTGCCTGCTGCCGAGCACCTGGGCCGTCGGGGTGACGCTCTGGAAGGACGTGTTCAACGCGGTAATGCTGCTGGGGACGGTGGTGCTGCTCACCCGAGGGCGTCCGGGTTGGGCCTTCGCCTGCCTGGTCTTCGCGACCCTGACGCGGCACAACGCCATCGTCGCCAGTGTGTTGCTGGTGCCCATGGTGGTGGCGCGCGTCCCCGCGCTGATGAAGGAGCGGGCTCGCCCGTTCATCGCCGGTGGCATCCTGCTCGGAATCCTGGCGTGCGCCCCGGGCTTCGTCGAGCGAGCCATGGGCGCGCAGAAGTCGTGGATCGCCGGCGCGCTGCTGGTGTTCGACGTGGTGGGCGTCTACGTGCGCGAGCCCTCGGCGATGGATGGCTCGCCGCTCGTGGAGCGGTGGCAATGGACTCCGGAGCAACTGAGCGGACTGTATGACCCCCGGTCCATCACTCCGCTTCTATGGGGAGAACCGGCGCGTGGCTCCATCTCCACGACGCAGGTGCTCGAAGCAAGGGATGCCCTGACACGCGAGTGGCTCCGGGTCGTGCGCACGCATCCAGGCGCGTATCTGCGGCACCGCTTGTCGACGTACTCCGCGAGCCTCGGCCTGGGAGACTCCTCCGACAGCTACTATCGGGACATCGGGAGCTTCCACCGCGTCATCGATCCCAACGACCTGGGCTTGACGCTGCGAACCCACACCGCGGTCCATCGGGCTCTGTCGGCGATGCGCGAGGCGTTCCCGTGGGTCGCGGCCAGTGGCGCACCGTGGCTGGCGTTGACGCTGGCGCTGGCGGTCGTGGGCTGGCGTCGTCGCGCGTTGGATGGTGGGTTGATGTTCTGCGTGGCCGCCTCGGGCGCCTGCTATGCGTTGGCGTATCTCCCCGTCAGCGTGAGCGCCGAGTACCGCTTCTATTGCTGGACAGCCATCTCCGCGTTCGTCGCGAGCGCGCTGTGGCTGGCCCGGTCTTCCTCGGACAGCGTAAAGGCTCCTGCGCTAGGGTCTCGCTCATGACATTGTCCGCTCTTCTCCAGAAGGCTGCACTCACCGCGGTCGTCGCCTGCGGTGTGGCCTGTGGCGAGTTCGACCCCGAATCGGCCCGGACCATCTCCCAGGGTGTCTACGGGCTCACCGAGTATGTCGACGACGTGTGCTCCTCTTCCTGCGACCCCGAGCCGCGGTCGATGGAGTTGAGCATTCGCACGCAGTCCGACGGTGAGCTGGTGACCTCGGTGAAGTCGGACGGCGACGGGTTCTACGAGGCCGAGCTGGCCTCGGGGGACTACGTCATCTGCACGAGCTTCGAGCGCTGCACGGACTTCAGCGTCGAGTCCGGGCAAGCCGTTCGTCTCGACTACGAGATGTCCGTGGGACCAGGCTGGAAGAAATAGACCTGGGAACGCGCCCGTGCGGATGTCCGCGACGGGTCCACACGTGGCGGGTAAGGTGGCCGCATGGCTCTCACCTCCCACCTGCGCGTCGTGCTGCACCAGACCCAGGGCCCGGACAACCTCGGCGCCGTGGCGCGCCTGGCCGCGAACTTCGGTGTGGCGGAGCTGGTGCTCTCCGACCCCCAGCTCCAGGAGATGGACGGCGCGCGCCGCATGGCCGTGCACGCCGGCCACATCCTCGAGTCCGCGCGCATCTACCCCACGCTCCCCGAGGCCCTCGAGGACGTGGTCTTCGCCATGGGCACCACCTCGCGCCAGAACCTGCGCGGCATGTCGACCCTCTCCCCTGAGGACGCCGTGGCGCTGCTGTCGCTGCACGCGCAGCGGGGCAAGGTGGCCCTGGTGCTCGGCGGCGAGAAGCGCGGCATGTCCGACGAGGACCTGAGCCACTGCCAGCAGGCCCTGGTCATCCCCACCCGGCCCGAGCAGCCCTCCATGAACCTGGCCCAGGCGGCCGCCGTCCTGCTCTACCTCTGCGCGCGAGAGCAGGTGGAGCAGACCACGCCCGGCGCCGTGGAAGGTGCCCCGCTGCGACTGGTGCAGGCCCTCCAGGCCTGGATGCGACAGGTCCTCCTGAAGGTGGGCTTCCTCAACACGCAGGCCCCGGACGCGCTGCTCGCGGAGATGATGCACTCGCTCACCCGCGCGGCGCTGTCCCGGCGCGAGGTGGAGATGTGGCTCACCGCCTTCAAGCACCTCTCCCGCAGCGTCGGGCTCCCGAAGCTCGATTCAGATTCCAAGAAGGAGAGTTGAGCCCACGTCTGTGAATGCGGTGGGCCGGGCCTCGTCGGAAGCGGCCCGGGGGTACTGGAAAACCCCCTGAAGGGCGCCTAGAAGCACGCCCCTCATTCACGACGAGGCACACCCACCGTATGAATCGAAAGAACGCGCTCGGCACCCTGCTCGCGCTGGGACTGCTGACCACCCTGACCGCTCACGCCGAGGTGGTGTTCGCCCAGGCCAACCTCCTGCTCAACAAGAACCAGCTCTCCGCGGTGAACTACCGGGGCAGGGGGCTGTCGCTTCCGGTGGGCACGAAGGTGCAGGTCCTCGAGCGGGATGACGACGAGGTCCGCTGCCGCGTGGTCGACTCCGGCGCCGAGTTCCGGTTCGTCTCGCACAAGAGCCTGGGCAAGACGGCGCTGGCGCTGTTCCCCGGCTTCTTCTCCGCCAAGGACCCCGCGGCGCGCATCGCGGCGCTCACGCCCGAGGAGCAGAAGCAGGTCAAGGCGGGCACGCTCGCCAAGGGCATGTCGCGGGACGCGGTGCTGCTGACGGTGGGCCCGCCGCCGCCGCACCGGACGCTGTCGCTCGAGAGCACGAAGTGGACCTACTGGAGCTCGAAGTTCTCCACCTTCGAGGTCATCTTCGACGCGGACGGCAAGGTCGTCTCGTACGGCGGTGAGCCCGAGCCCGCGCCGGCCGCCGAGCCGGCTCCCGCGCCGGCGCCGAAGTTCTTCCACGCGACGGCGAACTTCCACTTCCAGGACGACACGGTGTCGTGGGTGAACTACCTCAAGGGCCCCATCCTCCCGTTCAACACGAAGGTGGAGGTGCTGGACAAGGGCAGCTCGAAGGTGAAGTTCAAGGTCGTGGAGACGGGCAAGGAGTTCGTGTTCGAGAATGACTCGCGCTCCGGCGCGGACACGTGGACGCTGTTCCAGGCCTCGTTCGCCGCCGAGGACCAGGCCGGCAAGCTCGCCGAGCTGTCGCCGGAGGACCGCAAGAAGGTCTCCGCGTCGGAGGTGGTGATTGGGATGTCGCGCGCCGCCGTGCGCATGGCCTGGGGCCCGCCGCCTCCGCACGAGACGGCGTCCTTCAACTCCACCACCTGGACCTACTGGAAGTCGTCGCTCGCCAAGGTGCGCGTGACGTTCGACCAGGATGACAAGGTCAAGTCCATCGACTAGCGGTCCGCTGTCACCACGGCTGTCCTGGTGGAGTCTCGTCCCGGGACGGCCGTGCCTCACCCGCCGAGCCGCAGCGCGGGCGGCAACGGCGCCTGGAATTGGAGGCGCTCGCCCGAGCCCGGATGCGTGAAGGCGAGGGACTCGGCGTGCAGCAGGTAGCCGCCGTCTCCGGGCAGGCCCGGGTGCTCCGCGTGTGGCAGTCCCCCGGCGACGAAGAGCGGGTCTCCCACGAGCGGGTGGCCGATGAAGGCCAGGTGGATGCGGATCTGCTCCGAGCGCCCCGTGTGGATGTCGACCTCGAAGAGCGTGTCCTCCGCGCGTCGCTCCAGCACCCTCGCCGTGCTGTGTGAGGGCTTCCCCGTCGCACAGGCGCCGTGCACCTCTCCCAGTCTGGGGTGCGGCACCAGCCCGATGGGCGCGCGGATGTCGTAGGTCTCCTCGACGGCGAGGCCTTGCGCGAGCGCGCGATAGCGCTTGTTCACGCGGCCCTCGCGCCAGTCGCTCGACAGGCGCACCGCGGCGTCGCGCGTCCGGGTGAAGAGCACCAGGCCCGACGTCGCGCGTCCCAGCCGGTGCATGGGGACCGCCTCGGGCCAGCGCTCCTGGACGCGGGAGAGCAGGGTGTTCTTGAGGAACCCGCCTGAGGGCAGCGTCGGCAGTCCGCTCGGCTTCACCACGATGACCAGCTCCGCGTCCTCGTGCACCACGTCGAACGACTGTGGCGCGTCCGGCTCCTCCCAGGGCGGGCGGTGCCAGCACAGCCACTGCCCCGCCTTCAGGGGCTCCGAGCCATCCGCCACGCGGTCATCGAGGCGCACCTCGCCGCGCTCGAAGCGCCGGCGCCACTCCTCCTCCGTCGAGTGCCGGTACTTGTTCGTGAGGTGGGCGAGCGCGCTGCGGCCGGGCTGACGCCCGAGCTTCTCGCGGTACACATAGCCATCGTTGAGCAGCACCCGGGCACCCTATACCGCGCGAGCCCGAGGCGGGAGCCGCTCGTCCCAGGGAGCCGGGTGGGCGAGGGGCCGGACGTGGCCCGAAAATCCGCGGGAAATCCCCGCTGTAACCATGTGGGCGCTTCTGGCGAAGAAGGGGTGTCTGTCCCTCATTGCGCTCGGAAGGAAGTGACCCGTGAACATGCTGAGCAAGGTGGAGAATCGCTCGTCGGTGCGGCAGCAGCAGGGCCCGAAGACGGATGACGCGCAGCGCGCGGACGAAGCACGCAAGCGGGCCGAGGCGGAGGTTCGCGCGGCGAACGCGGCGAAGGAGGCGGAGAAGCAGGCCCGTCGCCAGGCGGAGGCCGCCCAGAAGGCCGAAGCGGAGGCCTCCCGCGCGCGTGAGGAGGCGGAGAAGAAGGCGAAGGCGCCGGGACAGACGCCCGAGCAGCAGGAGCTGTCGAGGCAGGCCCTGAAGGAAGCCCAGGCCGCGGAGAAGGTCGCCGAGGCGACGCTGACCGACGCGAAGAAGCAGCTCCAGGCCGCCTCCGCCAAGACGACCGAGGCCACGCGCCGCGCCGAGGAGGCCAAGAAGAAGGCGAACGACGCGGCCGAGCGCGCCGGGCAGACGCCGCCGTACGGCAAGCAGCAGGCGATGACCCACGAGATGTCCACCTTCGAGGACGCTCCGCCGAACCAGGAGATGGAGAAGATGATGGGCCGCACGCAGCCCGCGAGCGGCATGCAGTCCATGCCCGCCTCGGACCTTCCCATGATGAAGCCCTCGGAGGGCATGCGCTCGATGAGCGTCTGAGTCCGGCTCCCGCATTCCCACGCCCTCGACGCGCACGCTATGGTCGCCGCGCGGCGAACGGGGGACATGAGCCATGGCGCAGATCGAGCAGCACCTCGCGAAGGGTGACTTCCAGGCGGCACTCCAGTTGATCGACGCGGAGCTGTCCTCCGCGCCATCCGCGGACCGGTGGCTGATGGCGTTCAACGTGCGAGTGCGCCTGGAGGACTTCGACGGAGCCCTGCGCGCCCTCGACGCCCTGGTGAAGCTGGACCCTGGCATCTCCGATGGAGCGACGTTCCTGGGCCACTGCGCCAACCTGGAGCGCCTGCACTCCCTGCGCAGGAAGGACCCCGCCCTGGCCAACGAGCGAGGCGCGCTGCAGGCGCCGCAGCCGTTCTCCCGCGCCTACCTCCAGGCCGCCGTCTCCCACGCGAAGGGCGACTTCTCCGACGCGGCCCGCGTCCTGAAGGACATCGCGGGCGCCGCACCCAAGGTCCCTGGAACGCTGACACGCACCAACGGCGCCCGCGTCCGCTTCACCGATATGATCGACTCAGATGACCTGACCGGACCGCACCTGCCGTGCTTCCAGGCCGGCACCGTGCTGGACATCCCCTACAACGAGCTCGCCTCCATCCAGTTCGAGCGGCCGCGCAGCTCCATGGATGCCGTGTGGGTCCCCGCCGTCTTCCAGACGCTCACGGGGCAGCAGTTCGAGACCCGCGTGCCCTCGCGGTATCCGGGCTCCGGTCTGCACGGCAACGCCGCCGTGCGCCTGGGAGAGATGACCCTCTGGGAGCACGAGCCCCACGGTTATGCCGTGGCGTTCGGCCAGCGGGACTTCAACCTCGCGCACGAGGACGGCGGCCTCGGCCTGGTGGGGCTCCTCCAGGTGGCTCGCATCGACTTCGACGCGGGGCGCCGGCCCACGGCCGAAGAGCCTCGGCCGAAGGAGAAGAAGTCCTTCTGGTCGAAGCTCTTCGGGTGAGCCGGCGCGCTGGCTACTCCATTGTCATGGCGCTCGGGTGCGCGAAGCCCTTCTTCAGCGGAGCGGTGGGGCCTCCGTTGAGGATGCACTCGCCGGAGCGCTCCGAGACGATGTTGTCGCAGCCCGCCTTGTCATTGCCCCAGTCCGACGTGATGTTGAGCCACGCCAGCGAGCCGGTGAAAGTCCCCATCGGCTGCCAGTGGAAGATGACCGGCCGGTCCCACGCGTTCCAGCTCACGCCATGGCCCGTCATGTCATCCAGCGTGCCGTTGTTGGGGAGGTACTCGTACGTGTGCTTGCCCGGGGTTGCGTAGAGCGCGTGGGAGCCCTGCGCCGCGTAGGCCGTGGGACGGAAGCCCGACAGCGCCATGTCCTTGTGCCCGAACTCGAAGAGCCCGCCGTGCGAGTGCTGGCTCATGTAGACATACGCGGGCCGCCCGTCGATGAACCGCACGGTGAGGTGCTCCCAGTCCCCCACGTGGTTGCCGAAGGTGGACTTGCCCACGCCCAGACAGCCGCCTCCGGTGTCGTAGCCGATGCAGACCTCCTTGCCCGCGTTGTACGGGTAGAACGTCCAGTAGATGAGGTCGGTGACGTTCGTGGGCATCCCCAGCGACGTGCGGCGGACCTTCTGGATGTAGACGGGCACGTGCGTCTGGTCCGGCCGCTGACCGTCGAGGAACGCGGGGTCCGTACACGACGGGCACCCGAGCGACTGGTTCGTCTTCAGGTGGGTCCCGGTGTCGTGCACGTTCGCGAGGAAGAACTCCACCGAGGAGGGCATGTAGTACTCCCCCGGGTGGAGGTAGATGCGCGGCGCGTACTGGAACGCGGCCAGCTCGTCGACCAGCCCGCCTTGCAGCTCCGGATTGGCGAGCATGCTCTTGTTGAGCGCCCAGAAGCGCGAGGCGTCCGCGCCGCCGTAGCCTCCCTGGCCCACCATGACGGGGACCGTCAGCGCGCGATGGTCCACGCCGCCCGTCTGGAAGACGGAGCCGTCATTGTGTCCCCCCGAGCCCTGGTCGTTCCAGATCCAGCTCGAGGTGCCCGGAAGGACATACTCCGAGCGGACGCAGCGGATGAGGTCGGTGGAAGGCTTGTCGTAACCCAGCTGGGCCACTGAACCCAGACACGTGTAGCCCGGGGGCGCCACGGGGTGCCAGAAGCCGACGTCGTGGCTGCCGCCCGTGCCACGGTCATTCCAGACGAACGTGTAGTCGACCGGACGCGCCAGCACGTCCCCCTCGCCCTTGACCACGAAGGTCATCCTCGGCGCCGGGTTGTGGTCCGGCATGGCGACATCGCCCAGGGAGTAGTAGCCGGGCAGCTGGCTGAGGTTGGGACGCCAGACGGAGACGTCGTTGTCCGCGTGGGTCCCGAAGTCGTCGTAGATCCAATCGAACCCACTGGTCGCCTGGACCCAGAGCCGGAGCGGGGCTCGCAGGCGCGCCTTGTCGGAGCGGAGCGTGAACTCCCCCGCGCGTCCCACCAGCGTCGTCGCGGCGACCAGCTTGTACGTGCCGGGGTTGAGGTAATACGAGATGCGCGCGACAGGGCCCCCGTCCCGGTTGTTGACCTCCGCGAGCACCCGGTTGCTGGTGTCCAGCAGGTAGAGATAGGGGCCGACGTTGGCCTCCAGCTCGAACGTCACGACGTCCGGCGCTCCGGTGTAGTCGACGATGAACTGGCGGTTGTCGAGGCTGCTCGGGAACTGGCCGCCGGACGGCGTCCAGCGTCCGTGCAGGGTGTTGTGGTCATTCCGCTCGGTGGTGGACTCGACGATGATGCTGGACGTCTGCGCCTGGAACGGCTGTCCGGCGAGGTCCGTGTCCTGGGTGAGCACGAGCCGTTCGCCCTGGAAGCCGCCGTGCCAGAACAGGGTGACGCGGTAGCCCTCGGGCACGCGGATGGAGCGCAGCGTGTCGTTGCCGAGGGTCAACTGGCTCAGGTCGTAGCGGCCCGCGAGCAGCGTCTGCTGCGCTCCCTGGAAGCCATTGCCCGTGTAGAGGATGACCGGCGCCTCCACCTTGAGGCTCGACGCCTTCAAGTCGATCGCCTGGCCCGTCAGGTCCGTGTCCGACGTGAGGGTGGCCGGTGTGCCCTTGAAGGCCCGGTCCGGATAGAGCGTGAGCAGCCAGCCTCGCGGCACGCGCACCGAGTGGATGGCGTCCTCGCCCACCGACAGCTCGGCGGCGTCGTAGAACCCGGGCTGGAGCGTCTGGGGCAGGGCGGTGGACGTGCTCGCGGGGTAGACGCCGACCGTGGGCGTCCACGCCGTCGCGGCGCCAGCGTAGAACAGGGGGAGGCTTCCGCCGTCGAACCCGTTGGAGTCCGCGGGGCCGATCCAGCCGCAGTAGCCACCGCCTCGCAGCGCGACGACCTGGTCTCCCCAGGAGTAGACGCTCGCGCCGTGCTGGGCGTAGCCCTTCACCGCGAAGGCCTCGGTGGCCACCTTGAACGCGGTGCCCCGGAGGTCGATGTTGGCCCGGCCCGAGTCCGCCCAATCGCAGGACATCGCGTTGGCGAACGGCATGGAGGTGACGGGCTGGCCACCATGGAAGACCTGTCCGGTGGAGGTCGCGAAGGTCGTGTCCGTCGTGTCCACGTGCAGGGTGTGCGGATTGATGCGCAGCCTCGAGTAGACGGTGCGAACCGTGGTGCCAGGGGTCGCGCCTCCCGCGGTGTACTGGGCGAAGTTGGCGAGCTGTCCCTTCTCACGCGGCGTGAGGTACTCACGCGGCGTCCCCGCCATGTCATGGCACCAGGCCATCCACGGCCGCGCGGGGTCTCCCATGAAGTGCAGGGCGTACTCGCCATCTCCCGCGGTGGGACGGGCCGCGCGAATCTCCTGACAGGACTTCTCCCTCACGGGCCCCAGCGGCTGCTCCACCACCTGCAGCGCGTCCAGCTCCCCGGGCCCTGGCTCCTCCGGGGTCACCTCGTCGGGTGACACCGGCTGACAACCGATACAGAGCACGACGAGGGCGCTCCACCGCTTCCATCCAAGACGCCGAGGCATTCTTGCAAGACCGTCCTTTCATCCAAGGAGTGATGTCTCCTTCGACGAAAGGACGGCGGGGTGGAGCGCGTGTTATTTCCGGCGACTATTGCATCGACAGGTTGCCCGGCTGGGTGAACGGTCGGGCCATGGGGGCCTTGGGGCCCGGGTTGAGGATGCAGTCGCTCACGTAGATCAGGTTCGGGTTGCCGCAGCCGGCCTTGTCATTGCCCCAGTCCACGGTGAGGTTGAACCGCTCCAGCCCGGGCGTGGTGTACGTCCCCGCCGGCTGCCAGGGGAAGATGACGGCGTTGCTCCAGCCATCCCAGGCGAGGCCTGGCCCCGTGTCATCGTGGTAGTACTCGCTGAAGTTGGCCTGGGCGTAGGTATATCGACCAGGGGCTGGATACAGGCCATGGGAGCCCTGGGCCGCGTAGACCTCGGGGTGGAGGTCCACCAGCGCCAGGTCCTTGCTGGCGAAGTGGGTGGGCGGACGTCCCGCGCGCTGGCTCATGGCCAGCTGGGTCGGTCGGCCGTCGACGAACCGCAGGGTGAGGTGCTCCCAATCCCCCACGTGGTTGTCGAAGGTCGTGTATTGCATGCAGGTGCGAAGGAGGTGATGCCACTGTGTGCAGATGGGCTTGCCACGGTTGTAGGGATAGAACAGCCAATAGACGACGTCCGTGGTGTTGGTAGGCAGGCCCGCCTGGGTGCGCGGGATGATCTGCGCGTAGACGGGGACGCTGTGCTGGTCCGGGCGCTTGCCCTGGAGGAACGGCAGGTTCGTGCACTCGGGGCAGGCGAGCGCGTCACGGGTCCTCAGCCGCGTGCCGTCGTCCACCATGTTCGGCACGAAGTCATTCATCCCGGCGGGAAAGTACGTCTCGTTCGGGTGGAGCCGGATGCGCGGGGCGTAGCGGAGCACCGTGAGGTCGTCGACGAAGCCGCCCTGCAGCTCCGGGTTGGCGAGCGCGCTGTTGTTGAGGGCCCAGAACCGCGAGCCATCCGGACCGTCGTAGTTCCCCTGGCCGACGAAGGTGGACGTCGCCAGCGTGCGGTGGTCCCTGGGGTCCGCCTGCCACAGCGCGATGTCTCCACTCGCCTTGCCGGAGCCCTTGTCGTTCCAGACCCAGCTGGCGCCCGCGGGCAGCACGTACTCATCCTTGACGCAGCGGATGCGGTCCGTGGGAGGCGCGTTGTAGCCCAGCTCCACGACGGAACCCAGACAGGTGTAGCCAGGGGGAGGCACGGGTTGCCAGAAGGCGGCATCGTGGTTGCCTCCCGTGCCGCCGTCCTCCCAGATCCGGTTGTAATAGAGCGGCCGGGCGAGCAGGTCTCCCTCGCCGGAGACCGCGAACGTCATCCGCGGTGCCTGTCCATGGCCGGGCATGGCGATGTCGCCCAGCGAGTAGTAGCCGGGGTGCTGGCTGAGGTCGGGACGCCAGACGGAGACATCGTCATGGGAGCCCGTGCCGCTGTCGTCGTAGGCCCACGTGAAGGTGTTCACCGTCCTCACCCAGAGCTTCTGGGGATAGCTCAGGCGCGCCTTGTCCGAGCGGACCGTGAAGTCCGCCGTCCGCCCCGCCTGGGCGGTGGCGGCCACCAGCTTGTACGTGCCCGGGCTCAGGAAGTACGCGAGGCGCGCGCGGCCGTCTCCCAGCGTCTCCCCGCCCTCCAGGAGCACCTGCCCGTTGGCATCCAGGAGGTAGAGGTAGGGGTCGACGCCGGCCTCCAGCTCGAAGCTCACGACATCGGGGCGGCCCGTGTAGTCGACGGTGAAGGCGCGGTTGCGAGTGCTGCCCTTGTCCTGTCCTCCCGAGGAGAGCCAGCGGCCGTGGACGATGTTGTTGTGCCGGGCGGTGGTGGACTCGACGATGATGCTGGAGGTCTGCGCGTCGAACTCGTGGCCCGACAGGTCGGTGTTCTCGGTGAGGATGAGCCGACCGCCCTGGAAGCCGCCATGCCAGTAGAGCGTGACCTGGAAGCCCTCCGGCACCTCGATTGAGCGCAGGGCGTCGTTGCCGATGGTGAGCTGCGACAGATCGTAGCGGCCGGCGCGCAGCGTCTGACGGGCGCCTTGATAGCCGTGGCCGGCGTGGAGCGTGACCTCGGCCTTCACCTCGATGCCGCGGGCCTGGCGGTACCATGGGTTGCCGACGATTTCGGCGTCGCCGCCGAGGAAGTGCCTGGTGCCGGTGAAGCCCGGGCCGGCATGGAGCACGACGCTCCAGCCTCGTGGGACATGGACGGCGCCGAGGCCCTGGGGGCCCAGGTTCAGGTCCTGGGTGAGGTAGTAGCCGGGCTGCAGCGGCTTCGCGGTGGCCTCCGAGCCGTCCACGGGATAGACGCGGGCGACGGGCGTCCAGGGGCTGTCGGCCAGGGTGTAGAACAGGGGCAGCTTCCCGCCGGTGAGCCCGTCGGCGTTGAGCGGGGCGTTCGAGCCGCAGTAACCGCCGCCCTTCAGCGAGACGACCTGGTCGGCGAAGCTGTAGACCTGGGAGCCGACCTGTCCCCAGCCGGTGACGACGAACGCCTCCGGGGCGACCCGGAACGGCGTGCCTCGCAGGTCGATGTTGGCCCGGCCGGAGTCAGCCCAATCGCAGGACATCGCCGTGGCGAAGGGCATGGAGGTGACGGGCAGGCCGGCGTGAGCAAGCTCACCGGTGCTGGTCGCGAAGGTCGTGTCGGAGGTGTCCACCTCCAGGGTGTAGGGATTGATGCGGAGCCTGGAGTACCGGCTGCGCACGGTGGTGCCCGGTGAGGCGACGCCCGCGGTGTATTGGGAGAAGTTGGAGAAGAGGGTGCGCTCCTGGAGGGGCAGGTACTCCTTGGGTACTCCTGTCATCCCGTGGCAGTAGACGCGCCACGGCCAGGCCGGGTCCCCCAGCACATACAGCGTGTACTCCCCATCCGGAGCCGAGGGCCGGGCCTGCTGGATGTCCAGACATGACTCCTCCCTGGGGGAGGCGAGCTCCCGCTGGAGGGAGGCGAGGCTGATCTCCGCCCCTTCTTCCAGGACTTCACCCTGACAGCCCATCGCGAGTGTTGTGAGGCACCCCAGCAGCTTCCTGCCAATCCGACCCATTGCTTTGACCTCTCCCAGCGTGAATTCCGCGAGCAGGAGACGGGATGGGGGCCTGGGTTGTTATTTTCGTTGGGGACTTCCTGAATTTTCGGGCCGCGGTGTCCTTGATGATGAGTGACGGTGAGGGCGGACTCGAACCCCGAGGTTCGAATCCGCCGTCCCGAAACCCTCACGTCGCCTTCGTGGGTGCCGGCTTCCCATTCTGGCCCTTCGCCGGGCGCGGCGTGTAGTGCGCCACGACGGGCTGGTGGTCCGAGGACTCCGTGCTCCGGTCCACCTCGAAGAGGACAGGCTCCAGCTCCGGGCTCGCGTAGAAGTTGTCGAAGCGCTTGCCCGTGGCCGGCACCACGCCGGACTCGTCCGGCAGGGACGTGAGCGTCGCGCTGTCCGCGATGTCCTGCAATCGCAGCCAGTGCTCGCTGCCGCGCTGCACCTTGCCCGAGCGCAGCTCCGCGCAGGCCTGCTTCGGCGTCATCATCGCTCCGCCGGGCAGGCGCACCCGCGTCACGGCCGCGTGGGCAATCGTCTCCGGCAGCCCCTGCTCCAACACGTGCAGCTCGTGCCGCAGTCGCGGGTCAGAGATGTTGCCCACGCCCTTGTCGCCCACGCTCGTGTTCGGCTCGCCGTAGCGCACGGCGTACTCCTCCACCGTGTCCGTGTCGTCGTACGTCCTCAGGTGCGCCATCAGCCAGGAGCCGCCCGTCTTGATGGCGGTGTTGGCGTTGAAGTCACCCAGCGCCACCGCGTGGGGGGCCTCCCGGTGACGCACCAGCAGGTTCAGCTGGCGCATGTTGTGCGCGTTGATGCCGGAGTCCCCCAGCGTGTGGTGCACGTTGTAGAGAACGACGGGCAGCCCCGCGACCTCCAGCCGGACCATGAGCGCGCCCCGGTCCTCGGGAATCTCGCACGGGTCCCCGCCTCGTCGCTGGATGGCGGCGGCGCGCTCGGCGTCGGAGATGACGTAGGTGAAGTGGGCCGCGTCCGCGAGCGGATGCCGGGTGAGGAAGGCCTTGCCGTTGACCAGCCGAGTGCCGTGGAGCCCGTCGCTGCCGTGGTACGCCAGGTGGAAGCCGTAGCGCGCCGCCAGCAGCACGGAGATGGGGACGTTGGCCTCCTGCAGGCCGATGACGTCGGGCATGCGGCCCTCGGCCTCCAGCTCGTCGAAGTACGCCAGCAGCGCGGCGCGGCGCTGGCCCCCGAGCAGGATGTTGTACGTCATCACCGTGAGCCCCGGGCCCGTGGCGGGGCGGGGCTCGGGGTGACGGACGATGATGGCGCGCCCGTCGCCGAGCTGGCGCTCCGTGGCGGGCAGCTTGAGGGCATCGAGCGTCGGCAGGACGAGCGTCGAGTCCCTCCGCGGATGCGGCTCATCAATCGGGGTGGCCATCCGGCCGAGCAGGGGGCCCACGCCGGGCAGGTGCTCCAGGACCTCGGGCACCTTCATACGGCCTCCCGGGATGCGCGCGGGGCGCGGGGCAGCGAGTCGAGCTGGCGAGCGACGGTATCCACCAATCCTCCTGAGTGCCCCTCAAGTTCGGTGCGGATCCTCCGACTGGCCAGGGGCAAGCCCCCCCGAAACGCGGGGTTGTCTTCCTCGCCGGGACGGAGAGCAGGCGGGCAGGAGGGCACCACCTTCCTTCCCGGGACTCGGGGCAGGGGACCGGGGACAGGTCCTCAGCAGCAGGTGCGGCGATACGAGCGCAGGCGCGACGTGCACACCGCCTGGCAATCGGCCTCGCCCTCGCAGGCGTCCCAGCAGGTGCCGAAGGTCCCGTCGCAGTCATCGCAGCACGCGGCCGCGAGCCGCTCCATCTGCTCCACCTCGACCCGCGGAGGCGCGTCCTCGGCCGCCACGGCGGCTCCGGCCCCACAGCAGACTCCGACGAACAGCGCCACGAGCATCGTTCTCATGTGTCCCCCCACGGCCTGGGCTCGATCCGGACCGTCGTTGTCCCACGGCGACGGCGGGTCGACCCCTGAGGAGACGGCGCTTGTCCGATATCTTCGGTCGCCTCGTACCGCGGGGCAGGTGTGCGGCGCCCGGGCGACGGCTCAACGCACCCAGGCGAAGGCGCGCTCCAACCGGGGCAGGGCATCGTCGAGGTAGCTGCGACCGTGCCCCACGACGACGCGCTGGGGCCGCCACGCGAGCATCCGCTGATAGCAGGCGCGCGCGGCGGCCTTGCGTCCCCAGGCCGTGAACTGGACCTCCCTGGGCGTCTGTCCCGGCCACATCGCCCCGCCGAGCGTGAGCATCCAGCGGAAGCGCGGCTGGACGCGCTCGTGCTCCAGCGCGATGACCATGTCCGCGACGAGCAAGGTCGACGAGTCCCGATGGAAGAACACGACCTCTTCGATGAAGCGGCTGCCTCGGAAGATGAGCTGGTCCAGGTCCTCCGCCCAGACCCCCGGCGCGCCGTCGGCGAGGTCCGCGTCGAACGGCGCCTCGAGCTTCTGCGAGCGCGCGCGCTCACGCACTCCCGGAGACGCCCAGGCCGTCGCGGCGGGGTAGCGCGCCTTCCACGCGGCGATGGAGACGTAGTGCAGCCGGTTGGGTGAGACCAGGTGCTCGACGGGGCCGAGCGCGTCGACCTCCGCGAACAGCTCGGGCGTGGGCGCGATGGGGGACCACAGCCACAGTCCCCCCGAGCGCAGGCGGATGATGACCATGCGCGTGGGGAAGGGCAGGGTGATGGGCCCCACCTTCATCTCGATGACGGGCCCGTCCACGCACCAGAGCCCCTCCGCCACCGGCTTGAGCGTGCACAACGGCACATAGGGCCGGAGGCCGTGGGACCACTCATCCTGTTCGTCGGCGTGCTCGCGGCTCCCAGCGCTCATGGCCGCGAAGCCTACCGTCCGGGGCCAGGGCCGTCGAAGGTGCTCAGCGCGAGCGCACCGTGCACGAGGTCTTGATGAAGTCCACGTCGTCGTAATACGCGCAGGTGAAGTACACGTTGACGTCGGGCCTGTCGGCGCAGTCCCGGCGCCCCGTCTGCGAGATGAGGTCCGCGTCCAGGTTCACGCACTCGCAGCTGTGGCAGCTTGCCTCCTTCTTCAGACACACGTGGCTCGTCGTCGCGGTGACGATGGTGCCGCAGTACTCCGTGGCGCGCTTGCAGCGCGTGTCCCCACACTCGACGGTCTCCGGGAAGGACGTGTTGCCGCCGTCCTCCTTCCCATCGTCCCCCTTCGAGTCACTCCCACAGCCCACCACCAGCATGGAGAGAAGCACCAGGTACTTCGCCATCGCCTTCATGTCGTCCTCCCGAGGAGTCACGGGGGCGGCAGCGCCCCCTCTTGTCGAGAGGAGACAGGCCGCGAGACACCGTTGCAGGAAATCGACAGCCCCCCACGCGCTCGGAGGCCATACCGCGCCATCGGAATATTCGTTATGTTCCAGACAATGACGCGGTGGCGACTGCTGGTGATGTGTCTCTTCGGGGCGACGGCGTGCGCGACGACACCGACGACCCCTGCGGCGCCTCCCTCGTGCGAGCCGGGGGCGTTGCTGCCCTGCGCGGAGTGGGGGCGGAAGCTCCTGCGCGAGGGCGACCGCTATCGCGCCACGGAGGCCTTCGCCAAGGCGTGTGAGGAAGGCGACCTGTCCGCGTGCATGACGGAGGGCGAGCTGCGCAAGGAGGCCGGTGACTACAACGGCGCCGAGCGTCCGCTGCGCAAGGTCTACGACACGGGCCAGGAGTCCGCCGCCATCGCGCTGGCGGAGGTGCACGAGGCCCGTGGCGGCCCCAGGGACCTCCAGCTCGCGTCGGACTTCCGACACGAGGCCCTCGCGCTGAACAAGCCGGCCACGGAGGTGGTCTTCGCCCTGCGCGTGACGACCGAGGCGGGCGCCGCGACGGAGCTGTCCTTCAACCTGCAGCCCATGGCCTTCCACCACCGGCGCCTGGGCTTCGGGTTCAACACCGTGCTGGGCCCTCCCGACCTGTTCGAGCTCAACGGCTTCGGTGGTTACCAGCACTACGTGTCGCCCTGGCTCATCCCCTACGCGCGGTTGATGATGGGGGCCCGCTCGGTGGCCGGGGGCAGCGCGCTGAACGTCGGCGGCGAGGCCGGGGCCAAGGTCGCCTGGGAGGACATCGGCCACATCAACATGGCCGCGGGCGTCTCCATGGCCAGCGGTGGCTACTTCTCCGTGGGCCTGGGCCTCAATGGCATCATCGTCCTGGCGATCCTGCTGCAGATCCGCTGAACTCACTTCGAGGGCATCCCCAGCACGTAGGAGATGGCCGCCTTGCCCGGCGCCTTCACCTCGCCGACCTCCCAGGTGTAGCCCTCCTTCGCGAGGGACTCGGTCATCGCGGCGAGCTCACGCGGATGGTGCACCCGCAGCGCGGACACCAGCCCGTCCCAGAAGATGAGCAGCGGCGCCACCGGCACCCCGTACGTGAGCAGCAGGCGCAGCGGCGTCATGGGCCGCACCAGCGGGGTGAAGAGCAGCACCAGCACCGGCACCAGCAGCATGGACAGCACCCCGACCGGCGTGCGGCGCACCGTCTCGAACGCTGCGATGGGGACCCCCTTCGCTTGCGCGTCCGCGAGCACCTGCCGGGCCTCCTCGGGGCGGAAGTGGTGCAGCGCGCTGAACAGCGTCCGCATGCCGCGCAGGTCCGAGGGCACCTGGAGCGCGTCCACCGAGCGCGCCAGGTAGGTGACGCCCTCGCCGCGCGCCCGCTCGGCGGCCTCCGCGTTGGGATACTTGTCCGACAGGAGCACGCGCGCTTCCACGCCGTGCTTCTCCGCCAGCAGGCGCTTGAGCCGGGGCAGCGGTCCGCGTCCCCCCGAGCCCAGATCCAAGAGCGCGTCGCTCCCGGAGGACTCCAGGCCTCGCGCGAGCACCTCCGTGGCGCCGTCGAAGAGTCCCAGGCGCGAGCTGACGGTGTGCAGGTAGTCGGTCGCCAGGTCCCTCAGGGCGTGGGGGAACCAGTCCTGGTCGATGAACTCGAAGAGGTGCAGCCGGGGCACGCGGGCGCGAGCGGTGACGGTGTCGTTCATGCGCCAAGGGTGCCGTCCCGAGCGCCCGGCCGCTGTGACAGCCCGCGCCAGAACGGCTTGCCGCGCGCGCCAGCCGGCGACTACCGTCCGCCGTGTGCCGAAGCCGTCCTCCAGTGGCGTGCCGTCACTCTCCGCCCGACTGGCGCGCCAGGCCCTGCGCATCGCGAGTCGGATGGGGCTGCCCGTGGAGACGCTGCTGCGGCGCGCGGTGGGCCTGAGCCTGGAGGACCTGGACGACCCGGAGCTGCGCGTCCCCTACGCGGTCCTCGACGACCTGCTGGAAGAGATGGAGTCCCTGTCCGGCGACGCCAACCTGGGGCTGCACCTCGCCCGCGTGGACATGGTGGACCTGGACGACCCGGCCACCTTCGTGGTGCTCACCAGCGCCACGCTGCGCGACTCGATGGAGCGCGGCGTCCGCTACCAGCGCGTGTGGGGCGACGGCGAGCGCTTCCGGATGGAGGACACCGCGCGCGGCGTGCGCATGCGCTTCACGCCCGTGGGCGCGTGGCGGCCCGCGCACCGGCACCTGGTGGAGGCCGCGCTGAGCCAGTTCGTCACCGGCGTGCGCGCCTTCACCGGCGAGGACGTGCACCCGCTGCGCGTGCGCTTCGCCCACCCGGCGCCCCAGGACGTGTCCGAGCACCAGGCCCTGTTCCAGGCGCCGCTGGAGTTCGACGCGCCCTTCAGCGACATCGAGTTCTCCCACGAGGACGCCAGCCGCCCCTTCGTCCACGCGGACACGCTGCTGCACGCCATGTTCGAGCGGCTGGCCCAGCGCGCCCTGGAGAAGCTCCCGGCGCTGAGCACCACGGCGGACCGCGTGCGCGAGCAGGTACGGCAGGCCCTCTCGGGTGGGGACGCGTCCTTCCAGGCCGTGGCCCGGGCGCTGCGCGTGCCTCCGCGCACCCTCCAGCGTCGTCTGGCCGAGGAGGGCCACTCGTACGCGGGCATCGTCGACACCCTGCGACGTGAGCTGTCCGGCATCTACCTGCGACGTCGCATGTCCATCGCGGAGGTCTCCTTCCTGCTGGGCTACGCCGAGCCCGCCGCCTTCCACCGCGCCTTCAAGCGCTGGTGGGGCCAGAGCCCCGAGCGCTTCCGCCGCGAGCAACAGGACTCCTCTTCTTCCTGATTTGCACGTGTTACGGCGTGTCAACGGGTCCGCCGGGACTGCGCGCGACATGTCTGGGAATGCTGGAGCGGCCGAGCGGACAAGGACCGTTTGACTCGCTTGGCGGCGCGTTCCTAGCATCCGGGGATATCGCAGCGGGGGACTCTCCACTCACATGCCGGCTTTGACTGAGTCACCTGGGTTCCTGACCCAGGGGGAGGACTCGCTCTATTACGTCCACCATCGGGCCCGGGCGGAGCGTCGCGCGGCGGTGTTGCTCGCGGGGCCGTTGGGATTGGAGCGCGCGCATGGCTACGTGGTGTGGGTGCGGTGGGCCCGCTACCTGGCGGAGCGGGGCGTGGAGGTGCTGCGATTGGACTACCGGGGCTCGGGGGAGAGCACGGGCCGCTTCGATGAGATGACCTTCCCGCGCTGGGAGGAGGACGTGCGCACGGGCCTGGAGCACCTGCGCGCGGCGAGCCCCGGGGTGCCGGTGTTCGTGCATGGCTTGCGGCTGGGGGCGCTGCTGGCGGCGCGGGTGTTCCGGACGGACGCGGTGAATGGGTTGTTGATGTGGGAGCCGCCGGAGTCGGGGCGGGCGCACCTGATGGAGGTGCTGCGGCGCAAGGTGGCGGCGGACAACCTGGAGGGGACGGGGGGACAGGCGCGCTCGCGTGAGGACTACGTGGCGCGGATGGAGGCGGGGCAGGTGGTGGAGGTGGAGGGGCTGCCCTGGTCGCGGGCGCTGTGGCGCAGCGCGGAGGGCTATGAGCTGGCATTGCCGGAGGCGCACGAGGCGCGGCCCTGGCGGGTGGTGCACCTGGATGGCAGGCCGGCGGAGCGGTTCGTCGCGCCGGGGCGGAGCGGCTCGGTGCGTGCGCCGCGGCCGTTCTTCTGGACCACGAGCAACCGGCTGCTGCCGGAGCTGACGGAGCTGTACGCGGATGGCATGGGCTTCATCGCGGGCGGCGGGGCGCGCGCGGAGGTGCGGTCATGAGGGAGCTGGTGCAGTTGGACGTGAAGGGGCATCGGCTCTGGGGGACGTACCATCCGCCCGCTCCGGGGACTCGGCGCTCGGTGGGGGTGCTGTTCCTGAATCCGGGGCATGTGCCGCGCTCGGGGCATGGCGGGCTGTCGGTGCTCGCGGCGGACCGGCTCGCGTCGAAGGGCTTCGCGTGCTTCCGCGTCGACCTGCCGGGGTTGGGGGACTCGGCGGGGGAGCTGCCGGAGACGACGGCGGAGCTGTACCAGCACGTGTGTCAGGGCGGCTTCGTGGAGGTGGCGAGCGCGGTGCGAGAGGAATTGCAGCGTCGGTTCGGCTTGCGCGGCCTGTTGATGGGGGGGCTGTGTGGGGCGGCGACGACGGCGCTCTACCTGGCGGACCAGGAGCCCGAGGGCGTGCCGGGGCTGTTCATGTTCGAGCCGGAGTTCTACCTGTCCGAGCAGGAGGCGAGCGCGGTGGGGGAGGGGGACGTGACTGAGGCGGCTCCGGGGCGGCTCAAGCGGGTGACGTCGAAGCTGTTCTCGTACTGGGGATGGATGCGGATGCTCACGCGCGAGAACGAGTACGCGCGGCTGTTCAAGTACGTGCCGTTCCCGCGTCAGAAGTTGTTGGACCTGTTGATGGACTGGGATTCGTTGCCGGCGGTGGCGAACGTGCCGTTGGTGCGAGCGTGGCAGCGCGTGGTGCGGCGCGGGCAGCCGGTGTTGGTGATGACGGCGGAGGGCAAGCTGCGCGACGTGTTCTTCGACCGCATCCACCGCTCGGCGCTGGCGGACCTGCCGCATCCGAACCTGTCGCGCGTCCGACTGCGGGGCACCAATCACATCTTCACGACGGGGGGCGCCATCGAGGCGTGCGTGGCGGAACTGGCCCGCTGGGCGAGCGCGAGCTTTCCCGAGTCCGCCGCGGTGCCCGAGGGTGTTGACGCCGCGCGTCCGGGGCTGGAGCGGGTGGCTGGCTGAGATTGTCAGGCCATTTCCTGACGTCGGACAGGTGACCCGAGGATGAGCGGTCCGTGCCCCTCGCGCGGTGGTTCTTTCACTGTGCAAGGAGTGGAAGGCGAGAGGTCTCCTATTACTTCAAGGTGATGGACGCCGCTGACGAGTGGTCCTTCGAGACCGATTGTCGGTACACCAACAGCCGGTGGCTCTGCCTCGCGTAGCCTGCTCCGCGTCTGGCTGGAGGTGGACGCTTCTGTCCGCCTCGGCGACGCCGAGAGGGACGTCGATTTGAGCGAGGGGTGGCCCCTGCGCCATGCTCTGGCTTCGCCGTGGCGGGATGCGCCGCCAGGGTGAACGGGGGACATGCAATGAAAGACAACGAGCTGCTCGAGGCGCGCGCGGAGCCGACGTCCCCTCCTGCTCCGGGAGGGCTGCGCGGCTGGTGGTCGCGGTGGCGCGCGGAGCGACGTGCGCCGAAGCGCGCCGCCCCGAAGAAGCCTGGGGTGGTCCGTCGCGGCTGGACGCAGCACGTGGCGGGTGTCGTGGACGTGGCGCTGGTCGTCCTCGCGCTCGCCATCGTCGCCGTGGCGGGTCAGCACGCCGCGGCGACGGCCCCGGACGTCCCGGGCGGGTGGCGGCTGCCGGTGTTCCTCATCCTGTTGCCGTTCGGTTTGACCTATACGTCGTTGCTCTCGGCGCGCTCGCGGCTGACGCGGACCCGGTTCGAATTGGCGCATCCACCGGGCAACTACAGCCCGACGGACCAGCGCATCCTCTTGAGCGTCCAGAAGTCGTGGAGCTACGAGCGGCTGCTCTTCCGGGCCGCGCTGGGCAAGGTGGGGCTCCACGCTCAAATCTATGGGCTGGTCACCACGCTGACGCTGGGGCTCACCTACCTCATCTGCTTCCCGCTCCCGAAGCCGACAGCGGACGGGTACACGATGGTGCCGCTGGTGGCCGTGGCCGCCGCGTCCGCCGCGACGGTGTCGTTCGCCATCCACTTCGGGCGCATCGTCGTGCGGCTGGCGAGCCAGGACTTCAACGCGCGGATGTACTCGTGGGCGACCCGTTCGATGTTGCTCTCGCTGTGCGCGACCGTGGTGGCGGCCATGTTCCTGACGCCCAAGGCGGGCTCCGAAGCGCCGCTGGTGCAGTGGTTCGACCGGGCGGTGCTCTTGGGCGCCACGGTGGCGGCGCTCGGGGACCAGGTGCTCGAGTTCGTCGTGGCCAAGGCCGCATCGCTGTTCGGCATCGCGGTGCGAAACCCCGCGGGCGTGGCGGACCTGGAGGAGATCGCCGGGCTCACCCGGGACGACGTGGCCCGGCTCGCGGAGGAGGGCATCGAGTCGACGCATGGGCTGGCCTATGTGCCCACGGCGCGGCTGTTCTTCTCGACCAATCACAGCCTCCAGCGACTGGTGGACTGGCAGGACCAGGCGCTGCTGCTCCAGTGGGTGGGCAGCGCGCGAGCGAAGTCACTCGCGGACCGGCTGCTGGTGCGCGGGGCCATCGACCTGTGGGGCACGGTGGTGGCCCTGGACGCGGCCCCGGATGACGCACGTCGTGCCGCCCTGGCGCAGGCGCTGGGGATGGACGAGTCGCAGGTGTCGTCCATCGTGAAGCTGGTCGAGCACGACCAGGTGGTGCGGCGGCTCCACGCACACTACGTGTCCACCGCGTGGGTGAACCCGGGGACGGAGCCCGTGCCGGTGCTGAACGTGTCGCTGATGAACGGCGTGGGGCCCGAGGACCTGGAGCGCATCGTCGCGAACGCGCTGGTGCAGCGGCCAGGGCTCAACGAGGCGGACGAGGCCCGGGTGCGCGCCGTCGTCGAGCAGGCGCTCCAGTCCGCCGCGGACAGCCGTCCAGGGCTCTTCGCTCGGCCGGAGTTCGGGCAGGTGATGACGGAGTGTCTGAAGGATGCGCTCGCGCAGCAGCCGCCCTCGGCGCCGGTGGACCTGGAGGCGCTCGCCCGCGTCCTCCAGGAGTCGGTGCGCACGGCTCCGGCGGACGTGCCGCCGACCCGGAGCTGAGCCCTCGTTCGCTCGACGCGCCGCTGTGGCTGCTCCAGGTTGGACATTGTCTTCAACGGTCCATCATGCGGCGACGCGTCCGTCCTCCGCCTTGTCTCGCGACAGGCGCTTCTGGATGGCCAGGAACAGGGCCTCGTGCGTCGCGGGGGCGGCGAGCTCCACGTCACCCCCTGGCTGGCCGAACGCGCCCACGGCGTCGCGCAGCGCCTCGCGCACCGACAGCGCGAGCATCAGCGGCGGCTCGCCCACGGCCTTGCTGCCGTGGATGGTGTTGTGCTGCGTCGCCCGCTCCAGCAGCTTCACCCGGAAGTCCACGGGCGCGTCGCTGAACGCCGGCACCGGGTACGTGCTGGCCGAGTGCGTGAGCAGCCGGCCCTTCGCGTCCCACCGCAGGTCCTCGCCCGTGAGCCACCCCAGGCCCTGCACGAAGCCGCCCTCAATCTGTCCCCGATCCACGCCCGGGTTGAGCGAGTCGCCCACGTCCTCCAGCACGTCCACCCGGAGCACGCGCTTCATGCCCGTGAGGCCGTCCACCTCCACCTCCGTCACCGCCGCGCCATACGCGAAGTAGAGGAACGGCTTCCCCTTGCCCTTCGCCTTGTCGTAGCCGATGCCCGGCGTCCGGTAGTACCCCGTCACCGACAGGCCCACGCGCGCCAGATACGCCGCGTCCACCACGGCCGCGAACGCCGCTGACACCTCGGGCGCGCCCTTCACGCCCACGCGGCCGCCCTCGAACACCAGCGACTCCGGCGCCACCCCGCGCCCGTGCTTCTCCGACAGGAGCTTCGCCGCCACCGGCGCCAGCCGCTCGCGGAGGCTCACGCACGCCTCGCGCACCGCCGCGCCGTTCAAGTCCGAGCCGCTCGACGCCGCCGTCGCGGACGTGTTGGGCACCTTGTCCGTCACCGTCTTCGCCAGCCGGATGGCGTCCGCGGGCAGGCCCAGCTCACGCATGGCCACGCCTTGAATCTTCGTGTGCAGGCCCTGGCCCATCTCCGTGCCGCCGTGCGACACCATCACCGAGCCGTCCCGATACACGTGCACCAGCGCGCCCGCTTGATTCAGGAAGGTCGCGGTGAACGAGATGCCGAACTTCATCGGCGTCATCGCAAGCCCCCGCTTGATGTTCGGTGAACTCGCGTTGAACGCGTCCACCTCCGCGCGCCGACGCGACAGCTCCGAGGACTCCTTCAGCTCACGCCACAGCCCCGGCAGCCGCTCGTCCTCCAGCTCCTGTCCGTAGTGCGTGGTGTTCGTCTCACCCGTGCCCCGGTAGAAGTTGCGCTCGCGCACGTCCTCCGCGGACAGACCCACCGCGCGCGCCACCCTCGCGAGGACCTCCTCGCCCACCAGCATGCCCTGCGGACCGCCGAAGCCCCGGAACGCCGTGTTGGAGACCAGGTGTGTCTTCGCCACCCGCCCCGTGTAGCTCGTGGCCGGGATGTAATAGGCGTTGTCCAGGTGGAAGAGGGCGCGGTCCGTAATCGACTCGGACAGATCCAGCGACCAGCCGCCGTTCGATACCAGCACGGCCTTCAGCGCCAGCAGCTTGCCCTGCTCGTCGAAGCCCACTTCGTATGTGGCATGGAACGGGTGCCGCTTGCCCGTCACCACCATGTCCACGTCCCGGTCCAACATCCATCGCACCGGTCGGCCCGTGTGCCACGACGCCAGCGCCACCAGCGCCGCGGGCGCGTTGCCTTGCGTCTCCTTGCCACCGAAGCCGCCGCCCATGCGCGGCGACTGCACCACCACGCGGCTGCGCGGCAGGTGCAGCACGTGCGAAATCACCGCCTGCACCTCGGACGGGTGCTGCGTGGAGGACACCACCGTGATGTCCCCATCGTCGCCCTTCTCGGCGTAGGCCGCGTGCGTCTCCAGGTAGAAGTGCTCCTGGCCGCCAATCGACACGGTGCCGGACAGCCTGCGAGGGCTCGCCGCGAGCGCCGCGTCCACGTCACCCCGGCGGATGATGTGCGGCTCCGTGTGGTAGCTGCCCTGGGCGATGGCGTCCTCCACCGTGAGGACCGCGGGCAGGGGCTCGTACTCGACCACCACCTGACGCGCGGCCTCGCGGCATGCGTCCACCGACTCGCCCACCACGAGCGCGACAATCTGCCCGTGGAACAGCACCTCGTCCCTGGCGAGCAACGGCTCGTCGTGGCGGATGGGCCCGGTGTCGTTCATCCCCGGGATGTCCTCGGCGAGCAGCACCGTCACCACGCCGGGCAGGGCCCGTGCGGCCGTCGCGTCCCGGCGCAGGATTCGCGCGTGCGCATGCGGCGAGCACACCGGCCACACCTCCAGCATCGGCCTCGACTGCGCCACGTCGTCCACGTACTTCGCCGCGCCCGTGACATGGCCCAGCGCGCTCTCGTGGCGCAGGACGCGCGTGGCGTCCGTGGGCACCTCGCCGTCACCCCCGACAAAGCCCGGCGCCGCGTCCAGCGAGGGACTGCGCTCACCCGTGAAGAACTTCTCGAACAGGCTCACGATGAGCCCGCGTCGGTACTCCGCGCTCCCGCGCAAGTCGCTGATGGGGGACAGCTCCGCGCCGAGCACCGGCAGCACCTGGTCCACGGTCTCCCGCGTCCACGGCTTGCCGACCAGCAGCTCCTCGGTGCGACGCGCGCGAATCGGAGTCGCCGCGACGCCGCCGTAGCCCAGCCGCGCCGACCGCACCACGTCGCCCGAGTCCACGTCCACGCAGAAGCCCGCCGCGACGATGCTGATGTCCAGCTCACGCCGCTTGGACACCTTGAAGGAGTCCGAACGCCGCGTCAGCCCGCTGTCCGCCGAAGGGCCGTGGGGGATGACGATGGCGCGCACCACCTCGTCCGGCTGGAGCGCCGTCTTGCGGTACGCGAGGAAGAACTCCGACAGCGCCACCGTCCGCTTGCCGCGCACCGACGCCAGCACCAGCCGCGCATCCAGCGCGAGCAGCACGGGCGCCAGGTCGCCGATGGGCGACGCCGTCACCAGATTCCCGGAGAGCGTGGCCCGCTGGCGGATCTGCCGCGACGCGAAGACGTTGAGCATCTTCGTCACCTCGGGCAGCGCCGTGCCGAGCGCGTCCTCCAGGTCGACGAGCGTCGCCGCTCCGCCCACGTGCCATCCATCCGCTTCCCGACGGACGTCGCGCAGCCCCTCCACCGCCTCGGTGGAGATGAGGAAGGGGTAGCGCTTGGACTTCTTGGTGATGTCCACGCCCAGCTCGGTGGCGCCCGCGACGAGCATCGCCTCCGGGTGCGCGGCCTTCAGCGCGAGCAGCTCCTCCCACGACGTGGGCCGCAGGAACTTCTGTCCCTTCGCCTCGTAGCTCACGGACGACAGGGCCGCCGCGGGACCGCCGAGCGGCGTGCCGGGAATCGCGGTCAACCCCACCGCGGCGTCGCGCGCGGCGAGCGCCTCCATCATCGCGTCGCGGATGGGGCGGTAGCCGGTACAGCGGCAGATGTTCCCACACAGCTGGTCCGCCACCGCCACCGGGCTACAGACGGCCGGACGCGAGTACGCCTCCGCCATCGACACGACGAAGCCCGGCGTGCAGAAGCCACATTGCGAGCCGTAGTGCTTCACCATGGCCTGCTGCACGGGGTGGGGCTTCTCCCTCGAGCCCACGCCCTCCACCGTGACGATTTCACGGCCGGCCACCATGGGGACCAGGGTGATGCAGGCGTTGAACGCGCGCAGGTTGCGGTGGCCCTGCGCGTCGCGGTCCACCATGGCCACCGTGCACGCACCGCAGTCACCCTCGGCGCAGCCCTGCTTTGTCCCCGTGGCGCCCCGGGCGCGCAGGAAGTCGAGCAGCGTGGTGTTGGGGGACACGTCGTCGACGCGGACGACGCTCCCGTTGAGCCGGAACTCGAACATGGTGCTCATTCTCCAGACGAGACCCCGCGCAGGCGGGGCGGCTCCGAGACGGACGGCTCGGGGCGGGTTTCGACGAAAGGCTGGTGGTGGAGCTGGAGCAGGCCCGCGGCGATGCTCACCGCGACCTCCTGGGGCGACTTGCCGCCCAGCTCCAACCCCATGGGGCACTGCACCCGGCTCAAGAGGCTCGCGGGCACGCCGCGCGCCTCCAGGCGCTGCCGGAACCGCGCCCACTTGGTCTTGCTGCCGATGAGACCCAGGTAGCGCGCGGGCTTCTCCAGCGCGGCGGCGACGATGTCCTGGTCCAGGTCATGTCGGTGCGTCATCACCGCGACATAGGTGCGACGGGCGTCCCACGTGGCGCGGGCGAAGAAGTCCTCCCACGGCTCGTCGTGGCGCGTCACGGACGCGGGGATGCGCTCGCCCTGGAGCCACTCGGGGCGCTCGTCCACCAGGTGCACCCGGAAGGGGGTGCCCTCCAGGATGCGACACACCGCCTGGCCCACGTGGCCGGCGCCGAACAGGTACAGCCGAGGCCCGTGGTTGACGGGCTCCACGAAGACGTCCACCACGCCTCCACAACACTGGCCGAGCTTCGCGCCCAGCGGGTAGCGGTACGTGCGGGACTCGCCGCGCTCCAGGCACCCGCGCGCGTCGGCGAGCACCAACTGCTCCAGGTGTCCGCCGCCCACGGTGCCGTGGAACACGCCGTCCCCGCGCACCAGCAGCTTCGCGCCGGGCTCGGCGGGGGTGCTTCCCTGACACATTGTTACGGTGGCCACGGCGAAGGGCGCACCCTCGCGCGCCCACTCGCCCAACTGGCGGACCCAATCCCACATGGTCCCCCAGACTCTGCCACACCCTGTGTCCGGTGGGGATGGGTCTGCGTGCATCCTGTGTGGAATGGATGGCGGCCCGGCGGGCGGGCGGGCCCGGAAGTCTCAGGTCTCGAACAGGTGCGCCGCCATGAAGTCCACGAACACCCGCAGCTTGGGGGACAGGTAGCGGCTGGAGGGCCACAGCACCCGGAACGTGCCCTGGTGGTGGAGGTGGCTGTCGAGCACCTTCACCAGGGTGCCCTGCGCGAACTGCCGGCGCAGGGCGAAGTCCGGCAGGCAGGTGATGCCCAGGCCCTGCTCTGCCAGGTGGATGAGCGGCTCGATGGTGCTCGCCACCACCGTGGTGGGCAGCTCGACTTCCTTCTTGCGCCCCTTGCGGAACGGCCAGCGCTCCAGCTTGCCGGTGGTGGCGAAGCGGTGGTGCAGACACGCGTGCTGCTTCAGGTC
Source organism: Myxococcus sp. XM-1-1-1 (assembly GCF_020037095.1). Lineage (NCBI taxonomy): Bacteria > Pseudomonadati > Myxococcota > Myxococcia > Myxococcales > Myxococcaceae > Myxococcus > Myxococcus sp. XM-1-1-1. The sequence continues at coordinate 96,335 of NZ_JAIQDH010000025.1, forward strand.
CTCGGGCCTGCGGGGTGTGCCCCGGCGCGCGAGATAGTCCGGCGAGGCGACGAGGACCAGCCGGAACGTCCCCAGCACCCGCGCCATCAGCCGCGAGTCGCTGATGCTTCCGCCGCGCACCACGCCGTCGAAGCCCTCGTCGATGACGTCGACGAGCCGGTCCGAGAAGTCCAGGTCCAGCTCGATGTCCGGATATGCGCGCATGAACGCGCTCAGGGTCGGCAGCATCAACATGCCCACCAGGGGCATGCTGATGCGCAGCTTGCCGCGCGGAGCCTCCTGCGTGCGCGCGAGCTCCAGCTCCGCGGCCTCGATTTCACAGAAGATGCGCCGGCAGCGCTCCAGGAAGAGCGAGCCCTCCGGCGTCAGGGTGATGGTGCGTGTCGAGCGGTGGAAGAGCCTGACGGAGAGCCGCTCCTCCAGCCGCGACACCGCCTTGCCGATGGCCGACGACGACACCCCGAGCTGTCGTCCCGCCACGGTGAAGCTGCGCGCCTCCGCCGCCTGAACGAAGGCCTGCAGTGAGCCGAGACTGTCCATCCACCGCGCTCCGATTCCGGACATCCATGTCCGATGTGTTCCGAACTCTAGCGTGATGGTCCGCGAGCCCGCCCGAAATTACCTTGCCCGCCAACACCTCACGGTCGACGCGCACGGGCCCACCTCGCCTCTTCGGCACGAGGGCCTCCGTGTATCGACCTCATCCCCACAGGCCATGACCACCTCCTCGCTTCCTGTCGATGCCACCCCGCGGACCGAACCCGCGCTCCCTCTCGGAGGGCTCCTCGCGCTGGCGATGGCGGCCTTCATCACCGTGCTCACCGAGGCGCTCCCCGCGGGGCTGCTGCCCCGGATGAGCGTGGACCTGGGCGTCTCCGAGTCCCTGGCCGGACAGCTCGTCACGCTGTACGCGCTCGGCACGTTGCTGACGGCGATTCCCCTCACTGCGGCGACGCAGGGGTGGCGCCGCAGGCCGTTGCTCCTCGGCGCCATCCTGGGCTTCGCCGTCGTCAACACCGTCACGGCGGTGTCGTCCAGCTTCGCGGTGACGCTGGCGGCGCGCTTCCTGGCGGGGGTGTTCGCGGGGCTGCTCTGGGCGCTCGTCGCCAGCTACGCGGCGCGCATGGTGTCCGAGCGACAGAAGGGCCGGGCGATGGCCATCGCGATGGTGGGCATCCCGCTGGCGCTGTCCCTGGGGATTCCGGCGGGCACGTTCCTGGGCGCGGCCGTCGGCTGGCGCGTCACCTTCGGAATCATGAGTGGCCTGACGCTGGTGCTCGTGGGCTGGGTGTTCGCGCGCGTGCCGGACTTCCCCGGGCAGCCCGAGGACCAGCGGCTGTCGCTCGCCCGCGTGTTCCTGATGCCCGGCATCCGCCCCGTGCTGTTCGTCACGCTGGCGTTCGTGCTCGCGCACAACGTGCTCTACACGTACATCGCCCCGTTCCTGGGGGCGGTGGGGATGGCGGGGGACATCGACGTGGTGCTGCTCGTCTTCGGCGTGGCGGCGCTCGCCTCCATCTGGGGCGTGGGCGTGCTCATCGACCGGTGGCTGCGGGAGCTGGTGCTCGTGAGCACGGCGCTCTTCATCGGGGTGGCGGTGGTGCTCACGGTGTCGAGCGGGCTTCCCGCCGTGGTCCACGCGGGCGTCGCCGTCTGGGGGCTGGCCTATGGCGGCGTGGCCACGCTCTTCCAGACGGCCTCGGCGAAGACGGCCGGGGAGGCCTCCGACGTCGCGCAGTCCATGGTCGTCACGGTGTGGAACATCGCCATCGCGGGAGGAGGGCTTGTGGGCGGCGTGCTGCTCGACACGCTGGGGACGCGCTCGTTCCCGTGGATGCTGATGCTCCTCCTGGTGCCCACGCTGCTCGTGGCCTGGAGGGCGCGGGAGCACGGCTTCCCACCCGTGCCCCGGCGCTGAATCACGGCGCGCGGCTCAGGTCGCCATCGCCGCGCCGGATGCCCCGGCGCTCTTGCGCATCGGCTGGGCCTTGCCGTACGTCAGCGAGCGCCACACCCACTCCATGGGCCCGAAGCGGAAGCGCGACAGCCACAGGTGGCTGAAGACGATCTGCACGGCGAAGACGCCCAGGCAGTAGAGGATGCACAGGCTGGGCGCCAGCTTCCCGAACAGCCCCAGGCCGTAGCCGTAGAACACGAGCACGCTGATGACGGACTGGCTCAGGTAGTTCGTCAGGGCCATGCGACCCACGGGCGCCAGCACCGACAAGATGCGCTGGAAGGTCGAGCGCTGGAAGAGCAGGGTGATGGCCAGCACGTACGTCGCCGCGAAGCCAATCTCCCCCATCGTCCGGATGGGGGTCAGCGCGAACGGCAGCCACGCGGGCAGCGCGTCCGGGTCCAGGATCTTCCGGATGACCAGCTGCTGCACCACGGCGCCCACGCCTCCGCCCACCACACCCATCGCCAGCGCTCCGTAGAGCAGCCGGCGGAAGAGTGGCAGGTGCTGGGCGGCGTCATGGAAGAGGCGCCGGCGGCCCACGTAGAAGCCCAGGAGGAAGCGGCCCATGAGCCCCACTGAGTGGAGGACCATGATGTGCAGGAACTCGACCCGGTGGAACGTCGCGCCCGCCTTGACGACATCCCACCAGCTGCCGTCCGTGAAGCTGGGGAACAGGGCGACCTTCAGCGCCGCCGAACGTTCGCTCTGCGCCTTCGCGAGCGCGGCGGCGGCCTCGGGGGTGGCGGCGAGCAGCTGCGGGAGCTTGAGGACGAAGGTGGTGAGCAGCGGGCCCACCACCAGCAGCGCTATCGCCCATCCCAGAATCGTGCGGTCGTCCCGCTTCCGGAACAACAACAGCCAGAAGCCGAGCAACGCGTAGTTGCTCAGGATGTCTCCGTACCAGATGAGGTACAGGTGGCTGAGCCCCAGCGCCAGCATCACCACGAGCCGGCGGATGTAGAGCCGGGTGATGTCCGAGCCCCGGGCGTCCGCACGCCCCATCTGCACCGCGAAGCCCAGGCCGAACAGGAACGAGAAGATGGTGATGAACCGGCCGCCCACCAGGATGCCGAAGGCCGGCATGATGATGCGGTCGATGAGCGAGCCTTGGGTGAACTGCGCCTCGAGCTGCTCCTTGGGGAGGAACGCCCGACCGCTGAACCACATGAAGGTGTTGGAGATGAACACGCCGCAGAGCGCGAAGCCTCGCAGCGTGTCGAGCAACGCCAGGCGCTCGCCTGAGTCTACCGGGCGGGCGTCGGTGGGGGTGGCCGACGAAGGAGCAGGGGTCATGTCTTGCGTAGATACGCTCGAACCCCCGTTTCATTGTCTGTATTCCGTGCTTGCGGCGGATACGGCGCTGACCCGGCAAGCCGGGTGGGCCTATACGCCGATGCGTGGGCAGATGTCCTTCACGATGCACGTCTCACATCTGGGATTCTTGGCCGTGCAGGTGTAGCGGCCGTGCAGGACGGTGGCGGGGCCGAAGAAGGTCCAGGTGTCCTGGGGGACGAGCTTCATCAGGTCCTGCTCAATCGCCTCGGGCTTGTCGTGCTTCGTCAGGCCCATGCGCTGGCTGACGCGGGCGACGTGGGTGTCGACGATGATGCCGGAGGGGATGTCGAACGCGGTGTTGAGCACCACGTTGGCCGTCTTCCGGGCCACGCCGGGGAGCTTCACCAACTCTTCCACGGTGCGGGGTACCTCGCCGCCGAACTGCTCCAGGAGCGCCCGGCTCATGGCCTGCACGGATTTGGTCTTCTGCTTGTAGAAGCCGGTGGGCTTGAGGTCCTCCTCCAACTGGGCGGTGTCTGCGTCGGCGAAGGCCTGGGGGCCGGGGTACTTGGGGAAGACGGTGGCGGTGACGCGGTTGACGCGCTCGTCGGTGCACTGGGCCGCGAGGATGGTGGCGACGAGCAGTTCGAAGGGGGTGGACCAGTCAAGCTCGTAGCGTGCGTCGGGGTGCTGCTCGCGCAGGCGCTCGAGGAGGAGGGCGGCTTTCTCGGCGGGTTTCATGGGGTGTGTGAGCGCCACCCTACCTGAGGCATCTGACATCCGGGGCTTCAGCCGTTGAAGGTGCGCGGGGGGACGGGGGCTGGGGTGGAGCGCCCGCGCTCCACGGCGTCCAGGCGGGCCATGGTCTGCGCGTACAGGTGGTCCAGCTTGGTGTGCAGGTGTGTCACTTCCAGGCCGGCGCGGATGTTGGCCTCGTACTCGACGTCCGAGCGGATGCGGTCCTTGGCGGCCTGGCGGCTCTGGCTGATGAGGACGAAGCAGGACAGGAAGATGGCCTCCAGGCTGACCACCATGGTGAGCAGGCCGAAGGGGAACGGGTCGAAGGCGTGGAAGCCGGGGATGAAGTCCAGGTTGATGGAGATCCACACCGCGAACCAGGCGGCGTGCAGGAGCATGAAGGTGAAGGTGCCGCTGAAGGCGGAGAGGCCGTCCGCGAGCCGCTGGATGGGGGTGAGCCGCTCTTCCACGGTCTCGTTGGGGCTGAGGGTGGGGCGGCTGTGGAGCATCTTGTCCGCCTCTCGCAGGCGCCGGCCGATGGCGGTGAGCACGTCCATGGCGCTGGAGGGGTGGCGTTGGAAGAGCAGTTGGAGGTCGGCCCGGTCGACCTTGAGGGCGTGGGTGTCCTGGATGGCGCGGGCGTCGGCGCTGCGCGGGTCTCCGTCGAGCAGGGACAGCTCGCCGAAGAAGTCACCGCGGCGGGCGGTCTCGAAGACGATGACCTGGCCGGTGGTGTCCTCGACCGATATCTGCACCTCGCCAGCGCTGACGATGTAGATGGCGCCGCCGGGGTCTCCGCGGGAGAAGACCTTCTCTCCGGCGGAGAGGCGGACCTCCTCGAGCTGGGCGGCGAGCAGCTCGCGCTCCTCGTCGTCGAGGGCGGCGAAGAGGGGGACTTCCTTGAGCAGGGCGACGTCGGCGGGCATGACGCGGAGGTCCTCGCGGAAGGGATGCGCCCCGTACGCTGGCACCTTCCGGGCCCGCCGCCCAGCGTCCCCGTGTCACGGGGATGTCGAACCCCGGGCCCGTGACGGGGCGCTGGTGAAAAGGTGGGGCGGGTCCTCGGAAATCCGAGGGCAGGCGGGAAGGGGACAAGGCCAAACATCTGAAGTTCCAGGCCCGTGGCATGTGCATGGCCCTTGCTTTCGGAGGCGAACCTTCTTGCTCCCGAAAGGTCTGGTTCATGGCTTCATCGACGTCGCTGAAAGCTTGCATGTTCGCGGTGGTGTGGGGACTGGCGGGCTGCCATTCCGACGAGCAATCCCCGGCCGAGCGGGAGCCGCCTCCACCGGGGGCGCTCGTCGCCTCGGAGAAGGAGCGGGTGAGGTCTCCCTCCGTCTCCGACACGGACTTCGCCGCGCTGGTCGCCGGCAACACCGACTTCGGCGTGGCGCTCTACCGTCGGCTCGCCGAGCCTGGAGAGAACGCCGCCGTGTCTCCCCTCAGCATCACCCGGGCCTTCAGCCTGGTGTACGCCGGAGCACGCGGCGAAACCCAGGCGCAGATGGCACGGACGCTGGGCTTCACGCTGCCCGCGGAGCAGCTGCACCCGGCGCTCAATCGGCTGGACCTGGCGCTCCAGGAGCAGGTGGGGCAGGCGCATGGCGACAAGGGGCCGGCGCCGACGTTCCGCGCGGTGAATGCCCTCTGGGGACAGCAGGGCTATCGCTTCGAGCCCGCCTACCTGGACGTGCTCGCCGAGCACCACGGCGCGGGCTTGCGCACGGTGGACTTCGCCGCGGACCCGGACGGCGTACGCCGCGCCATCAACGACTGGGTCTCCGGCATGACGGCTGACCGCATCCGGAATCTGATTCCCCAGGGGGAGGTGCGCGCCGACACGCGACTGGTCCTGGCCAATGCCCTCCACTTCAAGGGGGCCTGGCGTACGCCGTTCCCTGCCCAGGCCACGAGCCCGAAGACCTTCCATGGCCTGACGGGTGGCACGACGCAGGTCCCGATGATGCACACCTCGTGGTCGTTCCCCTTCGCGCGTGGAGAGGGCTATGACGCCATCGCGCTTCCCTATGTGGGCCGCGCCTTTCGCATGCTCGTCATCGTCCCCGACGCGGGTCGCTTCCAGGAGGTGGAGCAGCGCCTGTCCGCCGCGTTCCTGGACACCGTGCGAGCGAACCTGAGCGAGCGGCACATGCTGCTGCGCTTCCCTCGCTTCGAGGTGAGGCAGTCGGCCGCCCTGGGGGATGCGCTGAGCTCGCTGGGAATGGAGGATGCCTTCTCCGACCGCGCGGACCTGTCTGGCATCACCAGCGAGGAGCGACTGATGCTCACTGGCGCGCAACATCAGGCCTTCATCGCCGTGGACGAGGCGGGCACCGAGGCCGCCGCCGCGACCGCCGTCGAGATCGGGCCCGTGTCGCTTCCTCCCGAAGTCCACGTGGACCGCCCGTTCGTGTTCGTCATCGAGGAGGTGGCGACGAGGAGCGTGCTCTTCCTGGGTCGGGTCGTGAGCCCCTGAGGCGACGAGGCGCACCGGTTCGACCCATCCGATGACACATGACGGGCTCCGGGATGAAGCTCCGGAGCCCGTATGTGGACGTGAATGGATGAGCGTGAACGCCCGCCGCCAGACACGTCAGAAGCGCTCATGTGTGCCAATCCCTGCCCCGAATCTTCTCGGGATGCAAGGTGCAAGGTCAGCAGCAGTTGCTTGGCTTCCGCGCGATGACGGCGATGAGGACGGCGATGTTGATGAGCAGTTGTGCCAGCACGACGGCCAGGTAGGCGCCCCCGGACGTGAAGAGGCCCACGACCATGAGGATGAGCGACGCGCAGTTGAGGGCGATGGAGACCCAGTTCCCCATCAGCATGTCACCCAAAACCTTGCCGAGTGTCCCTGCGACGTAGAGTGCCTTGATGACCTTGATGACGGTGCTGCCACTGGTCGCGCCCTTGGCCGCCTCGCCGATGGCCTTGAGCAGGGGCGTGCTCTCGCCGACGACCTTGCTCAAGGAGGAGACGGCTCGGCTCGCGGAGAAGCCCAGGCCCACGACGGTCAGGAACAGGCAGAGGGACGTCGCGGCGACGGAGACGACCCAGCCGATGCACTCCGTGTCGACGGCCAATTCCATCCGTCCGCACTCGACGGGGCCCTTGGCGGTGTGGTGGTAGAAGACATACGCGGCGCCCTCCACCTTGCCGGCGATGGCGCCCACCGGCATGCCTCCGGGGCCGTTGCCCTTCGACAGTCCAAGATAGAGATTGTTCCGGAACAGCGAGCGCAGGCGATCCTTCAGCGCCCCGGGAACCGAGGCGAGCACCGGCTCGTAGGCGGCGATGATGGCTTGGATCTGGTCGGGCGAGAGCGGGCTGTTCGCGGGGTAGGGCACCTCGTCGCGGGACCAGCGCACAGCGGGTTCGAGCCGCGCGGACGAAGGCTCCACCGCCAGCTGGGTCGAGGCGGTCCCGGGAGGAGGCGTGGACTCCGACGGAGGGGTGCTCACCGTGGCGGGGAAGGCCGTGTTGAGGAGCACCGGCGGATTCCCTGTCACCTGGTTGGTGAGCATGATGCTGCTCCAGGCGTAGTACGCGACGCAGCCCTCCGCGTCCGCGGGCGATTGCGACATGTACTGCTGGACCTCGTTGGCGGAGATGGCGCGGGACCAGAGCGCGGCCGCCTGGAGGTATCCCTGGAGGTCGCTGAGGGTGGACCCGGCGGTGTCCGGGCTGTACGTCGCGCCGAACAGCCACACCGGGTTCGCCAACACCGGCAGGGTGCACGGGATGGTCAGGTCATGCGAGCCGTCGAGGTAGATGAGGACCGTGGAGTTGCTGTACGTGGCCGCCAGGTGATGCCAGGTGCCCGGGGGCAAATGGATGCTGTTCCCCCAGCCGCTGGAGCCTCCCGCCGTATCCAGCTTGAACTCGAGGTTGAAGCCTCCACCATTCCACTGCACGCCCAGGGAGCAGCCGTAGCCGCTGTCCCGGTCCCTGCATGAGAACAGGGTTCGGGACGACTCCTGGAAGTCGGAGGGCGCGTCGAGGTTGAACCAGCCCTGCACGCTGAAGGGGGCTCCGTCCGCCGCCACCGTGAGCGCGTCGCGGGGCGAGGGCTGGACACCCGTGTTGATCAGTCGCAGCGCCGGGGCGACCATCAACACCTGGGCGCCGCCCTGGAAGGTGGCCGCGTTGTGATGATTGCCGGAGACGTCGTTGCTCGAGCCGTCGACGAAGCTGTAACACGCGGCGAGGTGGGTGCTCGGCGAGGGGATGTCCCACGTGGGGAGGCGCTCGCCCTCGGGCAGCGCCGTGGACCAGAACGCGACGTTGATGAACTGCGCGTCCACCGTGCTCCCCAGGCTGAACGGGGCGTTGGTCGTGGTGGGGCCGGAGATGAAGCCCTCGATGACCGGCGTGCCATTCGCCCACAAGGTGTAGCTGCCCTGGGTGGTTCCCTGCGACTCGAAGACCAGCAGGAGGTACTGCCATTGGCCTGGCAGCAGTTCGATCTCCGCGCACTGTGGCGTGTTCATCCCAGGGAGCTGCAGGGTGGGGAGCAGCCCATGCAGTCCGATGGAATAGGAGGTGCCGGACCGCAGCAACACCCCGTCATAAGCGGGCGCTCGGGGGTTCAACCAGAAGCCGATGGAGTAGGAACTGCTCCCGCTCAGGTCGATGGGGCTCGACGTTCCGAGTTGGATGCTCTGTCCGAAGTGGACGTCCGCGGCGCCGTACTGGTAGGTGGGTCTCATGGCGCGGAGCGCATAGCAATGGGTGCGCCAGCTCGGCCCATCGAGGAGCTCGCCCGGTGAGGTCCTGGTTCGGGGGCAGGTGAGCCGACCTGGCGCGTCCGGTCGCAACGCAGTTGCGTCTCGCCGGGCCGCATTCGCGCACGAGGGCGAGAGGTATTCGAGACCCACCGGGCTCGTCTGCCGCTGGAGGCGCGTCAGACCTCCTCGAAACTTGCTCCCGTGACCAATAGATCACCTCTTCCGAGGCAAAGTCCCCGCCGGATGGAGCTCACAGCTGATTGGCGCGTTCGTTCAAGCCCGGGTGACCTGGCCTCCCTATCCTGGTGATGACGCTGTCACCAGGAGGGCTTGCATGGATGTGTTTCGTTGGTCTCGCGCGGGGCGGCTCGTGCTCGTCGCGCTGACGAGTCTGGTGGGTTGCTGGGGTTGTGCTTCATCTCCGACCCGGGCCGTGGTCTTTCCCTCGGAGCCCCTTGCTCCGGCGGAGGTACGTGCTCCGGGCGCCGTGCTCATGGTCCTCTCGGCGGCCTCCGAGCAGAAGCTCGCGGATGGGAGTGTTCGTCAGACGGGCGTCTTCCTGAACGAGTTCTACGAACCCTACAAGGTGCTCGTCGACGCGGGATATCAGGTCGTGCTCGCGACTCCCGGTGGCCGTGTTCCTTCGTTCGACCCGGAGGGGATGGACCCGAAGTACTGGAAGGAGCACCCCGAGGCGCTCGAGGCGGCCAAGGCGATGGTGACTCGATTGGATGCGCCGGTCTCCATCTCCGACGTCCGGGGCCGTGCGGAGGAATTCCAGGCGCTCCTCGTGCCAGGAGGGCAGGGCGTCATGGTGGACCTGCTCCACGATGCGGAGCTGCACGGGCTGTTGATCGACTTCGGCGCCTCGGGTCGGCCCGTGGGACTCGTCTGCCACGCCCCGGCGCTGCTCTCGCGACTGCCTCCGGATGCGAGCCCCTTCGCGGGGCGACGCGTCACCTCGGTGTCGGGATTCGAGGAGTGGTACATCGAGACCTTCGTCATGGGGGCGCGCGCGGAGGTTCGTGGCATCGGCGACCAGCTCGATGACGCGGGCTACCTCCATGAGACGGCTTTCCCTGGTCGCTCGCGGGCCGTGCGCGATTGCAACCTGGTGACGAGCCAGAACCCGTTCTCCGGGGCGGACTTCAATGCGAGCTTCCTGGCGGCGCTCGGTGATTGGCGCAACGGGGGCCGTTGTGCGCAAGAATCCGGCGGGACGGAGAAGGCCACCCGCTGACGAGGGCTCGCGGACCATGGAGGACCAAGGCGTCATGACGAGCCCGGCCTTGCGCCGGGTGCTCGAGGCCACGGTGGCCCGTTCCTACCCGGAGATCGCCACCGGTGGGCGCGACAAGGTCGCCATCCTCCAGGCCGTCCTGGACGCGCATGGCTGGCGCCCGGTGCTGGAACTGGGTCTCACGCTTCGGACCCTGTCCGCACATCCGGTCCTGCGTGCGCTCGGGGCCGGGGCGACTCCCTGGCACACCATGGAGCGGTGGCAGACGCTCGAGCGGTTCCTGCACTCGCGTCACCGCACCCGGTTCGTCGAGCGCGACGTGAGCCTCACGCGGATGACCCTCCAGCACGTGGCCATTGATGGGGGCAGGATTCGCGCGGTCAATGACCTGTTCATCTGGGGCGTGCTGATCGCCGTCTTGGAGTCCGCGGGCTTCACGGGGCTCACCGTGTCGCTCGCGTCGACGGAAGGACGCTCCGTCGTCATCCATGGAGGGCGGGGCCCCAAGGTGCTACCGGCGAAGACCGATGTGGCGACCTTCGCCTGGAAGTCACCGCGGGACGTTCCTGTTCGCGAGAGTCCAGCTCCAGGCGAGGAGTCGCGGTCGGTCCGGGACCGGCTCCAGAAGCTGATGAGCGTGGACCTGCTGCATCCATGGACCTTGGAGGAGTGCGCGCAGCGACTCATCCTCTCCCGCCGAGGACTTCAGCGAGCCCTGCAGGAGGAGGGGACGACGTTCTCCGCCACCCTGCAGCGCACGCGGGTCGAGGCCGCGCATGCGCTGCTCGGTGAGCCGGAGCTCACCTTGACGGATGTGGCGTTCTGCACGGGCTTCGCCGACCAGGCCCATTTCTCGCGGACGTTCCGCAAGTTCAACGAGGTCCCGCCATCCGCGCTGCGAGGGCTCCTGCGATAGCTGGCGGTCAGCCCTGGTCGCCGCGGAAGCCGATGGGCCCTTCGCCGTTGTAGGTCATGGTCCCCGTGAGGGATTGGCCGCCGTTGGGCGAGGTCAGGTCCAGGTTGATGACGTTCTGCCCCTGGCGCGAGCCGAGGACGAAGGTGCCGCCTGGATTCCACGGGGCGGTCGGCCCGCCCCACTGGTTCTCGACGGCGTAGTTGTTCGGACTGGTGAGGGTGGCGCGGAAGCCGATGGGGCCCTCTCCGCTGTAGGTCATGGAGCCCGTCAGCGTCTTTCCTCCATCACTGGAGGAGACCTTCATGGCGACGACGTTCTGCTTCTCCCGACCACCAATCGTCCACGTGCCACCCGGATTCCAAGGAGCCGACGAGCCGCCCCATTGGTTCTGCACCTTGTATGAAGACATACCTGGCACTCCTGTGTTTGTGGGTTGAGGGCCCAAAGACAGGCTTTGTCCAACGTCAATCCGGGTGGAAGGCGCCTGGAGTCGTCTCTGGGGTGCGCGGAGGATAAACAGACCGAATTCGAAGGTGATGTGAAAAACACCGAGTGTGGAGGGCTGATCACTGGGTATGCGATTGGGACTAGCCCTCCGGTCCCGGGTCTCTGGGAGGAAACTGGCAGCGGCATCTGTCCCTGCAGGTGTGCAGCAGAGAGGGCGTCGTCAGGTTTCGAACCAGGCTGCCGTGAGTCGCTCGTTCGATTTCCCGGGGACGAGAGGGCTTCGTGCCGCTGTGCGAGCGCCCCGGGGCGCTTCATGATGGCTTCGTTGGTGGCTGGAGGCTCGCGGAAGATGGGATACTGCATCTATCATGTCGCCTTCGAGGGCCCTGCTCCCTCGTTCGAGACGCTTCGGGACCTGGTGGCGGCGCGGTTGGGAACGCCCGTCGACCTCATCGAGACTCCGCCGGGTTTCTGGGTTGGCATGGGGAAGCCCAACGGGGGACTGAGTGGGTTCTCGCTTCTCCGTCATGAGGGCGCGTTGGAGCCCGAGTGGGATTCCGAGTCGCCCGACGATGCGCTCCTCTTTCGCATCCTGGAGGAGTTCGGAGGCCGGAGGGCGCTCGTCAATTCCCCGGCGCCTCGCCGGGTGAGATGGCGCTTCTATTTCACCGGGACGCCGCCGACCCCTGAGCAGGTCGAAGCGCGGTTCGAGGAGGTCACGGGCATTGTTCCCGAGCGACGGCCCAGTGAGCGCGCCTATGAGTTCCCCGTGAGCCACTCACTCGAGGCCCCCATGCTTCTGGGGCCCGGACATGGCGTCTCACTCTTCCTCAAGTCCTACGGAATCTCTCTGACGACCGGGTTCGACCTGACGCTCTTGACCGAAGTGCTCGCCGTCCTGGAATCGCTCGGTGGACGTCAGCTCGACCATGACGACCCCGCAATCTCGTGACGCGTGAGACGGGCGCGCTCCACGATGGACGCTCCCGGCGGGCCGGCGTAGGGTCCGCGCCGGTTCCACCCTTTCTCCCGAGTGAGCACCCATGGTCTCGGCCATCTTCAATCCGGCCCGCTGGAAGCCCGTCGAGGGCCCCAAGTTCAAGGACATCACCTTCCACCGCGCGGTGGACCAGGGCACCGTCCGCATCGCGTTCAACCGCCCCGAGGTGCGCAACGCCTTCCGCCCCCGCACCGTCGACGAGCTGTCCCGCGCCCTCGAGGCCACCCGCTTCATGACCGACGTCGGCTGCGTCCTCATCACCGGCAACGGCCCGTCCCCCAAGGACGGCGGCTGGGCCTTCTGCTCCGGCGGTGACCAGCGCATCCGCGGCAAGGACGGCTACAAGTACGAAGGCGAAGAGGGCGAGTCCGACCCCGCCCGCCTCGGCCGCCTCCACATCCTCGAGGTCCAGCGGCAGATCCGCTTCCTCCCCAAGGCCGTCATCGCCGTCGTCCCCGGCTGGGCCGTCGGCGGCGGGCACAGCCTCCATGTCGTCTGCGACATGACCATCGCCAGCCAGGAACACGCCGTCTTCAAGCAGACCGACGCGGACGTCGCCAGCTTCGACGGCGGCTACGGCTCCGCGCTGCTCGCCCGACAGATCGGCCAGAAGCGCGCCCGGGAGATCTTCTTCGTCGGCGCCAACTACTCCGCCCAGGAGGCCTTCCAGATGGGCATGGTCAACGCCGTGGTCCCCCACGAGAAGCTCGAGGACTTCGCCCTCGAGTGGGCCGCGGAGATCAACACCAAGAGCCCCACCGCCATCAAGATGCTCAAGTACGCCTTCAACCTGCCCGATGACGGAATGGTCGGCCAGCAGCTCTTCGCCGGCGAGGCCACCCGCCTGGCCTACGGCACCGACGAAGCCCAGGAAGGCCGCGACGCCTTCGTCCAGAAGCGCAAGCGCGACTTCAAGCGCTTCCCCTGGTCCTACTGACTCCTCGCGCCTCGACCCGCTTCGGTGTCTCCCGGAGCGGGTCGCGCGCGTTCCCTGCCTACGCCGTGACGACCACCGAATCGGCCGAGCGCTTCGAGGGACCGTGGAACACGGCCTCGATGTTGTTCCCATCCGGGTCCAGCATGAACGCCGCGTAGTACCCCGGGTGGTACGGCCGCTCACCCGGCGCGCCGTTGTCCTTCCCGCCCGCCGCCAGCGCCGCCTCGTAGATGCGGTGCACCGTCTCGCGGTCCTTCGCCTGGAAGGCCAGGTGCACGCTGGAGGTCTTCGTCGAGCCCGGGTCCACCGGCGACACGAACAGCTCGTCCGCGAAGAAGTGCCCCGGCCCGTGCGCGCCGATGGGGATGCCCAGCACTCCCAGGATGGCCTGATAGAACCGCCGACTTGCCTCCAGGTCACGGGTGCGCAGGTGCACGTGGTCGAACATCCGGCCGCGATGGAATTCCATGGTTGCTCTCCGCCGATTTGTGCACCCCTAATGGGGTACGCGTGTGAGGAGGCGCGAGGCTGCCATGAAACCCCACTTCCTGACGTTCTTCTGTGAGCTGGCACCGGGCCCGCTCGGCGAACTGTTCGACACTGAAGGCGTCCTCGAGGACCTGCGCGAGATGCGCGCGGGCGTGAGCCTGGGGCTCGTGGATCTGACCGGCGAGCGCGCCCAGGTGGTCCGCCGCCTCAACCGCGAGGGCATTCCCGTCACCGCGTGGCTCCTGCTCCCTCCCGAGCAGGGCTACTGGTTCCACGCCGGCAACCTCGTGCAGGCCCGCGCGCGCTACGAGGCCTTCCGCACCTGGTCCTCCCAGCACGACCTCGAGTGGGCGAGCGTGGGCCTGGACATCGAGCCCGACATCGAGGAGCTGCGCCGCTGGGCCCGCGCGCCCCTGAGAAGCCTCCCGGGAATGCTGTCGCGCCTCATCCTGCGCGGAGGCCGCTCGCGCGACGCCAAGGCCGGCTACCGCGCGCTCGTCGAGCGCATCCGCGCGGATGGCCACAAGGTGGACACGTACCAGTTCCCCTTCATCGTCGACGAGCGCCAGGCGCGCTCCTCCGTCCTGCGCCGCGTGGCGGGCATGCTCGACGTGCCCACGGACCGCGAGGTGCTGATGCTCTACACCAGCTTCGTGCGCCCCCAGGGCCCCGCGCTGCTGTGGAGCTACGCGCCCGGCTCCACCTCCATCGCCGTGGGCAGCACGGGCGGCGGCGTGGAGCTGCCGGGGCTGCTCGCGTCAGCTCCGCTGGATTGGACCGAGCTGTCGAGAGACCTGCGACTGGCGGTGCGGTGGACGCACGACCTGCACGTGTTCAGCCTGGAGGGCTGCGTGAAGCAGGGCTTCCTGCCCCGGCTGCGCGACTTCAACTGGGACGCGCCCGTGGAGCCGCCCTGGGTGGACTCCCGGCGCGTGGACGCCGTGCGCCGGGCCGCGCGCAGCGTGCTCGGCGTGTCGGGCCGCCTGCTGCGCTGAAGCGAGCAGGGCAGCGCACATCCGGCGGGCGGGAAGGCGCCTCGCGTCAATGTGCGGCGGCGGACGGGAAGGGTTGACGCTCGGGGCGCACGGCAGTGTCATGCGCCCCGACTCCCCGAGCTTCAAGCCCCCGCAGGCTCGGGATGGGAACGCCATGACCGACTCCTGTCCGACGACGAAGCTCCTCGGCGCGCTCGTGCTCTCCACGAGCCTGCTCACGGCCGCCCCCGCCGTGGCCGCCGCGCCCGTCAACTCCACGACCGTCCCCAACGGAGGCTTCGAGACCGCGGGCGGCGCCTCGTCCGTGCCCGCGTTCTGGACGGCCCGGGGCTCGGGCAAGGTGTCCTCGAACGGCGCGAGCAAGGCGGAGGGCTCGCGCGGCCTGCTCATCGAGAGCCCGCAGGGCGGCGGAGAGACCACCGTCGAGTCCGGCGAGCTGAAGCTCCAGGTCGGCCAGCTCTACCGGCTGAGCGCGTGGGTTCGCACCCAGGGCGTCCAGGCGGACCCGCTCGCGCGTTATCCCACGCCCCACGGCGCGTGCGTCTCGATGAAGAGCTTCCCCTTCACCAACTGCACGCCCGCCACCAGCGCGGACGCGGGGGGCCGCGCCTCCGTCGTCTTCTTCGCCACCCAGGCCACGGACCGCGTGCAGCTCCACCTGGGCCGCAACGGCAAGGCCACCGGCTCCGTCTGGTACGACGACGTGCGCGTCGAGCCCGTGGAGGACATCAACGCGTACGTGCCGCTGGAGTCCGTGAGATGGGCGGGCAAGGGCTTCCGCTACGACGACGGCGGGTGGATCTACGTCCACATCGAGGGCGACCCGTACGAGCGCGGCCACCAGTTCGGTGAGCTCGTGCCGCAGGAGATCGTCCGCTACATGGAGAAGCTCGGCGTCCAGAAGGACAAGGCCGACCCGGCGAAGGGCTGGAGCCACCAGCGGCTGCTCGCGGACTCGCTCTTCCTGCGCAAGTTCGACCCCGAGTACCTGGAGGAGATGAAGGGCATCGCGGACGGCGCGAACAAGGCCGGGGCGAAGTTCAAGGACCGCCCGCTGGACCTCATCGACATCGTCACGCTCAACACCGCCGTGGACGCGGGCCAGCTCGAGGAGGCCAACCGCGCCACCTCCACCTCGCTGTCCGGCCGCACCTTCCTCAAGGCAGAGGACGAGGCCGAGCGCGGAGGGAAGGGGGACCACTGCTCGTCCTTCGTCGCCACCAGGTCCGCCACCAAGGATGGCCGCGCCATCATGGGGCAGATCTTCATGTGGAACGGCTACACCGGCGTCCACTGGGACGTGGTGCTGGACGTGCAGCCCACGCGCGGCCACCGCTTCGTGATGCAGACCTTCCCGGGCGGCATCCACAGCGGCGCGGACTGGTTCATCAACGCCGCGGGCATCGTCATCGGCGAGACGACGGTGGGCCAGACGCCGTTCGACCCGAACGGCACGCCGCAGAGCAACCGCATCCGCAAGGCCGCGCAGTACGCGTCCTCCATCGACGACGTCGCGCGCATCATGAAGGACCAGAACAACGGTCTGTACACCAACGACTGGACGCTCGCGGACACGAAGACGGACGAGGGCGCGTGCCTGTTGCTCGGCACGAAGAAGACGCGCCTGTGGCGCACCGGCAGCAAGGGCAACGCCGCCGACACGCCGGGCAACCTCAAGGACTTCATCTGGGCGAACAACAACAACCGCGACCTGGAGGTCCGCAAGGAGTCCGTCTCCAACCCGGACAACGCCCCCGCGGACCTGGCCTTCAACACGTGGAACCGCGACATCGCCTTCTGGGAGTACTACCAGCAGCATGGCAAGAAGGGCTTCGACCTGGACTCGGCCATCCGCATGCTGGCCTCCAGCCCCATCAACCGGCCCCACGCGTGCGACGGGAAGATCACCACGTCCGAGATGGCCGAGAAGATGATGTTCCTGGCCCACTACGGGAAGACGACGCTGCGCGAGAAGATGATCGGCAGCCGCTTCATGCCGGACCTGCCCGGCGCCACACCGCACCTGTCCCTGGGCTACACGACGTTCAGCCCGCTCTACGTCTCCGCGAAGCTCAAGCAGGCGCAGAAGACGTGGAAGGCGCCCGAGGAGCCGCAGGCCCTCAAGCGTGACTTCTCCCGCGTGAAGGACGCCGTCGGCTTCGACGAAAAGCTCCTGTGGTCCAACACGCTCTTCCCCGCGACGGATGGCGAGAACTGGCTGGTCAGCGGCACCGCCGCGTACTGGAAGCTGCTCAAGGACGTCTCCGGGCAGGAGGGCAAGCAGGACAAGGCGTTCGAGGCGCAGCGCGACGTGCTCGCGGACCTCAATGACCGCTTCCTCTTCACCACCTCGCGCGAGGCGGATGTCGCGCCGGCCACCGCGAAGACGGAGTACGGGCGCTACGGCACGTACCTGGTGCCTCGGGTCAAGGGCACCTTCGCGCTGCACCAGCTCCGCCTGCTCGTGGGCAACGAGGGCTTCAGCAAGGTGATGAACGCCGTGCACGCGAAGTACGCGAACAAGGACATCACCACCGCGGACTTCAAGCGTCTGGCGCAGGAGGCATCGGGCAAGGACGTGAGCGCCTTCGTCGGTCAGTGGCTGGAGCGCACGGGCCTGCCGCAGCCTCGCTTCAAGGCGAGCGCGGCGCAGGTGAAGGACGGCTACGAGGTGACGCTGAAGGTGGAGCAGCCGGGCCCCAAGCCCTGGCACTTCGTCACGCTGGTGGAGGTGCGCACCGCGAAGGGCTCCACGCTGGAGCGCATCGAGGTGAAGGCCGCCGCGAACGAGACCTTCGTCCTGAAGACGGCGGAGGCGCCGGTGCGCGTGGTGTTCAACGCGGGCAACGACGTGCCCGTGGTGCGTGAGCGCTTCCAGGTGCTGGGCAACCAGACGGACGCGTGGGAGCGGCTGCTGCTGGTGCACGGCACCGCGCGGCAGACGGAGTCCATGCGCACGCTGGCGCTGGGCTACCGCGAGGTGCTCGCGGATGTGTTCACCGAGCGGCTGGTCCCCATCGCTCCGGACGCCGAGGTGACGGACGCGCAGCTCGCGGACCGGGACCTGGTCCTCTTCGGTGGAGCGGAGGACAACGCGCTGCTCGCCCGGCTGGCCTCGGAGAAGAAGCTCCCGGTGGAACTGGGGCGGCGCTTCTTCCGATGGCAGGGGAAGACCTATGGCCGCCCGGATGACGGCATCGCGATGGCGCTGCCCAACCCGTGGAACCCGAAGCGCGCACTGTACCTCTACGTCGCCAACAGCGGCCTCCAGCTGTGGCAGATGACGCGGACCTATCAGCGCAACCTGCAGGGCTGGGCCGTGTTCCGCGGTGGGGACGTGGCCTCGAAGGGCTTCCACGACCTGGATGCCCTGTCCCAGGACGTCGCGGTGACGCCGGCTCCTGCCGCGCCCGCGACGCCGGCGCCCGCGACTCCCGCGCCCGTGCCGGCTCCGGTGATGGGGCAGCGCTGACGCATCGACCCCGAGGCGAGCCCTGGTGGAGGGCTCGTCGTCATGGGGGCGGTGGGCAGCGAACCCTGGTCGCCGTGGTGGACCGAGGGGCGAGCTCACCGGAAAGGCTCGGAGGGCGTCGAGACCAGGTGCGCCGTGGCGGACAAGGCGGCGAACCCTCCTGACGGGTTAGGGTCCGGGGCCGTCGGTGCCTGGTGCTTGTCCTCGAGGCGGACCGCCACGGGGGCAGGCGCCGTCGTGGAGGGGCGCTCTGGACGCCGTGGATGCGTCGACGGGCTCAGGTCGGCGCGTCCCGACGCGTCGCCTCACGGGAGCACTGTCCGCGCGCGGGCTCTCACGCTCGGAGCGACCCGCGAGGGGCTCGCTGGTCTGCTCTCACGGAGACCTGCGGGAGAGCCAGGAAAGAGGGGAATGGCCCGGATGGCACGACCCGAGGAATAGGGTGGCCGCCCGTGTGTTTTTCCCGCCTGCCTGGATGGACGCCGGCCCTTCGGGTCCGGCAGATTCCGGCGTCCCCCAATTCTCTCGGAGCCTCATGAGCCCCAAGAAGTTCATTGCCCACCGAGCCTGGGCCAGCAGCGCCCTCGGCACCCTCCTTCTGACTGGCTGCGCCAGCGCGCCCCAGCCCGCGCCCACCGCCGAGACGCCTCCGGCCGTCGAGGCCGCGCCCGCCGCCGAAGCGCCTCCCGTGGCCGAGGCCCCCGCCGCCGCTCCCGCGGCACCCGCCGCCGTGGCCGAGGCTCCCGCCGCGGCGCCCGTCGTCGAGGAGGTCTCCGAGGAGGCCGTGCGCCGGCTGGGCGTGGAGCTGAAGAACCTGGATCGCGCCGTCCGGCCGCAGGACGACTTCTACCAGTTCGTCAACGGCACCTGGCTGAAGACCACGCCCATCCCCGCGGACCGCGCTCGCTACGGCACGTTCATCGAGCTGGCGGACAAGTCCGAGCTGGCGATGCGCGCCATCATCGAGGAGGCCGCCGCCGCGAAGAAGCGCCCCGCGGGCTCCACGCCGCAGAAGGTGGGCGACCTCTACAACAGCTTCATGGACACCGAGCGCATCGAGAAGCTGGGCCTCAAGCCCATCGCCTCGGAGCTCTCGCGCGTCAAGGCGCTCAAGAGCAAGGCGGGCCTGCCGGAGCTGTTCGCGGAGATGCAGCGCAACGGCCTGCAGACGCCGTTCGTCATGTACGTGGGCCAGGACCAGAAGCAGGCCACGCGCTACATCGCTCAGGTCAGCCAGAGCGGCCTGGGGCTGCCGGACCGCGACTACTACACGAAGACGGAGCAGCGCTTCGTCGACATCCGCGCCGCGTACCTGACGTACATCGAGAAGCTGCTCACGCTGGCGGGTGAGAAGGACGCGAAGAAGGCGGCCGAGGACATCTTCGCGCTCGAGGCGAAGCTGGCCGAGAAGAGCTGGGACCGGGTGAAGAACCGGGACCGCGAGGCCACCTACAACCTGAAGACGGTCCAGGAGCTGGACGCGCTGACGCCCGGCTTCTCGTGGGCGCGCTTCCTGAAGGCCACCGGCGCGCAGAAGACGCCCGGCGTCATCGTCCGTCAGCCCGACTTCCTCCAGGCGCTGTCGCAGACGGTGGAGGCCACGCCGCTGCCCGTGCTCAAGCAGTACCTGACGTACAAGGTGCTGTCCGGCCGCGCGCCGATGCTGTCGTCGGCCTTCGAGCAGGCGTCCTTCGAGTTCTACGGCAAGACGCTGCAGGGCCTGCAGGAGAACCGTCCGCGTTGGAAGCGCGCGGTGACGGCGGTGGAGGGCTCGCTGGGCGAGGCCGTGGGCCAGCTCTACGTGGAGCGGCACTTCTCGCCGGCCTCCAAGCAGCGGATGCAGGAGCTGGTGGCGAACCTGCGCGAGGCGTTCCGTCAGGGCATCGACGGGCTGGACTGGATGAGCGCCGAGACGAAGGCGCAGGCCCAGGCGAAGCTGTCCAAGTTCAACGTGAAGATCGGCTACCCGGACAAGTGGCGTGACTACTCGCGCCTGAAGATCGTCCCCGGGGAGCTGGTGGCCAACGTGCGCCGCAGCGAGGTGTTCGACCACGCGTACATGGTGAGCAAGCTGGGCAAGCCCATCGACCGTCAGGAGTGGGGCATGACGCCGCAGACGGTGAATGCCTACTACAGCTCCACGATGAACGAGATCGTCTTCCCGGCCGCCATCCTCCAGCCGCCGTTCTTCAACCCGGATGCGGACGACGCGACGAACTACGGCGCCATCGGCGCGGTCATCGGCCACGAGTTCAGCCACGGCTTCGACGACCAGGGCAGCCGCTCGGATGGTGACGGCAACCTGCGCAACTGGTGGACGGAGCAGGACCAGGCGGGCTTCAAGCAGCGCACGGCGGTGCTGGTGGAGCAGTACTCGGGCTTCAGCCCGCTGGAGGCCATGAAGGTCAACGGCGAGCTGACGCTGGGCGAGAACATCGGCGACCTGAGCGGCCTGGCGGTGGCGTACAAGGCCTACACGCTGTCGCTGCAGGGCAAGGAGGCGCCCTCCATCGCCGGCTTCACGGGCCCGCAGCGCTTCTTCCTCGGCTGGGGGCAGATCTGGCGCGGGCTGTACCGCGACGATGCGATGCGCCAGATGCTGTTGACGGATCCGCACTCGCCGCCGCAGTACCGTGTCAATGGCGTGCTGCGGAACATGACGGAGTTCTACGAGGCGTTCGGCGTGAAGGAAGGCGACGCCGCGTACCTCGCTCCCGAGAAGCGCGTGAAGATCTGGTAGTGCGCTCCCATGCCCCACGGTCCGACCTGGACGGTGGGGTGTGGACGTGAGGGCGTGCCGGGGCCGGGTGGACAGGGGCTCGCGGATGTTTAGGCTGGGGGACTCCTGTCCCCGAGGTCTTGCTCCGTGAGCCCCATCCTGCTTCGGCTCGTCTGTGGTCTGTTGTTCTCCGCGCTGGTGTTGGGCGCCGTGGTGCGTCCTCCGGAGAACCTCACGCAAGGCCTGGGCATGTTGCTGCCCGCCAGCATGCTGCTCGGCGTGGCCCTCAAGGGCCCCCGGCGCAACCTCATCCCCAAGAAGAAGGCCGCGCCGGCGTCGCCCTCGCTGCCGGACGTCTGACGTTGAACCCGCCAGACGCCGGCGCGATGTGACTCAGCCCTTCTTCGCCGTGGGCTTGTTGATGTTGGCGAAGAAGTCGTTGCCCTTGTCATCCACCACGATGAACGCCGGGAAGTCGACGACCTCGATCTTCCACACGGCCTCCATGCCCAGCTCCTCGTACTCGAGGACCTCCACCTTGGTGATGCAGTCCTTGGCCAGTCGCGCCGCGGGACCGCCGATGGAGCCCAGGTAGAAGCCGCCGTGCTTCTTGCACGCATCCGTGACGGCCTGCGAGCGGTTGCCCTTCGCCAGCATCACGAAGCTGCCACCCTCCGCCTGGAACTGGTCCACGTACGCGTCCATGCGACCCGCCGTCGTCGGACCGAACGAGCCGGACGCGTAGCCCTCCGGCGTCTTCGCCGGGCCCGCGTAGTACACCATCCGGTCCTTCAGGTACTGCGGCATGCCCTCGCCCCGGTCCAACCGCTCCTTGAGCTTCGCGTGCGCGATGTCGCGCGCCACCACCATCGGCCCCGACAGCGACAGGCGCGTCTTGATGGGGTAGCGCGACAGCTCCGCCCGCAGCTCGCTCATCGGCCGGTTCAGGTCCAGCTTCACCACCTCGCCGCCCAGGTCCGAGTCCGTCGTCTCCGGCAGGTACTTCGCCGGGTCCGCCTCCAACTGCTCCAGGTAGACGCCGTCCCGCGTGATCTTCCCGAGGATCTGCCGGTCCGCCGAGCACGACACCGCGATGGCCACCGGACACGAGGCGCCATGACGCGGCAGGCGGATGACCCGCACGTCGTGGCAGAAGTACTTGCCGCCGAACTGCGCGCCGATGCCCATGCGCTGCGTCAGCTCCAGCACCTTCTGCTCCAGCTCCACGTCGCGGAAGCCCCGGCCCAGCGCGTTGCCCTCCGTGGGCAGCGTGTCCAGGTACCGCGCGGAGGCGTACTTCGCCGTCTTCAGCGCGAACTCCGCGGACGTGCCGCCCACCACGATGGCCAGGTGGTACGGCGGACACGCCGCCGTGCCCAGCGAGCGGATCTTCGCGTCCAGGAACGCCAGCAGGCTCTGCGGATTCAGGACCGCCTTGGTCTCCTGGTACAGGTAGCTCTTGTTCGCCGAGCCGCCACCCTTGGCCATGAACAGGAACTTGTAGGCGTCACCCGCCGTCGCGTAGAGCTCGATCTGCGCGGGCAGGTTGTTGCCGGTGTTGACCTCCTTGTACATGTCCAGCGGCGCCATCTGCGAGTAGCGCAGGTTGGACGTGCGGTACGTGTCGAACACGCCCCGGGAGATGGCCTCCTCGTCGCGCCCGTCCGTGAGGACGTGCTGGCCCTTCTTGCCCATGACGATGGCGGTGCCCGTGTCCTGGCAGGACGGCAGCACGCCACCAGCGGCGATGTTCGCGTTCTTCAGGAGCTCCAGCGCCACGAAGCGATCATTCGAGGACGCCTCGGGGTCCTTCAGGATGTTCGAGAGCTGGCCCAGGTGCCCGGGACGCAGCAGGTGGGCGATGTCGCGCATCGCCTCGCGCGTCAACAGGGAGATGGCCTCCGGCGCCACCTGGATGAAGGAACGCCCGGCGGCCTCGATGGGCGTGACGTAGTCCTTCGTGAGCAGGCGGTAGGGCGTCTCGTCCTTGCCCAGCGGAAGCATTTCCTGGAACTGAAAGTCGGTCATCTCACGGCCTTTTCGAGGAGTCTCCGGCGCCGAGGAGTAGCCCCCCGTGGCTCAGTCGTCCAGGGGTTCGAAGGAGGACTTCGGAGACATGCAATCCGGGCACATCCAGTCGTCCGGGAGGTCTTCGAAGGCCGTCCCCGGGGGGATGCCGGTGTCGGGGTCGCCCAGAGCGGGGTCATAGATGTGCTCGCACGCGGTGCAGCGGTAGCGCCTGGCCTTGGACATGGAGTGAGGATAGCGCGGTCTGGGAGGGGAGGGGGCCTGACGGTCGTCTGGTGGTCAGCTTGCCCGGCTGACAACTCGCGGAGGGCCCAGGTTGTGCGATGCTGTGGACCCCCGTGGCTTCCTCTTCCGTCCAAGTACTGTGGCTCGGCATCCTGGCTCTCGCGAGCGCCACGGCGCGCGCGGCCGAGCCCTCCTCCGTCGAGCAGCGCGCCCGCGAAGACCTGGACCGTCAGCTCCAGGCGCTGGTCAAGACGCCTCCGCCCGAAATCGTCATCACCTACGAGGGCCTGCCCGGCGCCGGCGGCGCGCGGGCCTACAAGCTCCTCGAGGTGGACTTCATCCTCAATGGCCAGCCGCTGGCGGTCCCCGGGCTGGACGTCCTCAGCGGCCCCGGTGTCCACCGGCTCGCGGCGCTCAAGGTGGACGAGGGCTCGTACACGCTGGTGTCGCGCGTCACCTACACCAACAACGACACGTGGAACCTCTTCAGCGAGGAGAGCGGCTTCCTCTGGAAGATGACGGCGTCCGTCACGTTCCAGGCGCAGAAGGGGCTGCGCATGAAGGTGCGGGTGCTCCCCGGCATCAACCCCACCGCGCCGGACCCCCGCCTCAAGCTGAAGCTCAACCATGACGTGTCGGCGGAGATGACCGCGCAGCTCGCGGACGCCTCGCTGGTCGAGGACGCGGGCACGCCCGCCGTGGTGGCCCGGGCGCCGGTGACGCTGCCCCTGCCGCCTCCGCCGGTGACGCCGCCGCCCACGACCCAGCCGCTGGCGATGGCGCCGCCCCCCGTGGCGACGCCGGAGCTGGGGCCGGTGGCGCCGGGCAAGCTGCTGTTGAAGGTGCTGTCGGGCAAGAAGCCGGTGGAGGCCACGGCGTATGTCCGGGGCAAGGGCGCGCCGCAGCAGGTCATCCTCGAGAAGAGCGCGAAGAAGCCCGTGCCGGTGATGCTGCCTCCGGGCGAGTACACCGTGGACGTGCTCTCCAAGGGCTTCCTGGCCCAGACGCGTCAGGTGAAGGTGACCCGCGAGCGCGAGGCCACGGTGTCCTTCACGCTGACGAAGGCGCCGGCGAAGAAGACGGCGCAGGCCAGCGTGAAGAACGAGCGGGTGGAGCTGCCCAAGCCGCCGCGCTTCGCGGAGAAGCAGGCCGCGCCGCGCAAGGGGTCCACGGGTGACATCGCGCTGCTGGTGGACATGCTGGTGCGGGACGAGTCGCTGAAGCTGCGGCTGGAGGGGCACACGGACAACCGCGAGGCGCCCGCGACGGCCCGGCAGGCGCTCTCCGAGGCGCGTGCGAAGGCCCTGGCGGACGCGCTGGTGCGCGAGGGGCTGAATCCCACGCGCATCGAGACCGCGGGCCTGGGGGACACCCGTCCCAAGGCGCCCAACCTGATTCCTCGCGGCCGTGAGCTGAACCGCCGCGTGGACATCGTGCTGGTGCGCGGCAAGTAGCGCGGGCCGCGCCCGCGTCCCCGGATGGGCTAGTGTCTCCCTCGAAGGGGGGAGTCCATGCGTGCCATCTGCTTCACGGGAGTGCTGCTGCTAGGCGGTGCGGTCCTCGTCACGTCGTGCGCCGGAGCCGAGCCGGAGGAGACAGCGACGGTCTCCAGTCAGCGGCTCGAGGCGTACCGGGAGCCCGACTCGGAGGTGTACGTCGTCGAGGGTGACCTGGCCTTCGATGGCGCGTCGGCGCTCCGGGCGTACCTGGAGCCTTCGGAGGGGCCGGGCCTCGTGGTGGGCTGTCCCGAGGGTGTCATCGTCAAGTGGACGCCCTCCGAGGCGCGCGACCTGCGCTACTGCGTCAGCACGGCGTTCGGTGCGAGGCACGCGGTGGTGGTGAACGCGTTGAACCAGGCGGCGGCCGCGTGGGAGGCGGCGGCCAACGTGGACTTCATCCACGCGTCCAGCTTCGACGGCGCGTGCACGGCCTCGCAGGCAGGGGTCATCTTCGATGTCCGTCCCGTCAACGGCGCGGCCTACTACGCGCGGGCGTTCTTCCCGAACGCGGCTCGCTCGGCGCGCAACGTCCTCATCGACACCACGGCCTTCGGCTCCATCGCGCCGTACACGCTGGCGGGCCTGCTGCGGCACGAGTTGGGACACGTGCTGGGCTTCCTGCACGAGCCGAGCGCCACGTGTCCGGGGCAGGCCAACACATGCCCGCTGACGGACCCTGACCCGGCCTCGGTGATGCACTATCCCGGGTGCGGACGCATCGCGGGCGATCTGGTGCTGAGCCGCTTGGATGCCCAGGCCGCGGGCTTCTTGTACCCGTAGGCGTCAGCGGCCCGCGGCGCGCGGCTTCGGGGCGGGCGCCACGCGGTACTCGCCCGTCTTCGTGTCGATGCTCGTGCGCGGCACCCGCCGGCTCTCCTCGAACCCGGTATACGCGGGCGCGAGGCTCCGCCAGAGGGCGAGGAGCTTCGCGTCCGTCCCCGCCTGGGCCTCCAGCGCCGTCATCCCCGCCGCGTCGAGCCTGCGCGGGAAGATGTGGATGATCGGGTCCCGCTTCGTGTGCGCGCGCGTGTCGAGGGCCATCAGGTACAGCTCCTCGATGGGGCCGTCCTCGATGGCGATGCACCCGATGCTCACGCAGTCCCCGTGCACGTAGATGTCGCCGCCGAGCGAGACACCGGGCGTCTTGTGGTGCTTGTCCGCCGCGTTCGGATAGCTGACCCGCATGGACAGGTGGTAGCTGCTCACCGGGTTGAAGAGGTCGATGGTGTAGAAGCCCTCGGGGACCTGCAGGTCTCCCTGCCTCCGCTTGGGGCCGAGCTCGCCGGACGCGGCGCAGAAGGGATAGGTCCGCACCTTCACCAGGGGCCCGTCCTTCGGACCCGCCCAGACCTCCAGCTCGCGCTCGTGCTTGAAGGCCCGCACGTAGAGCTGCTCGGTGGGCCACGGGGTCTTCGCCGCGGCGAAGAGGGCGGTGACGTCCTTCATGCGGCCCTGGCGCGCCGTGGCGACGCGGTCCTTGGCCTGCGCGCCCAGCGCGACGAGGACGCCCAGGAGGCTGACGATTCGGAAGAGGGAAGGGCTCATCGCGGCTTGGACACCGCGTGTCCCGGCATCGTTCCCGCGCTGTCCGTCATGGCGCGTGACGCTCCCGGCGCAAGGGCCGCCAGCGGTACGCGCACTCGGTCAGGTGGAGCACCGAGTCCAGCCGCGCGCCCGGCGCGAGCGGACCGTCCTCGAAGTACTCGCAGTACAGCTCCACGGGCGTGCAGAAGCGCGCGTTCCACGGTGCACGGTCGATGGTGAGCACGTAGACGAAGTCGCCCGAGACGCCGAGCGCGTCGTAGCACTCGACCAGGGGCTCGTGCAGGTCCTCCAGTCCCGCCCACACGCTGCCGACGGGAGGCTCGGTCCTGGGGCGCGTGTCGAACACCGCCACCAGTCGCCCCCCGGCGAAGCGCGCCGCCGGGTCCACCGCCAGGGTGAGCAGCTCGCCCTCGCGGGCCATCACCATCTGGGCCTCGCCGAACTCGTGGAAGCGGAACTCGTCCAGCGTGTTGCCCACCCGGCGCATCACCGGATCATTCGTCTCGCTGCGCACGAAGTAGCCGCCGCGCCGCCACTCGCCCCGCGCGTTGCGGTAGCGCACCGCGGCCCGGTAGCTCACCTGGTAGAAGCACACGCCGAGCAGCGGAGACACCCCCTGGGGGCGCATGTCGCGCAGCGAGGACATCAGCACCTGCACCCACGCCGTGCCTCGGTGCAGCTCGGGCACCAGGGGCGCCGGCAGGATGCGCGCGAGCCGCTCCGGGTCCACGGCGTAGTTGAGCGACACGGCCTCCACCCAGTGCGTCTGCACCTGCGTGAGCCAGGGCACCGACGGACACTCCTCCATGTCCGGAGAGCTGGGGCTCGGGTCCTGACTCGCCGCGAGCAGGCCCTCGGCATGTCTGAGCGCCTCGTGTCCGGAGGGCGTCGGTGTCCAGCGGCGTCGCTCCTGTCGCACCAGCCCGGCGCCCGAGAGGGCTCGCAGCGCGGAGCCTGGATCCTCCACTCCCGCGAGCCAGAGGCGTGCATGGAGCTCCTGCTCGTCCAGCCCCCAGGGCTCGGTCGCGAGGGCCACCAGCGCGGCGAGCGACTCCGGCTTCATACCAGCCGCGCCTCGGGGCGCTGCGACGCGAGCCTGCGCAGTCGGGCCCGGTGCAGCGCGAGCCCGCCTCCGCACTGCACCACGAGCCACAGTCCCGCCAGCAGGCCGTAGGCGTGGTCCGGCAGGCGGGTCATCACCAGCGCCATGACCGCGAAGAAGGCGGCCACCGCGAACCAGACGCGGCCCATCAGCGCGCCCATCATCGAGAAGGCCGTGGCGAACAACACGCAGGACATGGCGGGCATGAACAGCCGGTCCAGACCGAGCAGCCAGTTGCAGAGCGCCACCAGCACCATGCCGCCCACGAAGGTGCTCCAGATGGCCCAGATCTGCCGCTCGATGAACGAGCGCGCGCCCGCCGTCTGCCCGCGCTTGAGCAGGAAGATGGTGACGATGTTGAAGCCGAGCACCAGCGCCCAGAGCATCACGTAGGCCTGGGGCGTGCGGTGGCCCCCGGTCCACAGCCACTGCGTGCCGGCGAAGCCCGCGGCGTTGGTGAAGCCATGGAGCATCCAGATGACGCCCCAGTTCTGGAGGGCCGAATCATCGCGTGCCTGGGAGACGACCCGGCGGATGAGCTCGAGGGCCTGGTTCGCTTCGTCGCGGTTCATCGTGGCGCGAAGTCTACGCGACCCGGCGCGGCGCGCGGAGGGGGGGCTCCCGTGAGGAACGCCTCCACCTCTTCCAGCCGCGGGCTCCGGGGCTCGGAGGTGGGCGCCACGGCGTCGCGGGCCGAGAGCGCCAGGGCCCGGGCCCGCTCCGGTTCCACGCCTGCTTGCCGCAGCGCCCGGGCGAGGGCGAAGCGTGTCTCGGCGAGCGTGAAGGCGCTGGCCCCATCCTTCTCCCAGTCCTCCAGGGCCTGGTCGAGGAGGCCGCGGGCCTGCTCCGCGTCTCCCTTCGCCAGCAGCACCTGTCCCAGGATGGAGCGCGCCTCCGCCAGGTCCTCGGGCAGGGAGGACCCGGTGCGCTCTCGCAGCGTCACCGCCTCCCGGGCCACGCGCTCCGCGTCCACGAGCCGGCCCGAACCCAGCAGGGCCATCGCCAGCCGGCACAGCGGCGTGGCGCGCTCGGCGTGCACGCCCAGCTCGCCCAGGAGCGCGGCGGCCGCGCGGGCCTGGGTGGCGGCCTGCTCGAAGCGACGCACCTTCAGGAAGATCTCCGCCATGCGCGTCTGGAGGTCGGCGTGGCGTTGGCTGCGCCGTCCCTCGGCTTGGGCGGCGTCCAGCTCCGCGCGCATGGCCTCCACGCGCGCGACTGCGTCATCCACCTTCCCGAGCCCCGCGAGGACCACCGCGAGGTTCCCCGCGACGAAGGCCCGGTCCGGGTGGCCCGGAGGTCGATGCTCGCGGGCGAGCGCCCAGGCGCGCTCCAATGCCTCACGCGCCGGCTCGTAGCGTCCCCGCGAGGCCTCCACCGCGCCGATGTTCCCATGCAGGCTCATGAGGTAGCTGGCCGGCTGTCCCGGGCCGTGGATGCGCTCGAAGAGGCGGATGCTCTCGTCGTACGTCGCGAGTCCCTCGTCGTAGCGGCGCAGCTTGATGAGCGTGCCCGCGAGGTTGTTGAGCGTCATCGCGACGAAGGGATGCTCGGCGCCCACGTGCCGCACCAGCAGCGTCCGGGTGCGCTGTTGCGTGGCCAGGGCCTCCTCGAGGCGTCCCACGCCGCGTTGCGCGGTCCCGAGCGCGAGCAAGGCATCGAGGAGGACATACGCGTCCTTGCCCTGCGTCCGCTCGCGGATGGCGATGCACCGCTCCAGCTGGACGATGGCCTCCGCGTGGCGGCCCTGTCGGGTGAGCACCAGCCCGTGGGCGAAGGTGAGGTTCGACTCGAGCTGCTCGTCGCCGCCGATGCGCTCCAGCTGGGCTTGCGCCAGGTCGCGCCACAGGTCGGCGTGCTCGGGGCGCTCGGCCAGCTCTCCCTCGACCTGGACCAGGAGCGTCATCTCCTCGATGACCCGGTCGTCGTCGCGGCCCACCTGGGAGGCCAGCACCGCCTGGCGCAGGAGCCGCGCGGCCTCCTTCTCGTCCCGCTCGTGGAGCTTCACGCGGCCCTGGGCGAGCAGCGCCTCGCCGAGCAGCGGCTTGTAGCCCACCGCGCGCGCCGCGGCCTCCACCGTGGCGGCGAGCGCCTGGACCTCGCTCCAGCGCCCCGCGATGTCGCGCGCCTTCGCGTCCGCGAGCGTCTCATAGGCCTCGCGCACCTTCTCCACGTCGGGGCCCTTCGAGGGAGGCGGCACCGGCCGCGCGAGCGCCTCCGCGTCGTCGCAGCTCGAGACGTCACTCAGCCCCCGCGCCATCTGGGGCGCACCGGAGACCTCGTTCGCGTTGGCGGTGCGCAGGACGTCCACCAGGGCGCGCAGCTCACGCCTGGCGCGCTCCAGGCAGTTCATGCGCAGGTCCATCGCCGCCTCGGACTGTTCCTGGCGGACGTGCGTGTCCTCGCAGGCGTCGCGATGGGCCTCGGTCCACGCTCCGACCTGCGCATCCAGGGACTGACTCAAGGCCGCGTGCGCGCTCTCCGCCTCGGGAGCCTTCGTGGCGAGGAAGGCTTCGCGCAGGGACGCCTTGCGAGACGCGTCCCAGATACCGACGAGCCGCGACGCGCTGTCCGTGCACGGACGGGGCCCTCGCGTGACGAGGATGGCGGTGAGGACCGCGGCCAGGCCCACCAACGCCCCCGCGGCTCCCAGCCAGCGCGACGTCCTGGGGAAGGCCGCGCGCTCCAGCGCCATGAGGAGCGCGTCCATCGACGGGTAGCGCTCGGTGGGAGCAGGGCAGAGCCCGCGTTGCACCACGGCGAGCAGCGCGCGGGGGACCGAGGCGCGTGCGATGGCCTCGCGTGCCTCCGGAGCACCGGGCTTCACACCGGACAGCCCCTCGAACAGCGCGACGCAGAAGCTGAACTGGTCCGAGCGCGCATCCACCCGTCCTCCCGCCAGCACCTCCGGCGCGATGTAGCCCGGAGTGCCGGCCGCGGCCGTGGAGGCGATGTGCGGCGCCGGTTCGATGTCCGTCGATGCGCGAGCGGGCAGTGACTCCATGGGCGCGGCGAGGCGCGCGAGCCCGAAGTCCGTCACCTTCGCGCGCCCGGCGCGGTCCACCAGGACGTTGTCGGGCTTGAAGTCGCGGTGGATGACACCGGCGGCGTGCGCGGCGGCGAGCCCGTGCCCCGCCTGCAGATAGAGGCGGGTCACCCCTCGCCAGTCCGGACGCGCGCTGGCCAGGTGCTGGCGCAGCGTGCCGCCCTCGACCAGCTCCATCGCGATGAAGACCCGGTCGTCGACCCGACCCACGTCGTGCACGGCGACGACGGAGGGATGCTGGGTGCGCGCGGCGGCGCGGGCCTCGCTCAGCACCTGGTCCGTGGCCGCGACCAGCTTGAGCCCGACGCGTCGGTCGATGCTCGGGTCATAGGCCGCGTAGACGACACCCATGCCCCCGGCCCCGATTCGCTCCAGCACCACGTAGCGTCCCAGGAGCGTGCCCCTCTCCAGCGCGGACAAGGGCATCCGTCGTGACGACGGCGGTGCCTCGAGCAACGTGGTGGGCGTCCGTGGCGCATCCGTTGGTGTGTCCGGCGTCGACGGCGCACGCGCGCGCAGGAAGCCCGCGAGCCGTGCCTGGCAATCGGGGCAGCGGTCCAGGTGGGTGTCCGCCCGGGCCCGCAGCTCCCGCGACGCCACTCCGTCCGCGAGGTCGAGGAGCTGGGGGTCATCCAGGCACGCGGTGTCGGAAGCTGGCGCCATGTCGCTCATCCTTCGGCGAGCAGCGAGGACAGGCTCACCGCGAGGCTCGCGTCCATCATCCGCAAGAGGCTGTCGAGCTGCGCCGTGTCCAGCGTCAGCCGCCGGCGGAGCCCTTCGCGAGTGCCTTCGAGCAGCGCCTGCCGCGCCCGCGCCAGCCACCGCGAGACGGTGGAGGCGTGCACCTGATGCAGCGTCCCGAGCGACTCCACGCCCAGGCCCTGCACCAGGCTCAGCCGCAGCAGGTTCCTGTCGCGAGGCGACAACAAGGCGAGGGCCTCCGCGAACGCGGCGCGGAAGGCGGGCCGGTAGCGCTGCTGGATGAGCGCGAGCTCGGGGTCCGCGCCATGCAGGTCGGAGACGAGGAGCGCATCGTCCAGGGAGGTGGCGCGGACAGGCGCGCGCTTGAGGGACAGGGCCATGCCCACGGCGATGGCCTCCACCCAGCGGCGCAGCGCGCCTCGCCCCTCGTACTCGGCCAGTCGAGGCCCCTGCCGCGTGCTGCCCACGAGCAGCCGCATCCGCGTGAGCTGGAGCACCTCGTCCGCGAACGCCTCGGAGCGGTCCACGCGGCGGATGGCGCGGGTGACGGGCTGGAGGATGGCGCGCTGGAGGGACTCGAGCGCGGGACGCTCTCCCTCCAGACAGGCGCGAGCGAGGTAGAGGTCCTCGACCCTCAACGCGTCCAGCCCTTCGGCCAGTGTGAGGCGGGGAGGGATGCGCTCGCCGAGGTGCCTCGCGAAGACGTCGCCGGACAATGCAATCTCCGGCCACGCCTCTCGGCAGCGGACCATGGCTTCCCCCAATCGCCGGGCCAGGGCGTGTGACTCGTCTGGCCCACACGGACGCAAGGCGCCCGCGAGAAACGACAGCACGAGCTCCATCGTGGCTGGGAGTCTAGCGAAGCTGTTCGCGCGCGCGAAGAGGGCCCCTCCCGTCCACCCGGACCTCCCACCGACTCGCCGCGTCGGCTCGGGAATCCCGACCGCGGGGCGGGGAAGTGCTCGCGGGAATGAGCGCGCGGCGTACCGGTGTGCAGGATGGACGGCGAGCGCAGCGGGCTCGCATCGGACCGACATGCGATGGTGGGGGCTTCCCGCCCGTGTTACCTGCCCGCACCTCATGAAGACTCCGTCGCGACCGCTGTCGATGGCTCATTGGGTGCTCGTATGCCTGTCATTGTCCGTGCCCGCTCGCTCCGAGGCCTCCTCGCCACCGCGCCCTCACGCGCGTGGCGTGGACAAGGGCCCGAAGGCGGGCACCGTCATCACGGGGACGCTCTCCGGGACGCTGACGGAGGCGGGCTCGCCCTATCAGGTCATCGGCGATGCGCAGGGCGTCGTCACGATTCCGAAGGGCCAGGTCCTCACGGTCCAGCCGGGCGTCGTCATCGACTTCAAGGGCCGCCCCGAGGTGACCCAGGCCGACGTGAACAGCTCCATCGACGACGTGATGAACTACCACAAGGGGCGCGTGGAGCTGCGCGTCTACGGCGGCATCCAGGTGCGCGGCACCGCGCAGAAGAAGGTCACCTTCACCTCCACCAACCCGTATGGCTGGTGGGGCATGAACTTCTACGGCCCCGGCTCCGTGGGCAACGGGCACCCCGTGTTCGAGCACATGGTCTTCGAGCGGGTGCGCAAGAACGACTACAACGGCGAGCGGGATTGGACGCGCGCCGCGCTGTGGGCCTACTACCCGGGGCCGGTGACCATCCTGAACTCCCTGTTCCGCGACAACGAGTCCGCGGCCAAGTGCGGCGCGCTGGACCTCATGTTCACCAACGGCTCGCGCGTGGAGAACACCGTGTTCGAGAACAACCGCACGTTCGACATCGACCGCTTCGCGCAGCCGGGCACGTCGTCCATGGCGGGCGGCGGCGCGATGTGCGTCACCCACGGTCAGAACTCCGTGGTCCGCGGCAACACGTTCCGCGGCAATACCCTGGTGGCCTTCCGGGGCAGCCAGTGGAGCACCCTCGTCGTGCGCCCGTTCCTGACCTGGCCCAATCCGCAGGGCACCTATGACCTGGGAGGCGGCGGCGCGTTGCACTACTTCCAGCCGAACAACGACCTCCTCGAGGACAACCTCTTCGAGCGCAACACCGTGACGCGAGGGCCTGGCGCGGCCATCTACCTGGAGGACCTGGGCACGCGCGCCGTCACGCTCCGCCGCAACCGCTTCCTCTACAACCAGGCGGGGATGGGGGGCGTGGTGGTCTGCAACCGGGGGAGCGGCGCGGTGGAGCTGGTGCTGGCGTCGGACAACGTCTTCACCGGCAACACGGTGAACGGCGCTCCGGCCCCCACCGTGACGGGGGACTGCACCGTCGGCTCCCAGTAGTCGGCGTGAATCCCACCTCGGCGCCAAGGGGGAGCGGGGTGGCCTCGAATAAATCGGGGCCAGGGGCGTCGGAAAGCCCAGAACACGCAAGCGAGCTTCGTGCTCCCGAGGACCCCTCCCCATGAACGCCTTCTCTTCCGCCCTGCTCGCTGGACTCCTCTTCGCCGGCAGCGCCCAGGCGCAGTTCCGTGCGAATCCGTCCGAGCGCGGCCAGAACCACCACGAGCAGCACGAGAACCGGCGCGAGCTCAAGGATGACCGCCTGGATGTGGCGGAGCTGAAGTCGGTGCTCGGCCGCTTCGACCGGGCCTGGAGCCGCAACGACGAACGTGAGATGCGCGCCGTGGAGCTCCGCCTCCGTCAGCTGATGCGCATGGAGCTGCAGGAGAGCCGCGTCGAGCTGGCGTCGGCGAGCTCGGAGGCGAAGCGCAGTCAGCGCGAGGCCCGCGCGGAGGCCTGGGAGGTCCGGGACGATGCGGCCTGGGGCCGCCGCTCCGATGGGCGCCGCGACCTCCGGGATGACCGGCGCGATGCCCGCGACGACAAGCGGGACGTGAAGGCGGAGCTGGCCACCCTGCGCTCGCGGCAGGCCATCGCGAAGGACCTGGCGGAGCTGGAGGGGCGTCGGAGCGGCGGGGCTCTGCACCGCAAGCGCGACCTCATCCAGGAGCTCATCCGCCTGGGCGAGCGAGAGATTCGCGAGGGCTACCAGGAGGTGCGCGAGGACAAGGCGGAGCGTCGCGAGGACCGCCGTGAGCGCCGCGAGGACCGTCGCTGGTAGGCGATTCGCTCGACGGGTGACAGTTGCGCGGCGCCCTCCGACCTCCGCGCTTCCCGAAGGCTCGTGAGTCGGCGTTGACTGCCGGCCGTGGGAATCTGGTCGAAGAAGAGCCTGGCGAGGCTCCAGGGTGAAGACGGCGAGGGACAGCAGCTGCACCGCACCCTCAATGGGTTCCAGCTCACGTTGCTGGGCATCGGCGCCATCATCGGCGCCGGCATCTTCGTGGTGACGGGGACGGCGGCGGCGCAGCACTCGGGCCCGGCCATCGTCCTGTCCTTCGTGCTGGCGGGCTTCGGCTGCCTGCTCGCCGGGCTGTGCTACGCGGAGTTCGCCTCGATGATTCCCGTCGCGGGCAGCGCGTACACGTACGGCTACGCGACGCTGGGCGAGCTGGTGGCGTGGATCATCGGCTGGGACTTGATGCTGGAGTACCTCTTCGCGTCGTCGGCGGTGGCGGTGGGGTGGTCCGGTTACTTCACCGCCTTCCTGCGCGACTACGTGGGCTGGGAGCTGCCCGCGGCCCTGGCCAACGCGCCCTTCGGGACGACGCCCGGCTCGCTCGTGCCGCACGCCACCGGGGCGCTCATCAACCTGCCGGCGGTGGTGCTGGTGGGCGTGCTCACCGCGCTGCTCGTCGTGGGCATCCACGAGTCCGCGCGCGTCAACAACATCATCGTCTTCGTGAAGGTGGCCATCGTCCTGCTGGTCATCGTCTTCGGCGCCTTCCACGTCGAGCGCGAGCACTGGACGCCCTTCATCCCGCCCAACCAGGGGGAGTTCGGTCAGTTCGGCTGGAGCGGGGTGCTGGCGGGCGCGGGCGTCATCTTCTTCGCGTACATCGGCTTCGACGCGGTCTCCACCGCCGCGCAGGAGACGAAGAACCCGAAGAGGGATTTGCCGAGGGGCATCCTCGGCTCGCTGGTGGTGTGCACCGTGCTCTACGTCCTGATGGCGGGGGTGATGACGGGCCTGGCGCCGTACCACGAGCTGGATGTCGCCGAGCCCGTCTACGTGGCCATCTCCAAGGGCGGCCCCGCGCTGGCGTGGCTTCGTCCCATCGTCGGCCTGGGCGCCATCGCGGGCCTCGCGTCGGTGGTGCTGGTGATGTTGATGGGCCAGCCCCGCGTCTTCTACGCCATGGCGCGCGACGGCCTGCTGCCGGACTTCTTCGGCCGCATCCATCCGCGCTTCCGCACGCCCTACGTCTCCACGCTCATCACCGGCGTGGTGGCCATGGTGGTCGCGGGGCTGTTCCCCATCGGCCTGTTGGGGCACCTGGTGTCCATCGGCACGCTGTTCGCGTTCATGGTGGTCTGCGCCGGCATCCTGGTGCTGCGCTACACGCAGCCGGACCTGCCCCGGCCGTTCCGCACGCCGTTCGTCCCCGCGGTCCCCATCCTGGGCATCCTCACCTGCGGCGCGCTGATGCTGGGGTTGGGACTGGAGACGTGGCTGCGGCTGGTGCTCTGGCTGGGCCTGGGCCTGGTCATCTACTTCGGCTACGGGCGGCGCCACTCACGCGTGGCCCGGGAGGAGGCGTCTCACACCCCTCCGCCCTGAGCCACCCGGCGGGCGGGGAGGCGAGCGTTGGCGTGGATGTCCGGGCTGCTGGCGAGGTGGCCAGAGTCAGGGGCGCCCGTTAGAAGAGGCCGCATGGGTTCTTCCAGACGGGATTGTGGGCCTTCGGGCCCGAGGCTCGAGAAGATGCGCGCCTCGCGGCGGTACGAAGATGGCCGGTTTCGCAACACCGCCCCCGTGGGGCCCGGGCTCCAGGGCAATCCGCTCCCGCTGCTGGGTGAGTACTTCTTCGGCGGCACCCAGCGCACGCCGCCCGGAGTCCTCCCGCTGGAGAGCCCGCTCGAGGCGTGGACCCGGCGGCCCGACTCCGGCCTGCGGGTGACGTGGCTGGGGCACAGCACGATGCTGCTGGAGCTGGACGGCGCGCGCATCCTCACGGACCCCGTCTTCGGCGAGCGCGCCTCGCCCATGTCCTTCGCGGGCCCTCGCCGCTTCCACCCGGTGCCGGTGTCACTGGAGACACTCCCCGCGCTGGATGCGGTGCTGGTGTCGCATGACCACTACGACCACCTGTGCCGCGCCACCATCACCGCGCTGGCGAAGCGGCGCGTCCCGTTCATCACCGCGCTGGGCGTGGGGATGCACCTGGAGGCCTACGGCGTGGCGCCGGAGCTCATCACCGAGCTGGACTGGTGGGAGAAGCACCCGGTGGGGCCGGTGACCTTCACGGCCACGCCCTCGCAGCACTTCTCGGGACGGGGGCTGGCGGACCGGAACCGGACGCTGTGGGCGTCGTGGGTGTTGGAGGGGGAGCGTCATCGGCTCTTCTTCAGCGGCGACACGGGGCTGACGGAGGAGTTCCGCGAGGTGGGCCGGCTGCATGGCCCGTTCGACCTGGTGATGCTGGAGGTCGGCGCGTTCCATCCGAGCTGGGGTGGCATCCACCTGGGGCCGGAGAACGCGCTCAAGGTCCACGACATGCTGGGCGGTGGACGGCTGATGCCGGTGCACTGGGGCACCTTCAACCTGGCGCTGCACGCGTGGGACGAGCCCGCGGAGACGCTCGTCCGGCTGGCCTCGGAGCAGCAGGTGCGCTTGTTCACGCCCCGGTTGGGGGCCGCGAGCGAGCCCACGCGCGTCGAGACGGTGACGCCCTGGTGGCGCGAGGTTTCTTCCCCGGCGCTGGCCCCGCGTCCCGTGCTGGGCGGGTAGGCGGCCGTGCTGACGGGTGATAGCCCCCGGCTATCACCTTCATCCAAACGATGTCTTGGAACGGAGCATGCGCGATGGGCATCTTTCCATGCAAGGTGGAAGGAGCCTTGACGATGCCTCTCATCGCGCTGGCGGGTGTTGGTTCAGGTGCGCTGCACGCGCTGGCGGGACCGGACCATCTGCTGAGCCTCGCGCCGCTGTCCGTCGGACGGCGTCAGGGGGCCTGGCGGGTGGGGTTGCTGTGGGGGCTCGGCCATGGGCTCGGCACCCTGGTCGCGGCGGGGCTGCTGATGGTCGTCCTGTCCGCGGTGCATCTGGAGTCCGTCGACCGGTGGGCGGAGCGCATCGCGGGGCTGGCGCTTCTGGGCATGGGCGTGTGGGGGCTCAAGCGGCGCGTGGGGACGGGCGATGAGGCGCGGCAGTCGCGGGGCATCGCCGTGGTGGGGCTGGTCCACGGCCTGACGGGCGCGTCGGCGCTGCTGCTGCTCCTGCCCGTCGCGGTGGCGGGGACGGGGGTGGAGCAGGCCCTCTTCCTGGGCGGCTTCTCGGTGGGAAGCACCCTGGCCATGTCCGCGCTCACCGCTGGAATCGCCGCCTTCTCGCGCGCGAAGCGGGTGTCCGCGAAGGTGGCCACCCATGTGCCCCGCGTGGCCTCCACGCTCTCCATCGTCCTGGGTGGCGCGTGGATGGCGGGGAGCTTCTGACGCCGACGCGGCTTCAGCGGCCTCGCGCCGGGCCTCGGGGACGGGCGGGTGGTGTGTCGGGGTAGTGCTCGCGGAGCACGGCGGACAGCTGTCGCAGCGCGCTCGCGAGCGGGGTGCTGCGCCGCCAGACGAGCGCGAGCGTGCGATGGGGCGTGGGGGCGGCGATGGGGCGGATGTCCAGGTCCGCGCGTCGGCTCTCCGTCGGCAGGGCCAGCGCGGGCAGCAGGGTGACACCCGCGCCGCCCGCCACCATCTGCGCGAGCGTCGACAGGCTGGTGGCGCGGAACTCCTGCTCGTGGGTCCTGGCGCGGGTGCAGAACGAGAGGGCCTGGGCGCGCAGGCAGTGGCCCTCGTCCAGGAGGAGCACCTTCGCGTCGCGCAGCTCCGAGGGGGTCACCGGCGTGTCCCTCGCGCCGAGCGGATGGCCCTTGGGCGTGACGAGGAAGAACGCGTCCCGCGCGATGATGTCCCGCTCCACGTCGCCGACGTCCGCCTCCAGCGCGAGCAGCGCCGCGTCCAGCGTGCCCGCCTCCAGCTCGCGCGTCAGGACCTCCGTCTTGTCCTCCACCCACGCCACCGTCAGGCGCGCGAAGCGGCGGCGCAGCGCGGGCGTGAGCGAGGGGAGCAGGTAGGGCGAGACGGTGGGGATGATGCCGATGCGCAGCGTGCCGTCGAGCGGGTTGCCCACGCGCCGGGCCTCCTCCTGGAGGTCGTCCGCCTCCAGGAGCAGCCGGCGGGCGCGCTCCACCAGGCGCTGGCCCGCGGTGGTGGGCAGCACGCGCTTCCTGTCCCGCTCGAAGAGGCGGACCCCGAGCGCCTCCTCGAGCTGCGCGAGCTGCGCGCTCAGCGAGGGCTGGGAGACGTGGCAGAGCGCGGCGGCCTTGCGGAAGCTCAGGCTGTCCGCGACGGCGACGGCGTACTGGAGTTGCCGTAGGGTGAAGGGGTGGGGCTGGAGGCGCACGGGCCCTTTGTACCGCGTCCGGGCTCACGACCTCGGCGAGCGTTCGCCCCGGTGCCCGCGCTTCCCCGGGCGGGGACGGGGGGAGTTGGAGGGTTGCTCCAGATGACCCGGGGGAGGGCCGGACATAGGGTAGGGGCGCATGGGGCCAGCACGACGGGATGGGGTGAAGCGACGCGACGAGCTGCTGGACGCGGCGTTGCAGTGCTTCACGGAGCGGGGTGTCCTCGGCACGGGCATCGAGGAGATTCGCAAGGCCGCGGGGGCGAGCCCCTCCAGCGTCTACCACCTGTTCGACGGGCTGCCGGACCTGACGCTGGCGCTGCTCCTGCGCACCTTCGAGCGGCTCTTCTCGCATCAGACGGAGCGCGTGCTGGCCACGTCCACGGCGGAGGAGGCGGTGCTCGCGCTGGTGGATGGGCACCTGGAGTGGGTCCTGGCCCATCCGGACGAGGGGCGCTTCATGTACCAGGCCATGGCGATGGAGCTGAGCGCGGGCGCCGCGGAGGTGCTGCTGGCTCGCAAGATGGAGCTGCTCGGGCCCATCATCCAGCACACGGCGCGCTTCATCGCCGAGGACGGGGTGCCCGTGTGGACGCCCCTGCAACTGGACGTCGTGTTGCTCGGCCCCAGTCACGAGGCGTGTCGGCGCTACCTGGCGGGCGCGGCGCTGGACCCGGCGTGGATTCGCTCCCGGCTCCCGAGGCTCGCGTGGCGGAGCATCCAGGCCGAGCTCCCGCGCTCCTCCTGACCGGCCTCAGCCGCCGCGCAGCACCGCGCGCAGCCACGCGAAGTAGGCGCCCACGCTCGGGCTCACCTGGGCCTGCGTCCATCGCAGCTTGCGCACCTGGCGCGGGCCCTTCGCCTCGGCCTCGAGCGGCGAGAGCATCTCCAGCGCCTGGTCCCGCTGCTTCTGGCGCGCGAGCTGGAGCGCCAGGTCCAGCTTCACCTCGAACAGCGACGCATCCAGCGCCAGCGTCTCGCGCAGGAGCGCGATGGCGCTGCCTTGCTCCGAGGCCCGGGAGAACTGGAGCCGTCCGCGCAGCAGCGACTTCACCGCCTCCGCGCGATGTCCCTTCTCCACGTGCAGCCGCGCCACCTCGCGCCACAGGTCCAGCTCGCGAGGGAACAGCTCCGTCGCCTGCGCGTACACCGCGAGCGCCTTGTCGGCGAAGCCCTTGTCCAGGTGCGCCTGGGCCGCCGCGCGGAAGCTCTCCAGCGCGGCCTCCGACTGCTTCGTCTTCGCCAGCAGCGGCGCGAGCTTGCCCAGCACCACCGCGTCCTTGGGCTCCAGCTCCAGCGCCTTGCGATAGCCGGAGATGGCCTTGTTCAGCCGACCCTTGGAGCGCGCGAGGTCCGCGTCGGTGACGAGCTGGGAACGGGAGGGGGGCGTCTTGCTTCCGAACAGCATCGACTCCGCATTGAAGTCGGCCCGCGAGTCAGGGGCAACCCCACGCGCCCTGGCGCGCCGCGCCGTGCACGCTCAGCGACGGATGCGTGACAGCTGGAATGGAAGATTCCCAAAAGAAGTGGGCCCGATCAGGGTGTCCTCCTGACCGGGCCCGGGGTGCTGCCATGTTGGAGTCCGCACGTTTAAGTCTTCGCCTCAGGATGAGGCCTCGTGTCCTGCGATTGAACGACCGCCGCGCGAGGGTGGAACAAGCGGCGGGCTGGAATTGAACCAGCATCTCGAGGAGAAGGGCGAAGACGGTTGATCGGACCCACGACAGCGAATGTTGAGTCTGGAGTGAGAGTCTGAAACTGGGGTGCTTCGCGGGCCCGGTCTATGTCGCTCGCCTCTACCATTTGGGCTACCCCGCCACAGGGTTGGCGGGGGCAGGGTTCGAACCTGCACTGGAAGACGACCCGGGAACGCTCGGCGTCAACTTGCTGCTGAGCTTGAGTTTGTACTCCGTAGGACTGCGTGCGCGAGCCTAGCTGAAGAGGTAGCCGAGGAGAACATCCCCGGCCTTCATCTCCTCCGCCGCGACGGCGTTGGCCTCCTCGCGCGCGAACTTGACCGCTTGCTGGAGCTTCTCCACGCGCTCCAACAGCTCATTGACCCGGACGGCCGGCAGGGCGCCCGAGTACTTCACCGTCTTCCAGTAACCGACGACGATGTCCTCGTAATAGACCTCCACCTGGGCGGGGTGCTTCTCGGTGGCCTCGGCCTTCACGTGGTTGCGGGGGACCTTCTTCGTCTTCGCCGTCTGCACGGGCTCGGTGGCCCACAGGCCCTGCGCCGGGTCTGGGATCCAGGACTCCGACGGGTCCAGCGTGGGCAGCTTCTTCACGAAGGTGTGCAGGTCCACCAGCTGCTTCTCGAGGAAGAGCAGGTACGTCGCGGGCACGCCCTTGAGCAGGACGCGGCCGTCCACGCTCACGTCGGCCTTGGCGCGACAGTTGGTGAGGTCCTTGGTGGCGGTGACGTCGAAGAGGCGGGTGAGGATCTCCTTCGTCTTCTTCAGCACGTCGTCGGTGCGCACCTGCACGCGCGTGGACTCGGGGGGGAAGCGCTCACCCTCTTCGTCCCGGGGCTGATAGGTGCGGGAGATGCCGTTGAGCAGCTGCGGCTTCTGCAGGTCGTGGTGCGCCTGGGTCAGCTCCTGCTGGGAGCGGTTCTTGACGCCCTTCTCGACGGCGATGATCTGATTGAGCTTGGTCACGATGTCATTCTCTTGAATTTGAGTTGCGGCGCTCGACGCTTCGTCCCGAGCGGACCTGACGGCGGTGACGGCTTCTCAGTTCGGCCGGCCGTAGCCGAGGAGCGCGTCGTCCTCGAACTCGGCGACCCAGCCCACGGGCAGCGCGAGCGCGGACAGCAGGGCGGGGCGGCGATGGAGCAGGGCGTAGAGGGGGAGGGACTCGGGCTCCTGCCCGGTGGCGGCGCCCGGGGGGATGATGAGCCAGCCGGAGTCGGTGGCCTCGGGGGCGCGGATGCGCGCGACGGCGAGCCGCGAGCTGGACTCCCAGCCGGGCAGGGCGTCGACCCGGTCGCCATAGCGGGGGAAGAGGGGAGCGCAGCCCACCGCCTGGGTGGTCTCGAGCATGCGGCCCTGGACCCGCAGCGTCACGGTGATGTCGTCTCGCCAGTCCGTCATCGGGTTGCCGGCGAAGTCGGGCTCGGTCACCACGAGCGAGGTGCCCCGTGGGTCGAGTCGCAGGCTGGACCAGCCGAAGCGCAGCGTGCGGCCCGGGAGCAGCCCACCGGGAGGCAGGCGGGTGAGCACACCGAGCACCCACTCGGCCTGCTCCTCCGCGTCGTCCTCGCAGTGCAGCACGACGTGGACGCCGTGGAGGTGTCGTTCCAATCGAAGGGGTGCCATGTGCTCATGCTCCTTGTGGCTAGCGCCCGTGGAAGACGGGAGGACGGCGGGCCGCGGCGGCCGCGAGTCCCTCGCCCAGGTCCGCGCTGCCGTAGCTCTCCGCCTGGAGCCGGGCCTCCTCCTCCAACGCACGGCGCAGGGCCGCGCGGTCCAGGCCGAGCCGTTGCTTGAGCCCTCGGGTCGCGAGCGGCGCGTTGGATGCGATGGTGCGGGCGAGCGTGGAGGCGCGGGTCCGCGTCTGGTCCGCGGGAGTGGCCTCGAGGGTGAGGCCGAGCCGGGCGGCCTCGCGGCCATCGAAGCGGCGGCCGGTGAGCAGCAGCTCGGCGGCGCGCTGGGGGCCGGCGCGCAGTGGGACGAGGAAGGTGGCGCCCATGCCGGGGTGCAGGCCGAGCTGGACGAAGTTGAGCGCGAGCTTCGCGTCCTCGGAGGTGATGACGAGGTCGCATGCGAGGGCCACGCAGAGGCCCGCGCCGATGGCGGCGCCCTCGACGGCGGCGATGGTCGGCACGGGCAGGTCGAGCAGGCAGAGGTAGCGCGAGTAGAACTCGAGCATGAAGAGGCGGGCCTCCTCGAAGGGGACCTGGCGCAGACGGTCCAGCATCTGGAGGTCTCCGCCGGCGGAGAACGTCCCGCCCGCGCCGGTGAGGAGCACGGCGCGCACGTCGCTACGTCCGCGCAGCTCCTCGACGCGCTCGCGCAGTGCGATTCCCAGTTCGGGGGTCATCGCGTTGCGGCGGGCCGCATCGTTCATCGTGAGGGTGGCGACGCCGTCGTCCACCTCCAGCAGTACGCTCATCGCCTGGACAGTCATGGGCGGACTGTAGCCGCCTGATTGTGCCCGTCCATCTCGTCCGTGCGACGTCGAGGATTCTCCCGCGTGCCGATGGGACTTCGTCGTGTGTCAGTCGGTGGCCGGTAGGGAGAGCACGGCGCGGAGGACGCGCTCACCGGAGGGTGACTGTCATCAGGACCCCGGTGTCGAGCCAGCCTTCCATGCCCTTGTAGAAATCAAGTCGCGGTGCCAACTCCAAAGGCGGGACACGCCGGGGGCGTCCGTGTCCCAGCCCTGTCCGTCGACCGTGGATGTCTGGCTTTGGAGCGGCCGGGCGCCGGGTGTCTGCCTTGATGCGGGGGTTGCCCCATGGACACTGTCCCCGCCATGACAAGAAATCCGGCAAGGTGTCCTTCCTCCTGTTGTGGTGCGTCGTCTCCACTTCGGCCTGGGCGCAGGTGACCTTCTATCGCTCCTCCACCGCGAACGGGAGCAGCGGCGTCTATACGCTGTTCACACAGCAGATAGGCCTCCGGGGCTCGGGCCTGGGGCCCTACTACCCACCCATCGGAACCCAGACGGCCTACATCAATCGCTTCAGCATGCCCGCCAACACGGTGGCCCAGCTCGACCTGTCGT
The DNA here is from genome assembly GCF_020037095.1 of Myxococcus sp. XM-1-1-1. Lineage (NCBI taxonomy): Bacteria > Pseudomonadati > Myxococcota > Myxococcia > Myxococcales > Myxococcaceae > Myxococcus > Myxococcus sp. XM-1-1-1. The sequence goes on from NZ_JAIQDH010000025.1 coordinate 139,605, forward strand.
TCGATTTGTACTCCCGCTGTCCCGCGCCCGCCGCCTCCCGCGTGGGCGTCTACCTCACGGACCCGGACTTCCAGGTGCTGGAGTCCATCGGCGCCATCCCCATCAACGCCGGCTCCGGGACCTGGTCCTTCCCACCCACCGCCATCAGCTTCTCGCCCGCAATCGCCCCGGGCAGCTACCGCGTCGTGCTCCTCGCCGACGTGGACAACACCGTCGCCGAGGGCAACGAGGACAACAACGGGGGCTTCTTCACCCTCGACGTCACCGAGCCCGCCCTGGCCGCGCCGGAAGGCCCGCCGCGCCAGCTGGAGCCCGCGCCCGCGCTGCCCTTCGACGGGGTCCAGGCGCTCACCCAGCCCACGCGGGGGGCCGCGGAGGACCTGGCGTCGTTCCGCCCGGCGCCCACGCCACGCTAGCCGGCCACCACCTCCCCCGGCATGGGGAGGTGGGCCCGTCCGCTCAGTAGAGGGTGAGGGTGACTTCCTCGCCCGGCTGGACGGAGATCTCCTGCTCGCTCTCGAAGCGGCGCTCGCTGCCGATGTTCTTGCCGCCGAACGTGCCGATGATCTCCACGCCGAAGCGCACGCGGTCCGTGACGCCCACCATGTCCGGGGGCAGCACGAAGCTGCGGCTGGACATCCCCGGCACCGTGCCCAGCCGCACCCTGCGCGCCCCGTTGAGGGCGTAGAGGTTCACGTCCACCGTCTTGCGGCTCTCCACCTGCACCGTCGTCTTGGGCCGGGGAGGCGGGTCGGCGTCCGCCGCCTGCGTCGTCGCGCAAGCGCAGGCGAGGGCGCCGATGAGCAGCAAGACGACCGACAGCGTGGCACGGGTGGGCATATGGGCTCGCAGCGTGAGAGGAACCTCGTTCAGCGGTGCGGAGCGGCGTGTGTGCCGCTCTCCGTCCGGAGCGACTGGGTGGCCAGGCCCGACATGCTCTCCGCCAGCGACTGCACGGAGCGCGTGGCCTCCTGGGTCTCCTGCACCGTCTTCAGCGTGCGCTGCATCTGGCCGGACAGCTCCTGGATGGCCAGGGCCATCTGCTGGGTGCCCGCGTCCTGCGCGCTCACCGCGGCGGTGATCTGCCGCATGCTGGCGCTGGAGTCGCCAATCAGCACCGCCAGCTCCTGGAACTGCGCGCTGGAGGTGCGCACCGCGTCCAGGCTCTGCCGCACGCGCTCGTCGCCCTTCTCGCTGAACTGGGCCGCCTCGCGCATGCTCGCGCTCACGCCGTTGAGCACCTCGCGGATGCGGTGCGTGGCGCGGATGGACTGGTCGGCGAGGCCGCGCATCTCGCGCGCCACCACGCCGAAGCCCCGGCCACTCTCCCCGCTGCGCGCCGCCTCGATGGCCGCGTTGATGGCCAGCATGTTGGACTGGTCCGCCAGGTCCTTCACCGAGTCGACGATGCCGGACACCTCGCGCGTGCGCTCGTCGAGCGCCAGGATGCGCCGCGCCATCTCCGACACCTCGTTGCGGATGGCGGCCAGGTCTCCCAGCGTGCGCTCCAGCGCGGCGCTGCCCTCGCGGCCCACCTGCTCGGCGCCCTCCGCGGAGGCCGCCAGCGAGCTGGCCTTCTCCGCCGTCATCTGCGACGAGCGGCGGATCTCCTTCACCGTCTGCTCCGCCTCCTGCAGCGCCGCGGCCTGACGGCTGACACCCTCGGTCTGCTGATCGCTCGTGGAGCGCAGCTGCTGCACCACCGTGGCCAGCTCCCCGGCGCCGGTGCCCATGCGCTCGGCGAGGTTTCGGACCTCCGCCTGCCGCTCCTCCAGCTGACGGGTGTGCGCCTCCAGCGAGCGCACCACCTCGATGGAGCGCCGCGCGACGATGCCCAACAGCGACAGCGTCAGCGCCAGATAGCCCCAGTGCGACACATTGCCGAACGACACGCTCAGCACGCCGATGACCGGCAGCACCGTGAGCGCCAGGAACAACACCAGGCCCGCCAGGCCTCCCATGAAGATGCGCGCGTCGGGGTTGCCACGCCACGCCTCCGTCGCCGCCACGATGAAGCACACCAGCAGGATGGTGAAGGAGAAGGGCAGGAAGGGCACCAGGATGCGCTGCGCCGTCCCCAGGTCGATGAAGACGGTGAACGCCGCCACCACGCACAGCGCGGTGTAGCCCATGGCGCCCAGCCGGAACCACCGCCGCTGGTTGTCCAGGATGGCGTCCGACACGAACTCGATGAGGCCGGACACCAGCAGGAAGATGCCCAGCACCGTGAAGCGAGTCGCGGTGATGGGCGCGTCCCACAGCGCGTTGGGCATGCCGCTCAGGCCCAGCAGCACGAAGCCGCCGCTGGCGGAGAAGACCGCCAGGCCCGCGAGCATCCGCCGCCGCCAGTGCATCAGGAACGCACCGCCCGAGCCCAGCGCCACCGACAACAGCAGCATGCCCATGACGAACGGCGCCTGGCCGTCACGCGTCACCAACGCGAGCAGCTGGTGGCGCGAGCCCACCTGCGCGCCCTGCGCCACGCCGATGTTCGGGTTGCTCGACTGCACGCGCAGCAGCAGGTGTCCCCCCAGCGCCGAGCGAGGCACCGGCACCAGGTGCCAGGCCATGTTGTCGGACAGCTCCGCGCCGGACGTGTTCAGCTTGCCGCTCACGTAGATGCGCTGACCGTTGGCGTACGCCTCCACGGCGTTGGTCACCTCGCCCAGCATCACCGCGGGCTCGGCCCACGGGCCCTCCGGCAACGGGATGCTCAGCCACAGGAACGTGTTCGTCCCGCGTCCCGGGGGCGGCTTGTTCGCTTCCACCGGGCGCCAGTCCTCGGCGACGTTGGCCGTCTGGGCCCACAACGGAATGCCATCCGTTCCGGGAGGAGAGTCTCCCCAGCGATAGCGCCAGCCTTCCTTCAACTGGACGGGAGCGCCTGCCTCCGCGGCATTCGCCGTCGGTGAGTGCAGGAGCGCCACGAGCAACGCGCAGCCCATCAGGGCCAGCAGCGCGGCTCGGCGCGATGGGTTGTGAAGCCTCACGGAACCAGCGTGTGAGGCAAGGCTGTCGAAAGATGTCGGGGTAGGGCGGTGGGCAGCCATGAGGGCCCCAATGCTCGACCGCGCGATGCATGCCTGTAAATAGGTCTGCATCCCCTGACATGTAGGAAAGGTTTGGGAGGGCTTTTCGGGAGGGGCTTTTGCGACCCGGGTTCAAATGCCACAGGGCATCCGGTGCGGGAAAATGACGCAATATACCGTGAGCCGGGAACATTCGGCCGAGGCGTCGTTGGTGAGTGCGAACCGCCCTCCGAAAGGAACGCACCTCATGCAGCTGACCCGACTCCGTTGGTGGCCCCTGGTCTTCCTCGCGGGTTGCGCGGGGCCCGAAGTTTCCGAGCCCATCAACAACTCCGAGGCACTGGACGCGTCACGCGCCGCCGTCATCTATGCCGCGAGCCACATCCAGGTCGTCAGTGACAGCGCCATTCCGGCCACCGGGGGCGTTGCCTCGGCGCGTCACGAGAACTGCCTGGTGCCCAACCAGGACCTGAACGGGGACGGCATCCTCGACCCGATTCCCCCACGCACGCAGCTGCTCATCTACCGGGGCGCCACGCTGCGCGGCGTCTGCACCGTCGTGGGGCCCTCGGGGAGCCCCAACATCCTCATGACGCAGACGGGCTTCCGCAACCGGGTGGACATCGACGCGGACTTCGACGTCAACGGCAGCATCGACCTGGATCTGGATGGCAACGGCACGGACGACGAGACGAACCAGACGCTCACGCTGCCCACGGTGCGCAGCAACTTCGCGGGCGCGGCGGGCGCGAACTGGGCGCTGCCCGCGCTGACGACGCCGTCGGTGGCCGTCGTCACGGGCGGCTCGGCCAACTCGCTGGTGGAGCTCTACAAGCCCCAGTCGGCGCCGAAGGTCCTCTACACCTGGCCGCACCTGATGGAGAACGGCACCCTGGCCCAGCTGCAGGCGATGGACGCCGCCACGGGCGCGCGGACGTGGGAGACGCTGTGGGGCGCGGGCTTCAACAACGCGCAGCGCACCCATCACGAGCTCGACCGCTTCCACATCACCTCCGCCAACCTCCAGCACAGCTGGCCTGCCTTGTCGCTGCACACGGGGGCCGGGGGCACGCGCATGCCGTACGCGGTGTCGTTCCACACGCATGGCGCCAGCTGCGCGTCCTCCATCGCCGTGCGCGTGGGCGGACAGAACGGGGACCTCGAGGAGCAGTCCATGCACCGGGGCGTGGCCGAGGTCATCCGCATGGCCTTCCCCGACTCCGCCTTCGATGACGGCTCCCGCATCACCTACAAGTGGGGCGACTGCTTCGACGGGGACGGCCCCGAGAACTTCGTCAACGCGGCCAGCGCGTTCTCCAATGGCATCCAGCTGGAGCAGTACTTCGGGTGGATCACCGCGAACCATGACGGCGTGCAGACGCGCGGGCCCGTCGTCGCCGCCGCGGTGCGCTCCGTGTTCGACTGCCTGTCGGAGCCCGCCGACGCGTCGTCCGCGCCCTGGTACTACGGCAACGTGACCAGCGGCGGCACGGGCTACCACACGTCGGGGCTGTGCCCGGGCTTCATCGCGGACGTGGACATCACCCACGCCTGGTCCGCGGCCCATGCGATGTACCCCGGCATCCAGAACTGCCCGGCGAACGGCGGCGCCAACGGCCGCGCGCACGTGGACCTGTACCGGGAGCAGACGGCGGCCGGAGGCCAGAAGCGCTGGTACCGCATCGGCGGCGGACGCATGGACTACGACGCCAGCTGCAACCCGACGCTGAAGGTCCTGAACACGGCGGGCATCTGGGAGACGAACAGCACGCTCTTCAACCCCACCGCGGCGGACACCACCGTCAACGCGAACCAGACGGTCCGCTTCCGCGCCGTCATCCGGGCCTTCAAGGCGGATGGCACCACGCCGCTGCCCGCCTTCTTCAACGTCAGCGGGTGAGCGGCACCGGAGCCTGGCGGGGCCGCTGGAGGGGGCGGCCCGCCGGGTTTCCGGGGGGGGCGGCGGACGCCGCGCGCTAGAAGGCGCGGAAGATGCCGCGCACGCCGAGGGTGAAGAGCGCGTGGAAGCCGTCGTCCACGGCGCTGACGGCGCTGGTCTGCGCGGGCAGGCCCGTCACCGTCACCGTCTGCTCGCCGGTGCGCACGGTGTAGCTGCCCACGGACGCGGTGAGCATGGGCCCCAGCGCCAGGAAGTTGGAGACGCGCACGTCGCCGCCCACGCTGATGCGCGCGTAGGTGGGGCCCCGGTCCTCCACCCGCGTGTCGATGCGCGCCGGCGCGAAGCCACCCGTGGGCAGCGGCACCTGCGTGTCACCCTTCACGTGGCTCTTGAGGAACTCCAGGCCCACCGACAGGCCCACCCACGGGTCGAAGCCCGACGCCGGGTTGATGTGGTAGCGGACCTCCGGTCCGAAGCGCCATTGGTAGTTGTTGCAGTCGAAGTCCTCCGGGCAGGAGATGTCGTTCGTCTTGGTGAAGACCTTCTCCCACGAACCCCAGACGCCCACGTAGAAGCGCGGGTTGAGCCGATAGCCCACCTCCGCCAGCAGCGGCAGCGAGGCGTTCGCCGCGTCGGTGATCTTCAGGTCCTCGCGCGAGCCGGTGCGCGACGTGCCGTCCTTGTACACGTGGCCCGCGCCCAGGCCCAGGTTGACGCCTATCGCCACCTGGGGCCCGGACATCCCGTGCGCCGCGCGAACGTCCATCTCCACCGCGCCCGACTCGCGCTCCTGTGCCCATGCCGTCCCGGACACTCCCAGGCTGGCGATGACTGCCAGCGTCCAGCGGTGCTTCTTGGCCATGCGTGCTGCCCTCCAACGTGACTCGTGGGGTTTCACGGAGGTGGCTCCTCGGGGGGCACCGCGTGAACCGGACCGGAGGGCCAAGCGTCCGGAGTCGACACATGGCCGGACGGGATGTCCGCCGTGCAGCACCCGCCTGCCCGACAGGGGGCGGGGTGGGGATCGCCTCGCCCCTCGGGGCTGGTGACTGTGCGCCGTCGCGCACCCGCCCCGTCCGTCGTCCGGCCCCGCTCAAAGCTGCTGCGCAGCACGCTGCTGTTGTCCGGGGCCCGGCGCGTCGTCGTCATCAGCGTCCCCTGGTACCTGCGCTCGGGCCTGGAAGCCCGGGGCCAGGCCCCGCTGAAGCCCCGCGCGCCGAGTGCTCCCCACTGAGCGCTCGCGGCTGCAATTGTTTCCGCTCAGCCGGGTCAAAACTTTCCGATTCCGCCAGGGCACGCGCCACGCATCCCCGCACGTCGACTGCCCCCGGGGATGAGACAGCCTTTCGTCACATGTCATCCCCGTGCTCTCGGTGCTCCATCATTCGGGAATGTCCAAGGTCCTCCGCCCGCTGATGAATAGACATTCATGACCCGAGGACGAGTTTAATTTGAAAGTCAAGAATCTCTTTCTAGCAAGGAATTTCCGGGCACCTTCCGTGCAGGGCGAGCGGCACCCCTTGTCACGAGTCCCCCAAGGGGCGTGGAGGCATCCGAATGAATCGCAGATGGTTCGCAGTCCTGCTGGGTGGTGCGTTATGGGCCCCGGCAGTCGCGGCACACGACTTCCGAGCGGAGAAGCTCGTGAATGGCCAGAAGCAGGTGTCGATCCTCACCTATCCCGCGACGCTGAACTTCACGTTCAGCGCCACGAACATCCACCCCACGCTGGAGTCCATCCTGCTCACGGCGGTGGATCCACTCCTGACGCAGTGCACGTTCACTCCGGCGCCACCGTTGACGGTCCCGGTGGGTGGAAACGTCACCTACCAGTGCTCGTACACGCTGCAGAACTACGAGGCCTGCCTGGCGCTGGGGGCGCTCGACACGAACCCGTCGACCCCCAACGAGGAGGTGACCTTCACCAACGTGTTCGGCATCAGCTGGGACAGCGGCTCGGCGCAGGACGGGGTCAACGTCCTGTGCGGACAAGAGCGCATCCTGGCCTGTGACGACACCGTCTACATCTCCACGGCCTCGTCTTCGTCGGGAGGGCTGCCCGTGGGGCCCTCGCGGCTCTATGTGTTCGACCCCGCGACGGCCACGCTGGCGCTCCAGGGCGAGACGTCGCTGCCCTACAACGGGCTCGCCTTCAACCATGTCGACGGCTTCATGTACGCCCTCTCCTCCGACGGCCTCACGCAGCCCTCGCTCATCCGCGTGGACGCGAACGGCTCGGCGACCGTCGTCGCGCCGTTGGTGTCGGGCGCCGCGAACTCGGCGGGCTGGGCGGCGGGCGCCATCCTCGAGGACGGCACCTACCTGGGCTTCGAAATCACCACCAACCACCTGGTCCGGATCAACACCAGCACGGGCGTGACGCTGTCCGACGTCGTCGTGGGGACGCCCGCGACGTTCCGGGTGGCGGACTTCGCCGTGAACCCCATCAACGGGCTGCTGTATGGCTTCAATTCGGCCACGCAGCGGGTGACGGTCGTCAACCCGGAGCTGGGCACGTTCACCGACTTCCTGCTGCCCGCGCTCATCAACGGCCTGCCCTCGGTGGGCAACGCCATGGTGGCGGCCGTCTTCACCCAGGTGGGGGAGCTGTTCTTCTATGGGTCGACCAACCTGAACAACAACCTGGCCAATACATTCTACTCGGTGAACCTGGTCACCGGGGCGCTGACGACCGTCTCCACCGGTCCGGCGACGCAGTTCGCCGATGGCGCGACGTGTGCCTTCAACGTGGAAGGTGGCGGAGGGCAGCCCCCGAGAGCCCACGTGACGCGGGACCACGGCTTCTTCGGCTCCTCCGAGGACGCGCTGGCGGAGTGTCTGTCGAAGGGCCCCATCTCCCTGGGGCAGCTGGGCAAGGTGACCACGATGGAGGGCGCGCTGGGCGTGCTGTGGGCCAACCCGGCCATCGCGCAGGGCGGGGCCATCCGCTCGGAGCTGGAGTCGCTCAAGGCCCGCTTCGCGCGTGAGCTGCTCACGGCCACGTGCAACGAGCGCTACTTCGGCACGCCCGCGCCGCAGCTCTCCGGGTTGGAGGCGTGGGTGGCGCCGCACCCGATGGTGCTCCAGAAGGTGCTGGGGCAGTTGGAGAAACACAACCGCTCCGGCGCGCGCCTGGCGGTTCCGTTGGGCAAGAAGGCCTGGAAGCTGGAGCCGCTGAAGGGGCAGGAGCGGGCCGTGGAGCCGCAGTACTGAGAGGGGGATGACATGTCGACGAATCCGAATTGGAAGATCCTGTCCGGAGTGTTCCTGGCGCTGTCCTTGACCGCGTGTGACGGCGGCGAGACGGTGCCCATCGATGTCCCCCAGGGAGACCGCTTCGAGCTGCGGCTGCTGGGGCAGGACGCCGAGGACTACGAGAAGCTGATGCTGGGCGTGGGGCGCGTGGAGGTGATGGTGCAGGGCCGGCTGGTGCCGTTCCAGCTCTCGCCCGCGGCGCGGGCCATGGACCTGGCGCGGACGGACCACGCCTATCTGCTGGGGTACTTCTACCTCCCGGCGGAGGCGGACGCGGCGGACGTCCGGGTTCACTTCGATGACGTGGGCGCGTTCCAGGCGTCGGGCGGGTCGGGCCTCATCAACGCGCGCTCAGGCTCGCTCCTGTTCACGACCCGGCGCGCGGAGCTGGAGAAGCGCAAGCATGTCGTCGTCCAACTGCACCTGAACGACAGCTTCTTCCAGGGCCGCGGCGCGAAGGTGCTGTTGCCCTCGACGTTCGTCGTCCACTGAGAGACGGGGGGAGGGGGCTGCTCGCTGGGGACCGTGAGGCTTCCAGCGGGCAGCGGTGGTTCCGGGCTACAGCCCGAGCGCCACGCCCACCACGATTCCCACCAGCGTCGCGCCGACCACCAGGAGGTTGTCCCTCCAGGGGGAGCGTCTCCGGACCGGCTTGGGGGCGGGAGCTGGCTTCGGATCGGCGCTGACCTGTGAGCGCACGGGCGCGGCGTCGACCTTCGCCTCCAGGGGCGCCGGCTCGAGCTGCGTCACCTCGTCATCGTCGTCGAGGCCCGTGTCCACGACGGCGGGCTCGGGAGGGCGCTCCACCAGCCGCAGGGTGGGGACCGCCTTCTCCACCTGGGCCCAGGGCCGCAGCGCGTCCGCCATCTCCTCCGCCGTCGCGAAGCGCTCCGCGGGGTCCTTGTTCAAGGCGCGGGCGATGAGCCGGGCGAAGTCCTCGGGCACGTCCGGGCGCAGCTCCGACGCCAGGGGCGGCACCTGCTCGATGATGGCGGAGAAGAGGGCCACGGTGTCGGCCACGTCGATGGGCTGCCGGCCCGTCACCATCTGGAACAAGCAGGCGCCCAGGGCATAGACGTCCCCGCGCGCGTCCACCGGCAGGCAGCGGACCTGCTCGGGGGGCATGAAGGAGGGCGTGCCCACCCACGCTCCGGCCTCGGCGCCCACCGAGCGGGCGTCATCCTCGTGGAGCAGCCGGGCCACGCCGAAGTCCAGCACCTTCACCTGGTCGCCGGTGACGATGAAGAGGTTGTCCGGCTTGATGTCCCGGTGGATGACGCCGGCCTTGTGCGCGGTGTCGAGCGCGGACAGCGTCTGGAGCGCCAGCGTCGCGGCCCTGGCCACGGGCAGCGGGCCCTGCTCCTTGAGCAGCAGCCGCAGCGTCTGGCCCCGGAGCAGCTCCATCACCATGAAGGGCGGCTCGTCCTCGTTGCACTGGAAGTCCTTCACCTGGACCAGGTGAGGGTGGCTCAGCCGCGCGGTGGCGTGCGCCTCCCGCTTGAAGCGCGCCAGCACCGCGTCATCGTCCATCAGGTGCTGCTGGAGCACCTTGATGGCCACCACGTCCTCCGCGTCCACCGGCGCCGCCTCGTAGACGATGCCCATGGCCCCCACGCCGATTCGCTGACGCAGCTGATACCTCTGACCCAGCAAAGTTCCAACGCGAGCTGACGAGCGACTCATGAATCAACCGGTATACCCAAGTGGCGCACATGGCGAGGGGGTATCCGCCTGATGACGTATGTTTCAGTCGTTGATACCTCGAAAGCCTTGATGAGTCGGACTGGGTGTGCAAGGCGCCGCGGTGACTGTCTCGGGACGTGAGGCGTCGCTTCTCGGGCCCCGAGAGCGAAGCCGTCCGCGAGTACCGCGACACTGGACTCAGAACAGGAAGCCGATGCGGACCAGGTCCATGTCCACGTCGAGGATGGCCCGGTCTCCGCGCGCCACCACGTCGTCGCTGTTGCGGATGAAGGCATACTGCGCGCCGATGTCGACGGTGTCGCGGCGCTGGTTGAAGCTGTAGCCCACGCCCAGGCCGACGAGAGGCTCGAAGAAGAAGGCCTGGCCGCGCGTCACCGCCCGGTAGCCCACGTCCAGGCCGAGCGTCACCTGGAAGCCCTGCTCGTCCTCGTACTGCAGCGAGTAGTTCCTGCCGTTGGGGCGGTAGCGCAGCGTCTCCCGGCTCCAGGTGCCCGACAGCCGCGGCTGGAGGAAGAAGCCCTGGCCTCGGGGCCGCGGCGAGGGCTTCCAGGCCACGCCCAGCGTCACCTTCAGCTGCCGCAGCTTGGAGCAGCGCGAGGGCTCGAAGTCACACCGGTTGGCCGTCATCATGGGGGTGACCTCGAGCACGCCCGTGGTGCTCTCCGAGAAGCTCCGCCCGAAGCCGACGGGGAGGGCCAGGTGGAGCCGCTCCGTCATGGGGCCCACCAGGAGCAGCGACAGGTGCGTCACCGGGGACAGCCAGAGCGCGTTCTTCGGGGCGGAATCGTGCTCCCTCTGCGCGTGCGCCGCGGGCGCGAGGAGGAGCAGCATGGCGAGGGCAATGCGTTTCAGGGTGTCGCTCCTGTTGCTGGGTGGCGTTTGTCTCCAAGCAACACCCATGCCTCGCGTCATCCCCGTCGACACCGCCCGTGTGCCCGGGCGATGGGGGACTCGATTCGCGACAGGATTGTCAGGACCGCCTTCCGCGCCCAGGGGCGGCCATGTCGTGCTCCCCGGCGCCAAAGACAGACGGGGCTGGACGGTGGGCACCGTCCAACCCCGTGGCTCAGCGGCGCGTGAAGCGGGCGCCTAGAAGTCCTTGATGCGGTCCGCCAGGTTGGCGTTGTCGACGAAGGCGTTGGTGTTGCCCTGGATGTTGGCCACGCGGCGGTTGCGCTCGATCTCCGCGGCGTCCACGGCGTCCAGCTTGTTCCACGCCTTGAGGGCCGCTTCCTCGTCGTTGGGGATGGGCTTGTTGTACGTGGAGGAGAAGTAGAACATCGCGCGCGCCACGTTGCCCTTGTGGGAGTCCGGCGGCTCGAAGACGGTGTTGCCCTTGCTGTCGGTGCCCAGCTTGGCGCCGTTGTGGCTCCACTTGACGTTGACCACCTCGCCGAACGGGAAGCTGCTGCGGCGCGAGTTGGCCTTGCTGTCGGTGGGGAACAGGTGGTGCAGGTCGCTCTTGGCCGCGCCCGTGGCGCCCTTGGACTGGGGCCACGTGTGCTCCACGTTCATCACCGCGTTGTTCGGAATCTTGCCGCCCTTGGTCTCCAGGCCCGTGTAGACGCACTCCACGTTGCCCGCGGCGTTCACGTCCAGGCTGGTGAAGATGAGCCGGCGCGCCTCGTTGTAGCTGACGACCTTCTTGTCGGAGGACGACTCGCGCACGGCGCGCAGGAGCGCGTCGTCACGCAGCCCGTCGAACGGGTCATCCGACGGCTCGGGATCCGGCTCGGGCGCCTTCGTCTCCGGGACGATGTTCAGGCCCCACTGCTTCAGCGTGCCCGTGTCGCCCTTGGCCTGGTCCTGCACCTCCAGCGTCCAGGTGCCCTTCGTGGACTCGCCGGCGAAGGCGGTCAGGTCGAAGCTGCCCTTGATGTCATCGGCGGAGCCACCCTGGCGGCTGGACACCACCGCGCTCTTGCCGGAGGGGGCCGTCAGCTTCACCGTCAGGTCGCCGCGGTAGGTGTGGGCGATGTCCAGGTCCAGCTTGAGCGACTCCACCTTGGCGTCGTCCGCGACGTCCAAGGTGCTGGTGACGGTGGCGTTGTCCTTGATGGCCGCGTTGGGGCTGGTGGTGTGGACCAGCGGGGCGGCCTGGGCGCCGGCGGCGGCCTTCAGGCCCTCGGCGGCCGCGTTCGACACGGTGGGCTTCACCGGCACGAAGACGGCGCCGAGCTTCGTCAGCAGGGAGGGCGACAGGCCCGCGAGTCCGGAGCGCGAGGGCTCGAACTCGTTGCGAGCCACCGAGGCCGTCCGGGGGGCGGACGTCTCACGGGTGGTCTCAGTTTCAGTCGGGCGGGCGGGGAGGGGCGAGCGACGGGGGCCGACGACACTGGTCATGCGGGCATTATCGGCAACGACGCGTCACAGGTTGTCCCGTCGCCGTGTCTTTTTTGATGACGCCGGAAGACTGGGGATTTCCCGGCGATATTGACGTCTTTTCCAGGGTTTGGCGGCGCCCTGCAGCCCCGGAGGCTCAGTTCCGGAGGAGCTCGGTCTGCGTCCGGCCGTCGGCGCCGAGGCCATCCAGGCGGACGAAGTCGACGGAGAAGGGCCAGGACGTCTTCACGAAGATGTGGAGCAGCTGGGCGGGGCCGGCGCCGAACCTCGTCCAGGCCTGCACGGCGCAGCCGCCGCCCTGGACCTGGGTGGTGGTGAGGTCGATGGGGCGATCAGCGAAGGCCCGCAGGCGGATGCGGACGCGGCCCCCGTCGGGCGTGAGCTCCACCTGCTGCGTGTCCTCCAGGCCGTACGCGGGCTGCTCGACGCCGAGCAGGTCCTCCACCTCCGACTCGCCGCGCTCCAGCATGCGCCAGTACACGCGCACGGGCTTGCTCCCCACCGGATGGCAGGCCTCGTCGAGCCGCACGGCGTAGTGGACCTGGTTGCGGTTCTCGCTCCGGGAGAGGAAGAAGGCGGATGGCTCCTGGGGCGACGGCTCCGCGGCGGCCAGCGAGGGGATGAGCGCCAGCGCGGCGGTGACGACGGTCCTGAGCCAGAGGTTGCGGTGCACGACGGTTCCCCCCTTCACGGCGGAGTGACGCGGACGGCGATGCTGGGAAGGTAAACACCCCAGCCGCCGCCAGCTGTCACCCGGCCCGAGCCCTGCGGCCGGGCGGTGCCTAGCATGGACGGCGGCCCGGGTCTGCTTTCACACGCGCCCGGGTGTCCTGCGGTGGGCGCCCGCCGCGTGGCCTGACTTAACCCCGGCCCCTGGCGGCCGCATGACGAACCGCCAGGGAGGGCTGGACCCAGGCCCGGGCGGTGCGTGCCCCAGGCCCGGGGGTGCATCACGGCGTGGTGAAGAAGGAGCTGATGGCCTCGGCGCTGTGGAAGGGCAGCTTCTCGAGCGACGTGAAGGGCTCGCTCAGGTCGAACCCGGGCGACACGATGGAGGCCACGCGCAGGTAGTAGATGCTGTCGGGCTGCAGCGTGCCCGGGGGCAGGCGGACCTGGGTGGTGGAGCCCGGGGCGTAGATGCTGCCGGCGGGCATCAGGAAGCGCAGCTGGGCGTCGTAGCGGTAGAGCGTCACGCGGTAGGCGTGGGGCGTGCCGAGCGTGGGCGGCGTCCAGGCGAGGACGGGGCTGTTGGTGCCCACCTCGCGCTGCACGTTCGCGGGGACGCCGTCGATGGTCAGCGAGCGGGGCGGGGACACCTGCGGCTGCACGGGGCCGGCGATGAGGTTGTCGAACACGTCGTACGAGTAGAGGCGACCCGACAGGTACATGGAGACGCCCGAGTCATCCGGCACCGGGGACAGGACGCGGAACGGATAGCTGTGGATGCCGACGAGGCCCCAACTGGACGGGAAGGGATTGCCGAACTTCAGGCGGCTGGTGAAGTTGAACGACGCGTTCCGGGGGAGGAACAGGTTGAGCAGTTCCCCGGAGTAGCCCACCCAGCGCCCGCCGGTGTTGTGCGCGTTGGGGAGGACCTCGAAGAGGGGCGTGGAGCCGGTGGCCTGCGGGTGCACGTCCGTGGCGAACTGGGTGTACGCGGGCAGGCGCCACTCGATGGGGAACTCGCGCATCGGCGTGGGCTGCAGGTAGCCCGTCACGGGCAGCGGGGTGATGCCGTCCGGCACGTAGTCGAACGCGCCCATCTGCACGGAGCGCTCCACCGCGGCGTAGCCCAGCGCCGTCCCATCCGGCGCCGTGCCGGCGCTGAACTGGCTGAGCTGATTGACATACATCCGGTCGCCCTTGGAGGCGTCGAAGGCGGGCAGGTTGTAGCCGCTGCTCAGGCCGAGGTCGGCCTGGTTGGTGAGCAGCGTCGTCTGGCCGTCGGGAATCTGGTCGAAGACGTTCACATAGCCGAACAGGTCCACCTCACCGGAGGTGAGCTGGAGGCTGGAGCCGGGCTGCTGGCTGCTCCAGGTGTTCTGCCACGGCGCCAGGTTGAGCAGGTTGATCTGCAGCGTGGTGAGGTAGCTGTTCGAGTACTCGGCGTCCATCCGCCCCAGGCGGTTGCGGCCGAGGTCGATGTGGCGCGCGTCGGTGATGACGTGGGTGGCGCCGGTGCGCAGGTAGAACGGGCCGGAGGGCACACCATTGAAGCGCCAGCCGCCCGGCACCGCGGAGCCGAGGATGAGCTGGAAGGTGGAGCCCTGCTGCACGAGGATTTCGGGCGGGTTGGCGGACAGGTCATTGACCTGCTCGGCGATGCCCACCGACGTGTAGAAGCGCGTGGTGTCGGTCACCAGCACCGCGTCGGACGGTGGGCCTGCGTCGGGGGTGGGGCCCGCGTCGGGGGTGGGGCCACCATCGGTGGGGGAGCTCTCCGTCCCCGGGTCGATGTTCGCCTGCCCATCATCCAGTTCCTGCTCCTGTCCGGGGGCACCGCCACAACCGACCAACCAGACCACGCATGCCGAGCCGAGTACCGCGGAGAAACGAGACCGCTTCACGAAGACCTCCTGATGGAAATGCCGCGGTCACAATACGCGCGGGCACCTCGGCTCTGGCTGTCTTGGCGAATCAATCCCTCACCGCGAAATCACCCGCGAGTGTTTTGCGCAATCCGGGCGCGTCGGGTGTGGTGCTTGCGGAGGTCTGCCCGCGACTCAGCGGGCGGCGAGCAGGCCCTTCTTGCGCCAGTCGTCCAGGTGCAGGGACAGCATTTCGCGGTCCACGCGACGGAACGCGAGGCCGAGGCTGGCGATGGCCTCGCGGGTGTTGGCGGCGTCGTAGACGGGCTGTCCCTCGTGCAGCTCCCAGCGCGTCGCGCTGCCGCCGTACACCTTCTCGTAGAGCATGGGGAGCAGGGCGCAGAGCGGGTTCTCGGCCGCGCGGGGATGCTGCATGAGGCGGTCCACCCATGCCTCGTAGGGCACGCGGCTGAGGTGGTGTCCGCATTGGTCGAGCATCGTGTAGATGCCCTCCATGTCCGTGTTGTCTTCCGGCGTGGGCGGAACGAGGTGATAGGCCTTGCCGACCGCGCCCTCGTGTGAGGCGATGCCCAGGAGGGCGGCGCTGGCGAAGTCCACGGTGACCATCTCCTTGCCCTGTCGTTCGAGGATGGGGCAGCAGCCGATCTCGATGCAGCCGAGGATGAAGCGCCCCATGAAGTCGTCCGGGTTCCCGACGCCTGTCTCCGAGTGGCCCATGACGAAGCCGGGGCGGTAGACGTTCACCGCGAGGCCTCGCGCATGGGCCTCCCAGACGCGCTTCTCCGCCACCCACTTGGTGGCGGAGTACCCCAGGTCGTAGCGCAGGCATTCCAGGTGATCGTCCAGGTCCGCGTCCTCGCGGAGGACCTGGGTGTTCTTGAAGTAGCCGGTGGGGCCGAACGCGGCGATGGTGGACACGTAGTGCACGGGCGTGGGCCCCATCGCGGCCAGCCGCAGCACCTCGGTGGTGCCTCCCACGTTGGCGGCCCGGAGCGCCTCGTAGGTCTGCACGAAGTTCACGTGCGCGCCGATATGGAAGATGGCCTCGGCGCGTCCGGCGAGGACCTGTCGTTGCCGGGCGTCCATCCCCAGCCCTGGGGCCCCCAGGTCTCCGGGCACCGGCTCGATGCGCGAGGCGAAGGGCTCCTCCCACAGGTCGTACTTCACGAGCGTCTGTCGGATGCGCGCGAGCGCCGCCTCCGGGTCCTCCGCGCGGACGAGGCAGGCCACCTGGGCCGTCGTCCTCCGTAGCAGGTCGCGCAGGATGAAGGCGCCGAGGAAGCCCGTGGCGCCGGTGAGGAAGATGCAGCGCATCTCCTCCAGGCGCTTGCCCTTCGTCACGGGTCTGCCCTTGGCGGGGATGATGTCCTCGGGCAGGTGTGCCTCCTCGCGCCAGGTCTCGGGCCCCGCGATGGCGCGGCCTTCACCCTGGGCCCCAGAGCGCGCCCGGCGGACCGCTTCGATGAAGTCCCCCAGCGTGTGCGCCTCGTGGAGGGCATACGCGGAGAGGCCGACGCCGAACTTCTCGCGCAGCCGCAAGGCCAGGCGTCCCCTCATCAGGGACGTGCCTCCCAGCCGCGCGAAGTCATCGTCGGGGGAGGCTGTCTCCACGCCGAGCATCTCTGTCCAGAGGGCGCTCACACCCGAGACGACCGGGTCCTCCGAGGTCATCAAATCCTGCGGGATTGCCGGCCCGCCAGGAGGGGGCGGGATCGCGGGGCGTGCTGCGATGGATGTCGTGGTCATGGGTTCTCTCCTGGAGGGACAAAGACGTCAGCTTCGCGACGACAGGAGCGCGGGCAGCGCCGAACGGTCCGTCTTTCCGTTCGCGTTCACAGGGAGGCGCTCGAGCACCACGAAGCGGGAGGGCACCATCTGCTTCGACACCTGGGCGAGCATGAAGTCCCGCAGCGCCTCCTCGATGTTCGGGGACGGCTCCTTGGGTACCACGAAGGCCGCCAGTGACTTCTCGCCGTCCGCTCGCTCCTGGAGCGTCACCACCGCGTCCCAGAGGAGCCCGCTCTGCAGGAGCATCTTGGCGACCTCGTCCAGCTCGATGCGGTGGCCGTAGATCTTCACCTGATGGTCGTTGCGGCCCAGGAACTCCAGGTTCCCGTTCTCGTCCCAGCGCGCCATGTCGCCCGTGCGGTAGATGCGCAGCGCCTGTCCGTCCTTCAGACCCTCCACCGTGGGGAAGCGCTCCGCGGTGAGCTCCTGCTGGTGCAGGTATCCCCGTGCGAGGCCCGCGCCCGCGAGGCACAGCTCTCCGGGCTGTCCCGGCGCCACGGGGCGCAGGTGCTCATCGAGCAGGAAGACCTCGGTGTGGGCGACGGGCTGCCCGATGGTCACCGAGCCGCCCAGGGTGTCCTGGAGCCGCACCCGATGCGTGGTCGAGTAGATGGACACCTCGGTGGGGCCGTAGGCGTGGACGAGCTGCTCCGGTGGTTTGCTCTCGAGGACCGCGCGGAAGGTGCGGGCGTTCGCGCGCTCCCCACCCACGATCAACCGGCGCAGCTGGCTGAAGGCATCGGGGTAGGCCTGGGCCATCATGTTGAAGACGGCGGTCCCGATGCTCAGCACGTCGACGCGCATGTCGCGCAGGGCGTCGCGCAGGGCGTGGGAGTCCAGGAGCGTGGCCTTGGCGATGACCACGACCAGGCCTCCGTTGAGGAGCGTGCCCCAGATTTCATACAGCGACATGTCGAACGCGAGGTTCGACGTCTGGGCCACCCGCTCCCCGGGCCGGACGACCAGGAGGGGGTTGTCGAAGATCAGCCGGCGGATGCCCCTGGCGAGGATCTGCGCGCCCTTGGGCCGGCCCGTGGTCCCGGAGGTGTACATGATGTAGACGCGCCGCTCCGGCGGGTCGTCCGGCGCGACGAACGACTCGGGCTCTCGTGCCACGGAGGCCCTGTCGCGTTCCATGCACAGGCGGGTGATGCTCCCCGCCATGCACTTCGCCTCATCCGTCACGGTCTCGGAGAGGAGCACCTGGGCCTGTGAGTCCCGCATGATGTAGGCGATGCGGTCTCGGGGGTACTGGAGGTCCAGCGGCACGCAGGTGGCGCCCAGCTTGAGGAGCGCCACCAGAGCCGCGATGGCCTCGATGCCCTGATTCATGGCCAGGGCGACAGGCGTCTCCTCGCCCACGCCCAGCTTCTTCAGGGCGTTGGCGAACTGGTTGGCGCGGCGGTCCAGGGCGTCGTAGGTGATGCGTTTGACGCCCCAGTGGACGGCGATGTCCATGGGCCGGAGCGCGACTTGTGCGTGCCACAGGTCGGAGAGCCCGCCCTGGTTGGGGTCGATGACCGCAGGGTTGTTCCCCTCTGCCTTGGCTGCGAGATGCGCGATGGACATGGATCCTCCTGTGGGTAGACGACGGGGTGCGACTTCAGCCGCGAGGGGCTCTCGCGGAGTTCGTGGGAAGCAGGCCCTTCTTGCGCCAGTCCTCGAGGTAGAGGGACATCAGCGGTTGGTCCAGGCGATGGAACCCGAGGCCGAGTCCGGCGAGTGCCTCCCGGGTGTTCCGGGCGTCGTAGACAGGCATTCCCTCGTAGACCTCCCAGCGCGTCGAGCCGCCGCCGTAGACCTGCTCGTAGAGCATGGGCACCAGGGCGCAGAGCGGGTTGTCGGCCGCGCGGGGGTCCTTCATGAGCCGGTCCACCCATTCCTCGTAAGGGACGCGGCTGAGGGGCTGACCACAGTCGTCGAGGAGGTCATAGAGCGAGTCCATGTCGATGGAGTCGCGAGGGGAGAGGGGCACCAGGTGATAGGCCTTGCCGATGGCGCCCTCGCGAGAGGCGATGCCGAGGAGGGCGCCGCTGACGAAGTCCACGGGCACCATCTCCTTGCGTTGGCGCGGGAGGATGGGACCGCTGCCAATCTGGATGCAGCCGCGCACGAAGCGCGCGACGAAGTCGTCTGGATTGCCGACGCCCGTCTCCCCGTGGCCCATGATGAAGCCCGAGCGGTAGATGTTCACCGCCAGCCCGCGCTCGATGGCCTCCCACACGCGCTTCTCGGCCACCCACTTGCTGGCGGAGTAGCCCAGGTCGTAGCGCAGGCAGTCCAGGTGCTTGTC